>CAVQDE010000001.1:0-595000 GCA_963711205.1 uncultured Gammaproteobacteria bacterium
TAGGCATGCCTGCTAGTCCCAAGAAATGCATAGGAAAGAAAGTCAGATTGATGCCAATTATTGTAAGCCAGAAATGCCATTTACCCATGGCTTCATTGTAATAACGACCCGTCCATTTCGGCAGCCAATAATAAACAGCAGAAAATATGGAGAGTAAAGCACCTGCCACTAGCACATAATGAAAATGCGCCACGACAAAATAAGTAGTCTTGGTATTGATAATCTGCTGGCACTATCGCAAGCATGAGACCAGAAAATCCACCAATGGAAAATAAAATAACAAAAGCGATCGCAAATAACATGGGCGTTTCAAAGGAAAGCGATCCCCGCCACATCGTAGCGACCCAGTTAAATACTTTGATCCCGGTTGGCACAGCGATCAACATCGTGACATACATAAAATAAACTTGCGTGCCTAGCGCCATTCCCGCCGTAAACATGTGATGTCCCCACACGATATAAGAAAGAAAAGCAATCGCGGCAACGGCACCCACCATGAAATCATAACCAAATAATCTTTTGCGCGCAAAAGTAGGAATGACTTCTGAAACGATACCAAACGCGGGCAAGAATCATGATGTACACTTCGGGGTGACCAAAGAACCAAAACAAATGCTGATACATAACGGGATCACCGCCCCCAGCCGCATTAAAAAAGCTGGTGCCAAAATGGCGATCAAATAACACCATAGTAACGACGCCTGCTAACACTGGCATTGCGCCAATCAACAAAAATGCTGTGATAAACCATGTCCAGACAAACAAAGGCATCTTCATCCATGTCATGCCGGGCGCACGCAGGTTGGTAATGGTAGCGATAATATTGATCGCACCCAATACAGAAGAAATACCCATCATATGGATGGCCACGATCAGATAATCGGTACTAGGAGGTCCGTATTGAGAAGAGAGCGGTGCATACATTGTCCAACCAAAGTTGGGGCCTTCTCCTGGTAAGAACAAAGAGATAATTAACAGCGTGAATGCAAAAGGCAGAATCCAGAAACTCCAGTTATTCAACCGCGGTAAAGCCATATCCGGCGCGCCAATCATCATAGGCACCATCCAGTTTGCCAGCCCAACAAAGGCTGGCATGATCACACCGAATATCATGATGAGCCCGTGCACCGTCACCAATACATTATAAAAATTTGGATCAAAATATTGCGCACCGGGTTGGAATAATTGCAAACGAATGAGCAGCGCCATCGATCCGCCGACAAAGAACATGACTAAGCTCAGTAATAAATAAAGCGTGCCTATGTCTTTATGATTGGTGGTAAACACCCAGCCTTTAATCCATGGCAAAAGGCCATTTTTCAAAGAATGATGCGCTGGTGGCAGATGTCCAACGTGGCCATGTGAGTGGCTATCATCATGGCTATGAGTGTGATGATGATGTTCTTGGTGGGTCATGTATATTGCTCCCTCATTTATTTGTTTTAACTTTAGTGGCGCGCAGCTTTGACTTGCTCTGGCGTCACAAGTGTACCGGTATTATTACCCCACGCATTTCGTTCGTAAGTAATAATATCAGCAAGATCCTGGTCATTAAGTTGGTCTTTAAAGGCCACCATTGCTGTTCCTTGTTTCCCATTCATGACGCGATCGAAATGAGCTGCAACTGGACCGGTGGCAATGGGGCTGCCTTTCAATGCGGGGAAAGTCGGTGGCATGCCTAATCCCGTCGGCTGATGACACACAGCACAAGTAGTCAGATATTTTTTTTCACCTTGTGCTATTGCTTCTTTCAATGCTTCAGCTGAAGGTGCAGCTGTCGTTGTTGATGCAGTTGCTGGAGCTGGTTGTGTCGGTGCTGCTGTTGCCGGAGCCGGTGCAGGAGCTGGTTGTGTCGGTGCTGCTGTTGCCGGAACCGGTGCAGGAGCTGGCTGTGTCGGTGCTGCTGTTGCCGGAGCCGGTGCAGGAGCTGGCTGTGTCGGTGCTGCTGTTGCCGGAGCCGGTGCAGGAGCTGGTTGTGTCGGTGCTGCTGTTGCCGGAACCGGTGCAGGAGCTGGCTGTGTCGGTGCTGCTGTTGCCGGAGCCGGTGCAGGAGCTGGTTGTGTCGGTGCTGCTGTTGCCGGAGCCGGTGCAGGAGCTGGCTGTGTCGGTGCTGCTGTTGCCGGAGCCGGTGCAGGAGCTGGTTGTGTCGGTGCTGCTGTTGCCGGAACCGGTGCAGGAGCTGGTTGTGTCGGTGCTGCCGTTGCCGGAGCCGGTGCAGGAGCTGGTTGTGTCGGTGCTGCCGTTGCCGGAGCCGGTGCAGCAGGCGCCGCTGGTTGCGCAGGTGCAGCAGCTGGCGCTGGCGTCGTCGTGGGTGTTGATGGCGTGGTCGGCGCAGGGGCAACAGATGGAGTAGTCGTTCCTGTTGGTTCAGTGGCTAAAGCTTGATCTATAGGCTTACCGTCACGCAGTGCCTTAATTTGGATAGGTTGCACTAATGTACCCGTGTTGTTGCCGAAAGCATTTCGCTCATAGGTAATAACCGAGGCAATTTCAACATCAGATAGTTGATTCTTGAACGCCTGCATCGCTGTCCCTGATTTACCGTTAAATACGGTATCCACATGGCCCGGGATAGGTCCCGTGGCCACTTTACTTCCTTTCAATGCTGGGAAGGTAGGTGGTAAACCAACACCAGTCGGCTGATGACACGCTGCACAAATGCGGTTATATACTTCCTGGCCGCGGTCAGTTAATTCTTTTAATGTCCATTTGTTATTTATTTCAGCCTCTCCTGCTGTTGCTTGACCTTTTTGTTGAGCAATCCAGTCTTTATACCCTTGCTCACTCATTGCCACCACAACAATGGGCATGAATGCATGATTGACACCACAAAGCTCAGCGCACTGGCCACGGTAAATACCCGGCTTATCAATAATGGTCCAAGCTTCGTTGATGAATCCACTGATAGCGTCGCGTTTGATCCCTAAATCAGCCACCCACCACGCATGATTGACATCATTAGACGTGATCAAAAAACGAATTTTCTTATGAATAGGCACCACGAGAGGATGATCCACTTCTCGTAAGTAATAAACTGATTTAGGCGCTTGATTATGCAGCTGATCATACGGCGTAGAGAGATTACTGAAGAAACTAATTCCATCCTCTAAATACTCATAATGCCATTTCCATTGATAGCCCGTAATTTTAATGGTCAGATCATCTTTGTCATAATTGTTTAGGTTAAGTAATACTTTGGTAGCAGGAATCGCCAATACAACCAAAATCAAAGCGGGAATAATCGTCCATGCAACTTCCAATACAGGATGGGTATGGAATTCCGCAGCTTTTGCCCCTCTTGATTTGCGATGATAGATGATTGAATAAGCCATGACCCCAAACACGATGATAGCAATCACGACACAAATCCAAAAAACAGTCATGTGTAATTCATAGATATCATGACTAATAGGAGAAACGCCTTGGGTGAGATTTAAGGTCCTCTCTGCATACGCCGCTCCACTTGCGACGAGCAAAGTAAACAGGGTAGATTGTACTCTTCGCACGCTATCTCCTTCCGTGAGTGTTTAACGGTAATAATTATTAGTTAGTAATTAGGGTTTATAGGTGGCGAATTATAGCGACACTCTTCTACGATTAAAACCATGGGAATGAAAAAATATGCAAGATATGAATAATCAAGAAGCCACTTCTCAACTCGTTCGAGATTTATTAAAAGAAAGACGCGCTGAGCGACGCTGGAAAAATATCCGATTTGTTTTTTGGTTTGCCTTATTTGCTTTCACCATCTTTGGTATCTTCAAGGCTTTGGGACATTCGCCTGTATCAAGCACAACAGGAAATTACTACGCTTTAATACGTTTAAATGGAATGATTGCACCCGATAGAGATTTTTCTGCCGAACAAATTGTTCCTACACTACATGATGCATTTTCTGACAAAAATGCAGTAGGTGTAATAATTGCCATCAACTCTCCTGGCGGCACGCCCGTGCAAGCAGCCATTATTCATGATGCAATCATCGCTTTTAAAAATAAATACAAGAAAAAAACGGTAGTGGTGGGTGAAGATCTTCTTACCTCAGGCGCTTATTATGTTGCCGTTGCTGCGGATAAAATTTACGTTAACCCCAACTCATTGACGGGCTCCATTGGTGTCATCATGAAAGGCTTTGGCTTTGTTGATTCGCTTAAAAAACTCGGCATTGATCGTCGCGTTTACACAGCTGGCAACAATAAAGACCGTTTAGATCCTTTCTTACCACAGAATCCTGCTGATATAGCAAAGATTCAAACAGTGATGTCTGAAGTGCATCAAAATTTTGTTAAAGCTGTCACCGACGGCCGCAAAGGAAAATTAAAAGCAGATCCTGCCACATTATTTAGTGGGGATTTCTGGTCTGGGCAAACGGCATTACAACTGGGGCTCGTGGATAATCTGGGCAATCTCATGGATGCATCACAAAAAGAATTTCAAACGACGGAATTTAAGGAATACACCACTTCTTCTAATATTTTCCGCATGCTTGGCGGACAATTGAATAGCGCATTTGATTCACTTGTTTATACGTATAGTTAAAGATTTCAACTTCAAGCATCCACACTGTCATTCTGAAGTAGGCTGTACAGAATGACATGTGGGTTGACCGCTAGAATTAATCACGAATTGCTCTGACTTTAGGCTTTTGCCATTTTTGCCATCGTTGCAATTTATGCCAAGTCGTACGCGGATACGCTTTCGCCTCACCTTTGTACGAAACTACTTCGTCTTTGTAAGACACTCTTGCAACACTCGGAACGACGACAATGGTGCAACTCGTCCCATTATCTGTCAAAAGCGGGATAACCGTTCCATTTCCGCTTAAGAATTGCGACAGAATCCTAGGTGAACCAAAGAAATAGACGGTGGAATTCTGATCCGCAGCAGCAAAGATCTTATTTGCTGCAGTGACATTAACATGGGAATTATTGCGAGCTCTTACGAAGGCTTCTATTGCACATAAGTATTTTCCAGAAAAACATGACGAATCCACTGCTTCTATGTGAAGCCTACCTGCGGAACCGGCCAACCCAATATGCGCTCTATTGTAGGCAGAAGCATAAAGTGCACCGCTTCTTACGGAGCAAGCAAACACACGAGTTAAATCATGCGCACGGACTTCTCGTAAACCCACAATGCCTTTAATACCTATTTTGCCACTGCCATCCGCAAAAATACGCAGATCATTACTATTGGCACCAATGATATTTATATCATTGGTGCCATGATGCAAAATCGAATGAATACCCACATTTCCACTGACATTGACAGAACCTCTCCCGGAGGTTCTGATGGCAAGATTAGGTGTATTCGCTCCAAATAGGCTGATGGAACCAGGCCCCACGTTCATCACGCGTCGTACACACATGTTACCGGAAAGATAGATATTGCCACTTCCCCTGGAGGCCACAGAAAGACCAAAGCTTTGTACGCGTATACCTTCAATTGTTCCACAACCTTCCTGGACGAGACTACTTAACTGGCGAATACCAATGCGAATGATTACCTTACGCATGCTAGGAGACACTTTCCTAGACTGCGTAATGCAAAGCATATTACTTTGGACGTCAATTATGACTTGACGCACCCCATCATTAGGACCATAAACATACACACTATTGGGGCCATAAGTACCAAAGATTTGAACCTGAAAATCTCCCTTCACTTTTATTGCGGTAAAATCGGGCACACGGATTGACATCGTGCTAATTGCAGCGGAAAAAGGCGCATTTCTGTCAGAAAGTTCAGTCCCGTTAGGATCACCGGTTAAAAACCAGCTGTCAGCACCTCGAGTCCACTTCATAGGATTGCCATCTACTTCACGCATCCAAGTTTCTCGCGTCAAATCTACATTGATGCCTGGATAACGTTGGACACAGCCCGTAAGAGAAAGATAAAGAAGAAATAGTAGCGGTAGCCCTAAAAGTAAATATCGTTTCATGACAATCCTCTTGCCAAGTCATTTGAAAAATCTATCACACACCTCTGAAGAGTGCTAGTTTCCTTTCCTGATCGCGAGCGCCACTTATTTAAGATCAATTGACACAGGAATGGCTTCCGTTTCATTTATTTTGCCCAAGACTATGACTCCTGGGAAATAATGTATGGCGACATAGAAAATCGAATCTTTAGATTTTGAGAGAACAAATTGTTTGGTGGATTGATTATATTTTCCTTCCAGCATGGTGTAATCATTATTATTAATATCGAAATATAAAACTCCCTTAATTGGAATATCGGTTTTCTCCCTATTCAAAGGCATAGGTAACTTAGAAAATGCGAGATGATCAATGGACATCTTAAATTTGAATTCACCCGTCCCCGTATTAAAATTTTGCAGCTCTAACACCCCTCTCCCTACGATAGCGCGACTTACACCCTCATCATTTTTGATATAAATAATCACTGGATCGATGATATATTTTGGTTTCGGAAATTTAAAATCATACCCTTCAATTTTTTTTACATCGGCCAGTTGATCTTTTTTCTTTTCCATTAAATAAGAATCACCACCGACTAATACATCATAATCTGGTATGACACCATGTAGCTGCTTGGAATCCACTTTCGCGGCAGCAATATCACTTACCATGACCAACAATAAAACTAGCGTGACGTTTTTTAACATTATTTCATTCTTCATCATCAAAAGGATTAATATACCCTTTTAGAATAATCAGACATTATTTTCTTGTAAAGATTCAGTGTTAACAGACAGGCATGGAAAATTTTTTCAATGCAGCGTATGGCTCTCCTTCTTCACTAAATACAAATGACCTTCTACTGGTTGTTGATTTTGTGTTCGCAAGCGGACGACTTGATAAGAAAGAAGTTGAAATTGATTTTGAGTAATTAATTGATCGAGATAACCCTTGCTATGTTTAAATCGTCCTGACTCGGACATCACATAATCTTCTTTCTCATTTATTTCTGCATTAAATAAAAATAATCCATTGGGTCGCAAAGCCTGATGGATATGCGAAAATAATTGGCGCAGCTCTCCAAAATATACCAATAAATCGCCTGCGATGATCAAATCAAATTCTGCGTTTTTATTCGCTAAAAAAAACAGAACATCGGATTTCACCAATTGATCATAAATATGTTTTTCAGCCGCCACTTCTAACATTTTTTCGGAAAGATCAACGCCCACAAGAGATCGCGATACTGACCTTACTACTTCACCGCATAAACCCGTCCCACATCCAAGATCCAGCACATCCCAGCGCGGCTGAGAAAGATCAGTATGGACTTGCAACACATCCTGAACCAAATGAGGCACTTGATAGTCCAACTCTTGAATGAGATGTGCGTCAAAGTGATCGGCATAGGAATCAAACAATGCGCGAATATATTCTGGCGGTGAAGTGGTAATGGGTTTATCGCGCATCAAGATATTAATTGTATGACGCACAGCCTCATCATGCGTATCAATCCGCAATGCTGCACGGAAATGCCAAAGCGCTCTCTCTGTATTTTTGATCGAGAGATAGGCAACACCCAAATTATTATGCGCCTCATAGCTTTCTGGATTGATTTGCACTACACGCAGATAATAGTCGATAGCTTCATTCAATAAGCCTTGCTGCATACTAATCACGCCAAGATTGAAAAGAATTTGTATATCATTTGGCATGATGTTTAATGCTTTTAAATAATGTATTTTCGCTTTATCTAACCAACCTTGCTTTAAATAACACGCCGCAAGATTAGATTGCGTTTCAAAATGAAAAGGATGTTCCTGCTCTATCATTTCAAAATGTGAAACAGCTTCTTGATATTGATTTTCCTTCATCAACAAACAGCCTAATTGAAATTGCGCACCCGTATGGCGAGGAGATAATTCAATCAGCGATTGATAAACATGGATAGCTTCTTCTTTGCGTTCTAATTTATTCAATGCCAAACCAAGATTGTAATAAGCATCTGCGTAATTAGCTTGTAGCGAAATAGCTGCTCGATACGCATCAACTGCTTCCATCCATTTTTCTTGTGCAAAATAAATAGTGCCTAAATTATTGAATGCGGCCGCGAAATGAGGATTAACGTCAATCAATTCTTTCAAGACTTGAGCAGCTTGGCTAAACAAGCCTTTTGCTTTGAGAATATTAGCCAAGTGTAACGCGATGACTTCATGATGGGGTTGCAACTGAATTGCTTTTTCTAGAAAGTGTTGCGCGGCTTCTAAATTACCATTTTCCGCATACAGAACTCCTAATAAATGCAAAACGGCCACATCGTCAGGATTTTCATTCAGAAGATCCATATAACCAAGTTCAGCTTCTTCTAGACGTCCATCTCTATGTAATTGCTGAACATTTGCCATGGTTAGTTTGGGTTTAATCATGGATAAATTTACTCTTCTTTATCTTTTTTAAGTATAGTAGGTTAGGTTATGATCTTTTTGACACATAATCGTATCGCGGACAACTGTGAGACGATTAGAGAGACAATGGCGGCCTTTTCTCTCGATTCAATCACACAAGCACCTTATAATCATTCAGTACCATTTTAATGTTAGGAATCCTTACATGTCCTATCCGATTCGTACCGCATCAGGACCGATACAGGCTCTTCTCAAGCTTCCGGGATCAGAAGCCATTAGTTATCGTGCTTTATTATCAGCAGCTTTAGCAGATGGCGTCTCTGAAGTATCAGGACTCCCCATCAATGACAACATCAAAACATTTATTCATGCTTTGCGTCAGGTTGGCATCGTAGCACAACTAGACACAAAATCATCGTCATGCATTATCGCCGGCGGAAGTGGCAAACTTCCCCTCAAACAAGCCTCATTATGGTGCGCAAATTCTAAATTAATTACCTACTTTCTTATGGCGACTTGCTCAATCTCACCAGGTGTCTATCATCTAGATGGCTCTGCGACCTTACGCGAGCTTGTGCTAACTGACTATCTCACTCTGCTACACACTCAAGGTGCGGATATGATTCCTAATGATATTCAACATTTGCCTCTCACGTTATTAGGATCTGATAGCCTTGAAGGAGGAGAAATAGATTTACCTGCGCCGGTGAATAGCCATCTTGTTTCAGCTTTGCTGATGATCTCTCCTTATGCGCGCACACCTGTTGTATTCAATGTACCTCATTTGCTTGATCAAGATGCCGTAGAATTAACCTGCTACATGATGGCTGAATTTGGCGTTCTCGTTCACCGTGTTCATCAAGGCCAGTTCATGGTACCTGTCCCTCAACGGTATCAAGCTAGAGATTATGTGGTCGAAGCTGACTTATCTTTAGCTACCTATTTTTTTGCTGCCGCCGCGATCACTGGTGGTGACATACGCATTCAACCTATCGCACGATCCTCCTCCAAGCAACCAGCGATTAAATTTTTATCGCTACTGGAAAAAATGGGGTGTCGTATCACAGAAAATCAAACCAATTTGACCGTCATAGGACCTAGCGAATTAAAAGGTATTGAAGTCAGCCTACGTGATTTTTCTGATATCTTTTTTGCTTTGGCTGCCCTTGCTCCTTTTGCTACCTCACCCACACGCATCACTCATATTGGCAAGATGAATCCTCATGAGACAGCAGCTTTAGCCGTGTTAAAAAATAAATTTACTCGCATGGAAATTACGACTGAAGGTGGCGAAGATTGGATAAAAATTTTTCCTAGCAAACCAAAGAGCATCACCGTCAATCGTCATGATGATCACCGTATCGCGATGGCATTGGTCGTCATGGGGCTCAAGGTGCCAGGCATAGCGTTAGAAGATCTTGATTGCATAGCTCTGACTCATCCTAATTTTTTCGAACTTTGGAATAAATTAGTGGAAGAAAGAGAAGTGTCAGTTTAGGCCTTACAAGGCCTTAGTTACTGACATTTTTGTTCCACAAATATGGTCGACCCATTGATTATTTTACCTTGGACAGCAGAATCACTGGCCGTCATTTTAATAATACCAGGCTTGCCATCAAATAACACAGAGCCTGTAATCACTGAACTACACAACACTTCTAAAGTAGGTGTATCTTGTGTGGAGGTGATAGTCATTAACCCATTTACCTTGGAATGATTAAGCATAACCATATCCCCCACCACCGCCACGCCTTTTTGGAAATTAACATGATCCGCTTGTAGTTGACCGGTTATATTCACTTCGCCATTTACCTGTGAATTTTGTAAGCTGACATTTCCATTGACAACCATTGATTGCACGACAATATCTTCTGCTTGCAATGATCCTGTTATTTTTAAATCGCCTTGCACGATGGTTTGTTTTAATACGGCAGGGCTATAACAAACGACGGAAGACACGACTTCTCTTCCATAATTACAAACACCAAACCCGCTATAAGCATAAATGGTAGAAATCATTAACATTGAAACGAGACTTATTAACCACTTTCTCATCACGGATTCTCCTGATTCATCACCCACCGCATTGCAAGCAACAAACCTATCATGACATACCATCACCATGCTACCAATTCGGAAATAAAAGGTAATAAACAGCAAATGAAATAACGAATAAAATAGTGAATAAAATTCTAGTCGTCTCCTTTATGATGGTATCTAGTCACACATCAATATTCCTGTATTTTTGAAGTACTTTATTGGTATAGTTTTTTTTGCTAAATATAGGTACTCTACTGTTTTCATTTGAGTAGCCCCCTTGCGCTGGCTAAGTATATAATACATCGGAGTAGCATCATTATGGAAAACGTAGTCTCTAATATGGATACAATGACCCCAGCTCTCTTAATCCAAAAACTGTTCCAACCTCTTGGCATCACCATCAATGGCCCAGCACCTTGGGATATTCAAATCCATAACAATCATTTTTATACACGAGTATTCAATGAAGGCGCTTTGGGTTTAGGTGAATCGTACATGGATAAATGGTGGGATTGTGAGCAGCTTGATACGTTTTTTGAAAAAATTCTGCGCGCAAAATTAGAAAACAAAGCCCATGTTCCCTTTGGTTTTAAATGGAAAATGTTATTGAGCAAAGTCATCAACTTTCAATCAAAGACGCGGGCTCAAGAAGTGGCGCATAAACATTATGACCTGGGTAATGATCTCTTTAGCGCCATGCTTGATAAGCGCATGATTTATAGTTGCGGCTATTGGAAAGACGCCCACACATTAGATGAAGCTCAAGCTGCAAAATTAGATTTAATCTGCCAAAAGTTACAATTAAAACCTGGATTGCGTTTACTTGATATTGGATGTGGCTGGGGTGGACTCGCCAAATATGCCGCTGAAAAATACGGCGTGAGCGTAGTGGGTGCCACAATTTCTCAACAGCAATGCGATTATGCGAAAAAAAATTGCGTGGGATTACCGATTGAAATTCGTCTAAAAGATTATCGCGACATCAATGAAAAATTTGATCGTATTGTCTCTGTCGGAATGTTTGAGCATGTCGGTCACATTAATTACAAAACATTTATGGAAACTGTTAATCGTTCATTGACTGAAGATGGATTATTTTTATTACATACCATAGGAATCAATGAACCTGCACCTATCGCCAATACTTGGATTGTGAAATATATTTTCCCTAATGGCGCTCTACCCTCTGTTGGTCACATTGCCAAAGCAACAGAGAAATTATTCGTCATGGAAGATTGGCATAATTTCAGTGCCTATTATGACAATACGCTCATGGCTTGGTATCAAAATTTCTTAAATCACTGGGACAAATTAAAAACCACGTATGATGAACAGTTTTATCGTATGTGGAAATATTATTTGTTGTCATGTGCTGGTGGATTTCGTTCTCGCTCAATCCAACTTTGGCAAATTGTATTTTCCAAAAATGGCATCATAGGTGGTTATAACGCGCCTAGATAACGCGGGTGTTGTGTCATCCTCGGGTTGAGGATGACACTGGCGTAGGTAACGCATTCACTAGCTGCAACAATAATCCTCTCAAGTCGCGCAAATCCCGCACCCATGCGGTAGTAATCAGATAATTGGGTGAGACATCTAATAATTCAAGATTTGCGGGAACCACCTCGTGCAAGGATTTTTCTAATTCGGCGAGATCGCTAGTAAAATCAGAAGTAATTTCTTTCCATTTTTTCATTTCAAAATACTCAATTAAAATAGAAAATAATTCTTGATTTTTTTGCACCACTTGTTGAATCTGCTCGGCTAGATTTTCTAACAAAATAAGATTGACTTGACGAAAAGCTAAATACTCCATAGAAAAAAATATTTCTGTGATTCGTTCCAAATTTACCAAAAAAAAGCGGTACCCTGATCGCAAGCCTGGATTAAATCCGAATTCATAAACCCATTCTGGATAACCTTCCAGTAATATCTTTTCAATCTGATATTTTTGCTTCTCAAGCTCTTCAGTATTAGATTCTTTTTTAAGAAAATGCTCGGTTAACGCATGCGAATAATTCTTCAGCTTTCTCAAGAGAGGAATCACCCCTTCACTGAACTCTTTATCAAAGTTAACTGGAAAAAAAATCTGTCCCATGACGATGCCGATAGCTGCGCCTATCAACACATCAATCAATCTATCTTGTAATAAATGATGCTGGGTGGGCTCCAACATCGCAATCAGCAAAACAAGAGGAAACAAAATGGATACAAAAAATACCCTGCTTGATTGAGGACGATTTAGATAAGTTATATAACTGAAGGTAATAAAAATAATAGCAAATATGATTTCATTTATTGCGGGTTGCTTGATATTCATCATCAAGGCCGAAGAAAAAATGCCAGCGGTGATGACAAGAAAGATAATAATTCCCTGCTTAAGCGGCGTCCCCCGTGTTGTTTGACTAACAAGAAATGTAACGAGAACAATCCAACCCATTTTAGTGAATGAAAAATAATGACTGACAATCACAGCAATTAACACGGCAAATCCGACAGTGATCCCGCGCTGCATGGAAAAGAATGTGAGATTACGTTTCAATCGATACTCCTATCTAGTGATGGTTTGTGAAGGTTTAACGTGCCTCATCATCATCTCATAACAATCTACCATCTCACTCGATAGCGCTCTTAAACTAAAAATAAACAATACAAATGCAAGGGGTTCTCGTGATGCTACTTGTAATACATGATTGTAGTTTTCTTCTAATTGCTGAATTTTGTTTTGCAGCATACTGACTTCAGGAAAGAATGTCTTCTCTCCTGTGACGAGCGCTATTAATCCCTCAAAGAGTCTATCAATTTCCTGACAAATCGTGGTTAGCTCCGGGTTACAAATGGCAAACGTGGTGTGATCACTGACACGACGACGTAATTGAGAACAATCTAACAAAAGATCAAAAAATCTATCTATTGTGTTGTGCGGTAATTTTTCTTGCTGCTTATCTTTCGGCAGCGTGAATAATCGAGTAATCGCTTGCATACATTTATTTTTTCGCAAATGTAATCTGTGCTCATAAAGATAAATATTATCCGGATAGTCTGGCTGTAAAAAACACGAAAAGATTTCATTATTAAGTATTTTTAATTGTTTCAATGCATCAATGGTAAACCATCGCCACTCATCCAAGACAAAATGAAACCAACCTACGATTTGCAACACAATGGCAATTGCAAAACCGAGCAGGATAAACAGCCACCGCTCCAATGCGAGCGTTAAAGATGTCGCTGCCACCCCACTTGCAAGCAGAGCAAAGAGATTAATGACGAATAAAGGGAGGAAATAGTTTGGGTAAAATTGACTGAGCAACATGCAGCCCATTGTGATGAGGAAAAGATAGATGGCGAGAACGGGGAAAACAGGAGCAAAACAACTTGCCAGAAATGCAGCCAACCCAGCAGCCACACCTGTCAGCAGCATGATAATAAGACGCGAAGTAAATGTTTCGCCCAACGTGATAAGAGATAAGACTAGCGCTGACCAAATTACCCAATAATTCTGATCATTCAAAAAGACATGCTGGGTAAAAAACGCAGCACACGTCACAGCAATAATATAAACAAGTCGCTTGAGAGAGAAGGCAGTGGCTCGCACTCTCATTCCTTATGTTTTTTGACATCCTTCCAATATTCTTTCTTTAACATGTACATTAACACAAAAAGAATAACCAAAAACCCGAGCACCCACCAACCTAAGCTTTCTTGCTCATTACGATAAGGTTCAGCCGCATAAGCGAGAAAATTAACCACATCAGCCATGGTTTCATCAAATTGATCAGCCTGCATACTCCCTTGCTTAGTCAATTTCACCACATCATACCATTGAACTTGGCCAAGCAAATCCTCTATGGGATGTTCAACGAGAACTTGCTCACCTTGAAAGGGCGCAAGTTGATCTGGCATAGCCGTATTAGGAACCAATAAATTATTAGCGCCCGATGGACGTGCTTTATCCTGATAAAAACTGTGTAAATAGGTGTAAATCCAATCCACACCTTTCACATCCGCTTCAAGTGATAAATCAGGTGGCGCAATCCCATTGAACATTAAATTCTTAGGTGTTTTATCTGGGCTAATACCTGCTTCTTTAGCAATAGGATCATAACGCAAGTATTTTAAGGTATGACAAGCCATACAATTAGTAGCAAAAAACGTCGCGCCACGCTTAACCGATTCCATATTCTTGTAATCGATAGGTGCCTTCGCTAATTGCAGTCCTTCAATAGTTTGTCCTTCAGCCCAAAGAGGAGAAACAAATAGTGTCAATAAAATTGCTAGAATATAACGCATCATTATCCAGTGACCCGTTCCGGTAGAGGTTTAGTTTTTTCCAGTGAAGAATAAAATGGCATCAATAAAAAGAAGCCAAAATAACCTATCGTAAATACCCGCGCCAACATCGTACGTAATGGGGATACGCCTTCATGACCCAGATAACCGAGACCAATGAAGCAGATCACAAAGACGATAATACCCATCTTTGAATAAGTGCCTTTATAGCGAATAGAACGCACTCTGCTACGATCTAGCCAAGGTAAGACAAACATCAATGCAACCGCAGCTGCCATAGTAATCAAACCCAATAATTTATTAGGCACAGCGCGTAACATGGCGTAGAAACGGTGTCATATACCACACCGGTGCAATTTCATTGGGTGTCACCATAGGATTTGCTAGAATAAAATTATCTGGCTCAAGGAATAAGCCGCCCATTTTGGGAGTAAAGAAGACAATAAGACAAAATATAAATAAAAACACAACTACACCCACTAAATCTTTTACCGTGTAATAAGGGTGAAACGGAATGCCATCTAACGGAATACCTTCTCTATTTTTCTTTATCTTTAATATCAATTCCATCTGGATTATTTGAACCCACTTGATGCAATGCCACCAAGTGAACAAAGATTAATACAACCAAAATTAATGGAATCGCAATCACATGAAGTGAAAAGAATCGATGCAATGAAACACCGGTGACACTAAAGCCACCACGTAGCCAAGTCAGAATAAGATCACCCATATAAGGAACGGCGCTAGCAAACGATGTGATAACCGTAGCACCCCAGTAAGACATTTGTCCCCATGGCAATACATAACCGGTAAAGGCTTCAATGAGCAAACAAAAATAAATGACCATACCAATGAGCCACACTAATTCGCGTGGTTTTTGATATGAGCCATAAATAAGACCTCGATACATATGCAGATAAACGACAACAAAAAAGGCAGAAGCGCCTGTCGTATGCATAAAGCGCAGCAACCAACCATAACGCACTTCGCGCATAATATGTTGCACAGAAGAAAATGATCCATCACCGGTGGGGGTATATTCCATCACCAACCAAATGCCCGTCACAATCTGCATAACGAACACAAGCAAAGAAAATGAGCCAAAGATAATACCAAAAATTAAAATTTTTTGGCGCGTAGTATTCACTCAGATGTTTTTTCCAAAAGGGTGTCCATGGATACCGCTTGTCAATCCACCCCATGAAGGTACCTGTTTTAGTCGAGTCGTTTTCAGTCATTATTTACTTCCACTCCTTCCTTGCTTAACTAATGTTGATAGCACCTTGGACTCCTTCTTGATCTTCACCAATCAAGATTTCCTTATCACTGGTATACATATGACGTGGAATTTTAAGGTTTAAAGGAGCCGGTACATTTTGAAATACTCGCCCTGCCAAATCGTATCTAGATCCATGACAAGGACAATAAAAACCACCTAACCAATCAGGTGACACACTACCCACGTCAGGTCGGTAAGTAGGCACACAACCAAGGTGAGTACAAATACCAATAGCAACGAAAATCTGAGATTTAATCGAGCGGTGTTCATTTTTGCAATAGTCAGGCTGTTGATCCTGGTCGCAGAGAGGATCACGCAGAACATTGTTTAATTTTGATAGGGTCGCCAACATTTCTGGATCACGGTAAATAACCCAAACTGGCATACCGCGCCATGGAACAGTCAGCTGCTCTCTAGGTTTAAGGGAACTAATATCAATCCTGATAGGTGCCGAAGCTGCTTCAGTGTCAGCACTAGGCATCCAATAAGAAAAAAACGGAACAGATGCTGCTGCTAAGCCAATACCGCCTACGGCAGTAGTTGCGCGACGCAAGAAACATCGCCGCTTTTGATCTATTTCATCCTTCACGCTAAAGTCCTTAATAGATTTTTATTGTTTTTGAATATTGGGGGTAAATTTATACAGAGATATGAGTAAATTTTCAATAATTTTTATCGTGTGGCACCCATACATATCTAAACTCCCAGTATGATTGCGCCCGCTGTCATGCCTGCACCAGCTGTCGTTAGTAATATTTTTTCACCCGCAAAAAAAGGCTTGGCTTGATGTGTAATTGATAACGCAAGTGGAATACCTGCAGACGATGAATTTCCGTATTCGTGGATGATTGAAATAATTTTTTCTGAAGGAATGCCCAGTTTCTTTGCTGTGCTTTCTGCCATTCGCGAAATAGCTTGATGCGGAACAAAATGCTGAATATCAGCAGATGATAGATGAGCATTCATCATTGCTCGATGCGCACTCTGTGTCATCATTTTCACACCGTGGGCAAATACTTTTGGTCCAGCACGCAATTTCATTTTGTAATCACATAGTGGAATTCCTGCAGTAATAGGCCTTTTACTTCCTCCAGCTGCTATGGAAATCAGATCATACATACTGCCGTCTGATAAAAAACTCATTCCTAAAATTCCTTTTGTTTGGTCAGTCGATGGTTGAATAACCACTGCACCAGCAGCATCCCCAAACAATATAGCGCTATTATATTCTGATAAATTAATTCGACGACTTAAAATATTTGCTGCAACTATGAGTGCAGCTTTTGCTTGTGTGCGCACGAAGCTATCCGCCATTATTAACGCATGAAGAAATCCAGAGCAGGCACCTGATAAATCGAAAGCACAAGCATTTGAAAGGCCAAGACGATGCGCAAGCAAAGGAGCGGTAGGCGGTAATAAATGATCAGGAGTTGAGGTTGCAAGAATAGTTAAGGCAATTTCATGTCGTGAAACGCCCGCATTTCCAATTGCTGCTATGCCAGCTTTTTCTGCTAGATCTACTAATAACTCTTCTTCACCAGCCCATCGCCGAGCTTTGATACCGGTTCTTCGTTCTATCCAACCGGGTTCAAGCTGAAATCGATTCTCCAATTGAGAATTATCTATGCGATTTGAAGGTACATAATGGCCAAAACCAACAAGCCGACTGACAAGAATAGAATTCATAACACAACCCGTATCAATTTATTAAAAGCACAACGAATAGGTGCAAGAAGATTTATATTTTTCATAATCAGTGCGTGCTATGTTGTTTTTGTTTTTTGATTACTATATGCTGCGACGCTCGGTCAGTCAACCAAGAAAAAATATAAGGTTTACTAAAAAGGATGAGCCTATGAAAATTGATTTTAATACGTTAAACCGCTGGGATCAGTCTTACAGCTGGCATCCGTTTACACAAATGCAAGAGTACTTGGAGCACAAACCGTTGCACATTACACATGCCAAAGGATGCTGGTTGTATGATATTGCAGGTAGACGTTATCTTGATGGTAATGCTTCTAACTGGACGAATGTTCATGGTCATAGCGATCAAGAGCTCAATGAAGCGTTAATACAGCAATTAGGAAACTTACAACAATCGAGTTACAAAGATCTAAGCCACCCCGCTGCATCACAACTTTGTCACGAATTAACCAGTATCGCACCTGAAGGACTGAGACGCTGTTTTTTTACAGATAATGGTGCATCTTCAGTTGAAGCCGCATTGAAACTTTCTTTTCAATATTGGCAACTCACAGGAAATCCGCAAAAGAAACTCATTATTGGCATGGAAGGCGGCTATCATGGGGATACGTTTGGAGCCATGTCTGCTGGAAACTCGAGTTTTCATCAGCGATTTTCCGAATGGTTCTTGCCAGCGCATCAATTTATAGCGCCTCAGCATGACGATATGTCGAAAAGTTTACATGACCTTGATCGTTTGCTTGAAACCTATGGTGATCAAACTGCTATTTTGTTTTTAGAACCCTCTGTCCAAGGACCAAGCGGAATGCATTTGCAACCTCAAGGATTTTTACAAGCCGTAGCCGAGCGTTGTAAAGCGCATAATGTACATTTAGCTTTGGATGAAATTTTCGTCGGTCTGGGACGTTTAGGTCATATGCTTGTATGCGCTGCTGAAGACGTGACACCTGATTTTCTGTGTTTATCTAAAACCTTAACTGGAGGCTATTTACCGTTAGCAGTCACTTTAACAACTCAAAAGATTTATGCTGCTTTCCTGGGCAATTTTAGCGAGGGAAAAACATTTCTTCACGGGCATACTTTTGCTGCAAATCCACTTGCAACAGCGGTGAGCATTAAAAATATTGAAAAACTGAAACAGCGTATCGAGAGTGGCGCGCTGCAACGCACCTGTGATTACTTTGGCAAAAGCATTGAATCTTATTTCGCAAAACATCCCTTTGTAAAATCTGTGCGGCAACGCGGGCTTGCATGCGCTATAGAATTATATCCAGGCAGCAGCAATAGTACTTCGCAAACTTTTGCTTCCAATAAACGTGTAGCACATCATCTTTCGCTTTATTTGCGTGATAAAGAAGTTTTATTGAGAGGTGTTGGGAACATGCTGTTGATCGTTCCTCCATTGTGTATTACAGATCTTGAGATTGATTTTTTATGTAAACAAACTGCAACAGCTATTTCGGAATACTTATACCTCGAGCGGCCATCATTTGAGGATTTTAGCATCTTATCTGCGGCCATCTTGTAACGTTTAAAATACTCACATATGAATAACTATGCTCGTATTTCAAACGCTCCAATCTGGCGCGCAGCTAAGCGCTAAAAACCCTAAATGATGGTCACTCGAGGTATACATGAGTTTGTCATTGGCAGACCTGGAATGTCTTTATCAATTGCCATTTAATGACTTGATAAAACAGGCACATGAAGTTTATCAGCATCATCATACTGTGAATACAATTCACTTATGTGGCTCTCTTTCGATAAAAACAGGTAATTGTCCTGAAGATTGTGCTTATTGCCCGCAGTCAGTGCACTATAAAACTTATGTGTCCAAGGAAGCACTTCTGGATCCCAGCGATGTTTTAAAAATTGCACTTTATGCAAAAACACTCGGTGTTACTCATTTTTGTTTAGGAGCTGCCTGGAGTTACGTGCCTAAAGGCAGCGCCTTTCAAAAAGTTTTGGAATTAGTCAGAAAAGTCCATAGCACTGGCTTGCAAGTATGTTGCAGCTTGGGAAGTATTTCTGAAGAACAAGCGGAAGCGCTATTAGAAGCTGGATGCACTACTTATAATTATAATCTGGATACATCTCCTGAGTTTTATCCCAAAATCATAACGACACGCACGTTTGAGTCTCGTTATCAAACCCTGCAAATGATTCGCAAATCGGGCTTAAAAATATCCTGCGGCGGTATTTTAGGCATGGGTGAATCGATATCAGATCGCTTGAAACTGATCTATCTTATCAGTCAATTATCACCTCAACCTGAAATGGTGCCACTCAATGCCCTGGTAGCTATAGAAGGCACTCCTCTTGGGCAAGAACCTTTTATCGACTCTCTTGAATATGTACGCATCGTAGCCATTGCGCGTATTGCAATGCCGCACACCATTATTGCGATGGCAGCAGGTCGTTATAAAATGTCTTTCGAAACACAAGCCCTAGCCTTTTTCAGTGGTGCAAGTGCAATTTACATCGGCGAGCGTATTTTAGTAACTCCAACACCTGATTTAAATGCAGATTTAAACATGCTAGTAAAACTTGGAATAAATACACATGAATACAATATTGATATCGGGTAATGATACAAATATCGGTAAAACTTGGATTTGTCGAGCACTTGTCAGGTATCTTTTATCTCATAACCAAAGTGTACAAGTAGTCAAAGTGGTTGAAACAGGCATCACTTGCAATCAAAAAGGCGATGCGGAAACAGCTATTGAGGATTGTTTTCATTTCAGTGGAAAGAAATGCCAAGCCTTCACTTTATATTCCTTCACAGAACCTCTTGCACCTGTTACGGCTGCACGTAAAGCTGGCTGCAAGCTGAATCTTGGAAAGATACTTCGCAAAATTAGAAGCTTACCTGAAACAAATTGGCGTATTCTTGAAACTGCTGGAGGGCTCGCTGTTCCTTTAGATGAGGCAGGATTAGATGCTGTTGATTTAGCCTTAAATTTACCAGTAGATTATTTATTACTTGTCGTTCAAAACCGGCTCGGCGCTATACATCAAGCGCGTGTATTAACTGCTTACACTCCGTATTCAAAAATAACTACGGGCATCTGGTTCAACGATAGAATACCGGTAGACAATGATGTCACCTACTCTAATTATGCAGAGCTCGCAAACCTCTCCATACCCATATGGGGCCATCAGCTGCATCAATCGCAAGTGCTCCGCTTTTTTGATTCTTTCCCAATTGCAAAACAACACATTTAGTTAATAGAATATGCACAGTGCTTTGGAAAAATATATTCATGAATACTTACAAGCGAAAGAAAAAGCGGAACTGCTTAGAGAATTAACCCCATGCTTTGTTAGAAATAATCCAAAGAATCTGTACTTAAATCTTAATGACTATCTTCAGCTAAGCCAGCATCCATCAATCATTCAAGCGGCCCAAAAAGCTTTAGAAATATGGGGAACTACATCTTCCGGATCTCCTGCAGTGGGTAGCTATTGGCCTATTCATCAAGAATTAGAAGATGTCTTGAAAAAATGGTGTGGATTTGAATACGGTTTACTTTGGAATTCCGGCTATACGGCAAACAAAGCATTGCTGAGCACTTTGCCTCGGAGCGGGGATGTCGTTTTAGCAGATCGCTATATTCATAATAGTATGCTATTAGGTGCGCAAGAGACTCATGCAAAACTCATACGCTATCATCATTTGAACTTAAACCATCTTGAAGACTTACTTCGCATTTATACGCATCCAAATCGCACGGTTTTTGTTGTTACGGAATCTGTGTTTAGCATGGAAGGAGATTATCCTGATTTTAGTCAAATGAGTTTTTTAAAAGACCGTTACAATTTTTTTTGGATTGTTGATGAAGCTCATGCCTTAGGTTGGTATGGGCCCAAAGGCAATGGGCTTGTTGCGAAATTTGGGGTACAGAAGAATGTCGACATCTTAGTTGCCACGCTTGGAAAAGCGCTAGCTAGCCAAGGTGCTTTCACACTTTTCCATAATCCTCATTTGCGGTCATATTTAATAAATTGCACCCCTGAGTTTATATATTCTACGTATCTGACGCCTGCCGCGACTGCAGCTAGTTTAGCAGCGATAGAGGTAATCCAAACAGAATACATTATCCACCAATCTCAATGGCTTTCTCAGACTTTAAAGCTTAAAAACCGTTTAAAACACTTTTTCCCTAGCGTGCCTTTGTATGATAGTCCTATTCTTC
Organism: uncultured Gammaproteobacteria bacterium; assembly: GCA_963711205.1. Classification (GTDB taxonomy): domain Bacteria; phylum Pseudomonadota; class Gammaproteobacteria; order DSM-16500; family DSM-16500; genus Aquicella. The sequence goes on from CAVQDE010000001.1 coordinate 21,845, forward strand.
CACTTGTCATCGGTGATCCTCGAACAACGCTGCGCCTGGCAGCTCAGCTTGCGGAACAACATCATATTTACGTAGGAGCCATTCGTCCACCGAGTGTTCCAAAAGGCACTAGTCGTCTTCGCCTTTCTTTACATTGTAAGGTAGCGTTTGATTCACTGGCGCAAACCCTAGAAGATTTTTTTTCAAAGTAAACTTAAGAGATTCTCGGTTCCTCGCTTGCGCTCGGCCCAAGGATGATGTAGTCGCGAAACTCAGGAAACTCATCTTTTCTTCACAATAGAAGTATCGCCTGAAGAAAAAGCACGTACTTTTCCCTTGTCTACTTGCAGTAATAAATGTCCTTGCTCATTGATACCAATAACAATGCCTTCTATTTTTTGATTGAGATTTTTAACTGCAATGCGTTGATGCATTAAACAGTCAGCATTCATCCATTCTTGTATAAAAGGAGAAAATCCCTTCGAATTAAATTGATGTAAGTAAGCCAATAAACTAGTAATCAACTTTGCGGCCAATTCATTTCTATCGATATAAGATCCCAGTATTTTTTGCATCGAGGTCCAAGCTTGTGAAATATAATGTTGACCATCATTCATCATGTTGACGTTAATACCGATACCGATAATTGCGTGGGAAAGGCCATGCGTTTCTGCTTGAATTTCGATTAAACTTCCTGACACTTTTTTGCGTTCATACACAATATCATTCGGCCATTTCACCGACAGTTGCTTATCGATGCCATAGCTTTTAAGTGTCTTTAAGATAGCAAGACTCGTTACCAAGCTTAAGCCAGATAATTCACTGATATCTTTTTGAAAAGCATAGTGACATGACAAATAAATATTTTTTCCGAATGGGGAATACCAATCACGATTTAATCTCCCTTTGCCCTGCGTTTGTTGCTCCGCCAAACAAACAGCGACCGAAGCTCCTGGTTTTCTTGACTTTAAATAGGCTTGGGTTGAATCAATACTTTCAAAAATGTGGATACCTACTTTTTCATTTCCTAATTTTTTTTTAATTTTATTCCCATCTAATAACAGTAAGGGCTCTAATAACGCATAGCCTTTTCCTTTGATAGAATCAATTTTGATATCGTAGCTTTCTAATTTTTTGACTGTCTTCCAAACAGCGCTGCGAGTCATCCGCAATTTCTCACCAATCGTCGTGCCATCGTGATATTCACCATCATTCAAGATAGTGACTACCTTCACGAAGTTAGTATTGAGTTTCTTAATCATTTTGATTTCTCTGCAAACCGTGATAATAAAATGCCTGCTTCATATAAAAGCCAAATGGGCACCGCAAGCAATGTTTGTGACAGCACATCAGGCGGAGCCAGCAACATGCCCACAATAAACGCACCCACAATCGCATAAGAGCGCATCTTGATGAATCGCTCGCGTGTTACCACTTTTAATAAAACTAACAACATCATTATCATGGGTATCTCAAATAACGCGCCAAACACTAATAATAATTTGATCGTGAAATCTAAATACTCACTAATATCCGGGCTCAGTACGACTCCTTGTGGAGCCACGTTCGCCAAAAAATGAAATAGCATAGGAAAAATAGCCAAGTAGGCAAAAGCAACACCTGCGTAAAACAAGATTGCACTCAATAACAAAAAAGGCCAAATGAGTCGCCGCTCATGACCATATAAAGCAGGCGCAACAAAAGCCCATAATTGATAAAGAAAAAAAGGCATCACCAAGAGAACAGAAGCCATAAAAGCAAGCTTAAATGGTACAAAAAAAGGAGACACAATTTGTGTGGCGATTAAATGACCTTGTGGCAACCATTTCAATAACGGCAATGCCAGTAACGTATACAGATGATTAGCAAAATATAAAAAAACAGCGAATACAAGAAAAAGAACGATCAGCGAATAGATTAATCTGGAACGCAGCTCTATCAAAAAATGTAGGGCGGTAGAAGAAGTGTTATTGCTCACGCTTTTGCTCATGGGGATCAATCAGGCCATTCATTTCATCTTTGACCTTTGCAAACATGCGCCGCAATGATTGGGCAAATTTACCCAAGGTAAAGGCAACATCAGGAAGTTGCTCAGGCTTAATGACGAGTAACGCGATTAATAAAATGACAACGATTTCACTAATACTGAAATTCATTGTTTAGTTCCTTCTTTTTCTTCTTTTTCTTCTGGCTCATCTTGCAACCCTTTGCGAAAACTTCGTATCGCGACAGCTAAATCATTGCCGATGTCACGCAAACGTTGCGTCCCGAATATCATCATCAGAATTAAGAAAACCAGTAATAATGATCCAAAATTACGAAATCCCATATTAACCTCCCATGAAACAAGCATCATTCCGCGGTTATCCGCGGAGAAATACCCTAGCTCATACAGGATGGGGGGCAATCCATCCCATTGCAAAAGCAATTAATAAAAATAAAAATAAAAGCAAAGACAAACCGATACGCCAAGTCAGTGCTTTAACAATTCGATCGGAGTTGCCTTCATCATGTATTAAAAAATACAGCGCGCTTCCCAGAGAGAAAAGGATAAAAATCAATAACAAAATAAGAATCGCTTTGATAATGATGGCCATCGCACTTACAATCCCATGTCCGAGGCGCTAAGTATATTCATATGAACCTGGAAATGCATCATAATATGATGACCTTTAAAATTAAAAATTGGAAACTGACTTTATTAGGCCTTGTGTTTGTTGTCTTGTTTGCGAGTTTAGGCAATTGGCAATTATTGCGTGCTCACCAAAAAGAAATCCTATTAAAATCATTTGCCGAACGACGAACGCAAATGCCTTTGACGGCACAAGTGTTAGACAGCTCAAGCGACTTACGTTTTTATCGAGCTGAGCTGCAGGGATCATTTGATAACGCACACACCTTACTGCTTGATAACAAGACTTATCAAGGTCATGTCGGCTATGAAGTTTATACTCCCTTCCTGGCAAAAGGATTGAAAACACCTATTTTGGTTGATCGTGGTTTTGTCCTTCTGGGCTCAAGCCGAAAAATACTGCCAGTCATTGAACCGATTTATGGCGAAGTGACAATTTTAGGAATGCTTAACTCACCCCCAAAGTATGTCGCGCTTGGACAAATGCAAGAATCACCACAAATCACATGGCCGTTGCGAGTTGAATTTATCCATCTCTCTGAACTCTCTCAACTCTTAGGCTATGCTTTGTCCCCCTACACGTTAAGCCTCACGCAAGACAAAACAGTTTACGCAATGGACTGGCAAATCGTCACTATTTCGCCAGAAAGACATAGAGGATATGCAGTACAATGGTTTGCGTTAGCGCTCACCTTGTTGATATTATGTATCGCTTTAAACCGCGGTTCCGCAACCTAAACCTGAGGATATTCTCCTTGAGACGTTATTGGTTCATATCAACAAAATACCAGCAGAGCTCTAAGCTTGCGCTATTCACTTTTATTTTAGCGTTTGTTGTCATTCTTCTTGGTGCTTACACTCGCTTAACTGATGCGGGTCTATCTTGCCCTGATTGGCCTAACTGTTATGGTTACTTGACCGCTCCCCATACCCCTACACAATTACAACAGGCAGCACAAACTTATCCTCTTATTCCTGTCAACGTAAAAAAAGCCTGGACTGAGATGACTCATCGCTATTTTGCAGGCACAGAAGGAATCCTCATTCTTACTCTGTCATTTTCGATGTTTTTTAAACGCAAAATGAAAGATATCAAATCCAGCATCATTGCCATTGCTTTAGTAGGATTACTGTGTGTTCAAGTCATGTTAGGTATGCTTACAGTGACTGAAAAATTGAAGCCTATCATTGTGTTGTCTCATCTCTTAACCGGCATTTCTATTTTAAGCGTCTTATGGTGGGCATGCTTGGATTTATATTTTCGTGGCGGCGATTCTTTACGTGCTAGAAATACACCCGCGCGCATTACTCCTTGGCTATGGCTCGCTTTTGCGATAGTCTCCATTCAAATTACGTTAGGTGGATGGGTCAGCACTCATTATGCGGGACTGGCTTGTGTTGATTTTCCTTATTGCAAGGGACAAATCTTACCAACCATGCAATGGAATAATCTCAATGGCGATCTCATCACTATTCATATGCTGCATAGAATCGGTGCGGTCATGACTGCCACTTATATCACTATTTTTGCTATCTCTTTGTTTAGATATCCGCATTTTCGATTCACCGGTGGTCTTTTGATCGGACTGGTCGCATTGCAAATCACGCTAGGTATTCTGAATATCGCTTGGCTTCGTCCTGTTTGGATAGCACTTGCTCATCAGACGGTTGCCATCATCCTATTACTGACTATCATTGCATTTCTTGTTAAAGCATCATTCACAATGGAAAATCGATATGGCTCCTGGGCTACGTGATTATCTCATTCTTTGTAAACCTCGCGTGGTCTTGCTCATGCTGCTTACCACATGGGCAGGCATGTATTTAGGAGCTACTCAGTCTATTCCATGGTGGTTATGGATTAACACAACACTTGGCGTTGCTTTGATGTCAGGCGCTGCCGCCACACTCAATCACATCATTGATCATCGTATTGATGCTGTCATGGATAGAACAAAAAATCGTCCCCTCGCCACAGGCAAGCTCTCTTTACGCAATGCATGGATCTTCGCGACGCTGCAAAGCTTGATTGGATTTATGCTTTTATATTGGGGCGTTAACACACTCACTGCCATTTTAACCTTGCTGGCTGCGATCGGTTACTCTGCTGTCTATTCGCTTTACCTCAAGCGCGCGACCTCACAAAATATTGTCATTGGCGGACTATCGGGTGCCATGCCGCCTTTACTGGGTTGGACAGCAGTGACAGGTCAATTGGATCCGCAAGCTTGGCTACTAGTTTTAATCATTTTCACTTGGACACCCGCCCATTTTTGGGCACTTTGTTTGTATCGTCTCAATGAATACAAAAAAGCCTCCGTGCCTATGCTCCCAGTCACACATGGAATTCCCTTCACCAAATTGCACATTGTACTTTACAGCTTGCTTACGATTGCCTGCAGTTTATTACCCTATGCCATAGGCATGAGTGGTCAACTCTATCTGATTGCTGTCTTGCTGCTCGATGCGGGATTAATCGGTCATGCTTTAAAGTTACAATTTGCAACAGATGACAATAAGATTGCATTAAAAACCTTTCACTATTCATTAGTCTATTTGACCGGGCTATTTTTAGTGATCCTAATCGATCATCATTTATTAATTAACTAAATCTTATGCAAAGCACACAAACACTCTCTACCAATAAAATTATTGTTTTCGTTGTCTTTATTTGTGCAGCCATCATCACTTCACTTTTTATTTTCCATTCACATAAAGTGTCCATACAACCTGTGTTATCGCCTGATATTGGCGTTCTTTTTCCAGTGCCGCGAGAGATAAAATCATTCGATCTCATCACCTCAGATAAAACACCTTTCAAGCAAAAAAATTTATATCAGCATTGGACCTTGCTTTTTTTTGGTTTTACACATTGTGCCAGTGCCTGCCCTACAACATTAGATATGATGAATCGTGCTTACACCAAACTACAAGCGACATACCCTAACTTACAAGTAGTGTTTATATCGCTGGATCCTGATCGTGATACACCCGAATCTCTTAAGGCATATACACAGTTATTTAACTCTAATTTTATTGGCGTTACCGGTAAGATTCAGGAATTACGCAAATTACAAAGTCAATTAGGCATTTATTCAGACCGGGATAACTCTTCCTCAACTAACGATTATCAACTGCAACATACCTCTTCAATTTTGCTGATTAATCCACAAGGACAATGGGCCGGATTGTTTAAGTTTGGTTTAAAACCAGAACAATTAGCTCGAGGGTTTGAAGACAGCATCAAGTCATCGTCATGAAAAAACTATTTGTCTATATACAATATATTTTGCCGCAACATTTGTTGTCAGTCTTCATGAGATGGCTAGCAGAATCACGTACGCCCTGGTTTAAAAATTTTGCCATCCGTCGTTTTATAAAAAAATATAAAGTGGATATGTCGTTTGCTCTCGTGGAAAATCCATCTCTTTATCCTACTTTCAACGATTTTTTTACTCGTCAATTAAAACCAGAATTGAGACCTATTGTTAAACATCAATATGACATTGCGTGCCCTGTGGATGGAGTCATTGCGCAAATTGGTAAAATAAAGAAAAACCAATTATTACAAGCAAAACAATTTTATTTTGATCTCGAAACATTATTAGGAGGAGATGAAACATTAGCGCGTGATTTTTATGATGGCTCTTATGCAACTTTTTATCTCGCGCCTCACGATTATCACCGTATTCATATGCCTTTAACAGGTCGATTAGAAAAAACGATTTATGTACCTGGCAAACTATTCTCTGTTAATCAACTAACCTCTTCCATCATCCCTCATCTTTACAGTAGAAATGAGCGGCTTATTACTATTTTCTCAACTGAATCAGGTCCTATGGCCGTTATCCTGGTTGGCGCCATCATTGTGGGTAGCATACAAACCGCGTGGATGAATCAACCTGTTAGCTCAAATAAAATAACTATCACAACTCCTTCCCATGACATTTATTTAAAAACCGGTGATGAATTAGGCCAATTTAAATTGGGATCCACGGTGATTCTTCTATACAGCAAAGACAAGATAAAGTGGAACCCCTCTCTTAATTTAGGCAATCAAACCCATTTTGGTCAATTAATAGGCAATATAATTATTTAGGTTGCAAATTAAGCTTTTCTTAAGGAAATGACTATAAAATAAAAGCAAATTTATTATTAAAAAACGAAGAATAGAAGGTTGTCTTTAGAAATGAGAAAAATGATTTCACTCAATATAGTTACCATTCTAATAGTCCTAGGATTATTTTATTTTGTATGTTTTTTATTATTAAATGAAAACCGTTTAAATATCTCAATTTCTTCCATTATTGCTAATTCACATCATCTTAAGCTCAAAAAACATCTCTTAGTGTTAGGCTTGTTACCTATTTATATTGCTGCTATCGTATTTGGAGCAGCCATGTTAGGCGTCTATATCGGGTCATGGGTACAACAAACCTTAACTCGACTCTTCTCCAAAACAGAACACAGAGTAAAAAAAAGCCAGTTAAGCGATTCGCCATCTTGTATGTAAGTTATTTGCCACATTATTCTTGAGATATTCGCCATAGCTTTCCCTGATTACCAGATTAAGATGATGTTAATACTACAGGTTCAATTTTGCCATTTTTGGTTTCCTCCGTTGACAACGAATAAAAACTTGGGTTCTTCTCAATCCTTTTGCTAATCTAGAAATTGTTCAGGGATGATTTCAAGGACAGGCATTACGGAATGATGCAACTTCATGGATGCAACTGCCATGGATTGGGTGGAATGGGCCAGGAAGCCTGGGTAGGCAAAAAGGGGCAACTTAAGGATTAAGTTGCCCCTTTTAGCTTCTGCTATAAAACACTAAGCAATCTTTTCTTTTTTCTCTTGGTATCGTCCCACGCTAGCTAATATTTCTTTTTTAGCAGCTTTAATGTCTTCCCATCCATCCACTTTGACCCATTTACCCTTTTCCAAGTCTTTGTAATGAGTGAAGAAATGTTCGATTGCCTTTAACAATTCCATGCCTATATCTTCAGGTTTTTGTACATGCTGGTAACGTGGTGTCAATTTATCCACGGGCACAGCAAGAATCTTTGCATCCTTACCTGATTCATCAGTCATACGAAGCATTCCCACTGGACGGCACCGCACCACAGCCCCGGGAATAAGGGAAAAAGGCGATATGACTAATACATCCACCGGATCACCATCTTCCGATAAAGTATGGGGAATAAAACCATATTCACAGGGATAAAACATAGATGTCCCCAGGAATCGGTCTACCATCACCATCCCGCTTTCTTTGTCTAACTCATATTTAATCGGGCTACTTTGTGACGGAATTTCAATCACCACATTAATATCGTCTGGTATGTGTTTTCCTGCTGGGAGATTTTCTAAGCTCATAAAAATTCCTCTTTCACTCTTTGTTAATTAACTGGGCCTAGTGTACTTTCCATTAGCCATTTTGCAAGTCATAGCTCAATATTTTACACTAGCAGTTTAAAATCGCGAGGTGATCATGGATTGTTTATTTTGTAAAATTGCGGAAGGAAGAATTCCAGCTAAACTTATTTACCAAGATGATACAGTTGTTGCTTTTGATGATATTCATCCACAAGCTCCGCAGCATAAAATTATTATTCCACGTAAGCATATAGCCACTCTCAATGACTTGCATGAGGACGATAACAACCTGGTGGGCCGCCTGGTACAAACAGCGGTAAAACTTGCCAAAGAACTTAATATTGCTGACGCTGGATATCGCCTAGTGATGAATTGTAATGCCGGGGGAGGCCAGACTGTTTTTCATATCCATATTCATTTGTTAGGGGGCAGGCAAATGACGTGGCCTCCAGGCTAGGAAGTAAAGAAGCTCCAGAAAGTCCATTTTATTAATTATTTAGGTACGACCATGCAAGAATATTTTAAAAAAATTATTGAAGAAATCGGTGAAGATCCTAACCGAGAAGGGTTGCGCGAGACACCAAAACGAGCTGCAAAGGCAATAAAGTTCTTAACCCAAGGGTATCATCAGTCCATCGATGAAATAATTAACGGCGCGCTATTTCAATCTGATAATGATGAAATGATAATCGTTAAAAATATCGAATTATACTCACTTTGTGAACATCATTTACTTCCTTTCATTGGCAAATGCCATGTTGCTTACCTGCCTAAAGGCAAGATCATTGGCTTATCTAAAATCGCACGGATAGTGGATATGCATTCAAGGCGTTTGCAAGTGCAAGAAAACCTCACTAAGGATATTGCGCAAACCGTTTATGACGTCATAAACGCAGAAGGCGTAGGCGTCATTATTGAAGCCCAACATCTGTGTATGATGATGCGCGGAGTAGAGAAACAAAATTCCATTATGAGTACATCCGTTATGTTGGGGTCTATGCGTGAAGATGCAAGAACGCGATTAGAATTTTTGAGCTTGGTGAAAGGATAACGATCACTTCTTTACAAAAACGCGGCTCCATGTTTTAGCGGTGGCAAGCCTAGATGCTTAGCAATGCTTTGTCCAATATCTGCAAACGTCTCTCGTTTTCCGATAGGGCCTGGCTTAACCTGTGGGCCAAAAGCGATGACTGGGACATATTCACGTGTATGATCGGTCCCGCTCCAACTCGGATCGCATCCATGATCAGCGGTAATAAAAACGATATCATCTGGCTTTAACTCTTTTTCAAGCAAGGGCAACCAAGAATCAAAATCTTCCAATGCTTTGGCATAGCCAATGACATCGCGGCGATGACCATACAACATATCGAAATCGACTAAATTGACAAACGTTAGGCTACGATCCGGTGCGGTTTTTGCTTCCTGCAAAAAAGTCATAAATAAGGCCTGATTTCCATCTGCTCTAACTGATTTTGTCACCCCATGATGGGCATAAATATCCGCTACTTTCCCAATGGAAATGACTTCTCCTCCTGATTGAACGAGCGCATCTAGCAACGTAGGTTCTGGCGGTGGCGTGGCATAATCATGCCGATTTCCCGTGCGATAATAATGGCCTGGTGAACCTAAAAATGGCCGGGCGATCACACGACCAATGTTGTATCGGTCCACTAATTGCCGAGTGATATCACACACTTCATATAACCTCTGCAAACCAAATGACTCTTCATGCGCAGCAATCTGAAACACACTATCTGCAGAGGTATAAACAATAGGCTTGCCCGTTTTTTGATGCTCTTCTCCCAATTCATCAATAATGAGTGTTCCAGAGGCATGTCTATTGCCTAATACACCAGGAAGACGGGCGCGCTGAATTAATTCGTCTATTAATTCTTGAGGAAAACTGGGATATTGCGGCGGGAAATAGCCCCATTCAAATAACACTGGAACACCCGCCATTTCCCAATGACCACTTTGTGTATCCTTGCCAAGACTGACCTCTGCGGCGCAACCATAAATCGCGTGGATAGGAGCGTGAGCATCCAGCCCAGGAATAGGCTTGCCTTGGCTAATCATCGCTACCCCATTCAAGCCAAGACGGGTGAAATTAGGAAGATGAAGAGGGCCAGACCGTACGCCTGGCTTATCTGCTTTGCCTTGCTCACAATATTCTGCGATATGCCGCAATGTGTCTGCACCTGCATCGCCATAATCGGCAGCATCAGCGGTGGAACCGACACCAAATGAATCGAGCATAATAACAAAAGCACGTGGCATAAGAGCTTATCTAACCTACACTTGAGATCGGCAATATGTTTCACGCATGAAACGCGTGATGACTAAAGCAACTAAAAATGCAATGGGCAATATTAACATCGCACGATTAAAATCTTGTACCGTATAAACGGTAACACCATTCACCATTTGATGCGTACCACTTCGTTCCATCAACCAACCAAAGAAAGGCGGCACAATAAATCCACTCGCCATAATGCAAAGAGAATCAATGCTGACTGCCGTACTCGTCAAATAGATAGGATTGAGTTCCGCAATCGCAGGATAGGTTAACACTTGAGAACTCGTGACAAATCCAATTAAGAAAAATAAAAAGATTAATGTCCAAAGCGATAGATCTGGGACATACATTAAGATAGCGATGACGAATAATGACAGAATGGCACCAATCACCATAGGGAATACACGACGCTCAATGCGATCAGAAAACCATCCGTAGATGAGTGATCCAAAAATCACTCCGACAAAAAACATTGTCGTCGCGTAAGAAGCTTGGTCTTTTGTTAAATGATGGACATTGGTGAGATAAAGAACTCCCCATAATCCTCCCAAAACAAACACTGGCAAATTTATCAAAGCCGTATAAAGACCCCCAAACCAATTTTGTGGATTGAGTCCAGCCAGCTTAATACAACGCCATAATCCTAGTTCTTTTAATTGTCTTTGATCAACATGGGCTTCTTTCTGCGCATCCGGCGGTCTATCTTGAACAATAAAAAATGTCATCGCTAAAATTGCCACGCCAAGTCCGGTATTAATCAGCAACGCTTGTCGCCAACTACCCAGGTAATCCGTTAACCATGCAAACGGTGTTTGTGCCACTAAGCCACCTAGCATGGCCATGGTCACCACCACACCTGTTACAAATGCCATGCGGCGAGGAGGAAACCAACGGGAAGAAATGCGAATACAACTCAGGAAACAAAAAGATGCACCCATACCCACCATAAATCGGCCTAATGCAGCTAGCCAATAGACTGTTGCGATAGAAAAAATAAATGTTCCAATCGTACAAAGGGTGATCGCAAACATAAGTAATTTCTTACTCGAAAATCGATCAAGTAAATTACCGGCAGGGAAAAGACAAATGAAATTAGCATAAAAATACATTGAGAAGAGTTGGCCGATTTGCACTGCATCCAGACGAAATGCGTCTCTCAATTGCTCATTAATCGTATTGAACAAATTCATCTGAATAAATTCGTAAAAGAAGAAGAGAGCAGCAGTTAATGTCACTACCCAAGCGAGTTTAGTGTGCGCCGTTTTTTCGAGTTTGTGACTATCTTGCATAGAAACCTTTTGTTGTGCAAAAGTTAATATCTCTTGATTAGCCATGTCATCTCCTTGAATGTGCCATAGAGAAACCGACCTTCGTCATCTCATCCACTAATTTACTTGTACCAATGCGAAATGTGACCGATGTTACCCAATCGCGGCCCATTACATTATCTGCCAGTTCGATATATTGCGCTGCTTGTTGTATATCACGCACGCCGCCAGAAATTTTTATCCCTACATGACGATGAAGCTTAGGCTGTACGTGCTTAATGACCAACAACATGGTAGCAGCTGCTTGGAATGTCGCTCCTTCAGCAATTTTTCCTGTGGATGTTTTAATAAAATCAGCTCCCGCTGTCAGTGCGGCTAAACTAGCATCGGCAATAATCGCTAGATCAAGAAGCACCCCGGTTTCTAGAATCACTTTGAGTATGACTTGATCCCCACAAGCTGCTTTGCAGTCAGCAATAAATTGCTGGGTTGCCTGTTGTTCACCCGCAAGATAACGCTGATAAGGAAACACGACATCAATTTCCTGGGCTCCATCTTCTAAAGAACGACCGATTTCAAGCAAGACTGATTCCAATGAACTTGTTCCTTCTGGAAAGTTGGCAACAGTCGCTACCCGAATAGGCGTGCCGGAAAATTCATCTGCGGCAAATCGTACGAATTGAGGATAAACACATACTGCTGCAACATGTCCAAAAGACGTTTGCGCTTTTTCAAAAAAAGCCGCCATGCTTGCTTGTGTGTCTGTCGCATTCAAACTAGTGAGATCCACCAAATCCAAAATACGTCGAATTAAAGCGGGATTAAACTCAACCGGCTTAAGAGTTTGAATCAATTCCTGCGTAGCATCAGCCCAATGCATTGTTCATGTCCTTTAAAAATTCGGGAATTAATTTAATTAACTTACGCGCAGCAATTTCCCCATAGTGTAGCGTACCTTCATGCGTCACTTTTTCGCTACTCAATCCCGCTGCTGCATTCGTAATAGCTGTCACACAAGCAACACGCATGCCGCAATGCCGCGCAATAATGACTTCTGGCACAACCGACATGCCTACTGCATCTGCTCCCCATTGCTTGAAAGCACGAATTTCAGCCGGTGTTTCAAAGGAAGGGCCGAGGGTAGAAAGATAAATCCCTTTGTAAAGAGAAATTCCAATTCGCTCAGAGGCAGATTCCATCAGTTCTTGTAAGCCAGGATCATAAGCTTCTTCCATACTAACAAATCTTGGGCCTATGGACTCATCGTTCGGACCTGCTAATGGATTACCGGGCTGGAAATTAATGTGATCCGTGATCATCATAAGATCACCCGGTCCAGCGTCTGACAAAGAACCTGCCGCCGCTGTGATCACAAATACATTGGCACCCAACCGTCTTATGATGCGCACTAAGATACGGATAGATTCATAAGACACTCCCTCATAGAGATGCAATCGACCACGCAAGCAAATAATGGGTGTGTCTTGCAAATAACCCATCACTAACAAGGAGGCGTGTCCTGAGACTCCCCCCGCTTGTAATCCTGGGATAGCTTGATAGGGAATAGAAACCGGGCTCGTAATTTGTTCTGCTAACGAGGACAACCCTGAACCCAAAATCATCCCTGCTTTTGGTGTAAAACCTCTTGGGGTGTAGCGACTAATAACTTGCATCACCTCATCCATTTGTGGGCCCATGCTGCTCTCCTTGTTATTTAGCTTTCATCCATGCCACTGCGACATCAAGCATACGGTTTGAGAAACCCCATTCATTATCATACCAAGCCAAAACTTTCACTAAATTGTTAATCACCTTGGTTCCAAAGGTATCAAAAATCGCAGAAGCTGAGTTATGGTTGAAATCAACTGACACTAATTGTTCATCATTGAATGCGAGTAATCCTTTCATCGGACCTTGTGCTGCCTTACGAATAACTTCATTGACTTCTTCTACCGTGGTCGATCGCTTTGCTTCAAAGGTCAGATCAACAAGAGACACATTAATCGTTGGAACGCGCACAGCAAAGCCATCTAATTTTCCATTGAGTTCTGGCAATACGAGACCTACCGCAGAAGCTGCACCCGTTTTGGTGGGAATAATAGACTGTGTTGCAGAACGCGCACGCCGTAAATCACCGTGATAAACATCAATCAAACTCTGATCGTTTGTGAAAGCATGCACAGTATTCATTAAACCACTTACAATGCCGATGGCTTCATGCAAAGGCTTCACTACTGTTGCTAAACAATTGGTGGTGCAAGACGCGTTAGAAATCACGGTTTGACTTGAATTAAGTACCTGATCATTCACACCATAAACAATGGTCGCATCGACATCTGTTGCAGGAGCAGAAATAATGACTTTTTTTGCGCCAGCTTCTAAATGCATTGCTGCTTTTTCTTTTGTGGTAAAAAGTCCGGTACATTCAAATACGACATCAACGTTTAACTCTTTCCAAGGCAATTTTTTTGGATCACGTTCTGCAACGACACGAATCTGATCACCATTCACTACCATAGTACTGCCTGATACGGACACCTCTCCAGGAAATTTTCCATGAGTTGTGTCATAGCGGGTTAAGTGAACATTGGTATTCACATCACCCAGATCATTGATCGCTACAATTTGAATATCAGAATGTAATTTTTTCTCGTAATGAGCACGTAAAATGTTGCGACCAATTCGACCATAACCGTTAATCGCAATTCGAATCGTCATTGTTGTGTCTCCCAAATATAAAGTTCTTTAATAAACTGTTTCTTATTGCCAGCCTGTGCTGATTCGCCGTCAGCACTGGTGTTTTATAAACTTCGTTCTATAAGCTCCCCGGAAGCACATTTTGCTTGTAATGAGTGCGCTGAGCTGGCAACAGAGTATATGACTTCTTTTGTCATTTCTACTACTCGCTCAACTGTTATTGCGCAATCGCGAAAGACATCTTTGGCAGGGGCTGAAGCTCCAAACCTATCTACTCCTACCACCTTTCCTTGTCTGCCAACGAAGCGATACCAACCGTCAGTCGCCGCCGCTTCCACTGCTACGCGTGCAGATATATTCTCTGGCAACACTTCATCTCGATAATCGTCATCTTGCGCGAGAAAAACGTCCGTTGCAGGCATAGACACAACACGAACATAAATTTCTTCCGCTTTTAATTGTTTAGCAGCTTCTATCGCCAGTGACACTTCCGAGCCTGTCGCAATCAAAATCGCATCTGGATGTTTATCTTCTGCATAATTAAGCAAGATATAACCACCACGTTTAATGTGTGACAATTGTGCTGAATTCCGTTCTTGGAAGGGAAGCGCTTGACGCGAAAATAATAAGCAAGTAGGTCCTTGTCTTTCTATAGCAAAACGCCAAGCAACGGCTGTTTCCACTGTATCACAAGGACGCCAAACAGAAAGATTAGGCATTAAACGTAGGCTAGGTAATTGCTCAATAGGTTGATGGGTAGGGCCATCTTCACCAAGACCAATGGAATCATGCGTATAAACATAAATCACGCGCTGGCGCATGAGGGAAGCGAGTCGTATGGCATTACGCGCATAATCAGAAAAAGTGAGGAAGGTGCCGCCAAAAGGAATGATCCCCTTATAAAGCGCGATTCCATTTATAATGGCAGCCATGCCAAATTCACGCACGCCGTAATGAATGTAACGTCCTTCTGGCATCTCTTTTGAAAACACTTTCATGTCTTGCCAATTCGTGCAATTCGATTCTGTCAAATCAGCGGATCCGCCCATCATTTCCGGCAAGAGATTGGCATAATGATCGAGACAAAGTTGGGAAGCTTTGCGTGTAGCGATAGATTGCTTCTTCTCATTCATTTCAAAAAGGACTGCCTCAGCTTGCTTACTCCAATCAGAAGGCATATGACCTTCAATTCGGCGTAATAATTCATGCGCCAATTCTGGGTAATGATCTTGATAACGTTGCAACAAGGATTGCCATTCTTGTTCTAAAGCCGCTCCTTTTGGACGGGCATCCCATGAGGCATAGACTTCCTCAGGAATCATAAACGGTTCATGCGGCCAATTAAGATGAGTGCGCACTGCGGCTACTTCTTTTTCCCCAGTGCTGCACCATGCGTTCCTGCAGAACCAGCTAGATTGGGTGAACCCCATCCTATGGTGGTTTTGCAGCAAATAATCGTGGGTTTATCTGTCACGGCTTGCGCAGCTAATATTGCCTGGCGAATCGCTTCACTATTATGTCCATCAACATTCGGAAGGACATGCCAACCATATGCCTCAAAACGCAGTGGCGTATTATCACTAAACCAACCCTGTACATTCCCATCAATCGAAATGCCATTATCATCGTAAAAGACGATGAGTTTCCCCAAACCAAGAGTTCCTGCTAGTGAACAGACTTCATGTGAAATGCCTTCCATCAAGCAGCCATCGCCGACAAAACAATACGTGTAATGATTGAAAATAGGAAAATCAGGGCGATTAAACGCGGAAGCCAAATGCTTTTCTGCTATCGCCATCCCCACGGCATTGCCAAGTCCCTGGCCCAATGGCCCTGTGGTCGTTTCCACCCCAGGCGTATGACTGTATTCAGGATGTCCCGGTGTTTTTGAGTGTAATTGACGAAATTGTTTAATATCGTCAATGGTTAAGGCATATCCTGTTAGGTGTAACAAGGCATATTGCAACATGGCGCCATGCCCATTGGATAAAATAAACCGGTCGCGATTCGGCCAATGTGGGTTGGCAGGATGATGACGCATAAAATCATGCCATAACACTTCAGCAATATCGGCCATTCCCATAGGCATACCTGGGTGTCCAGAATTGGCTTTTTGCACAGCATCAATACTTAAAAAACGAATGGCATCAGATCGATCTCTACGCGTAGACAGCGGCATGGGTAGACCTCATGGTTAGTTAGTCATAGCATGAAAAATAATGTGCGCATATTACATGAATTTGGAGGGTGGTACCAAGTATCTGTCATCCTCTGACTGAGCGCTGCCCGAGGATGACGTGAGCGCCACGCTCTACAACTCATCCCCATAAAAATCTTTCAACTTACGCATTAACTCTTCAAGGGGAGCGGTCTTTGCAAAATCTGAGGTAACGCCAATGGTCCATTTGCCCGTTTTTAAATTCGCTAAAACATAATAGGGAGGAACCATAGACGCTTCGCTTTGGGGTTGAGCAGAACCCGGTTTTTTCGATGTGACTAGCTTTGCTTGCATGTGCGCCGGATAGTGGGCTAGCATCCAATCACCCATTAGCACGGCTAGTTGCTTATTTTTAACAATCGATTGTTCTGCTTTAGGATCCATGACCAATAACCCCCTCGTAGGATCGATGTGATAAATGCCAATTTCATGCTTGATGACTTTTTCTATGTAAATATGATCCGTTTCTATCTCAGTCATACTATCTCCCGTCTCCATAAAGAGCGGACGGGATTTACTCATACTTCCGTTAGATAGCGATTTACGCAATGAAACTC
This sequence comes from uncultured Gammaproteobacteria bacterium, assembly GCA_963711205.1. Classification (GTDB taxonomy): domain Bacteria; phylum Pseudomonadota; class Gammaproteobacteria; order DSM-16500; family DSM-16500; genus Aquicella. The sequence goes on from CAVQDE010000001.1 coordinate 38,871, forward strand.
CATCTATCGCTTGCATTGGCGGTAACCCCATCAAGTCTAAAAGAGTTGGAGCTATATCCACCAGCATACTTGGCGTATCAATGCGGCGTACGGGCCAAGCCTCACCCCCATAACGTTTGAAAGCTAATATGACATTGTATTGTTTGAGACTTAAAACATTGGTTCCCTGTCCATAAGCTGTATTAATCGTATAATCACGTTTATCGGTGCTCTGAGCAGGAGCCGTACTGAGTTTATTCACGGCAATAAGATTCAGTTGCTTAGGATCGCCCATGTACGTTTTTTCAGAGATAAAACGATCGCCTGGCAATCCTACTCCTGTTCCGTGATCCGACAACAATACGACTATGCTATTTTCTAACAAACCATTCTCTTTCAATATGCCAAGCAATTTTCCAAATTGAAGATCCACGGCTTCCACACTACTTCTGTATTGCTCTGGCAAAATCAAATTTCTTGATTGACCATCGCGGGCCCAAGTAAAAGGCCAATGAGACAAACACAAATGCGCAGACAAAAACAGAGGTTTAGTGGAACGATTGCGTAATCCTAATTTCATTAAGCGTAAAAATTTATTTGGCTCGTAGGTAATGGCTGCTGCTCGGTTACCAAAATTAAAAGGAAATAGATATTGTCCAAGCGGCAAATTAACCAGCAAATTCGTTAACGGAAAATCACTCAATCCACCTAATAGAAAATCATTCACCCCCATCTGTGGACCGATGACGCGGTCAAATCCATACTCTGTTGTAATATTACTAAACCGTTTTTCATCTGTGGCATAAATGGTTTCATAACCTTCTTGGCGTAAACGTTTAGCAATCGTATCGTTTTCAATAACACGTTTAGGATCAACTAAATTATTGCGTGCGTGATTATGCTTGGGATATTGGGCTGTCAGAATGCTGACCCAAGCTGGGAAGGTTCTACCTAGCGGTGTATAAGCGTTACCAAAAGCAGCTGACGTATTTAAAAAATTATCTATGTAGGGCGTGTGAATGGTTTGATGGCCAAAATAGCCGGTAAAATCAGGTCGCAAAGAATCAAGACCAATCAGAATAATATTAGGTTTGACATTATCCTGCGCACCTTTAGGCGGCATGAGAAAACTAACTTGCATCATGTCATAAAAAGAAAACGCCGCATAACTGAAACCCAACACTAATAACCCCGTCCCCACTTTTCGATAACGTTTAAACTGGAAAAAATTAAGGTAGGCAATGAGCGTGGCCACTAGCAACGTAAGCAATGTTACCCATAACAAAATAGGGCTCATCGTTTTCAAAAAAGGGTTCTGATCTATTAATTTTGAAAAAAACGAATCAGGAAAATAATAATGATTTAATGCGAGAATCGCTATACAAGCAAAACACCAACATAAAATGCCTATCCTATATTTTGCATTGGTTGATAGCTTGAAATACTCGGCTAGAGAGACAGCAATAAACCATATCCAAGCGATTAATAATCCATAAGCTAGGAACTGGAGAGCAAGAAATCCTAAGATAGGCAGCCATACCACCGGGTAAGCAAACCCAAACGAAATAGATGTATTCACTAGAGAATCTATAATATCCGTTATTTTATAATGCAGGATAAATAGTGTGCCTTGTGCCACGATAAACAATACCGTCAAGCAAATAAGCGTGTTGATAAGACTTGCTCGTTTGTTTAAATTGATCAGGTTAAATTTCATCATATTAATTTCCGTTACTTTTCTTTAACTTTTACAATCAAGGTTTTTTTAGACAACAATGGTACCATTCTCTCTCTGTCATCCCGGAATTTAGTGCCGCTTAGCGAGCTTGCGAGCTTAGCAGCACTTAATGTCCGGGACCCATTTTGAACCTTAGTACAAGGTCATAGATGGGTCCCGGACAAGCGCTCAGTAAAAAACACTTCGCGCTTTCCGGGATGACAGTGGTGGCTGCTCTTTCTATGCTCACCACGTTAACAAATCTCACATCATCATGCTATGATGGCACATTTTATATGATCAAAAAGGGATGAAAAACCATGCAGCAAAATGAATTTTTATTTACCTCGGAATCTGTTTCTGAGGGACATCCAGATAAGATAGCCGATCAAATTTCTGATGCTATTCTTGATGCGATTATTGAGCAAGATAAAACTGCGCGTGTTGCCTGTGAAACTCTCGTTAAAACCGGCATGGTCTTTATTGGTGGTGAAATTACAACCAATGCATGGGTTGATATGGAACATCTGGCACGTGATGTCATTAGTGATATCGGCTATAACAGCTCAGAAATCGGATTTGATGCGGAATCATGCGCTATCATCACCGCGATTGGCAAGCAGTCGGCTGACATTGCTATCGGTGTTGACAAAAAAGCGAAGGAAGAACAAGGCGCGGGTGACCAAGGCCTCATGTTTGGCTATGCAACAAACGAAACAGATGTGCTGATGCCCGCCCCCATTACCTATGCGCATAGACTTATGCAAAGACAAGCAAAATTGCGTAAAGAAGATGTATTGCCCTGGCTACGTCCTGATGCTAAATCTCAAGTCACCATCCGCTATGTGGATGGTAAGCCACACAGCGTGACCAATGTGGTGCTTTCTACTCAACATCATCCTGACATCCACCACGATAACTTAGTTGAAGCAGTCATAGAAGAAATCATCAAGCCTGTCTTACCAGAAGAATGGTTAAAACACACCAAATACTATGTCAATCCTACAGGACGATTTGTCATCGGTGGTCCCCAAGGGGATTGTGGGTTAACCGGCCGAAAAATTATCGTCGACACCTATGGCGGCATGGCGCGTCACGGAGGAGGTTGCTTCTCAGGTAAAGACCCATCCAAAGTTGATCGCTCCGCTGCTTACGCTGCACGTTATGTTGCCAAAAACATTGTGGCAGCAGGACTCGCTGATCGTTGTGAAATCCAAATTTCTTATGCTATAGGAATAGCAGAACCCACAGCCATTCACCTTGAAACCTTTGGCACCAATAAAATACCACACAAAGAAATTATCAAGCTTATACACAAGCATTTTGATTTGCGCCCTTATGGCATTATTAAAATGCTCGATCTGTTAAAACCCATTTATCGACAAACAGCGAGTTATGGTCATTTTGGCCGAAACGATATACACGTTTCTTGGGAAAAAACAGATAAAGCTGATTTGTTACGCAACGACGCTCAACTTAACTAATTGACACAAAGGAGTATGAACTATGCAGGTAGCCGCTATGAATACAAACCCACCGATTACAAAGTTGCTGATTTATCTCTTGCTGAATGGGGCCGGAAAGAAATTCGCATCGCCGAAACTGAAATGCCAGGTCTCATGGCATTACGCGAACAATACAAAAGCAAAAAACCATTGAAAGGCGCGCGTATTGCAGGATGTTTACATATGACTATGCAAACAGCGGTCTTAATTGAAACCTTGCTTGAGTTAGGCGCCGAAGTTCGTTGGTCATCTTGCAATATTTTTTCCACGCAAGATCATGCTGCCGCCGCCATGGCGCAAGCTGGTGTTCCTGTTTTTGCTTGGAAAGGTGAAACGGAAGAAGAATATTGGTGGTGCGTCGAACAAACCATTGTCGGTCCTAAAAATTGGCATCCCAATTTGTTGCTGGATGATGGCGGCGATCTAACTCTCATCATGCATGAGAAATATCCTGACTTGCTCAAAGAAGTGAAGGGTTTATCGGAAGAAACCACCACCGGCGTACATCGTCTTTATGAAATGCATAAACATGGCGAACTCAACGTTCCCGCGATTAATGTCAATGATTCTGTCACGAAATCCAAATTTGATAATTTATATGGCTGTCGCGAATCATTAGTCGATGGCATTAAACGCGCCACCGATGTCATGATTGCAGGAAAAATTGTTGTCGTGTGTGGTTATGGCGAAGTCGGTAAAGGTTGTGCGCAAGCATTGCGTTCATTTGGCGCAATAGTGTTAATCACTGAAATTGATCCGATTTGCGCTCTGCAAGCAGCGATGGAAGGTTATCGTGTGGTAACCATGGATGAAGCCGCTAGCCATCGGCAATATTTTTGTGACGGCGACAGGCAATGTCCATGTCATTACCCATGAACATATGTTGAAGATGCAAAATGAAACGATTATTTGCAATATTGGCCACTTTGATTCTGAAATTGATATTGCATCGTTAAGACAATACCCATGGGAAAATATCAAGCCGCAAGTGGATCACGTCATTTTGCCAAATGGCAATCGTCTTATTGTGCTGGCTGAAGGACGCCTCGTTAATCTAGGCTGCGCAACGGGTCATCCCAGTTTTGTGATGTCGACTTCATTTACTAATCAAGTATTAGCGCAACTCGAACTCTGGCAGCATAACGATAACTATCCTGTTGGCGTATATGTGCTGCCTAAACAGTTAGATGAGATGGTGGCTCGGTTACATTTGCAAAAGTTGGGTGCGAAACTGACGGTGTTAACAGATGAACAAGCAAAGTATTTAAGTATTTCGAAAGACGGACCATTCAAGCCTGATCATTATCGATATTAAGCACATTGCTGTCTCTCTCCTCAGCCATTCCGCTGTGGAGAGAGACAACATCCCACCCTAATATTAACACCTGAGCTTAATAAGGTTCTCGGGCTTAACCGGTTTTGGTAATTCCGCATCTAAACTTCTCGTCCAAATATCCTCATCAAGTGCAATCCTTTCACCATTCACTATTAAAGATAGGGGCACATACGTTCCAATGACTTGAGGTACCTTATCCTTTTTTACATCTGAACATTTATCAAGATTAACAACCTTTTCTTTAAATGTTTCACCTACAGTTTGATACAAAGGAGCTTTTTCAAACGCTTCTTTAAAAGTTTGCGCCATCGATTTTTCTTCTTTCACATGACTCTTCTTGGTAGAAATTGCGATAGCCGAACTCTTTATAGCCACCACCACCGCCTGAGGTTCTTCAGTTTGCACTATTTTGATTGTCGCCACTGTGTTCTGTAAAGCACCTAATAAAGTAGCTCCATACCCATCGTATAAACGCAAATGCTGAGCAATGATGTGATTTACTCTGGCTTCTCGCTCCATACGGTGATATTTAGCAGTATCATCATCGCTACGTGCGTCCATCAAATGCTCATTTACTTCCTCATAAATCTCTTTAATTGCCTCTCTGAGTTTTTCATCTTTTATCAACGCAAAGTTGATCCCCTCAAATGTGCATGTCTCATCCTCGTACTCAGCAAAGAAATCGTTATTTTCCCGTTTAAATTGACTGACATGCTCTTCTATGTAATGAGCAAATGACGTTGCGGTGGCTGTCAGTTGCGCATTCCATTTCTCTATCTCATCGCCTGACGTGCTGCGATAGTAATCGGATAACTCAGCAACCAAGCGCTTATTATGATCCTTTAATTCTTCTTTATATTCTTTTTCAAAGTTTCCTCTGAGATCCGTAGATAGTTCTTTCACTAGAGTTAGTTTCTCTTGTAAAGCCACAATTGATGCCTGAATTTTTGCAGGATCTTCAATGATAACTGCGTTTTGACTCTCGACAATTAACTCAGCATCCTTCAAGAGTGTGTCATTGCGTCTATTACTTTCCAAATACGACGCTACCTTTTTATCTAACCCAGGCACTAACCTCGCTAACTCTCGTAAAGAGTTTCTTATATCAGTTAAATAAGATTCTTTTTGACCAAATTGTTTTGCCTCCGGCAAGATTTTTCTTCTGTTTGTGATTATGCCAAATTGCGCCTCAATCCTAGAGGCATTTTCACCTTGCTTTTCATTCTCTATCAGGATTTTAACTTCTTCTCGGACCTTAACTCTCTGTAATTCTGTTATGGTACTGTTAAATTCTTCTTGCAAACTCCTTTGCGTCAAAGACTTAAGTTGATATTTCTCTCTTATTTTTTTCACCTGTTCTTGCATAGCAGCCTTTTTATGCATCTTTTCCTTTAGCTCTAATAGGCTGGTTGAAATTGGCTGATAGGCTTCTTGATGCGTACGAGTAACGCGTTGAGGTTCGAGGGCCGCATCAAAATAAAACAACTGCAAAGATTTATCAGGGAACAACTCATGAATCATGCCATGTACCACTTCACGACTCCTGATCTCTTCCCCGCGTTGTTTTTTAGGCAGTGCAGCTATCTGGTTGTTAATTTCTTTTATATTTTCTCTAATTATTGCTATAGCTTGTTCCGTCCCAGCAAATGTTTGTATTTTTTTTATTTGGGTTTCTAATGTGTTCTTGTACTCAACCAATTCCTTTTCCGCGTTAGGCAATTCATTGCGTAACTCTTCTGTTCTTGCAAGATAATCAAGCAAGATTTCTCCCATTCTTAGCCGATTAAAACTATTACCATTTAGCATTAAATCAATAATAGTGGTTCGCACTTTAGATAGAGTTGATTGTTGGCTTAATTCTTCGCTATCGAGTTTTATGAATAATACTTCTAGCTCGATTAAACGATTTCTATCAACTTCAGCACTTTCTTTGCGGGTTTTTTCAAATAATTGGCGCGGCACGCGATTCATCTGACGCAACTTATCTCTAAGAGTAGCGAGAGTTAATGGAGGATCAAGCTCGTCAATAGATATTCCATGCTGTTTATTGCTATATCCAAGCATTTCAGGTGTTATTTGTATAGCTCGACCTTGTTCAAATACTGATTCAGTTCTTGATAACAAAGCATAGCCTGACTGAGGTTCCTCTTCGAGCAGATCTCCATATCCGAACATCGGTTCATGTTGACGATTAAAGCCGCTGAATCTCACATCTGAGACATCGGGTGAATTTGGAGGTGTCGCAGTACGATTCACTTCAGCAAGCAAGCTATCTAAGCGTTGATTAGGATCTTTAATCAATTCAATTAATACCCGCAAGTAAGGCTCCGCAGAAGCAGCAATCATATCCGCAATTTTTTTCTTCGCCTCCTCGTTACCAAATTCAGCTAACACATAATATTGTCCAGCGAACTCGCCCTTAAATTGAGTCAGATCTTCTATTTCACTGAGATACTCATTTAACGACAATGAATGACTAAAATTCTTGAATTTCTCTTCGAGAATCGCAGCATATTCTGTTGCCAATGATTCCAAGGCTTTTTTAACCTCTTGTGCTTTTTCCTCCGGTACAAACCCTTTCTCTGGTTTAACCGCATCCATTAAGTTTTGCGCAGCTTTGGCAGAGATAATGGGTATTGGTATCTCTTTCGATTTTAGTTTCTTAATAATCTTATCTAATTGTTCTAGTTGTTCGGGCGTCATTTTACCTAACGTACTCAATGTTGTTTCTGTGAACACATCAAGATCGTCATTAATATTGACTACTTTCTTAGAAGATGAAATTAAAGGCTGACTAAGTTCTCTTAAAAATTGATTTAAGGAACCATCCACTCGTTTCAGAGCACGCTCTCTCAGGAGCTCCTTATTAATCGCAACAATATGTTCTTTTCTGATCTCCTTCTTAGCAATTTCTTCTTTATTATTGGAGTTGGATATCAGATCTTGGAATGTCATTGCTTTTTCAGTAAGCATAATTAATTCTTTTGCCTGTTCCGTTCGGAAATTCTCACTATCCTTATATTCTTTGACTAAATCATCCAATATTTTCTTTTGCTCTTTAGAGACAATAAAATAAGCTCCCTCATCTTTTATCAGAACAGACAGCTTTTCGAATTCAGTGAAAAGAACAGACCCTTTACCTATCTTCTCAAGTAATGAAGATAGGCTTTGGAAAAATGAATTAGAAAACAGTATGGCTTCTTCTAATACTTTAATTGATAACCCTTTCTCTTCTAATTGTTTAATGCTCTCAGGAACATCTTGCTTATTTATGCTGACAACACTCGCAATTTGTGCCAGTGCTCTGACAGCTTTTCCCGGATTTACCGGACCTTCCGTTGTCACAGCAACATGTGCTTTAAAACTGAGCGCCGCTTTTTGTGGGTCGGTTTTTAACTCAGGATGCTCATTCAAAAAGCTAACATAACTTTCTGCCAAGGCATGTTGGGCTATAATTTGAGCCTGATACTTCTGAAGATATTCCTCGGACGCTTTTTTCTCTTTTTCCAGTTCATCCCATTTAGCTTTCAGTCCCTTCTTCTCGTTCTCTTCTCCTTTAATGGCATTTTCAACTTTTTTGACTTCTTCCATGACTGCTTCATCTACTTCAAGAATCTGATTCCTCAAATCACGTTGCTGAAGTTCTTTCTCTAATCCCTTATCAGGTTTGATCTTTGCCACCTTATCTTTTAATTCACGTACTTTGATTTTTAATGCATTAAGATCAAATGGCTGTGCACCTTTGCTTTCCAGCGCCTGAACAAAACGCTCTAATTTTCCTATTCTCGCTAATAGAATGAGCAGTCGTTCATGTTTGATTAAATAGTCTGCAACACTTTTCAGCACATCCCGATATTTTTCAGCCGTCTGATTCGCTGGATCTTCGAATGAACGTATTGCATTAATGTGTTTTGCACTCTTTTTAATAAGAATCCGGACAGGATAATTATCTTTACAAAGTTTTTCACTGATTCTGATTGATTCAGAAGAAAGCAGATTTTTATCTATCGCCTTTTTGATAGAATTCAAACCATGTTGCACTAGTTCATTTCGCAAGAAAGAAATTTCCGTGGATAATTTATCCGCGACGGGTTCTACCATACTATTTTGAGCCAATGTGAGCACGCTATAAGAAAAGTGATCGCGCCATTTGATGAAATTATAATGCATCTCCGACAAGACAGATAATCCAATCCATTCTTTCGTGACGGCTTCAACAAATTTTACTGGATTATGCTTTTCTGTATTATCCGTTTTTCTCCTCATTTGAGAAAACGTTTTTAGCAACGGCTTTTCTTCTTCATCTAAATAACGCCCTAAATTTTCTTGTCGCCCGAAATAAGCATCACTCGCGTTCAATTGGATCTTAAACTCTGATTTCACACCTACTTGGCTCCCGTAGTGCATGTAATCGACATAAGGCAGCTGGATGATACGGAACTGCATCTCACGTTTATCAGTTTCGCTACCAAATGCATTAACAAAATGCAATCCTGATGCAAAAAATTTCTCGCTCAAATCAAGATAGCCGTTAACGGGAGTTTCATAATTAGCGAGAGTTCCATCACACTTTTTCAACCATGCTGACTCTGTTTTTGACGTGTTTAATCGGATACGAGTGGCATGCAGCGTATCAACATTAGTCTGATTAATGTCTGCTTGTAATTTATCTTCCTCTATTGAGCCTTCATGAGGTCGATAAACATCCATATAGATTTTTTGTAACAATTGAAGCGGCGTCGACGGCAATATCACATTAGGACTCTTGTGTGATTTTTTATTAATCCGCTCCATGTAATCCTTCATAATACCAAGCACTTGCTTAACCCGCTCTTCAATCGCGCCACGTAATTTGCCACGATGTGACTTATCAGCATATCGATTTACTTGCGATAGCACCTGCATCAAGGCTTTCATTTGCGCTTCTGCTGAATTATCTTTCCATTTCGTTTCATCTTTTAATAATTTTTCTAATTCTTCTGCTTTTTGATTAGCAAACAATACCTCTTTGCATTGTTGTGATTGCTGATCTGACGTTAAGCCATGCTTATCAAGCACTTCAATGATCTGAATGCCATCTGTTCTGAAGAGCTCGTCGATTGAAGCGACTAATGCCTCTTTGCGGCCAAGCAACTTGTCTTTATTTTTCCTGATGACATCTGCAAATTTTGCTAAACGCTCCTTTTCAGCTAAATCTTTTGGTATACGATAGAAATCAAGAAATGCTTTCAAGCGTTCTTCAACACTTTGATCTCCTTGATTGAAAATATTGAAGCTACAGAATAAATCCAATTCACGATAAGCACCGAGTTGCTCAGCGATATAACTATGCTGAAGATGACGATTCTCAACAGGCAGTTTTGGATCGACTATATTGGCCATCAATTCTAAACGTTGTTTTATAAATGGCTGAGTACCTTCAGGAATACGTGCGATTAAATCATTTAGTTTTGAGTAAAGCCCGAATTTGCTGCCGGTATCCAAATTCAAAAAGAGCTCTTCCAATTTTTCAATATCATAATTGGATAACAAGTCCCATATTTCTTTTCTACTGAAATGTTGTGAATCTATTTTAGATAAAGTAGTAAGCGTGGTTGAGAAAGATTGATAGATCTGATAAGGACCTTCTTTTTTATTTCTATCACTGGCTAACAAGAGTGTCAGTTCCACATAAAGTGGATTTGATTTTCCTTGTTCAGCTTTAACATTCACAATTAATTCAGGGACGCCCGCTTTAACTAACTCACTCAAATCATCAATTTTTGCCTGTGGATTATTAAAAACTTGGTGGCGTACATACTCTGCCACTTGCAGTTGGTTCTCTAATAATTTCGCACGTGCTCTACCTTCTTTTTGTCTCATGCCACTAACGATAGGATCCACAATGGCATTAATGCCTTTAGCAATTTCTTCAGTGATTTGTACACCACCTATTACTTTAAATGAGTCTCCGTTATACCAATCAAATCTCTTTGCAGCATCAATGAGATCATGAACGGGAATAGTTTTTGGAGCCGTTTTACCGAGGTGTTTTTTTACTTGCTCAGAAACTTCAGCTTGAACCTCAGGGCTGCTAAGTTCAGTATCAATTTTAGAAGACACATCTTCTTCAACAAGCGTAGTATACTGGCTCAATTTTTGATGAGATCGAATTTCTTTGTGCGTCTCTTGGTGTTGTCCCAAATCCCTCTTTAATTGGTTAACTGCTATAGATACCTCTTGTTCCGCCAAACTCGTAACCAACTCCATTCTGTCATCGTAACGGTTCATTTGCTCTTGTGGTTTGACAGTCCCTTTTTGACTGGACTTATTTCCAAATAAAAAGTTTTTTACGTTTGAAGCAAACGAAGAAAGACCAGCTACAAAACCTTTAACAACTTTTGCCGCCGCTGTTCCAACCTCAGAGAAAAAGGATTCCACATAGGAGCTAATGCTTACACGACTGACATATTGTCTTGTCGATCTAAAAATACGCCTAGCATTCCTCTCTCCATATGCGTCAGTGATCATGTCCTTACTTGGATTTTCTTTTTGCACTTTATTGATGCGATGGAATTCGCTAATATTTCCTTTAGTTAATTCAGGTTGTTTTGTTAGACTCCCGGCGGATGATTCTGGGTTTTCCAACATAAAGCTGAGCCAGTTAGAATATTCGTCTTTTTTCTCATTCCATCCTAATATCTCATAAACTTGTTGCGTTAAAGGCCTCCATCCTGTGCCCTCAACACCACGATATGTTCTTAATTCCAACTCAGGCCGCTCTGATAAAAGAGTCTTTACGTCGTCTTGTTTTTTCGCGTCCAGTTCTTTTAATGTCTTTTGATGCTCATTGACATAAGTGAGGATTTCTTCGTCTTTAGCATATTGCAGCAAAACACAAAGATGATTGAATTCCACATTCTCTTTATCAACCTGATCTTGCCATGCTTGTAATTTCTTATTAAATAATTCCTTATTCTCTACTTCAACAAGTTGAATCTCTTTATCCCAGTCTGCTTGTTTCTTTGAGCTCAATTTTACCGTGAGAGCCTTAAAGCGCTGCTCATCGGTACCATATGCAAGCACTAAGTTATAGAAATGTGTAAATTTCTTACTCCCTACTGTCAATTCATCGCTATTGTATTCAAACTTAGACTGAAGCCAGGTTTGAAGCGCGTTATCAATAACTATAATTGAAGCAGATTTAATCACTTCATCATATTTTTGTTTAACGATACCTATTAAATCATAAGGATCTGATTTCGCTGCCGCCTCATTCAAACAGCGCTCAAATTCGCGGGCAATGAGAGAACATTTTTGTTCATCAGTACCATACTTCACTACCAAACCATCTAGCTTTTGTTTTCTTTCTGCTGGAATAAATGTATTTTGAATTTGTTTTGTTAGCCATGTTTGTAATTGGGGTTGCTGTAGAAAATAAAATAAAGGCTCCTGCGCAACAAGTTTTGCTATATTTTCTAATAAGTCTTCGGTTGATTTTGAGGATAAATTTTTGTCAAGCCATAAAGTTAAAGCATCAGCTTGACATTCACTATATCCCCAACGCAAACAAAGTTGATAATAAGCATCAAATTCATTGGAACGAGTTGCGCTGGCCAATTGACATAGTAATTTTGATTCAACTAGCTGCCTAAACGCGATTCTATCGTTTGGATTATTAACACTCTCAAGTATAGCTATTGCTTTATCAACTTCTTTATCTATACCTTCACTAAACGAATTTCCTGTCAGCAACTTATCTACTAGAACAGAAACTAGCTTTGCGCGTCTCCCATCAGTATCAAAGGTACAAACAAAATAAACATAGGCATCACGTTGAATTGGGTTAGGAATTTTACTGATTATTTCATCAAACTCGTTATCTTGAACTAGCGCTGCAAGATAGTCTTGTACCTGTCGGATAAAATCACTGTGCCCACCCTGAGAGAGAATAAAATTAAGATCACACTCTCTTTGTAGATCCCGCTCTTCTTCAGTGCCTTTATATTCATCTGCCTGAGAGCGAATAGATGGATTCCTCGAAAATACTTGTGGATTATTGACATACAAATACTGCCATCGTTTAAAAGCAATAGTTGGTGATGGTTGCGGCGTTGTATCTGAGAAATCTATGTCCATGTTATCCATGACAGCAAATAATGCTGGATAAGTCTGCGCGGTCAATTCGCCAGCCTTTTTTGCACTACCAGTGTAATCTTTACTGAAGTCAATAATGGGCTGCTTCAATTCGCGGCAAAGTTTTTTCGTTTCTTCATCGCCATAGTGTGCCAGCCATCCTGCATAGCCGACCATGCTATCGTAGGATTCAACTGGCTTGCCCTCTACCCGCGCCTGCAATTTAAATTTTCCATTAGGATCAGGACGAACTCGCAAGAATTCGATTAATAATATTTTAATTTCGTTAGCTTTTTTAAGATCTTTTCCAATTGATGCTTCATATTCAGTTTTAGGTAATATTTTTTGAATAACCGCATTATCTTCAGCATTATGATTAACTAATCCACTCAAGAAATACGGATAACATTTATTGTAATCCTGTAAAAACGCGTAAAAAGTTTGTTCTTGTTCCAATTCGGACGCACCAGCAAACAAGGGTAATACACTAGAACGGAGAGCTTCTTGATCCACAAGACGATATGGTTTTTGCAATATACTATACAAAGCCTGCAAGGCAACTCGTTGTTCAGCATTGACAAACTCATAGCAGAATTTAAAAAGCGGGAAAATCTTTTCAAAGTCAACCACCTGTATTTGGTCTTTATAATACTGATGATTTCCAATTAGCTCACGACGCAAATAGGCAGCAAAATCGGTTTTCTCTGCAACCCTTTCTTTTATTGATTGCTCCGCGTGCTTGCTGATAAATTGCTTGACCTGGTCAACTTGCTCGGCTGTCACAGTTGTCGTAAATTTGCCATCAGTGCGCTTAAATAATTCTTCCTCCAATGCCTTTGCAAGTGTCCTTGCTAAGGTTTTCCACTCTAAAGTGGCTTGCTGAATAATCTTGGGAATTGTCAATTCCAACTGCTCTTTCAATTCCAGCACTCTCGCACGATTCTGACTAAAATAAGCAGCGATAGTATTTTTCCCCTCGATATTCTTCTCGAGTAGATTTAAGGCTTCTCTTTGCAATTCGTCTAATTGCTTAGCCGTACGTTCCAATTCAGGCAGTTGTGCCAGCACTTCTAAAGAAGCCCCTTCCCTATTCACTTGAAGAGTAAGCTGCTCTGTCTTATCAGACAGTAAATTTATTGCGACTAAAATAGCAGACAAGGGCTGCATTGCATTAATGAGTTCGGTGTGTGCTTGTCCTTCTGTTGGCAAGTCACTCCAATCTACACCTTTGATGTGAGGAGCAAAAAAATGTCCCTCTTCAGAATACATTAAAGGAATTTTTCTATTGGATAACTGGAAAAACACGTCGAGCTTGCGTCGTTGCTCGTCTGTACCAAATCGTAAGATAAAATAAATAAAAGTTCCCAATGGATTTTTCGGTAATATGAGATCTTGTTGTTTGGCTATATTATCTAATGCTTCAAATACCGGTGAAGAATTAGCTTCCATGAAATTATCAGTGAAAGTATTTTTTGGGAGAGGAAAAGCATGTACAGTCGCTCCATCAACTTCTACATAAGTCATGTACCGATATAGTTGATCATAAATCTCACTTAACGGATCAATCCCAGTTGTCATACAAGAAATTTTCTCTAGCATGATATCAACGAGATTGCTAGCCGCACGCTTGATCTCATCTCGTCTTTTTTCAACATCCGTTGGCTCAGAAACATTAGTTCGCTCAGAAGGGATACACTCGAGTACCATGTGTGCCAATGACAAACTAAGAGCAGAGGATTGAACATCTTCAGCGCTCAACGGCGAGTGTTTACCTGCATCATTCCGAAATAAAGCCATCTTTTGTGACATCAGCTTAAGCTTATTCTGAATGTCCTGCTTTACTCTTTGTTCATCTGTGAATTGAGCGCCTCCCAAGCCATAATTATTTGAACGGTCTAACTTAGGAAACGCATTTTTCACTTTATTGAATATTTCTTGATTCTCCGCATACCATTCTGGATATACGCTAGCACAATAATCAAGGCGATAAAGTAAACGTCCAGCGGCAGTTTGCAGCTTTTCCCGTAATTCTTTGCTAGGAAGTATTTCGGAGTTCACTTCATTTGATAGCACAAGATAGGTCCTAAATATCGGCATAAAATACTTGGTTTGAAGCAGATCTCGTTTGAAAATAGAAACAAGATCATTCCCCATGACGACACGATACGTTTCTTCTACTTGAGAAGGAATTGAGCCAACCATCACCCTAGCCCACTGCTGATTGATATCAAACAGCATTGCTCTTGTTGCACTCACTTCCACTGAACTTTCACTTTCCATTTCTATATCAGGCTGACTTTCAGACATGCTTTTGAGTGTTTGTTCAGTGAGCACCTTAACCGTTGTCACTTTACCTAAGTCATCCCTCACTCTGGAAGTTAATTTACTATTTTCATAAGTTCCATAATTAGCTGCATATAAGTCAAGTAACGCATTAAAATTCCACTTTGCTATTAATTTATCTCCATGCGTTTTCGCTTCAATAAGATATTTATCTAATGCTTCATCAAGCAATTTTTTATGTCGGTTTTTACGTACTTCAGTTACACGTTTTTTCCCCTCGCGAAATTGCGCCTCATTTGCCTTCTGAGAAAGCTGCATAGAATCATGAGCATTGAATATGTTTTGATAGTAAGCAATTTCATCGCGATAAGGTTTAGCAAGCCATTCACAAGCGAACTCTAATTCCAAGCCAGGCTGCTTTAGGTATTTCTGGTAAAACTTTTCTTCCTGACGTTGACGTTCACGCAAAGTGATACCATTCACAACCTCTTGATTCACCATTGCGTTATAGTCTTCTTCAATTCTTTTTTTATCTTGCTCCGATAACAATAAATTATCTGCCAGTCGGATGGAAAGTTCGGCACGGCGTAATAAATCTTCTTTGCTATTATTATTTAACCAATTTTCCGGAATACCTTTACGCAACCCAACGCCATATTGATCATCGGCCAGAGTCATCACTGCAATCAGTTTGGCGGCATATCGACTTAGGAGTTTTTTTTTCCCTTCTGATGAAGGACTATTCTGATAGTCTTTTTCAGCATCTTGAAATTGCTTTAATGCTCGCCTGACAAAATCTTCTTGAAACTTTTTCTGTATCTGCTCAAATGCTGGATCTTTTTGACGACGACCCTCCCACAGGGCTTTTATACGATGATAGAACTCTTCTTTAGAAGGTGGCCTATCCGCAAAAATATCTTTAAAGTGATCATATAACTTTTGCTCTATAACAGTGGTTTCAGAGCCCATGACAGATGGAACACCAGCTATCTTACGAAGTTTATCGTAAAACTTTTTAAAATCTGAAGTTGACTCAATGCCTGTATAAGTGGATTGGATAAAATCCCAGTGCTTTTTAACACTTGGGTAAGCAGCTTGTAATGCCTCATCAAATCTTTGTGTTACCTGTAAGCTTTTTTGTATAGTACGTCTGTGTTTTTCCCATAGAGCAATTTTCTGTTGGTAATAAGTCACAGATAAAGCAGCTGCTGCCGCAGTAATAGCCGCAGATTGTTTCTCTCCTGCTGTCTCGCTTAAAATGGTTTGAAGTGACTCGGGGCCTTTATCCTCTAAATTTGCTAATCTTGTGTTCGCTTTTCTAGATTCACTTAATACCCGCAAATTGTCATACGAAGCAGAATTTGAGGCGGCAAGTTTTATATCACTTATCTTAGAACTAGGTGATCGAGTAATCTTCTGAATTTGTGCATATAAAGCACCTCGTTGCACACTAAAAGGAATGGTAGAGGTATCGGTATATATACCAATTAATTCATTAAAGATTTTTACATTTTGATCTTGATCTTCATGTTCCGATGCAGATAAATGATTAATGTGTAACATAGGTCCTTACCTCTCAACTAGTATGGTTTTTATTTTTGTTAGTTAAAGTAAATACTTCTGCTAACCGTAGCTCGGGTTTTTCTTCGTTTCTGTGTGTCAATTGAGAAGCAACATGATTCGCTAAGAAATGACAAATCTCAGCACAAGTTCTAGTAAAAACACCTTGGTTTGAAATTCTTCTTGCCACCGCCATATTTGCCTCGTTCATGTTTAAGTATTGGCTGGACCGAAGAATTCCCTTTCTTCACCTTTCATTCGATAATACTCTATTTTTCCTTAAGAGACCCTTAAGAGAATGAATCGTTTGAAATTATTAATGGTGGCTTTGGGGTCGGAAAAAAAACACCCGTTTCCAGATACAGGAAGCAGGGAAAAGCTTAATAAATAGCTAATGGGATGAAAAAATCTCGTGCGGATTCTAGCGTTTTCTTTTACCTATTTGCATCTTGCAAACTCCCTCTTTCCATCATCCTTCGCAACGACTACACTTGATGCAGGAGGATTTTACTATGATCGGAAAAATCATTGTCTCTATCGCTGCTTTTTTCTTATTTCAAGCTACCTATGCTGAAACGTGTCCCAGCGTCAAAGATATCAAAAGCAAACATATCGCTGGTTGGAAAGCCTATGACAGCGATGAGGGCACCCCCCTTTCATCTGCGCGAGAGACGGAATTTAAAAAAATCATAGAAGAATTTGCACTGGCCGAGTGGCCCAGTGGAAAAAATAAAAATAACACCATTCATTGTTATTACCGCGATGCCACTGGTTCTAGTTTAGAAGCCTATCTCGCCAAAGATAACGTTGTGCCAAAAAATCATCAAAACTATTGGTATGAAGTCAGCGGATTCATGCACTGCGCAGCAGGGATGGCTCAATGTGAATTTGATCGCAGCTCTCTCGCTCAACAAAAACAATTGGCGAATAGATAATCCTTGGACCGAGCCTCAGCAAGTGCATCCCCGGGTGTTCACTCTGTCATCCCGGAAAGTGCGTAGTGTTTTTTACGGAGCACTTGTCCGGGACCCATCCATGCACTTGTGCAAAAGTGCTGGGATGGGTCCCGGACATTAAGCACTGCTAAGGCTCGCAAGCTCGCCAAGCAGCGCTAAATTCCGGGATGACAGAGTAAATGCTGACACTAGCCACAAGAATGACGTAGCTCATTTTCTTATTGCACTTCGCTCTCACTCTCTGTAAATTCCTTCGCTTTGTCAGGTGACGGGAAGTCTGTGAAAAACTGACGCTGCCCCCGCAACGGTAATCATTGCATTTCAATCAGAAAACACCACTGTGTCCCTGTGACATGGGAAGGTACTGATGCGAGTGAAGAGGGTATATTCACTCAAATGAGAGCCCGGAGACCGGCCTGCATAAAACCATTTTACTTATGTAGCGGAGGGCTCACATGAGAGTTCGTGCTGTTTTTTTATTTTTTATCCTATTGTCTCTTTATGCTGATGACATTGCCGCAGCAGTGACTGACATTCCATCTGTCATCGTCACACCACCTAAATCTATCCCATTTCATGATAAGCAAAGTATTGTGATTAGCCGGGAACAAATCACAGCATCGGGTGTGACATCGCTTTCGCAAGCACTTGAAACGCTGGGTGGGGTTCAATTACATGATATGACGGGGAGTGGGAGCCAAGTTTTGTTGAGCTTACGCGGCTTTGGTGCCAATGCAAGCAGCAATACGCTTTTACTGATTAATGGTATTCCCATCACGCAACCTGATTTAGCAGCGCCCAATCTCAATGCCATTCCATTGCAAGAGATAGAAGCAATTGAAATTATGGCTGGCACAGAAAGCGTTTTGTATGGCGATCAAGCGGTGGGCGGCGTCATTAACATTCACACGCGCGCACACACTAACAGAAAACTTGAATTCGCTTGTTCAGGTGGAAGCTATGCTCAACATAATTGTTTTGCGACAGGATATTATCGTCACGATCCCTGGACCTACTTTATGACAGCAAGCAATCTCCATTCTGACAATTATCGTCATCATAATGACTATGATCAAAATCAATTATCCGGCAAATTAACATTTGCCTATCCTACAGGTAGTCTTTATTTTGATTACACGATTGCTAATGAAAATATGCAATATCCTGGTGCGCTCACCGCCCAACAAGTACAGCAAAATCGCAGACAAGCATCAAATGACACTGATTTCTTTAAAGACAATCATTATTTTCTTCATCTTCAGCACCAACAACACCTCAACGCGGATTGGACCTTACAAACAGACTTAGCGCAACGTAAAATGGTAGGTGACGGTGTGCTAGGTTTGCCGTTCACTCAAGATAGGAACTCTTACTTTTTTAAGCCGCAATTGAAAGGGAAAATCGGTATCGCGACAGTGCTCAATGGCATTGAAATACAGACTGATCATTACCAGTTAAATAGCTTACTCGGGTTTACACGTGATGATTTACACAAATATAGCTTATTCACTCTCGCCTCAATTCCATTTGCCTCTCGTTACACATTCACCATCGGTGCACGTGGCGCACAACAACAAACTGATTTAAATGATTCGCAAGATACGCATCCCATCAATCGCGCGCTTGCAACCACGTTGAGCCTATCCACCCTTTTCACATCGGATCTCAGTGGCTATTTACAAAGAGCGGAAAGTTATCGTTTCCCCAAAGCAGATGAATTAGCACAAACAGCAACTGGGGTAAATGCTTTGAGAACACAACGAGGGGTCGCTTATGAAGCAGGGCTTGCGTGGAACCATGATGTTTATTCTGCTAAAGTTGATGTTTATCAATTAAATTTGCAAGATGAAATCGCCTTTGATCCTTTGCAAACACCACAATTGCCATTTGGCTCTAATCGCAATCTAGATCCTACCGTAAGACGAGGCATCACTTTATCAGGAAAAAGCCGTGTGATGGATCGTATCGCGATAGATGGGCAATTTAATTTTGTGAATGCACTTTTTCAAAGCGGCGTAAATGCGCATCATCGTATTCCTTTGGTATCAGAACAGATTCTACGCGGCGGAATAAATTATTATGTTGCAGAACATTGGAATTTCTATACAGAAGCCATCTTTACGGGTAATCAATTCTCGGCAAATGATGATGCAAATATCGCTGGCGCTTTGGGTGGATATACTACTTATAACCTTAACCTACGTTATACCTATAAACAATTTACCGCCTCATTTCGTATTAATAATATTTTTAATAAATATTATTATTTTTATACAGTGTACCAACCAGCTCTTCAAACCGAATTCTTTTATCCAACACCTGGGAGAAATGTATTACTCACGCTGGACTATGCTTTTGGATAAAGATGACTAGCCTAATCTATACGCCTATAGTAAATTCGATAATCGATTAATCTAGAGACTCCGTCAAAAGGACAAATACATGGCACCAGATAATAAGGATTCATTCTTCCATCAATACGGCAAATATATGTCTATCCAGCATTTAAAAAAAAACGCCGTCATTCCTTTTAAAGATCATGTGAGATTTTCCACCTTAGTAGATATTTTAAGCCGCAAAGAATTTCATCATGCAATTTTATGCACACATTTTTCACCTAAAATGCATCACTACTTACTTGAAGCGCTGCTGCTCTATCTCACACATGAAACAACGCCTTATCCTTTACGCTGTATCGATTTAATTTACTTGGATATCGCTAATTTAACTTTTTCGAAAACGAAACAAAAAAGCATTGAAAAAGATTTTTTGAATTTGCACGAAACTTTAGAAACATCGGATAAATATATTCTCTTTTTATTACCTAACTTAGAACTGCTCTCTTCTCATAAAAAATCTCCTACGGAGGCTTTTCTACAAAAGCAAATGAAAATTCTATTTCAGCATCCCAAATGTCGATTTCTTGCAATAACACATATAAAAGAATATGAACACTACAAAGATATCGATGATCAGTTTCTCCCATTGCATTTATCCGGACCAAGTGAAGCGGATATCATGATCATTCTCAAACAAGAACGGACTGCGCTAGAAAATTTTCATCATATTTTAATCCCGGAAGAATTATTAAGTTATGCTTACTCTTTGGCAGAACGCTTTCTGAGTACAAATAACACTATCGATCAAGCTCTTTTATTGCTGGATAGTAGCTCCGCGCGCGCGGCCGCCATCGAGCGAACAGATAATACGACTCATTTCAAACCTATTTTAACCTTGCTAACCATGACCAATGTCTTGGCCGGATGGACACAAATTCCTGCCACTCATTTACAATTACACAAATTCAAGCACAGCGAATTTATACATAACATGCAACAACAAGTCTTTGGACAAGATACTGCTATTACACTGCTCGCACATGAATTACAACAATCTCAAGCGCATTTACAACAGCAGCTAAAGCCATTTTGTAGTTTATTATTTGCAGGTCCAGATCATTCAGGAAAACGAACTGTCGCTATTGCCCTCGCAGAACAATTATTTAAACAGCCCCAAGTTCTTTATTTTGCACAAGTTGCCGCTCCCAACCTTTCTTCGCTTGCCCAATTAAAACTGCAACGTTATCAAGATAACGAATGTCTCATGTTGAAAGATCTCATCCGCCAAACTCCTTATGCCATCATCATGTTTGAGCAAATTGATCAATCTTCTGCTGTCATATTAGATGGGCTGCAAGAAATTTTTAGTACAGGTTATTTATACGATGAGCAAGGTAATCGTTATAACTTTCGCCAAGCTATTATTATCGTTAGTACAACATTGGGCTCAAGTCGTCTGACCGATTTGGCGAAAACCTTTATCCCTGAGGAAGATCCCAGCATGGATCTTTTGCAACTCGTGATGAGTGAACGACGGCACAACACTTTTTCAACTCATCATTATTCTCCTCAAGACATGGTAGAAGAAATTTCTTCTGAAATTTCGACGGCCCTCCCTATGTCATTATGTCATTACTTGCATATGATCCCTTTTCTTCCACTTGGTATAGAAGCCATCGAAAAAATCATTTGTCTCAAGATAAAAGGGCTAAGCAAAATGTTAGATTCACGTTACGGCGTTGAACTTGCTTATGCACCCGAAGTCGTTCGTTATCTGGCGAACGAAATAAGGAAAAGAGAAGAGAGTGATAATAAACCTGTCGATAAAGATAAAGCATTAAAGCAACTTTATTTTGTTGTCGAGCAAGCCATACTGAATCAGTCTGACAATAGAAACCGTACTAATCAGTTATTCTTGCAATTGAATGAAACGGGACAAATGCTGTGCTGTGACTGGACAGGCCAGACAAAAGAACAACTCAGCCATTTTTCTCATCGGTGAGATTGTGTCAGCTCCGCTGTCCTCCCGGAAAGCGCGCAGTAAAAAACACTCGTCGTCCCGCGGCTTGTCCGCGGGACGACGGCGCTTTTCACTAGTGGGAAAAATGACATTGCTATTTGCTGGGCCACATGCGACCCAATACATTATCTTTTTTAATGAAATAGTGATACAACGCCGCAAGAATATGAATGCTAATGAGCACAATCAAGATGATAGCTAGTGGGATATGTATATCATCAAACGAAAAATCTGCCAGTGCTTTGTTTTTTCCTATGGGTAAATCAATGTTAAAACTTCCTAGATGAGGGGGCCTGCCATTTGACACTGTCCCTATCCATCCTGAAAGCGGCATGACGATAAGACCAACGTATAACAAAAAATGTAAACCGCGCTCAGCCCATCGCTGCCAAATTGGCGTACCGACTGGCAAAGGTGGCTTGATATTGAATAACCTCCAGATTAACCGCAATATCATTAATATAAGGATTGAGATTCCAATCAGCTTATGAAGATTGAATAACTGACCACTTACAGCTTTGTTTGGTACATCTCCCATGACATAACCTAATGGGATCATGATCAACACCAAAATAAACACCAGCCAATGGAAAAATTGGGAAAGGCATTCATACTTTACTGCTGTATCCTTAAGACTCATGTTTCCCTCCGGTTAAGCAAATTGGTCTGCAGCAGAGGTGACGGCTTGCAACCTCTCCAAAGCATCATTAGCTTGTTGATTTAAACTGGCTGATTGATAGTAGCGAACGGAAATCAGTATAATAATCATTGTTACTGTAACAATTAGCAAGAGTTCAAGAAAAGCGACACCCGCCACGAGAATTGTACGTTTCATGGCAGGCAACACGGTTAGGTCTATGGATTAGCAATATAGGTGACTGTTGCGCAACTACCGTCAACGGTATAGTG
The DNA here is from genome assembly GCA_963711205.1 of uncultured Gammaproteobacteria bacterium. Lineage (GTDB taxonomy): Bacteria > Pseudomonadota > Gammaproteobacteria > DSM-16500 > DSM-16500 > Aquicella. The sequence continues at coordinate 61,590 of CAVQDE010000001.1, forward strand.
GTTATTCACCGAAAGCTGTTTTGTGATTAAAGTACAAGTCGGTGTACTTGGTGCTGGCACAGCCAGAGTAAATCCATTCGTGTTTGCTGTAAAGGTTATCGCTCCGCCCCATGGAGCATTTAACGCACTTACACCGCCTGGTAGCATTGTTTGAAGATTTGCCGTGGTAATAGTGCTATAAGTTCCGGATCCTATTGCTAAACTTTCTACTGTTGCTGTAATTCCCTGTACTTGCTCTAAGAAAGAGTTGGCTTGTTGGCTTTGGTTGGCAGCTTGATAGTACCGAATTGACATCACAATAATCATAGCGGCGATCGCAAGCACCAGCATGATTTCAAGCAAAGTAACCCCAAGCATCGATTTGGAAAATCTTTTCATAGCAACTCCCTACACTGTCGAATTTAAAATAGAGATTTTGTTCAAAGTCGAAGCTTATTATGTTATTTTTCAGATCCATTAACAAGTGGATTTAATATGCCGATTAATCAAGAAAATACGTTATCTTGCATCGAAATTGACCCTAAGCAAACTGCCCAACACAGTATTATATGGTTACATGGACTGGGTGCTGACGGCAGTGACTTTGTCTCCATTATTCCTGAATTAAACCTCCCGGCCAGCGCGGGCGTGCGCTTTATTTTCCCCCATGCACCTGTTATGCCGATTACTTTGAATCATGGGTATGAGATGCGGGCTTGGTTTGATATTTATGCTATTACTATAGACGCAAAAATTGATTCAGCTGGCATTGCCAAATCTGTCAATGCTATCGAAAAACTAATTGAAAGAGAGATTGCTCGGGGTATTCCACCCAGTCATATTTTTTTAGCTGGCTTTTCCCAAGGAGCAGCTATTGCATTAACCACCGGCCTTACTTATTCCCAATCTCTGGCTGGCGTTATTGGTCTTTCGGGCTTTCTGCCAAATACGCTGCATGTACTCGGGGAAGCCAGCACTGCTAATCACAAAACGCCTATTTTTCTTGCTCACGGAACACAAGACCCCATTGTTCCATATCTGTTTGGCCAAATGACTTATGCTGCCTTAAAACAAGCTGATTACTCTATAGATTGGCAAAGCTACATCATGCCGCATAGCGTTTGTGGAGCTGAAATTACGGCATTAAGTGAATGGTTAAAAAATGTGATGTCCTAATACCTTTGAGGATAGTAGGGTTTCGCGAAAATACGAAACCCAAAAACCACACGCAGCTTAATCAAAAATAAATGATATACCGAGACTGTAAAGATCGAGCGTGCCGGTACCACTAGTACCTTGAGCACGTTGCCACTGAGCCACCACAGCTAATTCAGGCCAAAAATAATATTGAGCGCCTAGACCCAGATAGAGACCTGTTGCATTATGTCCACCACTTGTCAATCCAATCTCATCAGCAGCGCTAGCATTTTTTATGGTCACGTGAGAGTTGAGATGCTGCGCTCCCAGTTTAGCGAATGCCTCAAATCCTGAATCAGAAATGGGAAGAATTCCTCTGACCGCGATATCGTAGGAATAATGCTTATCCTGACCTGCTTTTGTACTCTGCTGGTTTCTGATATTGGTATTAGCATAACGTGTATACCCAACTTCTATGCCCATATATGGCATGAATTTATAACCCACATTACCATTACCACCAATACCTGATGAGCTGGAGGAACCCGGACTGTAACTTTTTTTAGATAAATGTGAAGAACCTCCATTGGCTTCCACATACCAACCATAAGGAACTGACATGATTGCAAATGCTGAGGTAGAGATGAAAAATGCGGCTAAGCCACTTACGGTTGATAACAATAACCCTTTACGTTGCATGAAGTTTCCTCCCTGTTTGATATGCGATTATATAACCTGAAGTTCCATTCAGGAAAACATTTTATTAAGATGGCTAGATGTTTTTGGAGAGTCATCAGTGTCTGAACAGGCAATGATAACTGCGAACATTCATTTAATCACTTCTGTTGGCTGAGTAAACTGCCATTTCTTGTCCATAAAATTGATTCATTAAATGGTTCAATTCATCATGAGGGGAAGAAGAAATTAATGGCTGGGTTTTCTCTGTCGTCCATTTTCCCGTCTTGACATTCATTAGAACAAAATAGGGAGAGAGTGTATGTGTTTGCGTATTCCATCCCGCTGGATTTAACTTGCTGTTGTTTGTCCTCAACAATCGAAATCGTTCTGACGCTGGATAATGCACTAACATCCAATCTCCCTGCAAAATACCGCGCTGTTTACTTTGGATCAATACCGCTAAATAGGAAGGATTTAGCATAATCCAGCCGGTTTTTGGGCTGACCATGTAATAGGCTATGCTTTTGCTTAATACTTTTGAAAGAATAATATCTTCCTGCTCTATTGCATTAAAGCTAAATCCACTTTCAAAATAAAGCGTCCTTTCCTCTTGCTGCACAAGAGAAGAAAAAAGATACGGCTTAAGTGAAACACCATCCGCATGGGGTAACGCAGGCAAACGGAGTAAATCTAATAGAGTCGGGGCAATATCGAGTAACAACACTCTCGCTGTCACTTCATGTGGAGATCCAAAATCAACGCCATAAGCTTTCATCGCCAGAAGCGGGTGTAGTTGCTTAAACGTTAACAAATCACCCCCATATCCAAACGAAGTATCTATACCATAATCTTTCAGAGTTAAATAAGATGCACTCGTATCAATCTGTTGTCTGATTTCATCTGATCCTTTTATCAGCGCGGCTAAGACTTCTTGTAAATTCAAAAGACGATCCTGCTGTTTGACATATTTTGTTCGCAATACTTTCATGTTTACTTTATTACCTTGGAAGTTGGCTTCACTGATGGCTCTGTCTTTTGGTAATGCCAAACTAATTCCATGATCAGATAACAACACCACAATCGCATGATCTAATAATTGATTCTCTTTTAGTAAATCCAAAAACTTTCCGAGTAACTGGTCGTCTCCCAAAATGGAGTGACCATAAGCATGCAATAGACTCACATTGTAAGCTTGGTTGTCATTAAACCAAGTAAAAGGCCATGCGGATAAATCAAAATGAACAGCAAGGAAAAGTGGTTTATTACTGGTATGTTGAATGGCGTCATTAATTGCAGTAAGAAAATTATTTACATCATATGTGTGATTTGCGCCATGATTTGCATAATTATAAGGAAATAACCATTTTCCTAATAGCGTTGGGACCACTAAATTAGACAATGGGAAATCACTGAGCGTGCCAATCAAAAAATCTGCGATACTTCCTTGAGGTCCCACCACTTGATCAAACCCATAACGCGCATCAATGTTATTAAACCGTCTGTCATCTGTCGCATAAATGGTTTCATAACCCGCTTGTTTCAATTGCTTGGGAAATGTCTCAAGCAAATCATGCGTGGGAACATAAACATTATTTTCTCTGATATGACTATGAATAGGATATTGCGCTGTTAAAATACCACCCCAAGAAGGCAAGGTTCGAGCAAGTGGTGTGTAAGCTTGGCTAAACACGACTGAGCTTTGTAAAAAACTATCAAAATGGGGCGTAGCTGGCTGCGCATGATCAAAATAACTCAAATGATCCGGTCGCAACGCATCAAATCCAATGAAAATAATATTAGGTGTCTTTGCTGTTGCCCCTTGGGTCTTTTTATATTTTTCAGGGAAACTAAAAATACGGAATGAAAATAATAAAACAAACACTATCACTAACATGATCATATGATGAATACGATGTTTTCCTCTCATCATATCAGTACATAATTGAATAAAAGCAAAGAAACAAATTGCCAAGATATAGATGACAGACACGATCAGCAAAATGTTTAACTGCCTATCCGTGAGCACATCATTCAACAAATCGTGCCTAATCATGGAAGTAAAAATGGAGTGTGGCACATAATACATATTCAGACACAAAATTGTAATGACACTCATTAGCCAAGTTAACCATGTCAAAACATGCTTAGCCTGAGAGCTTAAGGAAAATAAATTACTGGCAACGGTAATGACGTACCATAATAGATATACATACAACACATAGAGAATGATTTCTGCCAACAAAAAATAAAGCGCAGGAAAAGCGACAACTCGTGAAAACAAAATATAAGGCGCAATCGCATTGCTCGCGATGTTAAATAATCCATTGACCTTGTAATAAAGAAGAGTCAATGCGATTTGAGCAAATATAAAAAGAACAGTATAAATAATAAGTGTAGAAAGAATAGATAAACGCTTTTCCATCCCTGACATAATAGTCCTTATTGGGAGATCACTGACAGAATCATTTCCTCTACTGCAACAACGCGATATCCGCTACTTTAGTAAATAACTTGCGTAATTGTTTCAACATTAAAATACGATTTTCTCGCCGTGGCTTATCTTCTGTCATCACCATGACATGATCAAAAAAATCATCGATTGGTTTACGCAACTCTGCCAGTTGCAGTAACACATCTTCATATTGATGCAAATGATATAAGCGTTCAACATCCGCACTTTTCGCTGTTAATTGACGCGCTAACTCTGCTTCCACCTCACTTTCAAAAAAAGCGGGGTCAATGGATTTCGCATCAATCTTATCTTCATATTTCGCCAAAATATTACTGACACGTTTATTGGCGACGCTCAGTGTTTCTGCTTCGTCTAATTTCTTAAATGTTTTCACCGCTTGTATGCGTTTATCAATATCCAGTACATTCGTGATGCCTAGCGCTACCACAGAAGCAAATACATCTGCTGAAATAGCCTTTTGTTCTTGATACCAGGAACGTAACCGTTCTTGAATAAAATTAAAAACCTGCATCACTGTATCAGTATTTTCGAATTTAACGGTATAGCAGCTGAATGCAAAGGCTAATACTTCTTTCAAATCGATATCTATGTGCTGCTCAATCAAAATACGAATAATGCCTACCGCTGCACGACGCAACCCATAAGGATCTTTATCACCTGTAGGAATCTGATTAATTCCAAAGGAACCGGTCAATGTATCAATGCGATCAGCAAGCGCCAATGCTTGCCCAACCTCGTGTGAAGGCAATTCATCGCCAGCAAATCGCGGCAGATATTGTTCTTTCAACGCAATGATCACTTCTTCAGGTTCGCCATCATGTTTCGCATAATAAGAACCCATTACTCCTTGCAACTCGGGAAATTCACCCACCATTTGTGTTGTTAAATCTGATTTTGCTAACCATCCAGCACGCGAGGCTTGCACCGCGCCCGTTTCTACCAACATTTTTGAGCGCACTGCATGCATGGTGTCTGTTTTCATGGTAATAGCAATCATGGCGGTCAACTTACTTAATCGTTCCGCTTTGTCATAAAGCGTTCCTAACTTGGCTTGAAAGAGAATACCTTTCAAATGCTCTATGCGGCGCTCTAAACTTTCATTTTGATCTATCTTATAAAAGAAAGCTGCATCAGATAAACGTGCACGTAATACACGTTCGTTACCATGAATCACTCGCTTTGCATCATGGCTTTCAATATTGCTAATGATGACAAAATGGGGCAGTAATTGATTTTTTGTATCAACCACTGGGAAATAACGTTGATGATCTTGCATAGAAGAAATTAATACTTCTGGTGGTAAATCTAAAAAAGCTTTATCAAAATGTCCGACTAGTGCAACGGGCCATTCTACTAATCCTGTCACTTCATCCAGCAAAGCATGATCAATGAGAGGCGCGGCATGAAAACTAAAGGCCAATTCCACACTTGCTTTGGCTGATTTTAAAATTTCACTGCGGCGATACTCAAAATCCGCTAACACAAATCCATCATCTCGCAATAAGGCTTCATATTCAGCCGCATGCATTAAAGTAAGCCAATCAGGCGCTAGGAAACGATGACCTCGCGTCATCCGTCCCGCGGGAAATCCTAAAATCCGGCCTTCCACTACTTGATCCCCATATAACATCATCACGGAATGAATAGGCCGGGTAAATTGTGTATCGTTATCTCCCCAACGCATACGCTTGGGAATAGGCAGCATCATCGCTGCCTGCTCAACAAGCTCTGGCATCAATTGTGCGACCGTTTTTCCTGTGACGATTTGCTTAAAGCCCACCCATTCGCCTTGATCATTTTTGATTGTCTTGAGGTCATCCGGTGTCACTCCACACGAACGCGCAAATCCCACACAAGCAGGAGTAGGTTTGCCTTGCTTATCAAATGCCGCTGATAGCGCAGGGCCTTTACGCTCAATGGTTTGATCGGGCTGTGTCGAGGAAAGACTTTTGACAAATACCGCCAAACGTCGTGGTGTCGCAAAAAATTTGGTGTCATCAAATTCGAGACCTGCTTTTTGCAAACGCTCTTTTATTTGCTGGCTAAAAGCTTCCGCTAAAAACAGAATAGCTTTGGGTGGTAATTCTTCGGTTTGAATTTCAACTAAAAAATCGTCTCGCTTTTTCATGATTTATTCTCTTTTGACTCAATCCCTTTCAATAAAGGGAATCCCAGCGCTTCGCGCGCTTGGTAATAACTTTCAGCAACGGCTTTCGCTAGGCGGCGTATTTTTAAAATATGATGTTGTCGTTCTGTCACAGAAATAGCACGCCGCGCATCAAGCAGGTTAAACGTATGCGAAGCTTTGAGTACCATTTCATAAGCGGGCAATGGCAAATTGGCTTCTATCAAGCGCTGACTTTCTTTTTCATAGAAGTGAAAATGTTTAAAGAGGGTGTCTATGTCCGCGACTTCAAAATTATATTTTGACATCTCTACTTCTGATTGATGACACACATCACCATACGTCACTACACCTTGTGGACCTATACTCCAAACCAGATCAAAAATATTATCGACACCTTGTAATGCCATGGCTAAACGTTCTAAGCCATAGGTAATTTCACCAGTGATAGGCTTGCATTCCAAGCCGCCGACTTGTTGAAAATAAGTAAACTGCGTAACTTCCATTCCATTCAACCAGACTTCCCAACCCAATCCCCATGCGCCTAAGGTAGGTGACTCCCAATTGTCTTCCACAAATCGAATATCATCGACTAAAGTATCCACTCCTAAGACGCGGAGTGAATCCAGATATAAATCTTGTATATCAACTGGAGAGGGCTTCAATATCACTTGAAACTGATGATGCCGTTGAACGCGGTTAGGATTTTCGCCATAACGTCCATCGGTGGGACGTCTACTGGGTTGCACATAAGCAGCCCGCCATGGTTCAGGGCCAATTGCTCCTAAAAAGCTCGCCGTATGGAAGGTACCCGCACCCACTTCAATATCAATAGGTTGCAAAATGACACAACCCAGGTTCCCCCAGAAATTTTGTAATGCGGCGATAAGTCCCTGAAAAGTTTTGATATCAAGTGTATGATTTTTAAAAGATTGATCCATGTCTATTGTCCGAAAAAACATTTATGCCAGTTAAGATAAGCGTGAGATTATAGCATTCTTGGACTATATGAGGAGGTGTTATTCTATATATAAAATAAGCTTCAACGCTCCCCAGATGCAGTGAGTGATTTAAAAACAAACTATTACAAGAGGAGTTTTGCGATGGCCCCCACATCTTTTCAGCAAGATCAATTACCACGTTTTAGCACCATTGACCCATCTCGGATTCAATCTGATATCCGTGAATTGCTGACTCTCCATCGCCAGAAAATAGCTAATTTATTATCACAAGGCATGCCTTACACTTGGCATAATTTAATGCAGCCTTTGGAAGAATTAAGTGATGAATTAAATAAAATTTGGTCACCCATCTCTCATCTCCATAGCGTGATGGAATCCGCGGCGTTACGCAAAGCTTATAACGATACGTTGCCGCTCATTACCGAATATCAAACTGAGTTATCTCAAAATGAACCTTTGTTTAATGCCATTGCAGCGATTGCAAATAGTGATGCATTTGCAACCTTAAACCCGGCTCAACGCAAAATCATAGAAAATGATATTCGTGATTTTAAACTGGCCGGCATTCATCTTCCCGCTGACAAAAAAGCTCAGATTGCAGGATTGCAACAAGAATTAAGTCAACTAACGACTACTTTTTCAGAAAATATATTGGATGCAACTCATGCCTGGATTTGGCACACAACCGATGTGGATAAACTGAAAGGCCTGCCCGATCAAGCCTTGCAACTCGCTATCGCCAATGCAAAACAACATCATCTTGAGGGTTACGTATTAACATTAGAGTATCCCTCTTATTCTACCGCGATTAAATTTTTACAAGATCGTGAATTACGCAAAACTTTATATGAAGCCTATGCCACACGTGCATCCGATCAAGGCCCTGATGCAGGTAAATGGGATAATACTTCTGTGATGGAAAAAATTCTAAGCCATCGCAATGAAATAGCCGTTCTGATTGGTTATCCAAATTATGCAGAATATTCCCTCGTCACAAAGATGGCAAAAACACCGAATGAAGTCTTGCATTTTTTGCGTGACCTCTTAGCGCGGAGTAAACCCATTGCAGAAGTGGAATACCAAGAAATTGTTGATCTCGCCAAAAAGATGGATGGCCTGACTCATTTGGAAGTATGGGATGTTTCTTATTATTCGGAAAAATTGCGTGAATCTAAATTCAATTTCTCGCAAGAAGATTTACGGCCTTACTTCCCTATTAAAAAAGTATTAAGCGGCTTATTTACACTGGTGAATAAATTGTATGGGATTACTATTCACAAAGAAGAAGGCATAGAAACTTGGCAGCCAGACGTGCAGTTTTTTTCAATTCATGACGATACTCATGCCTTGCGCGGTGGTTTTTTTATAGACTTGTATGCGCATCAACATAAACGCGATGGCGCATGGATGGATGAATGCACTGTGAGACGGCGTCTTAATGGCGGCACTGACTTACAATATCCCGTTGCTTATTTAACCTGTAATTTTATGCCCCCTGTTGATGGAAAACCTGCTTTACTGACTCATGATGATGTCCTGACTTTATTTCATGAATTTGGTCATTGCCTTCATCATCTGCTAACGAAAGTCGATTATCCTTCCGTTGCGGGTATTAATGGCGTGCCATGGGATGCGGTCGAATTTCCTAGCCAATTTATGGAAAATTATTGCTGGGAAAAAGAATCACTCGCCTTGATTGGGGCGCATTATGAAACAGGAGAACCGTTGCCTGATGAGTTATATCAGAAGATGATCCGCGCCAAACATTTTCAAACGGGATTACAAATGATACGCCAAATCGAATTTGCTTTATTTGATTTCCGTTTGCATCTTGAATATGACGCCGCTAAGCCGCATCAAATTCAATCCATTCTTGATGAAGTCCGCGCTGAAGCCTCTGTGATACACGTCCCCGAATTCAATCGTTTTCAGCATAGCTTTTCTCATATTTTTGCTGGTGGATATGCAGCCGGTTATTACAGTTACAAATGGGCTGAAGTATTGTCGTCTGATGCTTATGCGCAATTTGAAGAAAAGGGTATTTTCGATCCAGCAACCGGCCGATCCTTTTTGGAAAATATCTTAGAAATAGGTGGCGTGCGAGATCCTATGATTTCATTCATCGCTTTCCGCGGCCGCAAACCTAAGATCGATGCCCTTCTGCGTCAAAGCGGAATTCTTCAAGAACGGGCGGCGTGAATATTGACAACATGATCAACGCTTGCCCCACACTCACACCAACGCCATAATAGGCTCCCCCAAGCCACTACTTTATTGAAGGAATTGATTATGGATGTTGCAAAACGCCATCATCCCAAAGCACTCCCCTTTTTATTTTTAACTGAAATGTGGGAACGGTTTGGCTTTTATGTCGCTCAAGGTTTACTCGTCTTATATATGACTGAGTATTATGGCTTTTCTGATAATACCAGCTATACCATTTCTGGTATTTTTTCTGGTCTTGTTTACATCTCACCCTTCATAGGCGGATTTTTAGCAGATAGATTATTAGGATTCAAAACCGCCATTGTATGGGGCGGTCTTTTTCTCGTCCTAGGCTATGCTTTGTTAGCACTCTCGACAACCACCCTTTTGTTTTATCCGGCGCTCGCCACCATTATTATTGGCAATGGTTTATTAAAACCCAATATCTCCAGTTTATTAGGCACACAATATACCGCTGATGATCCGCGTCGCGATTCTGGTTTTACTATCTTTTATATAGGCATTAACATCGGCGCCGCTCTTTCCGGTATCTCTGGGTATATTCGAAATGATTACGGCTGGCATGTTCCTTTTGCTTTAGCCAGCCTTGGTATGATCATTGGTTTGATCTTCTTTTTCATTGGTCTCAAACATATTAAATTTACACAAAAGTTAAAACCCATCACCACCAAGCTAAAATATCAATTATTGATTTATTGTGTACTCGCCATCATAGGAGTGAACTTTTTACTCCGCATGAATGTCCTAGCTAATTGGTTACTCCCTTCGGCTGGTATCGTCTTGCTTATTTTTCTTGTCTTCATTACCGTGCAACAAAATGCTGCGTATCGCAAGCGTATGCTAGTTCTCAACATCTTGATTATTTCTTCTATCATTTTTTGGATGTTGTTTTTGCAGCTCTTTAATTCAGCGAATCTATACATCGAAAGACTGGTTGATAAAAATTTGTTTGGCATACATCTGTCTACGACAGTTTTTTATGCCTCTGAAGGCGTGTTTATTATTCTTCTTGGGCCCTTTTTTGCCTGGTCTTGGCATGCATTGGGTCGTCATGAAAAAAATCCTTCTCCTGTGACGAAATTTATACTTGGCATTTTTTTTGCGGGCTTAGGATTTTTAGTCCTTGGATTTAGCACCATGTTTCCTAATTCAGAAAACTTGATCAACCCATTGTGGGTATTTTTTTCCTACCTGCTCATAACGATCGGAGAATTATTTCTCTCACCTATCGGCTTATCTGCTGTCACCTTACTCGCGCCACCTCAACTCATAGGCATGATGATGGGAATCTGGTTTGTTGCAACCGGCTTTGGCGGTCTTTTTGCAGGTTGGATCGCTAAGCTATCCAGTGTTCCTAGCGCAACCGCACCCATTGCAGAGAAATTAGCGATTTATCAGAATGCATTCTTTGACTATGCTTATCTCGCTTTTTTTGTTGCGATTGTTTTATTCTTTGTACAGTTAGGGATGAGAAAAATATTAAAAGCATAATTTACACTTTTTCAGGAGCACCCCATGAGCCAATATGGTTTAAATGAAATTCGAAGCGGAATGAAACTCATTATTGATAATGATCCTTGTGTCGTTGTTGATAATGAATTTGTTAAACCTGGCAAAGGTCAGGCATTTAATCGCTTGCGATACCGCAATCTCAAAACGGGTCGCGTGATTGAGCGAACTTACAAATCTGGCGACAGCATAGAAGCCGCCGATGTTGTCGAAATTGATGCACAATTTCTATATGGTGATGGTGCTGAATGGCACTTCATGGCAACAGAAACTTATGAGCAATATGCAGTCCATGAAGCAGAAATGACTGAGGCAAAAATCTGGTTAAAAGAACAAACCGAATGCAAATTAACTTTATGGAATGGCGCGCCTATTTTAGTGGCACCACCCATGTTTGTTACATTAAAAATCGTAGAAACGGATCCAGGATTAAAAGGTGACACAGCAGGTAGTGGTGGCAAACCTGCCAAACTTGAAAGTGGTGCGGTGGTCCGTGTCCCTCTTTTTGTTCAAGAGGGTGAAGTCATTAAAGTAGATACACGAACTGGCGAATATGTATCGAGGGTGAAGGAGTAATGCTAACAAACTGGCAACCTTCTGCTGATTTAAAAAATTTACACGCACGCGCGGATGTCTTAAAAATCATTCGCGATTTCTTTCATGCACGCGGTGTCATAGAAGTAGAGACTCCTCTTATGTGTCATACCTCAGTCACTGACACATTCATTCAAAGTGTTCCGGCGCTTTTTCAGTCTCAATCTAACGAAACCGAGCAGCGTTATTATTTGCAAACTTCCCCTGAATATGCGATGAAACGATTACTCGCTGCTGACAGTGGTGCCATTTATCAAATCTCAAAAGCATTTCGCCAAGGTGACGTGGGGCGTTTTCACAATCCTGAATTCACTATCATGGAATGGTACCGCCCTGGTTTTGATCATCATGATTTAATGGATGAAATGGATGACTTATTGCAATTAATCCTAAAAAAACCAGCCGCCGAACGCAAAAGCTATGCAGACATTTTCATGGAGCATTTACACATTAATCCCCATGAAGCTTCTTTGGATACGTTAATCGCATGCGCTGACACACATCATCTTAGCATCGCTGGTGATATTTCTGATTGCGACACCTGGTTACAAATTTTGATGAGTGAATGCATTGAGCCAACGATTGGCCGCGATCGTCCTTGTTTCATTTATGATTTTCCAACATCACAAGCGGCGCTGGCACGAATTCGCCCTGGGAATCCGCCGGTTGCATCGCGATTTGAAGTCTATTTTCGTGGTATCGAACTAGCGAATGGGTTCCATGAATTGCAAGATGCGAAAGAACAGCGCCAACGCTTTGAGAAAAATCTCCTCGAACGCAAAAAACTTGGATTTCCCATCCTTCCTATCGATGAACTTTTTTTATCGGCGCTAATACATGGGCTACCCGATTGTGCGGGTGTTGCACTGGGTGTGGACCGCTTGATCATGCTCGTTACTCAGTCCGAAACCATAGCAGAGGTATTAAGTTTCGATTTTTCGCGTGCGTGAGCTGGTTCCTGGGTTTCGCGCTGTTCCTATCCGTCCTATTGCGCCAACCCCTCGAAACAGCTTGCTTTTTTGCAAAAATAATGTTCAAATCTTCATTGCTTGTCATCTCCAATACAATATTCCCTCCGAAGGTTTTTTGTGACTCTTGTGGGCTCTACTTGATATCACTCAAGGTTAAATAGATTGGCGATGAATTATAAACATTAACGCCGGCTATTTAGGTGCGCTTTCCTTGGGGAAAGTGTGCCCCTACGTTGCTCGCACTAAATTGAGGAAATCCTAGTGTCTTTTATACAATTAAATTTGCATTCAGATATTTATAAAGCTTTATCCGCTTGTGGTTATAACGAACCAACCCCTGTACAAGCCAAATCCATTCCTGAAGTTTTAGCTGGCCGCGATGTCGCTGTCAATGCACAAACCGGAACCGGAAAAACTGCTGCGTTTGTTTTGCCTGCACTTCATCGTTTAAGCACACAACAAGCATCAAAAAAACAGCCTCGCATCCTTATTCTGACCCCGACTCGCGAATTAGCCACTCAAATCACGAAAGCAGCCGGTCTCTATGGCAAATTTTTACGACCTCGTATTGTTAATCTCGTTGGAGGCATGCCTTATCATCATCAAATCAAAGATCTCGCTCGTGGCGCAGATATATTAGTGGCAACACCTGGTCGCTTGATGGATCACATGGAACAAAAGCGTGTTGATTTGTCTCACATTGAAATGTTGATTCTCGATGAAGCTGACCGTATGTTAGACATGGGTTTTATTGATGATGTTCAATACATAGCAAAGTTAACGCCTTCAAATCGTCAAACGCTCTTATTCAGCGCCACACTAGATAATAAATTAATGAAGGTGGTGCGTCATCTAATGAACAATCCTGTGCGTATTGATTTATCCGATGAAAAAATTGCAGCGCCCCAAATCAAACAAGAAATGATTAAAGCTAATAATCCGCAGCATAAATCTAGATTGTTGAAACAGTTTTTAAATGACAAAACAATTTATAAAGCGATTGTATTTTCTGCCACCAAAATCAATGCGGACAAGATCGCTAATCAACTACGTGATGATGGATTTGCCGCAGCCGCATTACATGGTGACTTAAGACAAAATGTACGCAATCGAACGTTAGAAGAATTGCGTCGCGGTAAAATTCAAATTTTAGTAGCAACCGATGTAGCTGCGCGCGGTCTTGATGTGAGCGATATCACGCATGTCATCAATTATGACTTACCTAAATTTTGTGAAGATTACGTGCACCGTATTGGTCGAACCGGACGCGCAGGCAAAACAGGTACTGCCATTTCTTTTGTGCTGCCAACAGACGCACGGAATTTACAACGCATAGAACGATTTACTGGACAACGTATTAAACTCGTGCACCAAGTTGAAGCACATGAAAATGAGAGCTCTTCTCCTCGAGAGATTCTTTCGATTAAAAAACCTCACAAGCCAGAAGAAAAGACTTCAAAAGAGAATCCTCAGCGTTTCAAAAAGAAGAGTTTTTCTGGAAAGAAAAAATCCTGGAAAAATAATGAAAAACCAGGAAAAAGTAGTACCGCGAAAGAATCAGAAGGCCATCGTTTTTCAAAAGATCGTACGCATTCTAAGAAAAAGAAAAGATTTAGCAACGATAGACGCACTGAGAAGTAATTAACATAAAACAGCACCGTCATCCTCGGGCCGAGGATGACGGTGTAGACTACTAGGGCGTGTTGACACTGGCAGCAACTCCTTGTTTTTATTAAGTAAAGCGCAGGAGGGCGGAGCCCGACGAGCCATTAATAAAAACAAGGAGTTGCTGCCAGTGTCAACACGCCCTAATTTAAAGCTAACTCCCTATAGATAAGATGAATCACTTCAGATTCATGTTTTGTTTGCAAAAGAGGGAAATATTTTTTTAAGACTTTTATATATTGGCTAGAATATAGTTTGTATAAATAAGTCCATCTTGTATCCGTCGACATATACTTGGCAGCGTCTGGATATTTAATAATGAGAGCAATGACTTGCTCAGCAGATTGCTTATCTAGAGAAGCCACATACTTTGCAATTCCTGTGGGAACTTGGAAATGCATATAATCGATAGTATCTTGCCAATTTCCTCCCCATTCAGTAAAGCCATATTTTGCTAGCGTTTTAACAATGCCTTCATTCATCCCTGCTCTTTTTTTACTTCTATCCAGATAAAGTAAACTGGAAGGCGTAGTTGGAACGATTGAACCCATCATTTGCTCATCATTTGTTTTCTTATAAATACCTATATAAGGATTGCGCGAAACATTCACATCTATTGCCAAGCCATAGGAATGCACAGAATAATCATTTTTCCCCACCATATTTCGACAATTAAACGCTGAGGTATTTTCATTATCAGCGGGATGAGACACATCGAATTTTTCTATGGGAAAGTGGTGATTATATAATTCTTTAAAAGCAGCGACTGCATAAGGTGCAATCGCATCCAACATAATTAACGTTCCTGTGTGTACTTGTTTATCAAATCCATAATAAGACAGTGTCAATAAACTTAATCTGTTAAGTGGCACAGGACAGCCTTCAACCCAACCACCGCTTTTTTTCAAGTTATTCATTATTTCAGATGATAAAGGCGCATAAGTAAATACGGGTGTAAAGGCAGAAGGACGACTCATTTTTGATGAAGATAACTGGGGAGAATTCAGTTTTATTTTCTGACTACCTTTTAAAAAAACAAATTGCTTCCAACCTATTTCATTTCCTCCGCGATCAAGAGGCAAAAAATGATTTTGATTTAAGTAAGGATAAATTGACTCAGACATTCCCTTCAATTTAAGACTTCTATTAATTGAAAATATTCCTGTATTAGGGGAAATAGTGACATGTTGATTGTTTTTATCATCGATATATTTTATATCAGGATTGAAGGTAGGATTAATGGTTAATACAGTTCCCCACGATGATTCAACAAAATTATTTTTATCGTCACGTCGACAAACGAATCCATAAGTGACATTTTTTTCTTCTGCTAATTGAATGTCACCTTTATAATCCTCCATCGTTTCAATAGATGAAAATGGGAATTTTATCAAATAGAGATGTTTAAAGACTTTCAAGGTATTTTTAGCTGCATATTTATTTACAAGCAATTGGCCATCATGATGCACTTGACCTAATAAATCATAGTAGCTTACCGAAATTAATCTTAAATCAGCAGGCTTTACTGGACATCCAGATTGCCACACACCCGATGTGATTAAGTCCTCTTGTTGCGTTTTTGTTAATTGATTAATATGAAAATCCCTCGCAAAAACAGAACTCAAGAGGCTACTGATAAATATAAGGATAATAATAAAATAAGTATTTTTCATATTAAGGAAACTCTTTGAATTCCTCGTTTGTTTTTAAACACTAAAGCGCTTTAATTTATTAATGGATTAAGCATTAGAGCAAAATTTTAACAAAGAATGTTCATTAAATGATTAAGGAAATATTAATTGGCGCATCAGACACGACAAAAAGTATCAGTTCGGAGATCTGTGCTTCGAGACGGCGCTTTCGCGCCTCCTCAGCACGAACGGAAAGGGATAAGTTCTCCGTTCGCAAGTAGCTGTCCGGGGATGACGCTAAATGCTACTAACCAAACACTTCCTTTTCCAAAGTTAAAATCGCTTTCCATTCTTCTTTTGTTATTGGTGTGATAGAAAGACGATTTCCCTTGCGGGTAATGAGCATATTTTTCAATTTAGGCTGATTTTTTATTTCATCCAGCGGAATAAAGCGTTGAAATTTTTTAACTAATTTGACATCCACCATATACCAACGCGGATTTTCAGACGTACTTTTAGGATCAAAATGAACGTGACTGATGGATCCCAAGCTGTAAAATCCGGATAGCCTGCTTTAACAATTTCAACGATGCCCGCAATGCCTGGAGGCGTACAACTTGAATGATAAAAAAAGGCAAGATCACCTATTTTAATTTCATCGCGCAGCATATTACGTACTTGATAATTACGCACACCATCCCATGGCTCTGTTTGCTTAGGACGATGACTCAAATCATCAATGCTAAAGCAGCTTGGT
Organism: uncultured Gammaproteobacteria bacterium; assembly: GCA_963711205.1. Classification (GTDB taxonomy): domain Bacteria; phylum Pseudomonadota; class Gammaproteobacteria; order DSM-16500; family DSM-16500; genus Aquicella. The sequence goes on from CAVQDE010000001.1 coordinate 78,297, forward strand.
TCGGATTTGAATAACCAGTAACGCATAGACTTATCCTGACTCTTGATCCCGCGGACCAGCCGCGGGAAACTTGTTACCCATGCAATTAAAATCTTTTCATCGCATCAAAAAAATCATCATTGGTTTTTGTGTCTTTCATTTTATCAATAAGGAATTCAATCGCTCCTTCTTCCATCGGATGCAGAAGTTTGCGAAGAATCCACATTTTTTGCAGATCTTCTTTCGCAACAAATTTTTCATCGCGGCGCGTACCGGTACGATTAATATTAATCGCAGGATAAACACGTCTTTCAGCAATACGGCGATCCAGATGGATTTCCATATTACCCGTACCTTTAAATTCTTCATAAATCACATCATCCATTTTAGAACCGGTTTCAACCAGAGCGGTTGCGATAATGGTTAAACTGCCGCCTTCTTCAATATTACGTGCGGCACCAAAAAAGCGTTTTGGTCGTTGCAATGCATTGGCGTCCACACCACCGGTTAACACTTTACCGGAAGCAGGAACAACAGTATTATAAGCGCGCGCAAGACGAGTAATAGAATCTAGTAGAATCACGACATCGCGTTTATGTTCAACCAAGCGTTTGGCTTTTTCGATGACCATTTCGGCAACTTGAACGTGACGATTTGCAGGTTCATCAAAGGTACTGGCAATCACTTCACCTTTGACTGAACGTGCCATTTCAGTGACTTCTTCAGGACGCTCATCAATCAATAATACGATGAGATAACATTCAGGATGATTATGGGCGATGGAGTGCGCAATATTTTGCAGCATCATGGTTTTACCCGCTTTCGGCGGCGATACAATCAAACCACGCTGGCCTTTACCAAACGGTGCAACAAGATCAATCACGCGAGCAGTAATATCTTCTGTACTGCCATTGCCCAATTGCATGTTAAGTTGTTCATCTGCAAAAAGAGGCGTTAAGTTTTCAAATAAGCACTTTGTTTTTTGCATTTTCAGGCGCATCAAAATTAATTTCATCGACTTTTAATAAAGCAAAATAACGTTCACCTTCTTTAGGCGGGCGAATTTTTCCGGAAATCGTATCGCCAGTACGTAAATTAAAGCGGCGGATTTGACTGGGTGAGACATAAATATCATCTGGTCCGGCAAGATAAGAACCTTCTGCTGAGCGTAAAAATCCAAAACCATCTTGAAGAATTTCCAGTACGCCATCGCCATAAATATCTTCGCCTCGTTTTGCATGTTCCTTCAAGATTGCAAAAATAATATCTTGTTTTCGTGAGCGGGCCATATTTTCCAGCCCATATTGTTCAGCTAATGTAACTAACTCAGCTGCACTTTTTTTCTTAAGCTCAGTTAAATTCATATTGATTTAAACCCTACATAAAGAATGTTGATTGATTGTTTATAAAGAGAAGTGACATAAGAACCTAAATGTGCCCTGACTCAGGTCTGTGACACACCTGATAACCGCAAACATCGAACTATGGAGTAAATGACAGGTAAAATGGGGTTATCTACGGGTACAAAAATATCATTAATTTATAGAATATCTAGTCCTTATATTCTTCCTTTCCGCATCCACTCTCTCAAGCGTATTTAATACTGGAGGAAGGGATCAAATGGATCAAATATTACTATCAATGAAATTCATGAGATCGGCTTTGTTTAAAAGACCTACTTGGGTAGCAGCCACTTGTCCATCTTTAAATAGAATCAACGTTGGAATACCCCGTACGCCAAATTGGGTGGAGTAGAAGGATTATGATCCACATCCAGCTTAACGAATTTAACTTTATCCGTATATTTTTCAGCAATTTCTTCAATAATAGGCGCTAATGCCTTACAAGGACCGCACCATTGTGCCCAAAAATCGACAATAACAGGGATATTAGAATCAATGACTTCGGTTTCAAATGAATCATCGCTGATGGCGTGAAATGTGCGTGCTCATGAGTTCTACCTTTATCTAAAAAATTGAGGAATGCGGGTACTATTATTTAAATATGGTCACATTTTAAGATAATTCAAGCTATTTTGCAAGCGCGGCTTCCTGTTCAGCCCGTCTACCATCCCTTGGAACCTGGACAGGCAATAGTAATATCCCGCCAACGGCAAAAAAAACTAAAACGGTCGCCATACCGACACGTTGACTACCAAAGTACATGTCATGGCGCCCAAAAGCCATGGCCCCATGAATGCGGTAATTCTGCCTGAAAGAGCATACAATCCAAACATTTCGGTAGACATATCTTTGCCTGCAATTAACCGCACCATGAGAGAACGGCTCGCTGATTGAACAGGGCCGACAAAAAGACACAGCACTAATGCTACTCCCCAAAAGATATATTTATGATGTAAAAAAAGAATGGGAAAGCCTAAGAAAATCAAGAAAAATCAGTGAAACAATGACTGTTTTTTTTGATCCCAAATAATCATCCATCCAAGCAAGCGAAATCGCGCCTAATCCCGCCGTAATATTCATTGTTATGCCAAACAACAAAACTTCTTCGAAAGATCAGTCCATATGTTCCGCCGCATAAATCCCACCAAATACAAATAAGGTATTAAGACCATCGTTATAAATCATATGCGCAATAAGATAAAGCAAAATGTTTTTTTCTTTTGGCAAGTATTTCAATGTCGTCATTAATTCTCGCCATCCAGCACGAATTGCTTTTGGAAGGGGCTGCGAACGGAAGGAATAGCTCGGCACAAGAAAAAATAATGGCAGTGAAAATAACCATACCAAACCGCTACAAAAGGACCACAAATTCGAATTTGTGCTGCCGTTTCTGTATTTAACCAAGAAATATTAGCTTTGACAAAAATGAATAAGCGCGATAGAAAGCGCGATAATTCCGCCAATATAACCACATCCCCAACCCCATCCTGAAATTCGACCCAAATAAGGTTTAGGAGCAAGCGTCGGTAGAAAAGCATTATAAAAAACCAGTGCTACTTCAAACCCTATTGTACCAAATCACCATGCAAGTTAGAGTGAAATACACATAATTATGCATTTGGATAGGCAAACCATAACAGCGCTGTACTGATAATACAAAGCCACGTAAAGAAAAATAACCATCGTTTATGATGTCCGCCATGATCTGCAATGGCACCAAAAATGGACTAGAAAGAGCAATGATAATGCCCGCAATAGAAGTTGCATTGGCCCATTGATACGTACCGATGGATTTCATTTTCTGCTATTTTCGTAGTAAAATAGGTAGCAAAAATAAATGTCATGACTATGATAGAAAATGATGCGCAGGCCCAGTCATAAAGACACCATGCGGCAATCGCTATAACCGATTTATGTTTTTCCATGATTGTTATGTGTCCGTTTGGGTGCGATTGTTGAGCAGCAATAAAGTCTAAGCGAAGGTTCTCCACAATATTTCGCAATTTCCGCTCGTACTGCTTGACGTAGCTGGGTCACATCTTGCCACTCGGTACCACTTGGCTTAATCGGATCACAAACGGTAACAATCACTCGCCCTGGCCGCATTAACTTTTCATCATCGCGCAATATACGGCGCGTTCCTTTTAATGCAATCGGACAAACGGGAATCATAGTTTCCACCGCGATTTTAAAAGCGCCCAATCGAAAAGGGCGTAATCCAGAAGCATATCCAAACGTGCCTTCCGGAAAAATTAAAATCGAATTCCCTGCTTTTAATGTTGATTCGATATGCTTCGTATCTTCTAATCCTTTTGACAAATCCAATCTATCAACACCCAGATAATCGAGTTTTTGCACGATAGTGTCGAATAAGAGGTGCGTGAAATAATTCTTTTTTCACAACAAAACGCGCATTGACCGGCACAACAGTTAACATGACAAGTGAGTCAATATAACTCGCATGATTAGACGCAAAAATGACGGGCATAGTCTGTGTTAAGTTTTTCTTGACCATCACTTTGACAGGACAAAATGCCAATCGTTAATAGCCACTTTGCCCAAATGCGGCAAGCTTTAACTGCAAAATCACGCGACGTGTGTTTCACTAAGAAAAACATGGGAAAAAAGGTGATGAGAATCAATAGGACCATGTAAAGCGTATAGAAGAATTTTCCCATCGTGATAAGAATGCCCCATGCTTTACGCAACAAGGAGCTTGCAGCTAACTTCGCCACTTGTACCCATGCGGGCATTTGCCTTTTGCCCAATTGCCCATCTAGATACATTTTTTTGCAAGCAGCGCGTTGTAATTTTCCACTCGATGTTTTAGGAACCACATGTGGGCGCGGCGAGAACAACATGATCTGGCACGATATCTAACGTTGTCGAAATCACTTCCTTAATATCATCCATAATATGCTCACGTTGAGTTTTATTTTTTTCACGCGTTTCAGCAACAATCACTAATTGTTCTGTTCCATGTTTCGCATCGGACACCTCAAATGCGGCCACACAACCTTGGCGAACACCCGTAACCCCGCCTACTAATTCTTCAATTTCTGCAGGATAAAGATTTCGGCCTGCCTTAATGATTAAATCTTTGCGTCTTCCGGTAATGAAAATTTCGTCATCTGCTATATAGGCAAGATCACCACTATCCAACCAGCCATCATGATAAATCGCATGAGTTGCCTGCGGATTATTGTAATAACCTTTCATGGCGGATGGGCCGCGGAATTGTAAATTCCCAACATGGCGTTCTGGTAGTTTACTTATCCCCATCATCCACAATACGAATTTCATGACCTTCAATGGGAATACCGCAAGAAACAAATGCAAGCCCATTTTTTTCCTTGGTCTTCACAGGAACTGCGTGACGTTCTTCTTCAAATTGTTTTCTATCGACATGATCAACGCGAAAATCACGATTTATTGGCGGAATGGTAATGCAACTGTTGATTCAGCTAAGCCATACACGGGCAATAAGGAGTTATGTTTAAACCCATAAGGTGCAAATTTTTTGGCAAAATTGTTCTAACGTGCGTGGATAAACTTTTTCCGCACCATTTGCCGCCATGCGCCATGAAGAAAGATCCAATCCTTCAATGATGACAGAATCAATTTTACGCACACATAATTCATAAGCAAAATTAGGCGCGCCGGATAGTGTCCCGCGATGATAATGAATAGCCCACAGCCATCGTTCTGGATGATTCAAAAATGAAAATGGCGTGAGCAAAATGAGGGGAATACCATAATATAAACTTCCTAACCACATGCCTATCAAACCCATGTCGTGATAAAGCGGCAACCAACTCACGGTGACATCATCAGGTGTGACTTTAATTGCTTTACCATACCATGAATATTAGCGAGTAAATTATCATGCGTTAACAACACCCCTTTAGGATCAGCAGTACTACCCGACGTATACTGGATAAAAGCGGAATGATCTGATTTTGCATTAAACGGTGTGCTTAATTCTTGGCGTGACTCAATCAATTCAGCAACCGTCAGTACATGTTTTAAGCTGGGCACAAATGATTTCAATAAAAGACTTAATTTTTCTGCTTGTTCAAATGTCACGAGAATTCTTACTTCCGCGTTCAATAAAATGCGCGATTCTGTTTTGGCGTAAGCTTCAAGCATATGCATGCGGAAAGGTGGATAAATAGGAACAGGTACACCGCCTGCCAATAACGTACCGAAAAAAGTATAAAAAAACGCTGGGTTCGTGGGCTGCATGATAGCCACAGTTTCGCCTTCTTTTATTCCGCGCTCACGCAAGCCATGCGCAACACAAAGTGATGATTTCCATAACTGTTGATAGGTAATCACTTCTTCTTGGCCATCTTCATGCTGAAAATAGATATGGGTTTTGTCAGGAGAGTTTTCCGCATATAACCGCAGAAGATCAATTAATGTTTTAGCACGAGAAGGATCTACGTGTGATTTCTCACCATGCGAAGTCATTATCTCATGAGCACTTGATTTTTTTATATTAGGCTTTTCTTCATGAAGATATTTCGCAATATCTTCTAATGTCTCTGCTTCGACTAATAAAGAATCTGGAATCGAAACATCAAATGTTTTTTCAATTCGTTTGAACAATTCCGCTCGACCTAAACTATCAATACCCAACCGTTGTAAGGGTATTTCCGTTTTGATTTCTCTATGATAAGGTTCCCCCGACTCTGCTAATAATTGGGTCGTGATAACAATGAGTTCACTTTGTATTTCTTTCTGCGATAATTTTTTCATAATTCATTTGTACTCATTAATAAACTGGGAACACGTCCCATTCTTCCTATCATCCCTTTGATAAATCTTTTCTTCACAGGAGTTGCTACATCGAAAAACACCATTCCCATTTGCAGTAACAAATTAACTAGTAATGAATCTGCAGAAAAAAGGCGTGAAAGCCGATGTGACATACCGATACTGGCTGCTTGTTGCTTTTGCGTTTTCTCACTCATTTTCTGCAAATCAGCCGCTGTCACTTCTTCTTGTTGTCTCACTTTTTCTAGTATCCCTTCAGCCAATGTAGCTACTTCATAAAGCGCCAGATTAAATCCTTGAGCAGCAATGGGGTGTAATGTATGCGCAGCATTTCCCAATAAAAAAACACATCCATCCACCATTTTTTCTGCTCGTACCATTTGCAAAGGAAACACATGGCGTCGCCCAATATGCTCAAAACGCCCCAATCGATAACCGAATTCTTTTTGTAAGACTTGCAAAAAATCCACATCAGAAAGCGTCATGAGATGCGAAATACTATCACTCTTTGCTGAAATGATGGTGGCACATTCATTTCCTTGCAACGGCAACATAGCAATAGCACCCAATGCAGTGAAGCGTTCATAGGCGATTGATTCATGTGATCGTTTTAAGATAGTTCGCGTCACAATCGCACTTTGTTCATAATCAAACACGTCTGCTGCGATATTTAATTGCTTACGCACCGTAGACTCTGTTCCATCTGCACCGATCACCAATGCTGCGCGTATGATTTTTTCTTCACCTTTTGTGTCAATGATCAACTCTGCTTCTTGATTCTGTTGTTGCAATGATTTAAGTGTCGCAGGGCGAATAAGAGTAAAGCATCCTCTGCGCTGCGTATTTATGGATCCCGCGGACAACGCGTTGGAGGAAAAAGCAGCGTCGCCGGTGGAGGAAAAAGCAGCGTCGTCCCGCGGCTTGTCCGCGGGATCCATTACTAATTGTTCATTCAACGCTGCTTCTATATAACGCGCCGGAATCACATGACCTAATGAAGATAACTGAACATCTTCACGGCACAATCGCACCGCTCCAAAATGCCGTTGATAAGAAACATGCACTTGATGAATGGGTGCTGCATAAGGTGAAAGTTGCGGCCAAAGACCAAGATTTTCCAAAAATTGGCAACTGCTGCTATTCAACGCAAATAAACGTGGATCATCATTACTGGGTATACGCGCATCTACTAAAGCAATGCGTAGATCTGCATCACGCAACGCGGCGGCCAAGCCAGCTCCCACTAAGCCGCCACCAATAATAATGATGTCAAAAAAATCATTGTCTGATGTGCTCTTAATCCGGTTTTGAGTGGCCGCGTGCTGCATTGTTAGTGCGCCATGATTGCTTCAATCTCAGCCACAGTCTTAGGAATTTTTTGACTTAACACTTCATGGCCTTTTTCAGTCACAAGTACATTATCTTCAATACGAACACCAATGTTATGCCATTTCTTTGGCACGCCAGGGATATCAGCAGAAATATAAATACCAGGTTCAACAGTAAACACCATACCAGGCTGTAAAGATCGCCATTTAGTCTCAATGCTATAGCGGCCGACATCATGCACATCTAAACCCAGCCAGTGTCCCGAGCGATGCATATAGAAAGGAAAATAAGCTTGTTTCTCAATCAATTCATCCATATTGCCTTTTAAGAGGCCGAGATCCTTCAATCCTTGCGTGATAATTTTCACTATCACATTTTGTGCAGCCGTCCAAGACGCACCCGGCTTGACCGATTTAATGGCAGCCAACTGTGACTCCAGCACGAGTTCATAAATAGCGCGTTGTTCTCCTGTAAAACGACCATTTGCTGGAAAGGTTCGGGTTATATCTGATGCATAATTGTGATATTCGGCGCCCGCGTCAATTAATACCAAATCACCATCTGCTATCGTTTGATCATTATTAATGTAATGCAAAATGCATGTATTGCGACCTGCTCCAACAATAGAACTATACGCAGGAAAACGCGCTCCATGACTTTGGAATACATGCATAAGTTCCGCTTCTAATTGATATTCATTCATTCCTGGCTTACAAATTGTCATGGCTCGTTCATGCGCTTTTGCTGTGATATCAATCGCTTTTTTCATGACATTAACTTCAGAAGGACTTTTAAATAAACGCATCTCATGGAGAGTAGGCGTGATATCCACAAATGCAATCGGTGATTGAAAACCACCACGGACTTTAGCACGAATATGATTCACTCCGTGTAAGACCAGTTTATCAAAATCACAATTAATACCGAGGGGATAATGTATAGATTCACGCCCCGCAAGCAGTTCTGGCAGCATGAGCGTGAACTCACTAAACGGGAAAGCTTGATCCGCTAAATATTCTTTGCGCGCACCTTCTTGCCCTGCGCGCGCCCCATCCCAAATTTCGCGATTCCGATCACGCACACGATTAAATAAGATATATTCGCCTTCTTTGCGCTTAGGCGCTAACACTAGAACAGATTCAGGTTCTTCAAATCCCGTCAAATAATAGAAATCACTGTTTTGACGATAAGGGTAATAAGCATCGCCATTACGTATCACTTCAGGTGCTGCGGGGAGAATCATGATGCCTTTTGGGCCGATTTTTTGCATTATTTCCTTACGCCGCTTGGCGTATTCATTCATTTTTATCATGATGTTCCCTTAATATAATTTTAATATCATTTTATTTTAAATTTTAATGCAAATGATTAGACAAATTAGCAGTTTGTTGTTTCGCCTCTTCTTCACGTATATCTTGATGGATCAAAATGACCGCCATGCGCACATATTCAACCAATTCAACGTAAGCCTCTTCATCTTCTTCACTAGCGACAACCTCTTCATAATTCATTTTCGCAATTTCAATGAGGTCGTTAATGGCTTCGGTCATTTCGCCAGGTTTACGATCACTGATAGGAACGTTAGTGAGCTTTAATCCGGTTAGGAATCCTTGGCACCAAAGTGTCAACGCTTCAGCCCGCATGGGCAATTCTTCCGAATCAGCAGGCAAAATTAATTGAAATTCAAATAGAAATTCATCTAGTTGTTTTGCGCTTCCCTCATATAAATCCTGCAATAACTTATGGGTTTTAGCGGACTCTTTACCACCCATCACCAATTCTTCCCATGCGGTAGATGGATTGGAATTGCCGCACAAAATGCCGCAAATTAACCCATGGACTTGTGCTGGGTTGAGCTTGAGCGTTGTTTTACAGAGAGCTTGATCCAGCTCCCGGTAAGTCGGCAGATCGTGTTTTTTCATGTTAGGCACCAGCAATAAAAGGGATAATATTAACGAAAACAGTAAGAGAGTGAAAGCATGGTTTTGTGACTGTTATCCAGTGAGCATTTTTTACCCGAAAGTGGCAGCTCGCATCTTTAGAGCTCCGAGTAAAAAATGACTCTTTGCTAAGCCCTTTAAGTCTCTCTTAATCATGAGTAATTTATTATGCATCCTCCCTTTCATTTAAGTCCTCTTTAATACTAATAAGTTAAAATTTATTGGTGATCAATGTGATAAGAACAGTACAAACTCATCAGCAGAGACAAAACGAGAAGCGGGATGCAAACAATAATAGAAAATAGTGTTTTTTCTGATTCCTTAGAATTACAGTCCATAGAAGAGGAACTGCTGCTATTATCTCGGTGCCCACCATATCTAACTCCAGACTCTGGTTTCAGATACAAAACACTCAAAAAACGCCAAAGTGACATTGCATCAAAACGCAATCCAAAAACTTCTGTCGAGAAATCTGCAACAGACAAAAAAGAAAAAGATCGTCAAGCCGATCTTCATGATCAAATCAAAGAGGTTGAAGTAGAACTACGGAATTTTTATCCCAACTGCCTTCGTGATATTAAAACTTCAAACCCAGTTCCATTTGTTAGGGCGGATGGCACACAAGACGTATTTAAAAGGGACGATGCTGCTCTTGTGTCAATAGAAGAAGCCTCACCAGAACCAGAAGATTATTTTTATGGCTTTCCTTATGAGGATACTTATGTTCGTTTAAGCTCGCCACGAGCTCGATTTTTACTTCGGAAACGTCGTTATTTAAAAGAGCATTTAAAAAAACTAGAAGAGGAAAAAGCAAAAAAGCCAGAAAAGAAAAGCGAAAATCAGCCAACAGAGGAAAGTACTCTAAGTAAAATTAAGGCGGTTTTTTTTTGGTTTCTAGAAAAACTTCATCCGGTGATAGACGTTGGAAAAAAGATCATTGATTTAGCAGACGATATTTGGGCCGCCGCCAGTAAAGCCGTGCCTCCAAAATTGGCTGCATTAATCGGCCCTATATTAGTTGGCATGAGCAATTTTTTTATTCACGCCTATGAAACCATTGTTGCTGCCTATGATCTTTATAAAGCATTAAACAAGAAAAATATTCCCGCACTACGTGTTTTTACCAATAGTGTTTCAATAGCACTGACTTCGACAGGCATAGGTCTATCTATCTCTTTGCTACTCTCCAAAATTGGATTATACGTGGCTGGTGCGGTATTTATGCCCGTCATATTGCCTTCGTTATTACTGGGTGTTTATAGCTTAGGGTTAGTCAGAAAATCTTTTACGCTCCACAGGGCGAAAGAAAAAGAAGAAGCAGCAGCATTAAAGGAATACAATCAGTATCGCCTGGATAATAATGAAGAACTCGAAAGTTTAGAAGAAAAATACAAGATTATTTGCGAGGAAAAAAACGATCTTCAAGATCAATTGAATAAGGCGATAAAGAAAACAAATGACCTTAAAAAACAAATCTCTCATAAAAACGCATTAAGAAAAACAAAAAGAAAAGAATTAAACAATTTATTACCCGATGAAGATCCTCTTACTCATAAGACTCGTGAGGAGGAACTCAGACAAGAGATTGCTCAGCTCAATACTGAAATCAACACTCATAAAAAAAGATTAAATGAAATCGATATCAACTATCTCCATGAGCAGCTTTTAAAGAAATCTCATGAGCAATTAGAAACAAATTATGCTCGACAAGAAATAATAAATAATATCGAAATTAGAAAGCAAAACTATGAAAAAGCCCGTGAAAAACGCTTAGAAGCTGAACGAGAAGTTTCCCTGGGCGTGATTGAAATTATCGGCACCTGTTTAGTTTTAGCCGGCACCATCTTAGGGGCAGCCGCCATTGTCGGCGCGGCGAGTGCCGCTATCTTTAGTGCCGCTTCTATTCCACTCATACTAATTTGTGTTGGTGTTGGCATTGGTGTTGGCGTCAAAGTGTTTGAGAAAGTTGACGCCAAATACAATCACAAATTCTCTAATGGAATGCGGAATTTCTTTGTGAATACTTGGAAGGGATTTACTGGCTTATTTTCCAGTTGTTTACCCACAAATGCAGCAAATCCTGATCCATTGCTTGCTCCCATAGAAAATAATGATCAGCCTCCATCAAACAATGATGATGAATCACCTGGACGCTGTACTCGATTTATTAATTGGATAATGGGAAATAAACCTCCCTATCCTGCCGCTACAATAGCAAAAGGACCGGACGACAATAATCCTATTCCACTTGAAGAAATAAGACTACGACGTTCCAGACGTGCAAGAGAAGTTACATTTGAAGAGCAAAGCGGGATTCCTCTTCATGCATCATATAACTTTCCTTTAAAAGGAAAAGAAACAAACAGTCTTTTTCCAAGCAACCCAATGAAGAAGACACCAACACACAAACCATTATCTTTTGTCATGTGAAGACAAATCAAATAATGATTTTGACTTAGACAACATAGCCATCCGTCATATAAGATGCCGGATAATTTTATCATTCACGGTCTAGTCTATGGCACACACTACTTCTCTCATCTCGGCTATCGTTGCCATGTCGGAAAATCGTGTCATCGGTCGCAATAATCAATTGCCCTGGCATTTACCAGCCGATCTTAAGCACTTCAAAATGATTACTACAGGCCATGCCATTATCATGGGCCGCAAAACGTTTGATTCCATTGGCAAGCCCCTGCCAAACCGAACCAATATCATCATCACTCGCAATCGTTCATTTACTGCGTCTGGTTGTATTATCACAACCTCTATAGATGAAGCCATCCAGAAAGCCGTCGACGAAAGCAGTAAAGAAATATTCATCATTGGTGGTACAGATATTTTCATCCAATCTATGCCTTATATTTCACGTCTCTATTTGACCATTGTTCATGATTCATTTGAGGGTGATGTTTTCTTTCCTGAATTAAATATGAATGAATGGAAAGAAATAGAATCCATCCTCCATAAGGCGGATCATGAAAATAAATATTCATATAGTTTTTTAACGTTGGAGAGGATTAAGAACTGTTGACCCCTTCTTTACTCAGTCCCACACTTCACACTAAAACATTGCTTATCTTCTATTCGCATTGCAGTAAGACAATTTCCCCAGACACATCCCGTGTCAAGGGCATACACATTGGGTGCATTCACTTTGCCACCTAATGCCGCCCAGTGACCAAAAATAATTTTTTCATTCGCATTCATTCGATTAGGAAGATCAAACCAAGGAATTAATTCTTCGGGTTTTCCTGCAATTTCACCTTTGTATGATAAATCCAATCGCCCATCTGCATAACAAAATCGCATACGCGTTAAATAATTGATGATGATACGTAATCTATCTACTCCGGATAAATGATCATCCCAGTGGTCAGGATGATTGCCATACATTTGTTTGAAAAAAAATTCTGGTGTGGATCCACGCAACACTGTTTCAACTTCATGCGCAAGTGCGCGGGCTTGCGTCAGTGTCCAAGCGGGCGCCAATCCTGCGTGAGTAATAACGCATTGGGTTGTTTTATCATAATGCAATAAAGGACAATGCCGTAACCAGTCAATCAATTCATCTTTATCTTTAGCATTCAATATCGCATCTAATGTATCACCACGATGAAGTGATTGAACGCCATAAGCAACTGCCAGTAAATGCAAATCATGATTTCCTAGCACGCTAACATGCTTATTACCTAATCCTTTAACAAAACGCAAAACATCCAACGATTGCGGACCTCGATTCACTAAATCACCTGTGAACCATAGCGTATCTTGTTGTGGGTTGAATTCGATTTTATTCAGTAATTTTTCAAACTCAACAAAACAACCTTGTATGTCGCCAATTGCATAAATAGGCATAGGTGAATCCTTGTGATTCCTATTTGTTTAGAAGCAGTTCTAACGATTTATTTCAGTGCATTACAAATTTCAACAAAATCTTTTACCGATAAATTTTCCGCGCGTAAATCAGAATGGATGGGGATGTGCGCCCATACATCATCAGGAATTATCTCTTTCAAACTATTGCGCAAGGTTTTACGTCGCTGACCAAATGCCTGTTTCACCACTTTTTCAAATAAGGAATAATCATTGGCGTGATAGGGATGATCGCGATTGGGAATAAGACGCACAATGCTGGATCGCACTTGTGGTGGTGGATAAAACGCATTGGGTGACACATCAAATAATAATTCGACCTGACAATGATATTGCACCATCACACTGAGCCGTCCATAGTCCTTTGTGCCAGGATCTGCCGCCAAACGCTCCGCCACTTCTTTTTGTAACATAAATAACATATCAGCAATGATAGGCGCGTATTGTAAAAAATGAAAAATCAGCGGCGTTGAAATGTTGTAAGGCAAGTTCCCAAATACCCGCAACAACCTATCATCTGTTTTTAGCGTGGATAAATCGACTTCCAATGCATCCGCTGAATATATTTGCAAATCGCCTGCATGCTTGCTGCGTTTTTTAAGCTCAGGAATAAGATCTCGATCTAATTCGATGACTTCAAGCTGTTTGACTGCTTTAAGTACGGGCACCGTCAATGCGCCTTGACCAGGGCCAATCTCAATCAGATGCTGATCGGCCTTAGGTGCGAGCGCTGCCAGAATCTGATGAATGACGACTTGATCAGATAAAAAATGCTGGCCAAAATGCTTGCGCGGAATAGGTGTCATTAAGACTTAACTTGCCCTAATGCAAGACGAGCTGGCTCAAAGCCGCGTGCGGCTGATTTCTGGAACCATTGCATCGCTACTTCTTTATTCGGTGCTGTTCCTATTCCATGTAAATACATCAAGCCGAGATTATATTGCGCGCTGGCTAAGCCGTGATTAGCCGCTTTTTCATACCAGAACAAGGCTCTCTCGTAGTTGCGAGAAGTTCCTTTTCCTGCTGCATACAGATAAGCCACTTCATTTTGCGCAAATGGATCATCGTTATTCGCTGCTTGATTGAAATAATAAAATGCTTTTGTATCATTTTGCGGCACACCGCGACCGAGTAAATAACGCATGCCCATTTTCGCTGGACCACCACCACCTGCCATATTGTCACTGTAATATCCGCCTGTTGAACAACCTGCGAATAAGAAAGATAATCCGATTATTAAGATGAGTTTCTGGATAGACATATTAACCTTCTTTGATCATACACAAGAGCCGCCATTATAATTGGGAAATCGGTGAGTGCACAATGAGGATACTTGAGTGAAAAGAAATACTAGTCCAACTTATTCACCCCTATTAACCGATCTGTATCAGTTAACCATGGCTTATGGTTACTGGAAACTTAATATGCATGATCAAGAATCTGCATTCCACTTACTTTTTCGTAAAAATCCTTTCCAGGGAAATTATGCTTTGTGCTGTGGATTAGCTTCCGTGGTGGAATTTCTTAAGAATTGGCACTTTCATGAGGATGATCTTGCCTATTTAGCTACGCTGAAAAATTCTCATGATTTACCCCTTTTTCCGACAGCATTTTTAGATTACTTAAACACACTCACGTTCACCTGCGATATCGATGCGATACCCGAAGGCACTATTGTATTTGCTAATGAACCTCTCGTTCGTATCCAAGGTCCTCTTCTACAATGTCAGTTGCTTGAAACTCCGCTTCTTAACATGATTAACTTCCAAACATTGATTGCCACCAAAGCATCACGCGTGTGTCGTGCCGCGGGCCATGATCCCGTTATTGAATTTGGTATGCGCCGTGCTCAAGGTCCTGATGGCGCACTCTCTGCTAGCAGAGCAGCGTATATTGGCGGCTGTGTCGCGACATCAAATACACTCGCAGGAAAATTATTTGATATTCCTGTACGTGGAACCCATGCCCATAGCTGGGTCACTGCTTTCCCCAATGAAATGGATGCTTTTACCGCTTATGCAAGTGTCATGCCTTACAATTGTGTATTATTAGTGGATACCTTCCATACACTCGAAGGCGTCAAACATGCCATTGAAGTCGGAAAGAAATTACGTGCCGAAGGCGCAGATTTACTCGGCATTCGGCTTGATTCCGGCGATATAGCTGACCTCAGTATCAAAACAAGAAAATTATTAGACAACGCAGGTTTCAAAGAAACCATTATTCTCGCCAGTAACTCATTAGATGAATATGTCATCAGTGATCTTAAACAAAAAAAAGCGAAAATTGCTTCATGGGGCGTGGGCACTAATCTTGCTACCGCCTACGATCAACCCGCCCTGGATGGTGTTTATAAGCTTTGTGCGTTGCGTGATGCAAACGGAAATTGGGAATATAAATTAAAATTATCCGAACAAGAAGTGAAGATATCGAATCCCGGTAGACATCAAATCAGACGTTTTTTCTGTAATGATCAGTATGTGATGGACGTAATTTATGATCTCGATCTAGGCATCTCAGATGCTCCTGAAGTGGTATTATTAGGTCATTCATCACTCCATAAACGCCTCGATGATTACGATGGATCAGTCGATCTTTTAAAACCCATCCTGCGTAGCGGTCAACTTGTCCAAGAAACAGAATCCATTCATCAACTCCGCCATCAGGCGATGACTGCCACCGAGGATTTTTATCGTACGCATGGCGAACAAACCTATACCGTGGGATTAGAAAAAAAATTATTTGCTTTGAAGCAGAAGCTGATAAAGGAGTTGCAGTGACTCGCGTTGCGAGCCTATAAAACACAATTAGCCGCTTCAACATTCTCTTGCAAATGATCTTTGTTGATCGTGCCAACGATGACACTCGTTACCCCAGGCTCAGAAAAAATAAACCGCATGTTATCTTTAATGGAGGAACACACATGGCCGCTAGCAAATGCTTTTTTAATCAAAATACCTTTTTGTTGTTTTTGTGCATGAGCAATGACATCACGGTCTTCTGAATAAGTTGGATTCAGTGTCACCATGACCACATCTGCTAAATCAACGGCAAGCAAACCTCCTGCCGCTGTTTTTGTCGACATACCATAAGCGCCGATTTTGCCTGCTTGTTTAAGCATCGCGAGTGTTTTGAACACCTGATCTTTTTCAATGATCCGCTCATCTTCTCCGCTTGAATGCACTAAAACAATATCCAAATAATCGGTATGCAACCGCTTTAAACTACGTTCAATACTTTGCACTATAGCTTGTGACGAAAAGTCAAAATGTGATTCGCCATTTATAAATTCTTCCCCCGCCTTAGTGCAAATCACCCAATCTTCACGCTTCTGCGTCTTTAGCCATTGGCCTAGGCGTTCTTCACTTGTTCCATATGCCGGTGCAGTATCGATTAGATTAATACCCAGTTCAGCAGCGCGAGCGAGTAATTCCGCCATGTCTGAATCGGTGGGCAAGGTAAAAGAAGCAGGATATTTCATGCCCACATTGCGGCCAAATTTGGCTGTGCCAAGCCCAATCGAACTCACTGCTATGCCGCTTTTTCCTAAGATACGTTTTTGCAAAATGCATCCTCCCAAATGGGCTTAGCAAGTGGTGGCATAGGCCAAGAACGCAATTCGCGCGTATCAAAAAACTGTGGAGATAAATCAGACGCTTCTAAAGATTGCATAATGTCGTCAGCAAGTTTTGGTGCTAAAGCGAGTTTAGTCGGCCAAGCAATTATCATGTTGTTAATGGCTTTAGCATAATAACTTTCAGGTTTAAATCCATTTTTTTGCAGCGGCTCTGCTCGATCTACCATGAATGATGCAAATTGCGCTGTTGAAAAATCTAACCAAGGAAAGAGGTCTCGCAATTCGTTTTGTGCCGCTTGAATTTGCGCTTGACTGTCCCGACCTACTCCTTCTTCTGCTAATAAGCCGCCCAAATACCAAATCGTGCTGCCATCTTGTGCATGATGCGTGGTAATGGTAATGCGTGGTCGACTACCCAATCCTAAACAATGCGCATATAACGAATAATCAAAAGGAACTTTAACCAGAACCATATGTAATGGCCTGCGTTGCATTGCCACTTCATTATTTTTAAATTGCTTGATAATGGCTTCATTCCCTGCGCCCGCTGTAAATACAAATTGTTGAGCCATCACCTCAACGGATTTACCTGACATATAAATCCTTGCTGATTGTAATCGTCCCTCATCATCAAACTTGAATCCTTCATCACATAAGGGTTCAATTTTGAAAATGGCATCTTGATTTGCTTTCACTAACTCGCGAATGAGAACAGGCACATCAATCACAATTTCATCCAAGGAAAACACTTCACCTTTGAAGTTGGGATGTTGGAAGACAATGGGATAGGCTTCTTTCAAGATGGGTTCTACTTTACTAGATAAAGTGGCGCTTGCCAAAAATCCTGTGAGTTTGGAAGTAAATTTATTCGGTGACCAAAGATAATGCTGGGCGGAAAGCACAGGAACCGCTGATAAATCAATTTCACCCTTTCCACTCAAACATTGCTTCCAATAATCTGGCATGGAAGCTATCGCTTGTGCGTCTTTGGTCAACATCCCTTGCAATGCATATTTCATTCCACCATGAATAATGCCTTGTGATTTATGGGTTTGACCTCCGCCCAAAGAGCCTGATTCAAATAAGAGCGTAGCAACTCCTGATTGACGTAATCGATTCAATAACCATAAGCCTGCGATGCCACCGCCGAATATCACGACATCGGCTGCTGCCATTTTTTTCATAACTTCCTCATTCTCATTACGGTGATTGAAAGGGTAGATATTTTTTCATACTCAATGGGCTATGCGCCACTAGTAAAATTATTTGCCATAAATTTTAACCCTTTTTAGCTACGATAGTAAAATTTTCAATCAGCGGTTAGAATAGCCCGCCAGAGGAATGCTTGCTTGGGTCTGTGCTTCGAGACGGCGCTGGCGCGCTTCCTCAGCACGAACGGAGAAAGGGATAAGTTCTCCGTTCGTGCCGAGGAAGCGCGCCAGCGCCGTCTCGAAGCACAATTAAAGAGACATATCATGATTGATTTGCGCACCTGTTTTGATGTGATAGTGGTCGGCGGTGGCCATGCCGGCACTGAAGCTGCCTTGGCTTCCGCACGTATGGGCGCAAGACGTTACTCCTGACGCATAATATTGAAACTTTAGGGCAAATGTCTTGCAACCCGGCGATTGGCGGCATTGGCAAAGGCCATTTAGTGAAAGAAATTGATGCATTAGGCGGAGCATGGCACGCGCCATTGATCAAGCCGGCATTCATTTTCGCATTTTAAATGCCAGCAAAGGCCCTGCCGTCCGCGCTACCCGCGCACAAGCCGACCGTGATCTTATACAAACAAGCGATTCGGTCATTACTTGAAAATCAACCTAATTTGATGTTGTTCCAACAAGCCGTGGATGACATTCATAATCGAAAATGATCGCGTTGTCGGCGTGGTCACGCAAATGGGGTTAAAGATTGCAGCCAGAGCTGTCATTCTTACTGCGGGCACATTTTTAGCCGGAAAAATTCATATTGGTCTCAATCATTATGAAGCCGGTACGCGCGGGCGACCCACCCGCTAAAACCTTGCCGCGACGTTTACGGGATTTGCCTTTTCGCGTCAGCCGGTTAAAAACAGGCACGCCCCCGCGCATTGATGGCCGCACCGTTGATTTCAGCGTGATGGAGAAACAACCAGGAGATACGCCCACCCCGTTTTTTCTTTTCTAGGCCAAGTTGATGAACATCCGCAACAAATTTGTTGTTATATCACCCATACCAATGAAAAAACCCATGAACATATTCGCAAGGGCTTATCCGAATCTCCCATGTATACAGGTGTGATTGAAGGGATAGGGCCGCGTTATTGTCCTTCGATTGAAGATAAAATCGTACGCTTTGCCGATAAAACATCGCATCAAATTTTTGTCGAACCAGAAGGATTGACCACCACAGAAATCTATCCCAATGGTATTTCCACCAGCTTGCCTTTTGCCACTCAAATTGAATTTGTACGTTCGATTCGTGGTTTTGAACACGCGCACATTACGCGGCCCGGTTATGCCATTGAATATGATTTTTTTGATCCGCGAGATTTAAAACCTTCTCTTGAAACCAAAGCAATACATGGGCTTATTTTTTGCTGGCCAAATCAATGGCACAACAGGATATGAAGAAGCCGCAGCCCAAGGCATCATCGCCGGCATCAATGCGGCACGTCTGATACAAGAAGAAGAGCCATGGACACCCCGTCGTGATGAAGCCTATATCGGTGTATTGATTGATGATTTAGTCACACGCGGGACAACGAACCTTATCGTATGTTTACTAGCCGTGCTGAATATCGCTTATTACTGCGCGAAGATAATGCTGATTTACGTTTCACTCCTAAAGCACATGAGCTAAGCTGATTGATGAGAGTCATTGGCGGACATTTGAACAAAAACAACAAGCGATTGCTGAAGAAGAACATCGTCTAAGAAAGACATTGATACGACCTGATAGCACTGCTGCAATCAAATTGAAACCTCTCTTAGAGCAGCCACTTTCTCGCGAATACCATCTAATCGAATTTTTGCGACGTCCGACTCTGACTTATTCACAATTGATGTCGATTGAAGAATTAGGTCCGGGATTCTCGATGCAAAAGCCGCTGAACAAATTGAAATCCAAACAAAATATGCTGGTTATATCGACCGGCAGCAAGACGAAATTGCTAAGCTAGTTCGCCAGGAAACACTCAAATTACCCGCTGACTTGGATTACGCTAACCTCGTCGGACTATCCAATGAAGTGCGGCAAAAACTCAGCCAGGCGCGACCAGCTACCGTCGGCATGGCGGCACGTATCCCTGGGATCACACCCGCTGCAATTTCGTTGTTATTAGTCCACTTGAAAAAGACGAAGAGGGTTGGAGTGAGAAATCAATGCTTTCACCCGAGGAGCCGAGATCGGTAAATGCAAAACATTAAAAAACTTTTGAGCCAAGCGTTACACGAAAACCATTTTTCGCTGTCCGAATCAGCCCAACAACAATTGCTCCAATATCTTCATCTCATGCAAACCTGGAATCGCGTGTTTAATTTCACAACTATCACAGAACATCGTGATATGGTTTATTTGCATCATTATCGATAGCCTTGCTGTACAACCCTATTTACAAGGTCAGCGCATGCTGGACGTGGGAACAGGAGCTGGTCTTCCTGGCATCCCGCTTGCCATCGTAAATCCCCAACAACAATGGATATTGCTGGATAAAAATAGTAAAAAGACGCGCTTTCTGACCCAAGTGGTCGCAGAACTTGGACTCACCCATGTTACTGTGATCCATAGCCGCAGCGAAGATTTTCATCCTACGCAGTGTTTTGATAGTATTCTTTCACGTGCGCTTGGTAGCTTGCGTCTATTTGCGGAAACCACAGAACATCTGCTTTGCCAACAGGGCAAATGGATAGCCATGAAAGGTAAATATCCGCAAGAAGAATTGAAAGATATCCCTGATCGCTTTCAATTAGTCGATGTGACACGCTTAAATCTAAAAGGAATGGACATTGAGCGGCATATTGTTCGTCTTTCAAAAATGTGAAGAGGGAAACCAGTGGGAAAAATTATTGCGATTACTAATCAAAAAGGTGGTGTAGGAAAAACCACTACCAGCATCAATCTTGCTGCTTCTTTTGCAGCCATGAAACGTCATGTCATGTTGATTGACTTTGATCCGCAAGGCAATGCGACGGTGGGCAGCGGGGTGAACAAAGCGCAAATCAACTATTCATCAGATCAGGTGTTATGCAATGAAATTGACATCAGAGAAGCACTGATCAAAACCAGTGGCGGTTTGATTTATTGGCTACACACCAGGAACTGATTGTCGCTGAAATGCAATTACTGCAAGTGCCCCAACGTGAGCAACGCTTGAAAACCATTTTAGACCGTGTAGTCAGTGATTACGATTACATATCTGATTGATTGTCCACCTTCTTTGAGCGTCTTGACTGTGAATGCATTCGTGGCCGCGGATTCTGTCTTAATTCCGATTCAATGTGAATATTTTGCGCTTGAAGGATTAAGTGGATTACTCAATACAGTGGAGCAAATCCGCGATACCATTAATCCCAAATTACACATAGAAGGATTATTACGCACCATGTATGATGGCCGTAATCGCTTAGCATTCGATGTCTCTCAGCAATTGTTAGCTCATTTTCCTGAAAGTGTTTATCGTACTGTGATTCCACGCAACGTGCGTCTGGCTGAAGCTCCGAGCCATGGCGCGCCCGTCTTACATTACGATGAAAAATCACAAGGTGCGCTGGCTTATTTAGCGTTGGCAGGTGAAATTTTACGTCGCAGCGAAAGCAAAGTAGAGGCATGACCATGCTCAATCATGACAACCTATTAAATGATGCACCTTTAGGTAAATCATCACCGAATATTTCACATTATCAGCGCGATTTATTATTCAGAATACCACGCCAATCTAAGCGCGAAGAAATTGGCATCACTGATCATTTACCTTTTTCAAGGAAACGACATTTGGAATGCCTTCGAAATATCTTGGCTCAATGGAAAAGGTAAACCTATTGTTGCGACCGCTGAATTAATTGTTCCTTGCAATTCACCTAACCTGATTGAATCGAAATCATTAAGAATTTATTTCGATTCGCTAAGCAACACGTCATTTAATTCGATCGCAGCAGTGGAATAATATTCGTTGATGATCTTTATCAAGCAGCAGGTCTTCCTGTGCAGGTAAAATTATTCCCTTTGACCGAAACATCAGAAATTCTATAGTCTCTTTGCCGGGTCATTGTCTCGATGATTTAGATATTTCATGTGATACTTACACACCCTCACCACATTTTTTAGTAACTGAAAATGCAATCATTACTGAGACACTCTATTCTGATTTATTAAAATATAATTGTTTAGTCACTGGGCAGCCGGATTGGGGTAGTGTACAAATTTCTTATTCAGGTAAAAGATTTCAGCACGAGGGATTCTCCAAATATATCGTGTCTTTCCGTAATCATGATGATTTCATGAGCAATGTGTGAGCGTATTTTTATGGATATTTTAAATCATTGTTCTCCAAAAAAATTATTCGTTTATGCTCGCTATACCCAGCGCAAGACTTCGATACTGATCCTTACCGGGCAAATTACGCGGTGCATCAGTCCAAAACATAAGATTATTTCGACAATAAGACCATAAATGATGTGAAAGACAGAAAGACCAACTAACCTATGCAAATTATTTGCATTATTGTGGGATCGAATTAGGGACAGGCACTTGCGCAGGAACTGTAGGAGAGGAGGGTGATTGTGGTGTCGTGAGAAAGAGACTAATTCGGGTAACTTAATGGTTTTCCCATTTATTTGATATGTAAAATAAAAGTAACAGATTTTCCGGGATAGGTTTTTGCGAAGTCTCACAATGATAAACCACATTGTTTAGCGAAGCAGGGTTGATGTTAACGATGGTATCAATCGCACCTTGCGGTCCCATGCTCCATCCCAGTCGGCAAATTTAAATGTAGCAACAATACTTGAACATCATCCAAAGAAAGAGTTGTCCATCTTTCCATTTCAGCTGCGATGCTACCCAATTACGTCCGCCCACGAAATTTGTCCTTGTGATGGCTGACTTCCGAATTCCGACGCAACATGAAAGCCATTAAACCGATCATCCTAGCAATCAACTTCATGATGTTTATCTCCTAGCAATCTGCCAAAATACATTGTATCTAATAATTGTTATTTAGAACAGTTATTGGGGGATTCATCACATGATTAGGAAAATCAACATACGGCTATATTTAATTTCATTGCTTTTCATTCTGTTTGAATTCTTCAGCTATACGACTGTTTATGCACAAACACTTTCTTCTGATCAACAGAAAGATTTAATGTCAACTCTCTCCACTTACGGAGATCAAGCTAAAACGAATTATGAATTTTACGTAGCAGGAATCGAATTGTTACGAAAATCAATTAAAACGAATTTATTATTTTATGGATGCTAGATTTACGGCATTTTTCTACAATGATTCTCATGGTAATTGTATGCTTTCAAGTATTCTTTTCAACCATTCCAGGCCAACGACCTGGCGGCAATATTTGTACCATTTCTACCAGTCTTTTTAACAAACTGTTTCCCAGTGGAGATCTTGACGCGATAAAAACTTCGATGAAACCCAAGACCGAATTCCGACCTCGTACAGTTTTTCACAAAAATTAGGAGCATGTTTGCTGCAGCATACGTTACCCATTTCTGTTGCTATCACTGGATTAAAATATTCTTCACAAGTAACAGAGAAGCCAGAATGAAGGCGACGCAATCCTATCCCCATAATGTGCAAGACCTAAGAATTTTTCTAAGAGAAGCTATACGTATTCTTCGAGGGCTTAACTGTGAAATATCTACTGGATAAATTTACTGCCATACAAATTCCGATCTAAAACGAGCCGCATTTCGGTTATGAAAGTATCTAACGGAACCGAGAAAAAGAAAAGATTATGTTCATCCTTTAAAGTTTTTCGCTTTGTGGCATCCAAATACGACCTCCATGAATAGCATCATGTATTTGGTTACATCCGTTTTTGAAATCCGTGCACCGTTACCATGCAGCCATTGCGTCCTGGTGCGAACCGTTCTTGACGTTGCGGCGGGGATTCAGTAATATCGGCTCAGCTGCTTTGCCGAACTGGTGGCGAGCGGAGGTGAAGTGGTTAATGAGCTGACATGAATGATGCCATGTTGACGATTGGCCATGATGGCCTTGGCTGATGCTGGCGTACTTGGCAATGTAAAAGAATATCGTCCAAGCCGAAATGCCAGAACATCTTCCTTTCGCTGATGATAGTATTGATTGCGTGACCATTGCCTTTGGTTTACGCAATGTGACTGATAAAACC
Source organism: uncultured Gammaproteobacteria bacterium (assembly GCA_963711205.1). Lineage (GTDB taxonomy): Bacteria > Pseudomonadota > Gammaproteobacteria > DSM-16500 > DSM-16500 > Aquicella. The sequence goes on from CAVQDE010000001.1 coordinate 102,535, forward strand.
GATCTCTTAAAGCTATGTATCGCGTACTTTAAGCCAGGTGGAAAATTATTGATACTCGAATTTTCACATGCAGAGGCATCCTCTTATTAATAAGTTATATAATTTTTATTCATTCAATGTTATTCCGAAAATGGGTAATTAGTTACACAAGATCGGGCTAGTTATCAATATCTGATCAATCCATACGCATGCATCCTAATCAGAAAACACTGAAAGCAATGATGTTAGAATATTGGGTTTGAAGAAGTGGAATATTTCAATTTAAGCGACAAAATAGTCGCATTGCATAAAGGATTTAAATATTGATGCTGCCTGCCATTACTTCAAAGGCAATCAATGCTTATCTTAATCTTGATCCTGAATCGCAGGAACGCCTGACAAAATTACAAGGTAAAGTGATTACCATAGAATTTCTTCCTATGCATTTCGTGTTCCAATGCATATTCAGTGAAGATAGCGTGACCCTGCAAAAAGATAACTTACTCGAAAACAGAAACAAAACTTCGTGGTACACCTTTGCAAATGCTAGGCGTGATGATCACAAAAGATAATCGCCATCGTTTTTTTGCTGAAGATCTTATCATTGAAGGCAATGCGGAAATTGGACAGCAAGTTATTGAGTTATTTGATGAATTGCAAATTGATTGGGAAGATCATCTTTCCCATTTTGTGGGCGATATTCCCGCTTATCATGCCGGACGGATTCTTTCTGGTATGAGCAAATGGTTACTTGGCACCGAACAAACGCTCGCTCAAAATATAAAAGAATATCTTCATGAAGAAGCTGAATATGTGCCCACACGTGAAGCATTACAGGATTTTTTTTCCGAAATCGACACATTGCGCATGGATGTAGATCGCATCGAAGCGAGAATCAACCACTTACGCATTTTTTAACTGATAACGAGGTACACAGTGAAAGTATTTACACGTTTATTCCGTTTAATCCGTATTAATTTCATCTTGATGCGTTATAACATTGATGAAATTTTCTTAGGAACACATTGGTTTTATCCGTTACGTTTTTTTATTTATTTAAACCCTTACTATTGGATATTGCGTAACAAATTTTCACGCGGTGAACGCATACGGCTTGCACTCGAAGAACTCGGTCCCATTTTTGTTAAAGTCGGTCAAATTGTTTCAACTCGGCGAGATTTATTGCCCGATGACATTGCGAATGAATTAGCAAAATTACAAGATCGCGTTCCTCCTTTTCCAGGCAAAAAAGCCAAAGAAATTATCGAAGAATCTTTAAAATGTTCCCTTGACAATATTTTTATCTGAGTTCGACCTAAATGCATTAGCCTCTGCTTCCATTGCTCAAGTTCATGCCGCAAAATTACTAACAGGTGAATCTGTTGTCGTCAAAGTCTTACGACCTAACATTAGAAAAATGATCGATCGTGACATGGATCTTTTGATGTCTCTTGCAAATATCGCCGAGCGTTATTGGTATATGGCGCGACATTTCAAACCCAAAGAACTGGTCGCTGAAGTCGCACAAACACTTTATGATGAATTGGATTTAACGCGAGAAGGATCCAATGCATCACAATTACGTCGTAACTTTGCTAATTCTCAAATGTTATACATTCCTAAAATCTATTGGGAATATACCCGCTCAAATATATTAGTGATGGAACGTATTTACGGTATTCCAATTCATGATATCGCACGTTTAAAAAACGCGGGTGTCAACATGAGAAAATTAGCAGAAGGGGCGTAGAAATTTTCTTTACCCAAGTTTTTCGTGATAGTTTTTTTCATGCTGATTTACATCCTGGCAATATCTTTGTTCCCGAAAAAAATCCTGAAGATCCCACTTATATCACGGTTGACTTTGGTATCGTGGGATCGTTAAGTCAAAATGATCAACGTTATATTGCCGAAAATATGATTGCTTTTTTCAACCGGGATTATCAGCGAGTCGCAGAACTTCATATTGCATGTGGCTGGCTACCTCCAGACACTCGCATCGATCAATTTGAAGGCGCTATTCGGGCGGTATCAGAACCTATTTTTGAGCAACCATTACGGGACATCTCATTTGGTAAATTATTGATGAGCTTATTTCAGGTGGCACGTCGATTCCATATTAACATCCAGCCTCAATTAGTCTTATTGCAAAAAACCTTATTAAGTATTGAAGGCTTGAGCCGGCAACTTGCTCCAGATCTTGATCTTTGGGCATCGGCTTCTCCTCAAATTCAAAAATGGTTAAAAAAGCAAGTCGGACCCAAAGCTTTTCTTAAACGTATACGAGATAACTTACCTCTTTGGTCTGAACAATTCCCTGAAATGCCGACATTAATCTATGAAGTACTCAAAGAGAAAAAGCATCAACAAGAACTATTTCGCTTTGCACAAGATAATAACGTTCTTTTACAGTCAAAAAAGCAAACATCAAAATGGATTTATTTTTTAAGTGGCGTCGTGACAACATTGGTTATTGGCGGTGTTGTTTTTTTGTTAGTGAAGTAATACATACTCACTCCATCCTTTTAAATTTTGTCAGTGCGGTTGCGATGGTATCTTCCAGTTCCTTATACCGCCAAGTCATGCCCTTATTTCCATTAATGATAATGACAAATGCAGTGGTTCTTTATCCCCACTCACAGCATAACCCGCTAGACTCACTACACCTGAAATTGTTCCCGTTTTTGCTCTGACTTTACGCGCAATATTTCCCATACGATGTTTTAGCGTACCATCCACCCCAGCGATCGGAAGCGCAGAAATAAACGCATCACTCGTCTGATTATGGTGATAAGCGAAATTCAATACTTGCATCATTTGTGCGGGCTTGGTGAGATTAGCAGGTGATAAACCAGAGCCATCTAAAATGCGTAATCCAGATACATCCACCCCTGCACGTTTTGCTAAAATTTGCGATACCCCCACACTACCATTTTCCCAACTACCCTGACGATGGGTATACAATTGTCCAACTTTCTTGAAGATTGCTCCCGCAATAACATTATCTGATTTTTTTAACATCTCCTTGATCAATTCAGATAATGGTTTCGAAGCATGTAGGGCGATTAACGATAGGTTCTCTGGCGCTGAACCAAATGTCACATGGCCATAGACTTTAACGCCTAATTGATCAAGCACACCTTTAAACAGAGCACGATCGTATTCGGGTACATCAGTCACGACATAACTTAATCCCCAGGCATATTGTCCAGTTGGCATGCAACCATCAATTTCAAGGCCATTGGTTAAGTTATTAGATAAATGTAATGTGCAAGCACGAGTTCGACTGCTTTTGGTGACAACGGAATTTTTAATCTCGGGATAAAAAAACTTGGATGATGTTTCAACTTGAGCTGTTTGTCCTGCTTTAGCAGGAGACCAATCTAAAGGGCAAGCAATTATGATTGATGATGCTTGCACTAATCGGTGCTGCATAGCAATAACTCTTATCTTTCCATTCCCAACCGGGCCCATAAAAATTTTGATCATAAGCCGTATTATCAATATACACATTCCCTTGCACCGACGTGATGTCCTGAGCTCTCAAGTTACTCATTAAATCAAGCATATCGTTAAATGTTAGCGTTGGATCGCCCCCTAACACCACAAAAAGATTGCCCTCTAGCACGCCATTTCTGACAGTTTTAGCATCAGTAAAAAGTTGCGTTGCAAACCGATATTGAGGTTTTAAATAAATGAGCGCTGCTTCAGCTGTGAGCACTTTCATTGTGCTGGCTGGCGTCATAGGTTGGTAAACATTACGCGCATAAAGGGACTCACCATCTTTCATCGATTTCACGTAAACAGCAATCGCAGCATTTGAATTCATAGAACGAATGGCTGAGTTAAGTTCATTGACCAACTGTGCCCCCCATAAATGTAGGTTGGACTTGCCTTGACAGCAACCGTATTAACTTTAGTTTTTGGTTTTGCTCGTGCAGAAGCGGTAGGAATTTGTTTAGAAGGTGGCTCTTTTTGCGCTTTTGCTGCAGCCGGATTGGACAAACCAACTATCATCCCTAAGATGGTTATTAGATATAGTAATCTCATTGAATCTCCATTAAAGTCCTATTGACAATTCTACTATGCCGGTCATAAATCATTGATTTTCTGCACAATCGCCAAGACACACCTTACTTTGTACATTATTCTGTAAATGTTGCTATAATCTCTCATCTTAGCCGGATTAGAGGAGATTCGTCATGATAAATATAAGAGCCATGCTCGGCTTAACCTATTATATAAGTGAACTAGACGAATTTCTTATTGATTATGATAAAAAACACCCTAAATTATCTGCTTCTCAACGTAAAGAAATCGAAAAACACACTCGTGTCTTTTCATTACGTGATCAACCTGAGCAATCACAAGCCAGAGAAGAATTTTGGGATAAATTCTAAAGAGATTCAGTCATGCAACGATTTCTTAAGCAGCTCATCCCTTTTATTTTGCTTGGCATTGCGATTGTCGCTTTTGCCTTCAGCATAGTCATATTGGCTTATCTTTTTCTTTTGGGCGCCATCATTGGATTTATTTTATTTGTCATCAGTTGGATACGTAATCGTTTTTTTCCTCCCAAGTCCATCATCAAACACCAACCTAAATCTGGACGCATTATCGATTCCGATGATTGGAAGAAAATGTAATCATTGACCGCCGTCTGCTTTTTGGCGAAGATTTATTGAGTAGTCACAGTTAAGGCCTATTGACAATTCGCTAGGCCGCGACAGAAATCATTGATTTTTGAGAACCGCAGCGCAGCAGGAGTTTACCCCAGCATGCTTTAAGCTGGGGTTGTTGGTATGTGAGCAGCGGATCGCAGAAAATCAATGATTTCTGACCGGCATAGTAGAATTGTCAACAGGCCTTAATCTGATATGGAATTTCATAGGAACTCCTCAATGGCACAAACATGGAAAGAACAATTTCAAAACGATCTCATCAAACAATACGGCAATAAAAAAGGTCTTTTACTTAGCAAAAAGTACTGTGACGGCTTTCCAGCTAGCTATATTGATGATTACAACGTGCAAACAGCTATCAGCGATATTGATTACATAGAAAAGCTTTCTATACAAAAACCCTTAGAAATTAATTTTTATGTTTTTCCTGAAGAAGCGGCTGAAGACTTGTTGCATCTGCGTTTATTTCAATGGCAAAGACCCATTCCGCTGTCTGATATCTTACCCATGCTCGAAAACCTTGATTTGTGCACAGATAATGAGACACCGCATAAAATCACTCTAGATAAGAATCAAACTGTCTGGATTAGTGATTTCATGGTGACTTATCGCCACGGCACGTTTGATCTCGAAAAGGTGAGAGAATTATTTCAAGATGCATTTACCCAAGTTTATTTGGGCTTATCGGAAAACGACGGGTTTAACAAATTAGTATTATCCGCTTCTCTCTCATGGCGTGAAATCGTGATCTTGCGAGCGTATGCAAAATACCTTCGTCAAATTGGTTTTCGCTTCAGTCAGCCTTACATCGAAAAAGCGCTTGTTAATCATGCATCCATCACTAAAAGTTTAATTGATCTCTTTTTTGCATTACACAATCCTCGGCAAGACACAAAAACAAAAAATCAGGCGCTAAAAATAGATCAAGAAATTTTACAAGCGTTAGACTCTGTCACTAGCCTGGATGAAGATAGAATTATCAGGCGAATGTATGAACTGATCAAAGCCACCTTGCGAACGAATTATTTTCAAACTGATAGCGAAGGGAAACTCAAAGAATATTTATCGCTCAAATTAAATTCACGCACTCTTCCAGAACTTCCACTTCCTATGCCGTTATATGAAATCTTCGTTTATTCACCTCGTTTTGAAGGCATTCATTTGAGAAATACAAAAGTCGCGCGCGGCGGAATTCGTTGGTCGGATAGACTTGAAGATTTTCGTACAGAAATTTTAGGCTTAATGAAAGCACAAGTAGTAAAAAATACAGTGATCGTTCCATCTGGTGCCAAAGGTGGTTTTGTTCTCAAAGCGCTACCTGCTCAAGCCAATCGTGACATGGTGCAAGCAGAAGTCATTCAATGTTACAAATCTTTTATCAGTGGATTGTTAGATCTCACTGATAATATCAAAGACACAAAATTTATTCGTCCTAGTCAAGTCGTTTGCTATGACGACGTTGATCCTTATCTTGTCGTCGCAGCTGATAAAGGCACCGCAAGTTTTTCCGATATCGCTAATGGTATTTCTGCCGATTATGATTTTTGGTTAGGCGATGCGTTTGCTTCAGGTGGTTCAACCGGCTATGACCATAAAAAAATGGGGATCACAGCTCGTGGCGCCTGGGAGTCTATTAAACGTCATTTTCGTGAATTAAATATTGAGATAGAAAAAACCAACATTTCTGTTGTTGGTATTGGTGATATGAGTGGAGATGTGTTTGGCAATGGTATGATTTATTCCAAACATATTAAATTGATCGCGGGTTTTGATCATAGACATATTTTTGTCGATCCCGACCCCGATCCAGAAATTTCTTATTATGAGCGTGCTCGACTGTTTAATTTACCCACTTCATCTTGGGAAGATTATAATGCAAAACTGATTTCAAAAGGCGGCGGCATTTTTAAACGCAGCCTCAAATCCATCGATATCACTCCACAAATGAAACAAGTACTAGGTATCGATGTCTCATCTCTTCCACCTAATGAATTAATACGCGCCATATTGAAAGCACCGGTCGATTTGTTATTCAATGGCGGCATTGGCACCTATGTGAAATCGAGCAGCCAAACTCAAGCTGATGCTGGCGATAGAACTAACGATTATTGCCGGATAAATGGCAATGAATTACGTTGCAAAGTGGTTGGCGAAGGAGGAAATTTAGGGTTCACGCAACTAGGTCGTGTCGAATTTGCCTTGCAAGGTGGGCTCATCAATACGGATTTTATCGATAATTCAGCTGGCGTAGATACATCCGATCATGAGGTCAATCTCAAAATTTTATTAGATCATGAAACTCATAGAGGAAAATTATCGCAGAAGAAACGTAATGAATTATTAGCATCTTTAACGCAAGAAATCGCCCAGCTTGTTCTAAATGATAATTATGAACAAGCTTTAGTAATGAGTTATTCTGCTTATTCCGCTAAGCGAAATATTTCTTTGCATACAGCTTATATAAAAGACTTAGAAGAACAAGGTTTTCTCAATCGACAAGTTGAATTTTTACCAGATGAAAAAGAATTAGTGGATCGCAAAGCTGGAGCAGGAGGATTAACCCGGCCTGAATTAGCTGTATTGCTTGCCTACACAAAAATCCAAGTCAAACAAGGAATTCTTCAATCAAAAATACCAGAAGATCCCTTCATGAGTCAGATTTTGGATTCAGCTTTTCCTGAATCAATACGCAAGAAATTTGCGTCTGCCCTGTCAGAACACCGCTTAAACCGCGATATTATTGCCACTCAACTTAGCAACCAAGTGATCAATGAGATGGGCATCACATTTGTCTATCGCTTGCAGATGGAAACAGGTGCGACAGTGGAAGAAATTGTGCGGGCTCATGCTGTTGCTTCACGCATTTATGGAACACGTGAATTGCAAAAACAAATCGAGCAATTGGCTTTTAAAATTCCCATGTCTGATCAATATGACATGCTTCATAATATACGCAATCTCATCAATCTAACGACACGTTGGTTTTTACACGGCGATCATCTCAAAGGAGATTTACAAAAAATCATCGACCATTTTTCTCTACGCATCAAATCTCTAGAAGATTTAATTCCCAATCTCATGGCTGGTTTCACAAAAGATTATCTCACCTCACTGACAGAATCATTTTTAAAAGCGGGATTATCAAAAGAGATAGCGCGACGTATTGCCACCCATCGCGCGATTTATACCGCACTTAATATCATTGATGTCGCAACAAAAAATCAATTCGATTTAGTCAAAACTGCCAAAGTCTATTTCGCTTGTGGAGAGCGCATTAACTTAGTTTGGTTCCGAGATCAGATTGCAAGTGACAGCCGAGAAGGGCATTGGAACACACTCGCACGCCTATCTTTACGCGATGAATTAGATATTGCACAGCGTGCATTAACCATTTCTATTATGAACCGAGATAGAAATGAGCCAAGCGCTTTGAAGCTCATTGACAAATGGATGAATAACAATCAGCGTTCGCTTGATCGCTGGGATAGATTACTGACTATGTTACATGGCAGCACCAACATTGATTACACCATGTTCTTTATCGCGATTCGCGAACTTATTAGTTTAGTCGTGGCAAGCGCATCCCCATAAGGAATCACTATTCGTCGATAACATATTCTTGGAGAGTCATGCAAACTATTTTATTGGCTGGATTTGGCGGTTTTATTGGCACAATTATGCGTTATTTACTCAACGATGTTATTTATCGATCGTTGGATTATCCGTTTTATCCCTATGGAACCTTGACGATTAACGTACTAGGTTGCTTTTTTATTGGCTTATTAGCCAGTCTTGCAGAATCTCGTATCGCGCTGACACCTGAAGTAAGAGTTTTTTTACAAATCGGAATATTAGGTGGATTTACCACTTTCTCAACATTTGGATTAGAAACCTTTTCCCTGATTCGTGATGGACAATTCCTTCTTGGTGTTGGCAATATTTTATTGCAAGTTTTTGTCGGTTTATTTGCAGTGTGGCTAGGTTATTATTTAGGACAATAAAGTGGCCCGAATAACTTCCCAAACTGGCACCCAGATTGATACGTTCTGAATGAGAAAAAGCGCAGGTGTACTTGCTGTACATCGAGCTTTTTTAATTGAAGAACGGGTCAAGATAATGGCAAGATGGGATGCTAGCTTGGGAAGTTATTCGGGCCACGTTCCTGAAGGAATAAATACGTATGAACTTGTCTGAAGAAGGATATCTCCTACGCATATTCATCGGTGAATCCGATAAGAAAGATGGTATGCCGCTTTACGAATGGATAGTACGTCGCGCAAAAGCCGAAGGCATTGCGGGGGCTACCGTATTACGCGGCATAGAAGGTTATGGTGGGCATAGTCAAATTCATACCCACAAAATATTACAGCTTTCTACTGATTTGCCTGTCATCATTGAACTTATTGATACACTCGAAAAAATCGATGCGTTTATGCCTATCCTGGGCGAAGTGTTAAAAGGGGGACTGGTCACCCAAGAAAAAGCAAAAATTCGTTTATTCAGGGAAAAATGAGAAACTCTTTTTCTGTTACAACACCATTCAACGCGATATCCCATGGATCTGATGGAATAAACTCTGCTTCTTGCACTGCATAAGCCAATCCAATCATATGGGGCTTCTTGCTCGAGGAGGGCGCAAGAAAACCGAACGTTCGATCATAATATCCCCCACCAGCTCCTAGCCTATGACCTTGCTTATCAAATGCCACCAGCGGCATTAATACGCTATCTAAATTTTCAGCCGCCAGGATATGAGTATGGTCTATGGGTTCAAAGATTGAATAACGATTTAAATGCAACGCATCCCCATATTGATATCGAACAAAAAAGAGGGCATTTTTTTCAGTTAAAACAGGAAGATAGCAATGCTTTTTTGCCTTCCAAATGCCTTCAATCAAGGGCGTGCAATCAAATTCATTCTTTACCGCAAGATAACAAGCAATATGTTCACTTTGCTTAAAAAAAGCATGCTGCGAAAAAATAGAAGCTGCATTTTTCGCGGCTTCAATTCGATATGAACTGGAAATATGGTTACGAATATCGCGAAAATGTTTTCTGAGTTGTATTTTAGATAAAGTCTTACTCGGTTGTATAAATCAACTCCGTTTGCAAGGTTTGGTTAATAGCAGCATCCAATTTATTTTGTAAATGGGTGATACGCTGATTTATCTTGTTCATATGATTATTTTTTTGCTGATCTAATTGCAAATATTGATTGGAAATGTTGAGCGCGGTAATAATCGCAATGCGCTCGAGATTAATCGCTTTCCCAGATGCCTCCACTTCGGTCATTTTTTGATTAAGATACTCTGCGGCTTGTTGTAGAGAAGCTAACTCAGACTCAGGGCATCTGATTGGATACATTTTACCCAAAATTTCGATCGTCGTATTCACAATTTTTATGTTCATGATTGATTCTCTATGGCTTTTAGTCTGGCTACTAAATTTTCAATCTGTGAAATAGCTTTTTGTTGTCTAGCTAATAACGCATCTTTTTCACGTGTGAGTACATGCTTGCCTTGATGGAGATGCAGATTGGATTGCTTCAGCTTGGTATTTTGATCAACCAGCTCTTTGATCTTCTTTTCAAGACATTGAAATAGCTCTTCCATGATTACATAGCCCTCTTACTTAACATCTATAGCAAAGCGAGATCAAAATCATTACTGTTATCGTGGAAAATCATATAATATACCATTGGTTTTGTCTAAACGAAAAATATATCCGATGAGACATCTTACCGAATTTAAGGAATGGCAAGTACTCGCAAACCATCAAAAAGAAATCGCAGATTTACACATGCGAGACTTGTTTGCGCATGATAGAAATCGTTTTTCCCATTTTACCTTATCTTGTAATGATATTTTCCTGGATTATTCTCGAAACCGAATTAATAACCAAACCCTGTCTCTACTTTGCAATCTTGCTCATCGCATTGGTTTATTAGATAAAATAAATGCCTTGTTTTCTGGCTATCCAGTCAATGCCACCGAAAAACGGCCCGCGCTGCATACCGCATTACGTGATCAAAATCATACGCCCATTATGATACAAGGGGAAAATATCGCCCCGCTTATAACGCAATCACAAAAAAAATTGCGTGACTGTGTCAATGCCATTCACACGAAAACATGGAAAGGGGTCACCGGCAAGCCCATTTCACATATCGTCAATATTGGTATAGGCGGGTCCTATACCGGACCCATGATGTGTGTTCATGCCCTCAAAGATTTTGCCGTTACACCGTTACAGTTTCATTTTATTGCGAGCGCGGATAAAGATCATCTTAATGACGTGTTACAACAAATCGATCCTGAAACCACTTTATTTATTATTTCTTCAAAATCCTTTTCAACCCTCGAAACATTAACCAATGCAACTAGCATCTTAGCCTGGATGAAACATCTATTCGGTAATGAAGTGATGAAGCATCATTTTATCGCTGTCACTGCTGCGACAGATAAAGCCCTAGAATTTGGACTACATAAAGACAATATTTTTCCGTTATGGGAATGGATAGGCGGTCGCTATTCAATCTGGTCTTCTATCGGACTTCCTCTCATGCTCATGATAGGAAATCAACAGTTTGATCTTTTCCTAGAAGGTGCTTATGAAATGGATAACCATTTCAGACAAACGGAATTTAGAAAAAATATGCCTGTTTTATTAGCTCTGATTGGCATTTGGTATATGAATTTTTTTGGCAGCAGCGCGCAGGCTATCGTCCCTTATTCACACCGTCTTCGCTATCTCGTCCCTTATTTGCAACAAGCAGACATGGAAAGTAATGGCAAAAGTGTAGGAATCGCTGGAGATCCCATTCATTATTCTACTGGACCAGTACTATTTGGCGAGGAAGGGATGATAGGCCAACATAGCTATCATCAATTATTACATCAAGGACAACATCTCATTCCTGTTGACCTCATCTTGGTAGGTGAATCAACGACAAAGCTGTCTATTTCCTCGCATCACGATATTTTAATCGCTAGTGCATTAAGCCAAGCTGAAGCGCTCATGCGCGGCAAAACATTTGATGAAGCGTATCAAGAATTACTTACTCTGAATTATACCCATGAACATGCCAGCGAACTTGCCCAACATCAAATCATCGCTGGGAATAAGCCTAGCAACGTTATATTTATTGATCGCCTCACCCCTCGTCATTTAGGTGCGCTCATTGCTCTTTATGAACATAAAATTTTCGTACAAGGAACCATTTGGAATGTGAATTCTTTTGATCAATGGGGTGTTGAACTTGGCAAACAATTGCTTCCCTCTATTCTCCAACAGATTAAAAATCAGGTTTCTAGTGAACATATCAATCTTGCATTGATAGATCGGTTATCGGTGCAAAAAAATCAGGATTAACATGACGAATCAACTTTGTGTCCGTTTAGGATTAATATTTTGTATAGTAGGACTACTGTTTGGATGTGGTCAATTTGGTGCATTATATTTACCCAAAGAATCAAAACAACAAACAACTACAACTAGTTGAGCAACCATGACCACAAAACAACAAACAACTCGCTTTACAAAAATGCACGGCTTGGGTAACGACTTTGTCGTTATCGATGCGCTCGCGCAGCCTTTTTTTCATTCACCCTCACTTATTCCGCAATTGGCTAATCGACATACTGGAATTGGTTTTGATCAGCTACTTCTCATTGAACCCTCAAATCGCGCAGATTTTTTTTGTCGCATTTACAATGCCGATGGTAGTGAAGCAGAACAATGTGGAAATGGTCTTCGCTGTGTTGCTCGTTTTATTCATGAAGAAGGATTACAGACTTCACTTAATTTTCAACTTGAAACAAGCGCTGGTGTTTATCCGGTTTCCATCAAAAATTATGCTGAGATCAGCGTTACAATGGGATCGCCAGAAATTCAAGAAACATTGATGGAATTACCCCTACAAAGTCATAAAAAAAATGTTTTACTCACTGTCCTTTCTGTGGGTAATCCTCATGCTATTGTTAACGTTCCATCGATTGCTCAAGTCCGCGCTGATCAATTAGGCCCTGAAATTTCATCACACATACTCTTTCCTCATGGCGCCAATGTTGGCTTCATGGAAATCGTGACTCCTCACCATATTCGCTTGCGTACTTATGAAAGAGGGGTAGGTGAAACATTTGCCTGCGGAAGCAATGCTTGTGCTGCTGCTGTAGCAGGAATTGCGAATGGCTGGTTGCAACATCCAGTCACAGTGGAATTTCCTCATGGAGCTTTATCGATTGGTTGGGAAGGTCACCAACAAACTATTCGCATGACAGGACCCGCCTCTCGAATCTTTACCGGGGAACTAAGGGCTGTTGACATTTCGCTAGCCGATGCAGAAATGTTCAAACCCCTCAAACCCCTTAGATAAATCAATTAAATAAGGGGGACCAACGATATTTTTGTCTTTACCCCATCTTTTTCTAATACCACACCTGACTTATCAATAGAAACGACCTTTGACCCATCAGGAGGAAGCAGGTCACCCACATGGACGCTATAAAGGCTGCCTTTATGCCCTAAAACCGCGCTCCAACGAAACTGTAGCTCTGATACAGAGATGACTGTATAGGTGGCTGGTTGAGGTTGAGGTTGAGGTTGAGTTTGGGGTGTCGCCTGTTGAGGACCACCTGCGGTCGTTGGATTAACGAGATTTTTAGCATATGCTTCCGGAGTAGAAGGCGGGGTTGGCGCAGTCAGCATATCCACGATCTTTTTCTCAGAAGTAACCGATGCCAATTTCGCTGCCATAATCGCTTGATTAGCTTCAGCTATGTCACGAGACACTTTAAGCATTTGTAGCTGATTTAACGCCGTAATATATTTTGATTGAGTTTCTTGTTGCATTTTAATGAGATCAACCTCTTGAGGAGAGGCTCCTGTTGCTTGTGTCAATTGTGCTTGTTGCGGAGTAATTTGCTGTGGATTCACATTAGCGCCTGCTGTTGGCATTGTGGTTCCTGCAGATGCTGCCATGGAAGGGGTTTTCGGCGGCATCATTTTGTTTGTATTTGTGGTTGTAGAAGCAGGCCTTATATTAGAGTTTCCGCCTCCTCCACCTCCAAATAATCCCATGACTTCCCAAATAACAATTACTACAACGACAACAACTATTACTGCCGTTACTTTTTGGCGTGTTGTCATGCTTTTAAGAGTTTGCATCTTGTCTGCCATAATTAGCTTCCCATTGCTTCAAGTGTAATGGTACCGTTGTAAAGATTTCCTTCCGAAGCATCTAATGAAACCGTATGTATCACTAAAGGTAAATTCTTAAATTGCTTCGCAATTAAATCCAATACAAAGAGCGAAACCAGCCTTAGGTTAACGGTAATTGTGACATCTGTAATCAGCCCTTTTTTAACAAAATTACCCAGTGTTAAATTATTTCCTGGATAAACTGTTGCTAACCTATCTACTAAAACAGCAACTACCTTCTTGATCGAATATATCTCCGTGGGATAAGATCTTTTTTGTGATTGAATACTAGTGGTTATATAAATACCATTAGTTTTAATATCAAGCAGCATATTATTCTTAGAAGTCCATGTTAATAAATCTTCAACACTACCCCCACTTGATAATACCGAAGCTGTTACTGATCCACTGGTATAACTGATCGATTTTATTGACCATCCAGGGATAGTCTCCATTAAGTTTAGCATATTAATTAGCTGTGTGATTTCGCTATAAGGGTCTGGAGAATTTAAAGTATTTAGATAGAATTGGTAAGGATTGACGGTCGCAGCTTCCCTGGGTGCTTCCTCACGCTCTGACGTAAGATACCACCAACCCATCCAAACCAATCCCGCTACAACGACAAAGGATAGAATTTGCTTAATGGGAAATATGCCAATCCCCTGTTCCTTTAAAACGGGATCCACCAATTGCAGTTGATAGATTTTCAGCAACGGTAAGGTTGGAAATACAGGTTTATTTAACACTTGAAATGACTTGACCGATCCTGGTTCAAAGCTAAATTTACCTGATTCAGCTGATTCACTAATCGGTACATCGCCATAGGTATAAATTTCAAAATTATTTTGTTGTGTTAAAAAGATAATTAATTCTTCAGGAATACTGTCTAATGGAAAACTACCATCGAGATAAACGCCACTTGATTTGACAATAACTAATATAGCTTCCGTGGTATTCGGTATAGCCTCACAATAAATCATGTCTACTGGTTTTTTAAAATGATGCCAGATAGATTCCCCAAGCAAATACCCTGTATCCGGCGAAAAAGCTACTTCATATTGAGCTACACTTTTTTTCTGTAAGGTAATATATTCGCCGTAACTTTGGCTCAACAAAAGAATTTCTTTTTTCAATTGACTCGTTTGTCTTACAGTGAGCACATCCCGATAAGACGGTATAACAAAATGTTCTCCATCTTCACGAGTAATATATGGCATTATGGAGTCCCAGGTAAAACGATTGGTGTAATCAGCACAATAGTTTCTGTATTGATCTGCTGCGACCCTTTACCGCCTAATGCCTGCGAGTAAAGGAATTGGTTAGCATTGGCTATGTTTTTCACTTGTCTCATGCCCGCCAATATCAATGTATCGCCTGAGTGTATCTTACTGCGTTGATTGAAGTGCTTCTCAGTAATATTAGGTAACTGTAGTGTTGTACCTGCAGCCACTACTGTTTGAAATCCAAGGTTTGCAGATAAATCAGCATTAACTTGCATATAAACGTCATCTTTCATGATCTTGGGTAATACGTAAAGGGTAAGACCTGTAATCAGGTTACCAGGAGTAACTTGTGATGTGACTGTATTAACGGTATTTTGTTGTCCATTACCTACCGCTGTTGTGTTTTGGATACTAGCGATATAACCATTTTGTGTCACAATCCTAACCACTGACACTTGATTATTCATACAAACCACTCGTGGCTCTGACACAATTGAAGTATGCCCTTGTTGGCTCAACGCATTAAGCAAAATGACATAGCTAGGTATCGTATTAGCACCTGGTTTAAATGGAAATTGATTCTCGTTAACACCAAATTGAGGAACTGAAAGAGGACCAGTTCCAGTCGTACCAGTAAGACCATTAGCGTTGATCGTCGGTTGCGGAGTAAATGAGGTGATGTTAACAGGGGTTCCATAATTTCCATTGATAACAAAAGGTGAGTTTTTAAAAGCCTTAGCAATAAGCTGCCAGTCGATACCAAAGTTCCAATCGTTTTCTAAAGTCACTTCCAGTACTTGTATTTTAACTAAGACTTGTTTAGATAAGCTTTTATTTAAGTTTACAATATATTGTTCTACCAACTGAACGTTGGTAGGCCGGTCTCTCACAGTAACAGTGGTAGTAGCTTCAGATACCGTCACTTTCCCATCTGGTGAAAGCAATTGCTTGATGCTAACGTTTAAATCATCCCAAATTGATAACTTGGCGGAGAGACTACTATACTCGCCATCGGATGAGTCACTGCTCACAAAATTTTGCACCTGGCTTCCGCTTGATTGACTTGTCGTTGTACTGCCGCCTTGGCTTTTCTTACCCATTAAGTAATCTGTTCCACCTGGCATGAAGGCAATATCCATTGTTCTGGTGATAAACGCCTGCCAATAAACACTATTGCGACGAAGAGAATAAACATACCCTGTTTTTGATGCCAATAATTCAAGAGCACCTTTAATGGGACCGGAATAATTGATGCTGACATTAATGGCTGGATCTAATCCGATTTGATATTTAGTCAGTACGTTGTTACCCGCTCCTGCTGCAATCGTTCGGCTATAGTAGGAGAAGGGCAGTTGATCTCCTCGAATAACTATGTGCTCAGAAAGCCAAGAGGGGGAACTTTCAAGGCTGATGGGAGTAGTATCTACGTAAGGACCTTGCTTCATTAAAAGCGGCGGCAGAGGTTTAGCATCATTATCTGATTTAAAGCGCGCTGTTTGAGATCTAATTTTCACATCAGCAACATTTCCTTGTGTCTGATTATAAACAGGGTTATGACACGCCGTCAGCATAATGACTGAGGAGAAAAGCAAGATTATAAATTTCTTTAGCATCGTTCTTTTCCTATGCTCGGGATCTAGGGATGACAAGTAATGTGCGATTATCAGGATACATAACAGCTTGCAGAGGAAATGGTTGAAATAATTTTGAAACTACATTCGGCAAACTAGAACCCGTGACTCGCCCATCAAAATTAAAATCATAGGATGCTTTCCATTTCACTTTCCAATGATAGCGGCTCATGATGCGTTCAACATTTTCTTTTAATGATCCACTGATACTTACTGCGTAAACAGCAGCAGGTTGACCAAGATCAGCGTATTGATTGGGAAAAGCAGAACTGCTATAAGTGGCAGGCAATAACTTTTTTCCTGGTACAAGAACAGGTCTGGCTTGAAAAAAAGGTTCTCGTGGAACAACAGATTGGGGCTTAGTGACTTTCCACCCAGCTTCTGGTACAAGAGCAGGTCTAGTCTGAAAAAAAGGTTCTTGTGGAGCAACAGTTTGTGGTTTGGTGACTTCCCATCCAGCAGAAGCGGTTAGCGGAAAAATGAAGAGAAGAGAATTGATTAATAACCTACGCTTCATCATGATCTGGCATTTCATCCTGTATCTCCATGATCCTCTGCCCAAGATATCTTGAACAATTTTAGTTATCAAGTATAAGAGATATAAATAAAATGTGTAAGAGCTTTTTAGCCCACCATATCAATGCATACGGTGCGTAGTGAGAAATACTTTACAGATTTTAGTTACTAAACACATTGAAGTTAGATCCCGCTGGTTCATTCTGAACAGCACAACGAGTAATCGCCATGACCGTCACATTTTTAGAATAGTTTGTATTATTTTGATTGCTCGTCGTTCCAACTGTATCTTGAACATTTCCCCTTTCTGTCACCACTCGTAAACATACACGCCAATATGCGGTAGCAATCGGACCATTACTGTTAGCGGCATCCGCGCAAGGCGGTGCTGCTGTAGAATCATTGCAAGCTAGCGGCGCCGTATCTAAAGGAGTGTTACCCTTTGCGTAAGCACTAAAACTGCTGATGGGATAAACGTTATTCACCCCGTTATCATTCAAGCCGCTCACAGAAACGGGTACAACCATAATTTGCGGGATCATCGTATTATTTGAATTGTCGACAGGACATTGTGGAACTGGTACACAAGCACCATTGTGATATAAGCCAGCAAAATTGACAGCGCGAGCGTTATTTAAATTTTGTCCTGGAATATTAACACTTGCGACCACAAAACAAGTGGATGATGAAGCACTGCAAGTACTGCCTGCCACAGGAGGTTGGCCAGGACTGCCGGCAGTACCGCTAGTATCTGTGGTGGTATAAGCTAACGGTAGAGTTCCTGCTATGATGTTAGCAGCACCCGCTGCTGTTCCATTACTTCCACCTCCGCTAGTGATAGGTGTCCACACATACAACTGCGGGGGAGGTGTGGGTTGACCTGTTGCCGGAGTCGGAGAATAAACTGAAATGGAATATTGATTTCCCCATGGACTTTGTAAAGTAACACTACTAGGTGGTAAAAAAGTACCTTGCATGGTAGCAACACTTCCCGGCCAACTTCCATTCGTGACATAATAAGAAAGCGAAGCATTTAAAATTTGTTGCATCTGAATAGAGGTTCTGTCCACCCGCATTTGTATTGTTCTTTGTTGAAGATAACCAAAAGCAGCATAAATAATGACGCTAATGATCACTAACACCAGCAGCATTTCAAGCAGTGTAAAGCCTTCTTTGTTTTTCCTTTGATGCATTCTCATAAATTCACTCACCTCTTAAGAACCACATACATAATACTGGGTGTTTGTTTGAAAGCCATTGGTTAAAACAAGTATCGGGTCCGTGGTATACATTTGAGTAAATATTTTTACATTAGGAATGGTGGACCAATAATCTGACATTACGCTTGAGGGTTGCCTCTCCCAAACTGCGAAAGCTTGTGTGGAGGGGGCCGATGTACCAGAACAGGGAGCCACAGTCGATCCCGCTGCCTGTGATAGACAATCTGCTACTAATAATTGTTGATAAATGGCTGCATTGGATGAATCCTTTAATAGAACTGCTACTTGGGCTTGCCACAAAATAATTTGACCCACCGGAGCAGTGGGCGCTGTATTGGGTGGAGACAAACCTATCGTTCTACTTGGCAGCGGCTGTATCTGATTGAATTGAAGTATGTAGCCTTGCGCTGCTGTCGAATAATCAATTAATGGGCTCACGGGTAAAGTTGTTGTCAAATAGCCACCATTTGTCAATTCACTTATCGTGACCGGTACAGAGACCGAGGTAGAAAGCTGGCTTAAAGCAGTTGTATCGGGATGACTATTGAGGCTACAATTTGCCCGAAAGTAGTTACCTAATGCTTGGTAAAGTGTATTTACATTAGCTTGAACCTGGATAACATCCGCATCACGTCGCCAGAGGATATATTGCTTAAAAGCAAAATAAGTAAGAGAGAGCCCTATCACGATCACCATGAGAAGCTCGAGCAGTCCGACGCCTTTTTGATGCTTTATACTCTTGATCACAGAATACCTCTTTATGCTGTACCCATCGACATACCTGTGAGGTAAATTCCTTGAATGATTAGGATGATAAGAGCACCGCCACTAATCAGCAACAAACCGCCAATAATTCGTGCGATAAATTTTAATGTAAGTGTTGCTTGCTCTGTCCCTCTTATACCCATACGTATTAAGCCGTGCTCAAATCCTTTTACTTCTGCCATCACTCGCAATCTCATCAAATCACTATCATCCACGAGTCCTGTTGCCAATACATCTGCAATATTTGTTTTACCCATACTTAACAAATGTTCCATTTTGGAAAGATGAGATAGCGTGTAAGGATTCGCCTGATATTGCATTACTTTGATAGCAGATTTAAACACTACACCATTCGCGACTAACAATCCTAATGTCTCTAATAATCGAGCTGCGGTTAGTCGACGATAAAAAGAAAAAGGAGGAACTTTATCTAACTGTTCACGAAGTATACCCGTATAACTAGTCATAATACGCCGCAAGATGATGGAGATCGCAACGATCGCAACGATTGAAACCCACCACCAACTTTCAATTATATGTGCGACACCTACAAGTGTTCGGCCTGCTTGCGGCCATTGATCCATAGGCTTAATCATACGAAATTGAACGAAGACAGAATTATTCAAATAAATGATAACTGCACAAGCGGTCCCAATAACGATGAGAGGATACGTCACAGCAGCAATAAATGCACCGATCGCGACACCTTGTTGAGAAAGCATATTAATTGCGGATTTCATTGTCTGAGCTAATGCGCCACCTGATTCGCCTACGCGCACAATTTCAACGACATTCAAAGAGAACCATTCACGCATTCCTTCTGCTAATGGTTGTCCTTCAGCAATTTTTTCTGTGAGAGAATGTGCTACTTCACGCGTTAATCCTTTCGTAACTTGACTCATCATTTCAACAGCTCGGTTTGCTGGTATACCGTCGTTAATAAGAAGATATAAATCTTCAAGAAAGGCAAGTTGCTTTTTGTTCCCAAATTGCCAACGTTTGAATGCCAAAATTAGCTTTCCTATAAAATCATTAAGTGTACTTACTGTAAATTCCATGGTCGTTTTCTCTTAAATGTACTTAAAGATTCTAGCTTGAGTTGCTGGATTAATCGGCCCTACAACTTTTTCAGCATCAAATGGATCACATAAACCGGCTTCTACCAACTCAACGGCACGATCACGAAAATCTTGCCAGCCGTTCGACTTTAAATATTTTTCCCAATTTAAGGTATCGCATTTTTGAATGTATTGCCGGCCTTCTTCATCAACCCAAATCACTTCAGCTACCACAATTCGTCCACCCACACCTGATCGACCGCATTGATTACAGCCATTTCCTCTGGCTTTTGCCTTATCCAATATCTCTTTACCCAATACTGCTTCCCAATCTGCAATAAAGGGTTGATGTTTTTCCGAGGATCGTAAAGGAATCGCACATCCTGGGCATACTTTCGCAATTAATCGTTGACACATTAAGCATCGCAGTACGCTGCTATCGCTGAGAAGAACAGGTGAAATACCCATATCAACCAGACGGGTCACAATGGCGGTGGCTCTATTGGTATGCAATGTCGTCAGCACCAAGTGTCCTGTAATGGACGCTCTCACCATCACGTGGGCTGTATCTTCATCACGCATTTCACCTAAGATGATGACATCAGGGTCCATACGTAAAGCAGCACGTCCCATGCTCGCGAAACTTCGGTCTTCTTTCTCGGTATTTACGGGAACTTGCGTTGCGGCTTCGACGACTTTTTCAACGGGATCTTCAATGGAATACAGCTTTTGTGTCGATTCTACCATTTCCATACAGCTAGCAAGCGTCGTTGTTTTACCAGACCCAGTAGGTCCTGCCACGATAATGGCGCCGAAGGGCAACTTCATTGCCATTTTAATGATATCGATTTGTTTTTGTGTGTAACCTAATTGATCTAATTCTTTCGTGCGCTCTTCACCAGTAGCAAGAATACGCATAACCATGTCAAAGCCGCCATGTGCCGGCACACTGGCTAGACGTAAACGTATGTCTCTCCCCTGCATTTTCAATGGCATGGAAGCATCTTGCGGAACCAGAGGATTAAAGTGTGATGTGGCATGGTCAGTTTCTTTGTTAAATGCAACGGAGGCAATTTCACGTCCGAGTCTTTCTGACCACTCTGCATAAACTCGTAACTCACCATGTTGCCGCATACGAATTTTGGTGTATGTCTGCCTTACCTGAATATGAATATCACTGACATTTTGACGTACAGCTTCAAATACTAATTCTCTTAAATGGCGTTGCTGATCACTAAAAGAAATCTTTGTCTCGCCTTTATGCCTTCGTGTATCTTCTTCTTCTTGGCCGCTGGCTAATAACAAGCTAATCAATGCTTCTGTGGCACCGTATACTTGCCCGGGATGGATACCTTTGCTCAACAAAAGAGATTTACAGTTTTGCACCGTACGGGAGGTAGGTTCGGCAGATAAAATAGTGGCACTTTTTAAAACGACAATGTTTGCTTGTTCATTACACCAGTTAAACATCTCGTCCATTATTTTGTCTTTTGAATCTATATCAGCCGGACTGGATATAATCTTTGTTTTTGTTGCATTGGCATACTGCTCACGCAATGCTTGTAATGCCTGTTGGCTTCTCTGTTCATCTTTCGGAGGTATAATCACTTCGGCCATAGTCACCTCACCCTTTGTCAGTTTAATCACACACTAAAGCTTATGCTTAAAGCCTCTTTTTATTATAGATGCTTTTACACGATATCGCTGACAACTTTAGACGTATGAAAACCTTTTTTACGCTGAGACAAAGCAATAAAATTATATATTTTTCAAATAGATAATTTATTAAACATCTAAATTCATCACCGCTAAGGCATTGGCTTCAATGAATTGACGACGTGGTTCTACCTCATCTCCCATAAGAGTTGTAAATATTTGATCAGCCGCAACCGCATCTTCTACTCTTACCTGTAGTAAAATGCGTTTTTCAGGATCCATGGTGGTTTCCCATAATTGATCCGGATTCATTTCTCCTAATCCTTTGTATCGTTGTATGGTTTGACCTTTTTTAGCCTCTGTAATTAACCAATCAATCGCTTGAGAAAAGGATTCAATAGACTGTTTTTTCTCATCCCGCTGAATATAGGCACCTGGTTTTATCATTTGATTTAACTTATTACCAAAATCAGTCAATTTACGATAATCAGGAGATAAAAATAAATCTTTATTAATCAATGAGTTGCGGATAACGCCGTGGCTAGTGATTTTAACTTGTGGAAGCCATGCATTCCGTTCTTTATCTTGAACTAGCTCGATTTCATAATAAATTGACTCTAAAGATTGAGCATTTAGTTTATCTTGAATTGTCTTGATGATTCCTTCCATGGTTTCGCGTTGCGACAATTGATTCTCTGTAATAGCAGGTGCGTACATTAATGTTTGTAAGCATTCCTTTGGATAACGCTTGGCAAGTCGTTGGATGAGCAGCATGATACTTTGATAATCATTTACCCATTGCGCCAATTCGTCGCCTGTAATTTGAGAACCCTCACCCGGATAAAAAGTTGCCCCTTCTAATGCGGATTGGAACAGTAAATCATCCAGTGCTTTTTCATCTTTGACATAACGCTCTTGTTTATTTTTTTTGATCTTAAACAAGGGTGGTTGAGCAATATAAACATAACCCTTTTCAATCAATTCTGGCATTTGACGATAAAAAAAGGTCAACAATAAGGTGCGAATATGGGACCCGTCTACGTCTGCGTCAGTCATGATAATGATACTATGATAGCGAGTTTTGTCCGGTGAATATTCTTCGGGACCAATTCCGCAGCCTAAAGCGGTAATAAGTGTAGCTACTTCAACAGAAGAAAGCATTTTATCAAAGCGCGCCTTTTCCACATTCAGGATTTTACCTTTTAATGGTAAAATCGCCTGATATTTTCGATCTCTTGCTTGTTTTGCTGATCCACCTGCTGAATCACCCTCAACGATAAAGAGTTCAGATTTACCCGGATCTTCTTCCTGGCAATCAGCTAATTTTCCTGGCAATCCTGCCACATCCAGCGCACTTTTACGTCGAGTTAATTCTCGTGCTTTACGCGCTGCTTCTCTGGCACGCGCAGCCTCAATCACTTTTGATACGATACTTTTAGCATCTTGAGGATTTTCCAATAAAAAATCTTGAAATTTTTCATTCATTAACGATTCAACAACCGCTTTGATCTCGGACGAGACTAATTTATCTTTAGTTTGTGATGAAAATTTCGGATTGGGCATTTTTACTGATAAAACGGCTGTTAATCCTTCACGTAAATCCTCACCCGTGGTAGCCACCTTCTCTTTCTTTGCATAACCTTCTTTATCAATATAATTATTAAGCACGCGCGTTAATCCGCTTCGAAATCCCGCGACATGCGATCCCCCATCACGCTGAGGAATATTATTGGTATAACAAAAGAGTTTTTCTTGATAGGTATCATTCCATTGCATCGCAACTTCAACAATCACCTTATCTTTTTCTGCATTAAAGTAAAAAATTTTAGAATGAATAGGGGTTTTATTACGATTTAAATCCTCAACAAAGCCTTTTATCCCACCATGATATTCAAATGCATCGCTCTTGCCTGTTCTTTCATCATTCAGGAAAATTCGTATCGATGTATTTAAAAACGATAATTCTCGTAGCCTTTTTGCCAAAATATCGTAATTAAATTGGATGTTTTTAAAAATTTCGGGACTTGGTTTAAATTTAATTTCTGTCCCTCGCTCATTTGTGTGGCCCACTTCTGCTAACGGCGCTTTTGGGTCACCTAAATGGTAATATTGCTCATATACTTTTTCATTTATCCGAATCACTAAATGAAGTTCGTCTGATAAGGCATTGACTACCGATACACCCACACCATGCAAACCGCCAGAAATCTTATAAGAATCATTATCAAATTTCCCTCCAGAATGCAGCACCGTCATGATCACTTCCGCTGCAGATCGGCCTTCTTCTGGATGAATATCCACAGGAATACCGCGCCCATTATCTTTCACCGTGACAGTTTCATCGATATGAATAGTGACCCAAATGGTATCGCAAAAACCCGCCAGTGCTTCATCTATCGAATTATCAACTAATTCAAACACCATATGATGCAATCCAGTGCCATCTTCTGTATCGCCAATATACATTCCGGGGCGTTTTCGCACTGCATCAAGGCCTTTGAGAACTTTGATTTTAGATGAATCGTAGCTTTCGGCTGTATTCATACTCACTTTTATTCACTCCTAAGATTACAGAGATCTCTCATCTCGACGATACTACCATGTTCCACGTGAAACACTTTCATCGGTACTTCAGATTTATCGTTAATCAAGTTACAAATTGTTTTGCTTTCAATGGCAGTAATAAATACTTGTGTTTGCTGGCGAGATAACAGCGAAATCAATCTCTTTCGACTCAGCAAATCTAATTCCGCAGGTAGGTCATCTACCAAGTAAACTATTCTTCTATTTGTACTTTGTGATAACAATATTCCCTGGGCAAGTATCATAGCACAAATCAGTAATTTTTGCTGTCCTCTAGATAAAAAATGCTTTGCTGGCAAAGCACCTATAGTGATATCCAAATCGGCTCGATGGGGTCCCAATTGAGTGAAACGAGACTTGCATTCTTCCATATAAATACGCGCAAGGTGCGATGCATAATTGGTACTTTCATCCCAGCCGGGCTGATATTTCATTTCTAAGTTCGTGATGCCTAATAGCTCCTGACTGACTTTTACTACCAATGGCACCAATGCTTCAACATACTGACGTCTTAGCTGATCTAATTCTAAACCGTATCTGACTAGTTCTGTTGTCCAACTATCCAATTCACTTTTTGATCGGCCATCACGTAACACTGTGTTACGTTGCTTAAGAACGCGCTCAAAATGACGCCAACACGGTAAAAAATTGTCAGTTTGATAAAATAATCCCCAATCTAAATATTTCCGCCGATACACCGGCCCGGATTCAAATAAATGATGAGATTGTGAATTAATGACCCGAAGTGGTAAGTAGCTAGCCAATTCAATCATGCTAGATATGTCTTGTTCTGCGATTCGTAATCGGGTCGCACCATGACGCTCCCGCTCAATGCCGATCGGAATATGCCGTTCGGATTCGTTAACTAATTGAGAAAAAATAGAAAATTTCTCGGTTTCCTGTCGAATTAAGCGTGCTGAAAGTGAGCTTCGGAAAGATCGTCCTAGGCCCAGATAATGAATGGCTTCAAGCAAACTTGTTTTTCCACTGCCATTATTGCCATAAATGATATTCAAGCCGGTAGAGCAGGGAGTAAGATCAACAGTTGCGAGATTTCTAAAATTAGTGATACGTAATGATGTAATAGTCATGAAAGTTGGTTATGAAACATTTTGGTGCCGCCTTATCATCCCGCGAACCAGCTTACCCGTTAAGTTTTAAAACAAGGATCGCGGGAGAATGGTGTGTGCATACCATTAATTTACAACCGCATTGGCATAATGACATAAATACTATGATCACTTTCCCCTGATTCAATCAGTACACCATCATTGGGGCTGGTAAATACACAGCGAATGGTTTTCGCTGTAATCGCTGATACAACATCCAACAAATAAGCGACATTAAAGCCAATTTCCATCTGATTTCCAGCATAATCCAAGGAAACTTCTTCTTCCGCTTGCTCTTGATCAGAATTATTTGCTGTGATGCGTAGTTTATTCACATCTAGTTGGAAACGCACACCTCGAAATTTCTCATTCGAGAGAATAGAAGCGCGTGTTAATGCTTGTTTTATAGATTCGCGATCACCTGTTGCTACTGTCGTGCCTTTTGGTATCAAGCGATTATAGTCTGGATATTGAGCATTTATAAGCTTAGAGGTAAAAATATAGTCAGAAGTAATAACACGGAATCGACCTTCACCAATATAAACGGACACATCGCTATCATTATCAGTACCTAATAAGCGAATTAATTCCAGTACACTCTTTCGCGGTAAAATCACGCGCGCTTCCACATTGCCAATATTTTCATCAGTCATAGTAGACAAAGCCAATCTATGACCATCTGCAGCCACGCATTTGATTGCCTGTTGGCTAATATCAAGAAATGCACCATTGAGATAATGTCGAACATCTTGCTGACCCATAGCAAAATATGTCTTCGTCAAGAGATGTTTAAAAGTAGCTTGTTTAATAGTGAACTGCGCTGGATATTCACAATCTTCTAAATTAGGAAAATCTTGGGGCGGCAGGGTATTTAACATAAAGCAGCTATCGCCAGCACGCACAACCAAATAATTTTTTTCAAGGGTAAGCCGTAGTAAAGCCCCTTCCGGCAAGGTTCGGCAGATGTCAAAAAGCTTTCTAGCTGAGACCGTGGTGAATCCTTCTTCAGATTGCGATTCAATACGGACAAATCCCACAAGCTCAATTTCCAAATCTGTTCCTGTTAATAATAAATTACCGTCTTTAATGGTGAGCAGCACATTAGATAGGATAGGAAGTGTTTGCTTTTTTTCAACAACACCACTCACAGCTTGAAGTGGTTTTAACAGCGCATCGCGTTGAACGGTAATATCCATAAAAATAGCCCTCACGTGGTTAAAATTCTAAGCAAGTTGGTATAATCTTCCTCAATATCTGCATCTGATTGCCTTAATTCCGTTATCATTCGGCAAGCATGTATCACTGTCGTATGATCTCTGCCTCCAAACGCATCGCCAATTTCTGGCAAACTGTGATTGGTAAGTTCCTTAGCTAAAGCCATTGCAATCTGTCGTGGCCGCGCAACAGAACGATTACGTCGTTTCGATAAAAGATCCGCAACTTTGATTTTGTAATATTCAGCAACTGTACGCTGGATATTTTCAACGGTCACTAATTTATCCTGTAATGCAAGAAGATCGCGTAATGCCTCTTTAACAAAGTCTAACGTGATTGCTTTTCCAGTGAAATGGGCATTTGCAATGATACGTTTCAATGCTCCCTCAAGCTCACGCACATTAGAACGAATCCGTTTTGCAACAAAAAATGCGACTTCATAGGGAAGATTGATATTGGTTTGTTCAGCCTTGCTCATCAAAATCGCAACACGTGTCTCTAGCTCCGGTGGTTCTACAGCCACAGTCAATCCCCACCCAAATCGGGACTTGAGGCGCTCTTCCACGCCATTAATTTCTTTGGGATATCGATCACAGGTTAAAATAACTTGCTGTTGACTCTCTAATAAAGCATTAAATGTATGGAAAAATTCTTCTTGTGTACGATCTTTACCCGCAAAAAATTGAATATCGTCAATTAGCAACGCATCCACATTTCGATAGTAACGCTTAAATTCGTTCATGGAATTAGTTTGTAATGCTTTCACCATGTCTGCCACAAAGCGCTCTGAATGAAGGTAAAGTACTTTGGCTTTGGGATTATCTTGGATAATTTGGTTACCAATCGCATGCATCAAATGCGTTTTACCCAATCCGACACCGCCATATAAAAAGAGAGGGTTATATGCCACAGCCGGATTGCTGGCGACTTGTAATGAGGCCGCTTTGGCTAGTTGGTTCGATTTACCTTCCACGAAATTGTCAAAGGTAAAATTACCATTCAAGTTGCTTTGGAATATTTTATTATCATTATACGCAAACGCTGCGGCTTTGGTGTTAATCGCGGCTGCTTGTGGATGAGAAGAATTAGGCTGACCCAGAACGGCTTTTTGGCTATCACCGCCGCTTCGCTTACTGCCTATCTCAAGAATAACCATAGGAGGTTGATTATCGCTATATTGAATGACAAGTTCTTTAATTCGCGTCAAAAAACGCTCGACAATCCAATCTAACACAAAGCGATTAGGGGCTAACAAAACTAACTTGCCATCCGTATATTCAGCCTGTAAAGGTCTTATCCAAGTATTAAACTGTTGGGAGGGAAACTCACCCTCAAGAGAACTCAAACATTTTTCCCAAATCGACAGGCTCAAGAAACTCATCTCCGGTTTTTTATGAATTAGCAAACAAACGTCAAAGGGCTTTAGCGTAATCGGTATTTCACGCGTAGACAATCTTGGCATTAAACATCGAAACAAACAATTCAGAATAAAAAAATAGGAATCAATGAACCAAAAATCAAGCAGTCTGTACTTTTCTTCTTCTATATAACCCTAAATAAAGAAAGATAAGGCCAATGACCAAATGCAATATATTATCAGCCATATTGACATGCATTATAAAAAGGTCACCATGACGCCAGAACCCAAGAATAGCAACTATAACGTAAATAAGACCAAAAATGGTTAGGTAAATTTTAGTCGCGCGATAATTCGTTGATGCCATAATTGCAATGACACCACTTACCAGATATACGATATTGTGTAGGTTATCTACTTCGAAAATACCAAAGAGCAATCCATTTGTAGTAAAGCTTGATAAAAAACCACCGACTCCAGCGAAGATAAATGCGATACCGAGTAAAACCGTAAGCAGCCTAATTAACATAGACACCTCCCTATATCATGTTTTCATTATAATTGAACTGCTGTCTGTAAAGCGAGAATCCCAATGAAAAAAACAATTAGTAACAGATAATCATCTCAGTTTTATACATCTTTCAAAAACTTAAAGGCTTAAGTAACTCTGTGTTTCTAAATATTTAAAAATTATCTCCTATACTTTAATAACAGCATATTTTAGAGATAAATAAAGGCAATGACATGAACGGGCATGATCTGATGAATTTAAAAAAGTTACAGGGGGGTGTAGCTGGATTTTTTACTGTGCTGCTATACAGCAAGTTTGGCTCAGGCATTGTAGGTAGTGAGACAGCATCTGGAGGAAAAGGACACAAAAGCATTGTCAGAGGATTTATCCGATAAAGAAAAAATTCTTGGAGCACAAAAAGTCGGATTTTCTATATATAAACAAATAAATGAAACTGAGATGCAAATAACGGCCATGAACATTAAGCTAAATGGCTTATTTAATAAAGCACGAGAGAAGTTAAAAGAAAAAAATGGTCCTGCCTCTTTATTACAGCTTGCCAAAATCAACGCATTAAAATCATTGTTTAATGATGTAAAACTAGAAACTCCCCAACAAATTCAGCAAAGGATTGAAGGTGAAACAGATCGAGATAATCTCAATGAGGATGAAAGAAAGATATTTGATTTAATCAAAGAGATTAAAACGCTTAGGGAAGGCCCCCAAGGTGAAAAGACCAACCAAACCATTGCTGAAAAAGAAAAAAGTTGAGTCATTTTATTTAAGAAACATCTACCTTGTTTCTCTTCCTCATTTTCATTATCCTCAACCAACTTAGTTATCGGGAACGATTATGTCGGCTGAAAAAAAACCTCTTATCCTGGTTGATGGCTCCTCTTATTTATATCGCGCATTTCATGCATTGCCTGCGCTCATGAATTCAAAGAATTTTCCCACTGGTGCTATTTACGGCATGATTAATATGTTAAAACGCTTGATAGCAGATTATCAGCCTGACCATATGGCTGTCATATTTGATGCGAAAGGCAAAACATTCCGCGACGATCTATATCCAGACTATAAAGCCACTCGACAAGAAATGCCCTCCGATCTTATCCGGCAAATTGAACCACTTCATCGTCTGATTCGCGCTTTAGGCATTCCACTCATCATGGTGGAAGGCGTAGAAGCCGATGATGTAATAGGCACCTTAGCCACTCGCGCTACCCAAGACAAAATGGATACTGTTATCTCGACAGGGGATAAAGATTTGGCGCAACTGGTCAACTCCCATGTCACACTCATCAATACGATGACCAATACCTTATTGAATCCAGATAGCGTAAAAGAAAAATTTGGCGTTCCACCAGAACTTATCGTGGATTATTTAACCCTAGTGGGAGACACATCCGATAATATCCCTGGCGTACCACAAGTAGGACCAAAAACCGCGGCAAAATGGCTGCAAGAATATGGCTCCTTAGATAACATTGTCGCAAACGCAGAAAAGATTTCAGGCAAGGTCGGTGAAAAACTACGTGGATCGATTGAACAACTGCCATTAACCAAATCCTTAGTGACAATTAAACAAGATGTACATCTTCCTTTAGATTTTTCTGAGTTAAAGCTCACTCCTGCTGATAAAAAAATTTTGATCGAAATGTTTAAGGAAATGGAATTTAAAAGTTGGCTGGCTGAATTATTAAATGAAGCAAATGATACCCAAGCAGATAAATATTCAAATTATCTTATCATCACAACTGAAGACGTTTTTAATGATTGGCTTGAGCAGCTTAAACAAGCTGAATTAATTGCATTTGATACCGAGACAACGAACATCGATTACATGTCAGCTGAAGTGGTTGGTCTCTCGTTTGCACTCGCTCAAGGAAAAGCTGCTTATATTCCGTTTGGTCATGATTATGACGGCGCGCCTACTCAACTTTCAAAAGAATTTGTCCTTGCGCAATTAAAACCTATCTTAGAAAATCCCCGCATCAAAAAAATCGGGCAGAATGTTAAATATGATGTAGAAGTATTGGCAAATGCAAACATTCGTCTGCAAGGTGTTACTTTCGACACCATGTTAGAATCTTATGTGTTAGATAGCACGAGCAATAGCCATGATATGGATTCGCTAGCGTTAAAACATTTAGGTTGGCGTACCATCACCTTTGAAGAAATAGCAGGAAAAGGCCAGAAGCAAGTGACCTTTAATAAGATAGACATCACTAAAGCAGCTCACTATGCATCTGAAGATGCCGATGTGACATTACAATTACATCAAACATTATGGCCACGCGTAGAAAAAGAACCTGGATTGAAGCATATTTTTGAAACGATTGAAATGCCACTTCTTCCTGTGCTTGCTCGCATGGAACGTCGTGGCGTATTAATTGATCCAGAAAAATTACGAATACAAGGCGAAGAATTGCAAAAGCGATTGGCCACATTGGAGCAAGAAATATTTATACTCGCCGGTCATGACTTCAATATGAATTCACCTAAGCAATTACAAGAAGTCTTATTTCAGAAATTGAAATTGCCCGTCTTGCAAAAAACACCTACCGGGCAACCTTCTACTGCAGATGCTGTGCTACAAGAATTAGCGCTGGAATTTGCGCTACCTCGTCTCGTCATTGAGTATCGTAGTTTAAGTAAGTTGATTTCTACGTACACAAGTCGCTTGATCGAACAAATGAATTCTGTCACAGGTCGCATTCATACCTCCTATAATCAAACAGGTGCGGCAACAGGTCGTTTATCCTCTTCAGAACCTAATCTGCAAAATATTCCCATACGCATGAAAGAAGGGCGACGAATTCGACAAGCTTTTATCGCACCGCAGGGACATAAATTAATTAGCGCAGATTACTCACAAATTGAACTGCGGCTTATGGCACATATTTCCAAAGATCCCAATTTATTGCATGCCTTTGCAAATCATCTGGATATTCATAAAGCAACCGCCGCTGAAGTGTGGAGCGTGCCACTTGATCAAGTGACAGCCGAGATGCGCCGGGATGCAAAAGCGATTAATTTCGGCTTAATTTACGGCATGTCTGCATTTGGATTAACACGGCAACTTGGCATTGACCGCAAATCAGCTCAAGATTATATCGATCGTTATTTTACTCGATATCCACAGGTAAAAGCTTATATGGACAATACCCGTCTCAAGGCTAAAGAGAAGGGATTTGTCGAGACGTTGTGGGGTCGACGACTCTATTTACCTGATATCAACGCGAGCAAAATTCCACGCCAGAAAGCAGCAGAACGCACAGCCATTAATGCACCCTTACAAGGCAGTGCTGCGGATATCATTAAGATGGCGATGGTACGTATTGATCAGTGGATAAATGAAAATAACATTCCCGCCAAGATGATTATGCAAGTACACGATGAGCTCGTCTTTGAAGTCCCTGAGGAAAATTTAACTGAAGTAGCGGATCAAATTCGCCGTCTTATGACAGAAGTCGTTTCTTTGCGTGTTCCCTTATTAGTGTCAGTCGGCAGTGGCTATAATTGGGATGAAGCATCGAATCACTAAGGCGTCAGAATTCACTCAGCTCAACATGACAGTCCTTACCTGTTAGGGTATGGTATAGTGATGATAAAGAGGAAAAAATGAGTATGGATACTCTGTTACCTACGCAGCCTAGCTCCTATAAAACACTGATAAAAAATAGTTTAAGACTTTATCGCGTTAGTTTTTCTAAAGTCATTTTCTTGAGTTGTCTCCTCTCTCTTGTCGTATTTATTCCCCGAATATTGGCAGAAATCATAGGACAAGATATTTTTTTGACAATTCCTTTATTAAGTATAGAACGTCTGTGGATATTATTAATTGATCTTGCGTCGATTATCTTTTTTGTTGGCATCATCTGGCGTATGTATGGCGTCATCCGCGGGTTTCACGAACCTCTTATCGAAGATCTCAAAGTTGGCGTAAAAAAAGTGTTTTTCGTTTTTATTGCCTCCTTCATTGAAAGCGCTATTGTCGTGTCTATCATCATCCTCATCTACAGCCTATTTGGTATTTTGCATGAGCATAATCTCTTATTTAATACGAACCTTATCGGCATGATTTTTACAACATTAGCATTCTTAGGCCAAATCATTCTCATCTTTTACGTT
Source organism: uncultured Gammaproteobacteria bacterium (assembly GCA_963711205.1). GTDB lineage: Bacteria > Pseudomonadota > Gammaproteobacteria > DSM-16500 > DSM-16500 > Aquicella. Next base: position 135,375 of record CAVQDE010000001.1, read on the forward strand.
TATACACTCTTCGTATTTTTAATCCCCGTGATCACGATTGAAAATAAAGGCATCATTGGCGCCATAGAACGAAGTGTTTATCTTGTTTGGAATCATTGGTGGCGAGTCTTTTCTGTCCAGTTCACTCCTTGGTTTTGCTTTCTTATTTTTCTTTTCATTTTGCGTGATATTTTTCATATCAATGTTCATATTTTTTTCTTTCATCACACGGTTGCGCCTTTTGTTACCTTATTCCAATTTATTATTTTTGCTATATTTATCCCTTGGGTGGCTGCTACTTTACTTGTACAGTTAAAAGATCTAGAACTCAGGAAAAAATTGACGACATAACATGCAAGATAATCATCATATTTCCCGTATCCTGCTTGGATTTGATTTTGGGATGAAGCGGATTGGCGTTGCAATTGGCCAAACCGTAACCAAGACGGCTAGGCCTTTGGATACCATTCCAGCCAAGGAAGGACAACCTAATTGGGATTCCATCACCAAATTGATTCGGAAATGGCTACCGGATGCCCTAGTGGTCGGGGTACCGCTAAATATGGACGGCACAGATCAGCCCATTAGTTATCATGCCCGTCAATTCGCTCAGGCTCTGAGGGAACACTATCAAATATCTGTTCATGAGATGGATGAACGACTTACCACAAAAGACGCGCGCGAAAAGCTGTTCAAACAAGGTGGATATAAAGCACTTCAGGATGGACAAGTTGACCGCGTCGCTGCACAATTAATTCTCCAAAATTGGTTTGCAGAAAACTTATAGGAGAGGTTGGTATTTCATTCTATAACAACAGAAAATTGTTTTTTTTGAGTAGAAATGTCAACAGTCCTTAGAGTAAACCCAATAATATAAATAACCTTGGATATTACTATGACAATTCGTTCAACCTACCTTTTAGGATTTATCGCCATCAGCGTATTGTTATTAACCAGCCTTTATTTACAATTTTTTGAAGGTATTATTCCATGTCCCCTATGTACCTTGCAGCGTCTGTCGTTTGGATTACTTGGCCTATGGTTCCTTATTGGCATGGCATTGCACGCAAAACGTGGCGCAAGACTGTTTATTAATTTTTTGTGCAGCATAACCTCAGTAATAGGCATTTTTTTTGCTGGTAGACAAATTTGGTTACAACACTTTCCCTCCCCAGACAATGCTGAATGTGGCGTCAGTCTTCAATACTTGATGCAAGTTTTGCCGATGAACCAAGTGTTTCAAAAAATATTTGAGGGTAGTGCGGAATGTTCCCGACGTGGATGGGAATTCTTACATCTTAATATGGCAGAATGGGCATTGATTTGGTTTATCTTATTTTTTTTAATCACACTCTGTTTATTCCTGGAAGAATTTAAGTGGAAGCATAAATAATCTACCTATGCTTTATCCACCAAATTAAAGCGTAGAGTGCGATAGTGGCGATGCTAAATCTAAGCAAGAATGTAAGAAATGGCATCCATTTACGAAGCTTATATTTGAATGGCACAAAAGGCTTCATGTTACGAGTCTGAAACCATTTATCACCATAACTCACCAGGATCTCTTCTTTGCGTTTGATAGGGCGTAGTGAACGAACAATGATTAAATTTTCTACTCGATCAATGAAAAAAACCGCATTGGGTTCTGGTGAATGATTGTACAACACACCATATCCTAGAGGAAGCACACCCATATCTTCTGTCCAGCTAACAAGATAATCATTTAAAATTAATTCATTTTTAGAAAAATAAAGTATAAAACATTCTTCAATAACCACTTTTGCCGGAATATCTTCCCTCGCAAAAACACCATAACCATGAATAGGTGATTTTTTAGCCACAATATTACGTCGTTTAAGTTCTGACTTCATCCATACACTCTAACAATAAAATTAGATTTAAGATAAAATAAGCCTTGTAGCGTTTAATTTCCAATACCATGCAAAGCGGCTCATCATGACAAAAATAAAAATAGGGATGTTATTTTTGCTGAGCATAGTCACCTCTTTGAGCTATGCGCAAGGAGATGATAACGGGATAGGACAAACTATCCAAATTGAAACACACTTCCGTTCTTTTGTGGGAAACCCCAGTTGGACCCTCATCATTCGCGATCTTGACCATAACCAAAATGTACCGTATTTATTTGATGTGACCCGTGGCAACAATCATTGGGTCGCTATAACGTATGGAAGAAACTATCTGATCACTGCTTCACGAATGCAAATTGAAACTTATCGATCAAGATACAATACGTATAAACAATATAGAATCAGTGACTTTTGTAACTTAGAAAGTAATGGAAGAATTAACCGAGGCGAATCGATGTACATTACAATAGAAGGTGATTTATCACCGGATACAGACACTTACTCCTGTCAGATCTTTAAATTCCCTGAAGGAAATTTTTCTATTGTTAAACAAGATCCCTAACTCATTTATCAACGCAAGGAGAAAATATGTTGATCCACAATATCCTCGAAGCCATCGGGAAAACACCTATCGTCCGAATAAATAAAGTCGCACAAGAATTACCCTGCGAAATGTATGGTAAATGCGAATTTTTGAATCCAGGGGGTTCAGTAAAAGATAGGATGGCTTTGGAAATGGTAGAACAAGCTGAAAAAGAAGGACGTATTAAACCAGGTGACACTCTTATTGAAGCCTCTTCTGGGAATGCAGGTATTGGATTCGCTCTGGTGGGTGCTGTCAAAGGTTATAATGTTGTCATTACTATGCCCGCCAAGATGAGCCGTGAAAAAGAAGTCACATTAGAAGCATTAGGTGCAAAAATCTATCGCACTCCTACCGAAGCTAAATGGGACGATCCGGAAAGCCATATTTCCTTAGCTAAACGTCTGCAAAAAGAAATCCCTAACTCGCATATTCTTAACCAATATACGAATCCTAATAATCCAAATGCTCACTACAAATATACTGCACAAGAAATTTTAGATGACATGGGTGACAATTTAGCCATGGTAGTGATGGGCGTAGGAACTGGCGGGACGATTACAGGTGTGGCCAAACGATTGAAGAAAGAACTTCCCCATATCGAAATTATTGGTGTAGATCCGTACGGTTCTATTTTAGGAGGGGGAACAGAGGTGCATCCTTATTTAGTCGAAGGAATTGGTTATGATTTCATACCAGACGTTCTCGATAATAAGTTGGTGGATGAATACATCAAAGTGAATGATGAAGATTCTTTTTTGACAGCACGGCGTTTAATTCGAGAAGAAGGGTTACTGGTGGGTGGATCATCCGGCACAGCAATGTGGGCTGCATTACGTTCAGCAAAACGTCTCAAGAAAGGACAAAAATGTCTCGTGATATTGCCTGATGGCATACGCAATTACATGTCAAAATTTGTCGACGATCATTGGATGCGTGAAAATGGATTTCTAAAGGAAAAAACAGAGGCTTAAGAGTCATGAATCACAAACAAAATATCGCTACTCGCGTCATTCATGCTGGACAATCACCCGATCCTTCTACGGGTGCTATTATGACACCCATTTATGCTACCTCGACTTATGTACAAGAAAGTCCTGGTGAACACAAAGGGTATGAATATTCGCGCACAAAAAATCCGACACGTTTTGCTTATGAACAATGTGTTGCGAATTTAGAATCTGGAAAATCTGGCTATGCCTTTGCATCAGGCATGGCAGCCATTGCAACTGTTCTTGAGCTATTAAAACCAGGCGATCATGTCATTGTCTGCGATGATGTATATGGTGGGACCTATCGTCTTTTCGAAAAAGTGCGCAAGCGCTCAGCTGGATTAACAGTTTCTTTTGTTGATTTGACAAATTTATCCCAACTTCAAGGAGCGATTCGTCCAGAGACTCGCATGATATGGGTAGAAACTCCTACCAATCCCATGTTGAAGTTAATGGATTTACGGAAAATTGCCGAGATAGCAAAAAAACATAAATTAATTTCCGTCGTCGATAATACCTTTGCAACACCGATTATTCAGCGACCCCTTGAATATGGCTTCGATATCGTTGTTCATTCTGCAACTAAATATTTAAATGGTCATTCCGATATCATAGGTGGTGTTACCATCGTAGGTGAAAATGATGAAATAAGTGAGCAGATTAAATTTTTACAAAACTCCGTTGGCGCCATTGCCTCTCCCTTCGATAGTTTTCTGGTTTTGCGTGGATTAAAAACCCTAGTCGTACGCATGGAACGGCATTGTGAAAATGCACTCGAGCTTGCGCATTGGCTAGCAGCAAATCCAAAAGTCTCTCGTGTCATTTACCCAGGACTCACAAGTCATCCACAACATGCTCTCGCAAAAGAGCAAATGAAATACTTTGGTGGGATGATATCCGTAGAATTGGCCTGTAATCGTGAAGAAACCATTCGCATGCTTGAACGTTGTGAGATATTTGCGTTAGCGGAAAGTTTGGGTGGTGTGGAAAGCTTGATAGAACATCCTGCCATCATGACACATGCCAGCTTACCTAAAGAACAACGAGAAGCTCTTGGTATCACGGATAATTTCATTCGTCTTTCTGTAGGCATAGAAAATATCGAAGACTTGAAACACGATTTAGCTACGGCGCTAGGATCCGATTCTAAGGAACATGCTCCCAATAACTTACACAACCGGCATTCCACCTTACCATCCTCTTAACAAAACGCTCTCATTCCTTCACGCAGACCGTGGAGGAGTGGAGCAATGAGAAAAAATAATTCTAAACTACGATAATTCGTCCATGTAGCTCGCTATCAGGGCAGTTAAAATCAATGCTGCCTGGCTTAAACGGCGGCAAATCAATGTCGATAGGCTTATTCATAACGAAGGAGTAGGACGTATTAAACTGTGGAAATTGAATGGAGGTCTTACACACAGACGTATCTTGACGCACAAAATGCAATGTCGCTGCTTTACCAGAAGGAATTTCGATTAAAGCAGGCTGATAGGCGTGATTTTCTATTGTGATCGTAATCAGTTTTTTTGATTCGGTTGTCGCTGCATTGGGGCCTATGGCAAAGTAAGTCATCGTTGCTCCGATGAGTAAGATGGCTGCAGCAAAATTAATGATAAGAATGTCATTTTTCATACGTCGAATTCCGTGGAGTCCTTTCCGTTTTTGTAGCCATTATTTTAGAGATATAGATCACCACTGCCTAAAAAAGCAGCCAACACACCAATAAATAATGGTAATGATACTGAAAATGGAATCAAAATGCTCCAAAAAGACAAATGAGCACAAGTTGTCAGTGATGGGTGGTGTTCATTCAGCATGCATGATTTTTTGCTTAAGCCCCTTTCGTTTAAATATAAACTATTGATTTTATAATACATGGACTTATTCTACTCCTTTATTATAAAAATAGTCCTGATTGTTCACAGATCTATCTGGTGGTTGACCATCTAGCCTCTGTTTCTTTATACTCGCGCAAATTTGCGGGACAGAGCCTAAGCGTATGGCAACCCAAACGCTAAAAAAGTTAGTACAACATCAAGCGTACCGAATCGTTTTCTTACAATTGGCTGGCGTGGTTGTTTTAGCCTGTTTAGCGTTAATAATACGTGACATGAGAATTGGCGTTTCCGTGTTATTAGGCGGCTTAGCTTATGTCATCCCCAATTTAATGTTTGTATGGCGGGTATTTCGCTTCGTAGGCGCAAGACAAATGACATTGTTCATGGCGGCGTTTTTTTACGGCGAAGCAATGAAGTTAATTCTCAGTGCGATTTTGTTTTTAGTTATTGTGAAATACTTGCCAGTTAGTTTATTATCCGTGCTCGTCGGTTATATCGGCGCTATTGTTGCATTCTGGATTGTTTGTCTTTGGCACTTTTCAAAATGAAAAGTGCTTAAGCTAAGGTATGACGATCATCGTAAGGAGCGGAAAAGATGAGTGAAACCAGTAACAATGCTGGTCAATATATACAACATCACCTTGAGCATTTGTCGCTCAACCTAAAGACGTTCACCATAGGTGAAGGTGGTGGTTTTTGGACACTCAATCTAGATACATTCATCGTTTCTTTAATAGTCGGCATCTTAGTATTTGGTACCTTGCGTCTTACTGCTACCCGTATGACTGAAGTCCCTGGCAAATTACAAAATGTCGCAGAAATGGTTGTTGGATTTGTTGATCAAACCGTTCGTGAAATATTCCACCATAAAACAACGTTTCTACCTTCTCTTGCGTTGACAATTTTCCTATGGATATTCTTCATGAATGCCATGGACTTGTTACCCGTCGATTTACTGTCATCGATATTAAGCCATTTTGGCGTACCTTATTTTAAGAGTGTACCCACGGCTGATCCCAATGCCACTTTTGCTATGTCACTCACCGTATTTCTCTTAATTATCGTCTACAATTTAAAAGCAAAGAAGCATCGCTTGCTAAAAGAAATGTTGGTATTCCCATTTGGTCCCTTTTTATTTCCCATTAATTTTGCATTTCGAGTGCTTGAAGAATGTGTCAAACCTTTATCGTTGGCACTCCGGTTATTTGGCAACATGTTTGCCGGTGAATTAATTTTTATTTTGATCGCTATTATGCCTTGGTGGATTCAATGGCCTCCTGGTGTCATTTGGGCGATCTTTCATATTTTAATTATTACCTTACAAGCATTTTTATTCATGATGTTGACAATTATTTATCTCAGCATGGCGCATGAGGGACACTAAAATATTTTTTGTTAGAAAGAAGCAGATTTTTTGTACGTTTATTTTTTAATTTTTTAGAGGAGGTTCTATGGATGTAACAGCTATTGTTGGCCAAGTGCAAGGTTTTAGCGTATTAGCAGCCGGATTACTGATTAGTTTAGCTGCGCTTGGAACAGCGATTGGGTTTGGTTTACTCGGTGGAAAATTTTTAGAAGGTGTTGCGCGCCAGCCTGAATTAGGTCCCATGTTAATGGTACGCATGTTCATCGTGGCAGGTTTGGTTGACGCATTTGCAGCTATTTCTATCGTGATGGGCCTGTTGTTATTTTTCGCAGAAAACTCATTCTTACGCACCGCTCTCAATGCAGCCAAAATGGGTTCGGGCGCCTAATAGCGAGGAAATACAATGGAAATTAATGCTACCATCATAGGCCAATTTATAACCTTCTCCATATTTATATGGTTCACCATGAAATATGTGTGGCCACCCATTACTAAAGCCATGCACGATCGTGAGAAAAAAATTGCTGCTGGTTTAGAGATGGCTGAGCGAAGCAAGCGTGAGCTTGAAATGGCTGAACATAAGGCATTTTCCATTATTCGCGAAGCAAAACAACAAGCGACACATATCATTGAGCAAGCTAATTTACACTCTGCTCAACTTGTTGAAGAAGCAAAAGGACAAGCAAAGCTGGAAAGTCAGCGTATTGTTGAGCTGGCACAAGGTGAAATTGAACGAGAAGTGACAAAAGCGAAAGAAGGACTGAAAACTCAGTTAGCTAAGCTCGCTATCACTGGTGCTGAAAAAATTATTCAACGCAATCTTGATCCAGCGATGCATCATGATTTATTAAACAAATTGTCTGCTGAGATTTAACAGGATTAAAAAGTATGTCAAACCTATTGAGCATTGCAAGACCTTATGCTCTCGCCGCATTTGAAGCTGCGCGCGATAAACAACAATTACCGGCCTGGAAAGATTTTCTTGAATCTGCTGCTTTTATTGCTATACAGCCGGCCGTTGTCAGGTTACTAGCAAATCCGGAAATTTCCTCAGCAAAACTATTCGAGTTATTTCATGAATTATTAGCGCTCCAAATCAATGAGGAGCGTAAAAACTTTTTGTTATTGCTAGCGCAGAATAAGCGATTAAATGTCTTACCAGATATTGCCGATTCATTTAATGCATACTATGCCGCTCTCGAAAAAATCAGCAAAGTGCGCGTTATTACTGCCGTTGAAGCACAAGAAGACTTCAGGCAAAACCTTACTCGTGCATTGACCCATCGAATTAAGCGCGAAGTCACGCTCAATTGTGAAATTGATCCTTCCATTATTGGTGGAGCAATTATTCATATTGGAGATAGAGTCATCGATGGTTCCATACGCGGGCAATTAACTCGCTTACTGAATAACCTGACTGGCTAACTTTTTTTTAAGGTACCTACTATGCAAGTCAAGCAACTAAGTCCCACTGAAATTAGTGAACTCATTAAACAACGTATTGAACGTTTCGATATAAAACCAGAAATTCGTACGGAAGGATCAATCGTTAGTGTCAAAGACGGTATAGTCCGTCTTTATGGTCTGGCCGATGTGATGCAGGGAGAAATGATTGAGTTCCCTGGTCATATCTATGGTCTCGCATTAAACTTGGAACGTGATTCCGTTGGTGCGGTTGTGTTAGGACGTACCGAACAATTATCTGAAGGTCAGACGGCAAAATGTACCGGACGCATTTTAGAAGTTCCCGTTGGCGAAGCGTTACTAGGCCGTGTTGTAGATGCCTTAGGTAATCCGATTGATGGAAAAGGTGCAATTCAAGCAACTCAAACTTCGCCGATTGAAAAAGTGGCACCTGGTGTCATCTTCCGTCAACCGGTTAATCAACCTCTGCAAACTGGATTAAAAGCTATCGACTCAATGGTACCGATTGGCCGCGGTCAGCGTGAGCTCATTATCGGTGACCGTCAAACAGGTAAAACGGCGATTGCGATTGATACCATCATTAATCAACGCGATACCGGTGTGAAATGTATTTATGTTGCCATCGGACAAAAAGCTTCCTCGATTGCTGCTGTGGTCAGAAAGCTTGAAGAATTTAATGCGCTCAAGCATACCATTATCGTTGCAGCAACAGCTTCTGATCCTGCCGCAATGCAATATATTGCTCCTTATGCAGGTTGTGCAATGGGCGAGTATTTCCGGGACAAAGGTGAAGACGCTCTCATTATTTACGATGATCTCACCAAGCAAGCTTGGGCGTATCGTCAAATTTCATTGCTCTTACGCCGTCCACCGGGTCGTGAAGCCTATCCAGGTGATATTTTCTATTTACATTCACGCCTATTGGAACGTGCTTCTCGTGTCAATGTTGAATACGTAGAAAAAGCGACAGATGGCAAAGTGACAGGTAAAACAGGATCACTTACTGCATTGCCCATTATTGAAACGCAAGCAGGTGACGTGTCAGCCTTCGTACCAACCAATGTCATCTCCATCACAGACGGTCAGATCTTCTTAGAAACTGACTTATTTAACGCGGGTATTCGCCCTGCTATTAACGCTGGTCTTTCTGTCTCCCGTGTCGGTGGTGCAGCACAAACTAAAATCATTAAGAAATATGCAGGCGGTGTTCGTTTAGCCTTAGCTCAATATCGTGAATTGGCTGCTTTCTCGCAATTCATGTCTGATCTAGATGAAGCAACCCGTAAGCAGCTCGAACGTGGCCAGCGCATTACCGAAGTCATGAAACAGAAACAATATATGCCTTTGTCTGTTGCTGAAGAAGCCACTATCTTGTTTGCTGCAGATCAAGGTTATTTAGATGATGTGCCTCTTAACCGTATCGCTATGTTTGAGCAAGAATTAAATTCATACTTGTTATCAAACTATAAAGAATTTGTCGATCGTGTTAATCAAACTGGCACATTGAATGATGAAATAGTGCAAACCTTGCGTACTATTCTTGAATCGTTCAAAGCTAATCAGACCTGGGATTAAGAGGACCGAAGATGACCATTGCTAAAGAGATACGCCTAAAAATCCATAGCATCAAGAACACGCAAAAAATCACGAAAGCGATGGAGATGGTGGCGGCTAGTAAAATGCGTAAAACGCAAGATCGCATGGCTAGAGCTATTCCTTACGCAAAGAAAATATTAAATGTCATCAGCCATGTGGCCTTGGGACATGCCGAGTACCAACATCCCTATATGGAAAAACGCGAGATCAAGCGCGCAGGATATATTGTTGTCACCACAGACAGGGGTCTTTGCGGTGGATTAAATAGCAACCTGCTAAAAACCACGATCAAAGCTATCAAACAAGATGTAGAGAATGGCATTGAAGTGGATCTTTGCTTAATTGGTAATAAAGCCATGGCGTTCTTCAAACGCATTGGTGGTAATGTGATTGCACATAAGCGTGATTTAGGAGATGCCCCTAACATCACGGATTTAATCGGTATTGTCAAAGTGATGCTGGATGCTTACTTGAAAAGCGGATAGATGCTTTGTATATCTGCTCAAATCAATTCATCAGCACGATGCGCCAAGATCCTACCATTCAGCAAGTCTTACCCTTGATGTCATCAGAAGATACCGAGTTGCAACATCACTGGGATTATATTTATGAGCCTGATAATGCGCCAGACTTGTTAGATAAATTATTAACTCGTTACATTGAATCTCAAGTGTATCGGGCTGTGATTGAAAATATTGCTTGCGAACAAGCAGCAAGAATGCTCGCAATGCGAAATGCAACAGACAATGCTGCAGACTTAATTTCCAGCTTGCAATTGGCCTATAACAAAGCTAGACAAGCTGCAATTACACGGGAATTGTCAGAAATCGTTGCGGGAGCTTCGGTGATTTGACATACAGCATAAAAGTTTTTATTTGAGGTGAGAAATGACACAATTGAATCAGGGTAAGATTGTTGAAATTATTGGTGCGGTGGTTGACGTTGAATTTCCTCGTCAAGATATTCCAAAAATCTATGATGCATTACACGTTGATGAAAAAAACCTTGTTCTCGAAGTGCAGCAACAGTTAGGTGATGGTGTTGTCCGTACTATTGCCATGGGAACAACGGATGGATTACGTCGCGGACTATCGGTTAAAAATACAGGCAAGCCTATTTTGGTTCCTGTTGGCAAGAAGACATTGGGCCGCATCATGGATGTATTAGGCGAACCCATTGATGAAGAAGGTCCCATTAAATCCGATCAACATTTACCTATTCATCGTCCTGCACCCACCTTTGCTGAACAAGCTCCATCACAAGAATTGCTTGAAACTGGCATCAAAGTCATAGACTTAGTTTGTCCTTTTGCTAAAGGCGGTAAAGTTGGATTATTCGGCGGTGCAGGTGTCGGTAAAACTGTTAACATGATGGAATTGATTCGTAACATTGCGATCGAGCACAGTGGTTATTCCGTATTTGCAGGTGTGGGTGAGCGTACCCGTGAAGGTAATGACTTCTATCATGAAATGAAAGAATCAAACGTATTGGATAAGGTCGCCTTGGTATATGGTCAGATGAATGAGCCACCAGGTAATCGTTTACGTGTGGCGCTTAACTGGCTTAACCATAGCGGAAAATTTCCGTGATGAAGGTAAAGATGTGCTCTTATTCATTGATAATATTTATCCGTTACACCTTATCGGGTGTTGAAGTATCCGCCTTGTTAGGCCGTATGCCTTCTGCTGTGGGTTATCAGCCTACCTTGGCTGAGGAAATGGGTGTGTTACAAGAACGTATTACTTCCACTAAGACAGGTTCTATTACCTCCGTCCAAGCTGTTTACGTTCCTGCTGATGACTTAACTGATCCTTCTCCAGCCACCACCTTTGCACACTTAGATGCAACAGTCGTGTTATCACGTCAAATTGCAGAATTGGGTATTTATCCTGCTATCGATCCACTTGATTCCACGAGTCGTCAACTTGATCCATTGGTTGTCGGTCAAGAACATTATGATGTAGCACGTGGCGTACAAAAAACGCTGCAGCGATATAAAGAATTAAAAGACATCATCGCCATTTTAGGTATGGATGAATTGTCTGAAGAAGATAAACAAATCGTAGGACGCGCTCGAAAAATTAGCGTTTCTTATCGCAACCATTCTTTGTTGCTGAAGTTTTTACAGGCACACCTGGAAGTTATGTTTCCACTAAAGAAACGATTCGTGGGTTCAAAGGTATTTTAAGTGGTGAATATGATCATTTGCCTGAACAAGCCTTCTATATGGTAGGTTCAATTGATGAAGTGCTGGAGAAGGCTAAATCGCTATGACCGTAGCAACTCTTCGTTTAGACATTGTTAGTGCTGAAAAAGAAATTTTCTCTGGCGAAGTTGGCATTGTCTTTGTTACGGGCGAAATGGGAGAGTTAGGTATTGCACCGGGTCATTCTCAATTGCTTACTACTCTTAGACCCGGTTATGTACGTGCCATTTTAGCGAACAAAGAAGAAGAAGTTTTCTACATATCTGGTGGCATGCTTGAGGTCCAGCCTTATATTGTTTCTGTTTTAGCAGATACTGCCATGCGTGCAGCGGATATTGATGAAGCTGCCGCTCATGTAGCAAAAGAACAAGCTGAAAAAGCGTTAGCCGGAAAAATATCTGCCATGGATCTTGCGAAAGCAACCGCCGAGCTTGCAGAAGCTGTTGCACAAATTCGTGCTCTTCAGCATTTAAAGAAAAAAGTAAGAATGAAATAACACATATTAATTATCCCTTACAAAGAGAAGTATAAAATGAAAATCGAAGGAGCTGGCATTATGGTTGAAGCTATTAGCGAACAAAATCACGCTAAGCGATTTGCCCATCCTGGCGTACATTACACTGTTGTAGATAGTTTAATGCGTTATGCAGAATTTCTTGGCTATGGTGATGTCCATACCAAAATCGATGAAAAAACCGGGCTTAAAGCTATTGTTGCTATCCATAATTTAAAACGGGGGCCTGCCATTGGTGGATGCCGCATGGTCACTTATCAGACTATAGATAAAGCCATGGAAGATGCTCTGCGCCTGGGATACATGATGAGTTATAAGGCAGCGATTAATAACCTGCCACATGGTGGAGCAAAAGCAGTCATTATCAAGCCCAAAGTGATTAAAGATCGCGATGCTTTTTTTGAAAAATTTGGTGAGTTTGTCAATGAATTAGGTGGGCGCTATATCACTGCGGTGGATAGTGGAACTAGTCCTCTTGAAATGGATATTATTGAGAGGCGTACACCTTATGTCACTTGCACATCAAAATCCGGTGCTGCTGGTGATCCTTCTCCTTTGACTGCCTTTGGTGTTCGACGTGCTATAGAAGCTGCTGTCAAATTTAAATTAGGTAGGGACACCCTTGAAGGAATTCATGTGGCGATACAAGGAGCTGGTCATGTGGGTTATTGTCTTGGGAAAGAACTCAATGAAAGAGGAGCCACTCTCACTTTTTCCGATGTCAATATCAAATCCTTACAACGCTGTATTGATGAATTTGGCGCAAAGATTTGTCATCCAGATGAAATTTATGATATCGAAGCAGATGTATTTGCACCTTGTGCATTAGGAGCCACCTTAAATAAAAATACCATTAGTCGTTTAAAAGCATCGATTGTGGCCGGCTCTGCAAATAACCAATTATCTCATCACCACTATGGCTCATTCATGCATGAACGCGGCATTCTTTATGCACCTGATTTCCTCATCAATGCAGGTGGATTAATTCATGTTGCAGTACTTTATGATCATGGCGATTTAAAAAAATCTACGGAACAAATCAGTAATATTTATCATACGGTATACGATATTTTTGAACGTTCAGCTCATGAAAACCACGCGACCAATGAAATTGCAGAAAAAATCGCGAGAGAGCGGTTACGCTAGGATGTCAGAGATTTGAATGAAAGAAAAAACCTATTGTCCGTGTTGCTCTGGAAAATAGATTGCATGAATTAAGCGAATTTCAGCTCGGTAAAAAATATAAAAAATGCTGCGGAAAATAATTATCTTTTCTATGACGCAAATAGTCTTCTAATGTTGCAATTATTTTTTGCGCGCGCGTATATTACTATTTGTATTTTTGATCATTCACAAGGAGAATCATTATGCGCCGTTTATTCATGCTAAGTGGAATAGCATGTGCGATTAGTTTTCCTATTTACGCACCAGCGATGACACTATCTGCTTCTGATTTTTTTAACGGGGGATCGATACCTTCTCAATATAGCTGTGACGGCAAAGATATTTCTCCCGCCCTCACCTGGTCAGAAGTACCCACCAACACTCAATCCCTGGCATTGATTCTCTCTGATCCTGATGCTCCAGGAGGCACGTTCTATCACTGGATCGTATTTAATATTCCCAAAACCACACCAGGATTGCCTCAAGCAGTGCGTCAACTTCCTGCTGGTGCATTGGTAGGCGAAAATAGCTGGCGGCAACAACAATATCGTGGTCCTTGTCCGCCTAAAGGCGCAACACATCATTATATTTTCAGCTTATATGCACTCGATACTAAATTAACTTTGCCTGCCGGATCCAATGCCATGTCTGTTATCGATGCTATTCAAAATCATGTTGTTGATGAAACCGAGTTAAAAGCCACATTTGGACATTAGGGCGTGTTGGCAAATGTCCCGATTTTCTGTATTGGTGGAGCAAACCTCGATCGCAAGTTAACTTCTCTAGGTGTCTTAACACCGGGAACATCTAATCCCGTTAATTCGAACACTTCATGGGGTGGGGTTGCGCGTAATGTTGCAGAAAATCTCAGTCATTGGACGCATAACATCCATTTACAATGTGTCATTGGGGCAGATAAGGAAGGACAACAATTAATCCAACATATGCAACAAAAGGGCGTGCATGTGGATCATTGTTTAACTTTACCTCATCACAAAACCTCACAATATTATGCTGTTCTTGATCCTCAAGGCGAATTACAGATTGCATTTGCCGATATGGATATTTACAACCACATTCCTATCGAGGACTTTATCGCGCCGTGGAAAAATTGGCCTGAACATAGCATCGTCATGATTGACACGAATTTACCTCCGGTGCTGCTCGAACAGGTTATTCAACGATGTGATAAAAATATAAAATTGTGTATCGATCCTGTCTCAGTTTCAAAAGCTAAAAAAATTCCCATGGATTTAGAGAATGTATTTTTGATCAAACCGAATCAAAGTGAAGCGGGTGTCTTAACTAATCTTCACTTATTTTCTATCTCTGATTGTGTGAAAGCAGGTCATCGCTTATTAAATAGGGGCGCAAAAAATGTAGTCATCAGTTTAGGGAAAGAAGGCTACGTGATTGTGAATGAGACCTTGCAACTACACGTTCAAACCCAACCTATCCATACCATCATCGATGTAAATGGCGCAGGCGATGCGTTTATCGCTGGAATTTTGTTCGGGCTTCAACAAAATTCCACTATAATATATGCTTGCCATTTAGGCGCCGCTGCGGCTGCTTTTACCTTGCAGTCGTATCACACCGTTGTCCAAGATATGACTTCAGCCCATTTGACAGCATGGATTGAAGCCTCTTTATCAAGAAAGGAGTCATATGCAGCAGTTTTTTGACTATTCAGAAGAAGTAAAACAAGGTATTCATGAAAGAAGGCCGTTGTTAGCGCTTGAATCGACCTTGATTACCCATGGTTTACCCGTACCAGACAATCTTAATACCGCGATTGCTGCAGAAAAGATAGCCAGAGAGCATGGTGTTATTCCCGCTACCATTGCGGTGATACAAGGCAAAATTAAAATTGGTTTATCGGCAACGGAATTAGAAACCTTAGCTCATACTAACCCTGTCATGAAAGCGAGTGTTCGTGATCTCCCTTATCTCCTCAGTAAAAAATTAACTGCCGGTACCACAGTTGCCGCAACACTATTTTGTGCAGATAACGCAGGCATTAAGGTATTTGCTACAGGCGGGATTGGTGGTGTACATCGAGGAGATGAACAAGATATTTCTGCCGATTTGATAGAGTTAGCGAAAACGCCCATTGCGGTGGTATGTGCAGGTGCAAAAGCAATCTTAGATTTATCCAAAACATTAGAATTTCTTGAAACTCACAGCATTCCCATTATTGGTTATCGAACAGATACTTTGCCGGCTTTTTACATGTCTGAAACAACTTTTGCTTTACCGACCAGAGTCGATGATATCGCTTCCCTCGTTGATATACTTAAAATTCATTGGCAATTGGGCTTATCTTCCGGTGTGTTAATCGCAAATCCCATTTCACCTACAGATGAAATTTCGTCTGATATTATCGAGCCCGCCATTGCAGGCGCTTTACAAAAGGCGAAGAAAAAACAAATTCACGGCAAAGCTATTACGCCTTATCTCTTAAAAGAAGTCGCTGCGGCTACCCAAGGGAAAAGTTTACAAGCGAATATTAATTTGATTAAAAATAATGTTCGGCTAGGCGCAATGATCGCAAATCGCATTATGAATAATGGTTAATTAATTTATGCCATATCAAAACATACGTAATTTAGTTCTAGAAGGTGGCGGTGTTGAAGCCATTGCCTACGCAGGATTTCTTGATACGGCAGTCAAAGAAAGAACCTTACCACTTGAGCGTATTCAACGAGTGGCTGGTGTTTCATCCGGTGCAATCGCCGCCGTGCAAATCGCTTTGAATTACACCACGGAAGAAATGCTCGCCGTTGTCCGCAAAACAGATTTCAGCCGCTTTGCCGAAGCAGGCGGGATTATCAACGAGTTATTTCATTTATTCACTGAAGAAGGAATATATAAAGAAGAATTTTTATATAACTACATACGGGATTTAATTAAAGCAAAAACCGGGGATGAAAATGTTACCTTTCATGATTTGCAACTGCTGAAAGAAAAACAATTGTTTAAAGATCTTTATGTGATTGCCACTAAATTATTTATGTTAAACAACCAACCTGTCGCACAACCCGTCACATTTTCTCATGAGCATACACCTTTCGCTCGTGTCATTGACGCTATACGCGCGTCAGCTTCATTACCCATCGTATTCCCGCCTATGCGACTTTTAAAAGATAAAAACGATCACTACATCATTAATTCCAATGGGGATGTTTATGTGGATGGCGGCATCCTTGAAGCTTATCCCATTCGCTTGTTTGATGATCCACGCTATTTAACAACCATCCCCACTCAAACGTCATCCTCTATGTCTCCTACGGTTTACAATCAAGAAACGTTGGGATTGCGACTTGAATCACTAACTCAATTAGAAATATTAGGTGAAATTGGAAAACGTGGGGAACGCACTATAAACAACACTTTTCAATACGCCGAGGCTTTGCTTTATGTCTTAAGAAGAGGTCAGCAAGAAAGTGCTTTTGAAAACAACCCTGATCGATTGCGCACGATATTAATTGATACATTAAGCATCGCTTCCACCCAATTTGATTTAACCGAACAACAAAAAGAAGAATTATTAGCATCCGGAACAAAATCCGCTCTGCAAATAGCACATAATAATTTTGTTAATTTATAAAAATCGCACATTAAAAAAAAGAGAAACAATTTATGGTCTCGATATTAACAACTCAGCAAAAAGAATATTTTGAACGCGATGGATTTTTAGTGCTTAAGCAATTTATTTCTCCTGATATTTGCCATCTTTTGATGAAACAAGCTCATACATTAATTTCGCAATTTGAGCCTGATGAAATCAAAACCATCTTCTCTGCTAAAGATCAGCGACATGCAAAAAACCAATATTTTTTAGAGTCTGGAGATAAAATTCGTTTCTTTTTTGAAGAAGGCGCCATTAATGAACACGGTCATTTGAAAGCAGATAAATCATTATGCATCAATAAAATTGGGCATGCCTTACACGATGTCGATCCTATTTTTAATTGTTTTAGCCGTATGTATTGCATGGCGACGCTGGTAAATGATCTTGGCATTGATGATCCTTTACTCTTGCAATCTATGTATATTTGCAAACAATCTTATATTGGTGGTGAAGTCACGTGTCATCAAGACAGCACTTATTTGTATATCAAAGATCAACCTGTACTTGGTTTATGGTTTGCTTTAGAAGATGCAACGCTTGAAAATGGCTGCCTCTGGGCTATTCCTGGAGGTCATCGAACCCCATTGAAATCAAGATCAATCCGCAATAAAAACGATCAGGTTTCCATCGAGGTTTATGATTCTTCACCTTGGCAATTAGACAACATGATACCGCTTGAAGTACCTCAAGGTAGTCTCATTGTTTTACATGGACTCGTACCGCACATGAGCAAAGAAAATATATCACCACGATCAAGGCATGCTTACGCATTACATGTTATGTCAGGTCGACATGACTATGCAGAAGATAATTGGTTGCAAAGACCTGCTCATATGCCGTTACGTGGGTTTGCGTGAAGAGGGAAACAATTAGGGCGTGTTGACACTGGCAGCAACTCCTTGTTTTTATTAATGGCTCGTCGGGCTCCGCCCTCCTGCGCTTTACTTAATAAAAACAAGGAGTTGCTGCCAGTGTCAACACGCCCTACACCAAATATTCTTTAAACCAATTATTTGCCAGACGTGACACTTCTTCCAGCTTTCCTCTTTCTTCAAACAAATGTGTTGCGCCAGGCACAATCTCTAGTTTTTTTTCGCAGTGTAATTGTGCAAATGCTTTCTGATTTAATTCAATGACAAACTCATCATCTCCGCCGACAATAAGCAAGGTAGGTGCTTCAACATATCTCAATGATTCTCCAGCCAGATCAGGCCTGCCACCACGAGAAACGACAGCTTTAATTAGCGTAGCTAATCTCGCTGCTGCGACTAAAGCAGCACCACCACCCGTGCTTGCGCCGAAATAACCAACAGGGATTTTATTTAAAAGAGGATTTTTCAAGATCCATTTCGTTGCCGCCACAAGACGTGTCGCAAGAAAATCGATGTCAAATCGATACTGCGAGGTGACTGTATCAATTTCATCTTCGTTTTCTGTTAATAAGTCAAATAACAAGGTAGCAACATCCATCTTTTGCAATTCTCTGGCAACGAATTGATTACGCGGACTCAAGCGGCCACTGCCACTGCCATGGGCAAATATCACAATGCTTGAGGCTTCACGCGGAATATGTAAAAACCCGTCTAGTTGCACTTCATCGCAAGGAATCAAAATAGCATGTTCTGTATCGACAGCAAATTCAACCATAACTATTCCTTTTACTTAAGATTGATTCTGATAATGTTGTGAAAATTTTCTTGCCTGTTCTAATAAAGAATGGACTTCATCATCTTCTGTCTGAGAAAAATCATCGTACCATGCTCCGACTGCATAAAGGCCATGGGGCTGCATCGGACAAATAAAACGATCCACTAAAGGACGCATGAGGTCACAGACGGATTTATCTGCGACAGGAACGGCCATGATGAGGCTAGCGGGCTCAAGCTGCTTCAAGGCTTTAACTGCAGCGCGCATAGTCGCACCTGTTGCTATGCCATCATCAACAAGAATCACGGTTTTATCTTTAAGCGATGGAAAAGGTTGTTCGCCACGATAAGCACGCTCACGACGTTTTAATTCTGCCTTTTCTTCCTCTATGACAGCTTCTATCGCTGATTTTGGAATATGTAAACTACCAACAATATCTTCATTAAAAACATACGAATCACCAATCGCTATCGCGCCCATTGCTAATTCACTATGACCGGGCACACCCAATTTCCGGACAAGAAACACATCTAGAGGAACCATGAGTTCCTTAGCAATTTCAAACCCAACCGGCACACCGCCACGAGGCAATGCAAGTACAATGACATCCCCGCGATTTGCGTATGCCTTTAATTCATTTGCTAAAATTTTTCCAGCTTCTTTGCGATTTCGGTATTTATCCATACTTACAGGCTAGCACTATCATCCTCAAAATTCATCCTCGAGACTAGCGCCAGCGAGGACCTGAGGATGACGCACAATTCACTTTCCGATACAAAAACTAGAAAAAATACGGCCCAACAAATCATCGACGGTAAATTCTCCAGTAATTTCGCAAAGCGCAAGGTGTGCTTGACGAAAATCTTCTGCCGCTAATTCGCCCGAATGTGCATGCATTAGCTGAATTAGTCCTTCTTTGATATGTTTGTCTGCGCGTGTTAATGCATCGAGATGACGTCGACGGGCAAGATAAATGCCTTCACTTTGTGGCTGAAATCCTACTTGAGTTTTGATATGGTTCTTCAGTAATTCTATCCCATCCCCTGATTTCACTGATATAGCAATAGTGGTACGACTATCTTCATGACGAATGGAAGAAGAAGCGTTAATTAAATCAATTTTATTGTGTATAAAAATAATAGGACGGGATGCGATGACTGAAGGAAGTGAATGTAACTCCATTTGTGATTTTTTACTTGCGTCACTGATATATAACACAATATCGGCTTGTTCCATTTCTTGATAAGCACGACGAATGCCTTCTTGTTCAACTATATCATCGCTGTCGCGCAAGCCAGCCGTATCAATGATATGCATAGGCATGCCATCAATGAGAATAATATCACGCAAGACATCACGCGTTGTTCCAGGAATATCGGTAACAATAGCAACGTCCTTGCCGCTTAAATAATTCAATAAGCTCGATTTTCCCACATTGGGTTCACCGGCTATGACAGCGGTAATACCTTCGCGCAGGAAAGATGCCTTGCTTTGCTTTGTTTTGGATCGCTATCAAATCGAAAGAATCGTGTTTACACGCGTCTTGATATGATCGTCGCTTAAAAAATCAATTTCTTCATCAACGAAAATCAATCGCCGCTTCGATATACATACGCAATTGAATCACTTTTTCATTGAGTTCATGAATGTGTTTTGAAAATTCACCTTGCAATGAACGCATCGCAGATCGTACTGCTTGCTTAGAAGAAGCACTAATTAAATCAGCGATGGCTTCCGCTTGAGCTAAATCTATTTTGCCATTTAAAAACGCGCGCTCGGAAAATTCGCCTGGACGTGCCAGACGCACACCCAAGCTGATTAAACGTTGCAACAGCAAATCAACCACGACCGGTCCGCCATGTCCTTGTAGTTCAAGCACGTCTTCACCAGTAAATGAATGGGGATGAGGAAAATAAATAGCAATGCCTTCATCAATGACATCACCTGATGCATCACGAAAGGGGAGATAAGAAGCTTGACGCGGCGTGAGTTCCACGCCTAATAAATCAGGAAGCAGACGTGTCACTTTGGGTCCCGACACTCGAACAACCGCAATACCACCCTGTCCTTTCGGCGTAGCAAGTGCTGCAATTGTATCGAGATTCAATGCCGTTTCCTGTGTCACTTCTTCTTAGCAGTTTCTTTATCTAGCCTATGCATACAAACCATTGCTGTAAAAATGATAGCGTATTATTCACAAACCAATACAGCATTAATCCAGCTGGGAAATTGGCAAATAATACTGTGAAAACCACAGGCATCGAGCATCATGACTTTGGCTTGAACTGGATCCGGCGGAGGAGGATTCAATCGTTGTTGAATGAACATCGATATTCCCATCATGATCGGCAGTACATAGTAAGGATCTTGTTGTGAGAGATCATGAATCCAGAAAATAAAAGGCGCTTGACGCAATTGCACGCTTTCCACCAACACCCAATATAAAGCAATAAACACAGGGATTTGGATTAAAATCGGCAAGCATCCGCTCATAGGATTTACTTTTTCCTGACGATACAACTCAAGCGTGGCTTGCGTCAGTTTTTGTTTATCGTCACCATAACGTTCCTTCAGCATTTCAATTTTCGGCTGCAGTTTTTTCATCCCACTCATGGAGCGATAACTTTTTGCTGACAGTTGATAAAATAAGAATTTGATGATCACCGTCACGATCACAATAGACCAACCCCAATTACCAACCACATCATAAATATGCTGCATCATCCAAAAGATGATGTCAGAGATAAACCAAAACCAACCGTAATCAATGGTAAGTCTCAATCCTGGCGCGGTTTTATCTAATAAATTTGCAATGGCAGGCCCAGTATATAATTTCGCTTCAGTACTGACCGTTGCACCTGGTGCAGCAACTAGAGGTTGTCCATACATGCCAATGGTATAAAGACCATCTGGTGTGACTTTAGAATAATAAGTAGAAATAGCGGTTTTGGGCGGAACCCATGCACTGATGAAATAATGTTGTATCATTGCCGCCCAACCATCTTGTATGGTTTGGTTGAGATTCTTTTCTTGCATCTCTTTAAAAGTAATTTTTGTCGAATGGCTTTTCTGGACTTGAAAAAGCAGCACCAAAAAAGGTCGCTAAATTGATGATACCCACCATGACTAGCAGGTGGCGTATTGGTGCGCATCAATTGCGCATAAAAATTACCTTCCCACGGCTGCTTGGAGTGATTTTCAACATCGTATCCCACCTTGATTTCATAACTTCCGCGAGTAAAGGTAAACCATTTAGTCACATTCACCCCGTCTTGGTTTTTCCAATCAAGACGCACTTTCATTTCATTCTGCCCGGCTGGCAGAGCGTAAGCAGGTTGAGAGGCAGTATAGATAGCTTGTTCTTGTGAAGTATCGGGGCCTTGCTTACCCAATAGACCACTTTCTGCGACGTAGCGAGTTTTAGGATCATCATTTAATAACAAGAAAGGCGTATGTGAACCCAATGATTCTGGGTATTTCAATAATTTGACTTGAACTACATTTCCACCACGAGTATCAATATCAACCTCTAATAAATCAGTGGTGACTGTTACTATCTGGCCTTCCATTGGAACAGAAACGGGTGTAGTGGGCCCTGTGACAGGTTGAACTGTTGAAGTGGCAGGCTGTGCGCTCGTGTTAGTGGCTTGAGGAACAAAATGACTAGGTTGTGAACTCTCAATGGCCGTAGGCGGAGGCAATGGGGGATGGTCATTATTCCAAGCCTGAAATAATAAGAAACACAAAATAACTAATAAAGCATAAAGGGCAATTCGTACGTAATCTAGCATATTCTCTAACATAATCGACTTCTGATTGGTTTATGGTGTATGCCCTTTGCACGTCTTAGATAGACGTACTTTAGGCACAGGATCAACGCCTCCAGGATGCCATGGATGACAACGCAAAACTCGCAGCAAGGTAAACCAGCATCCTTTAAAGCAACCATGGAGATTAATCGCTTCCATGGCATAAGTAGAACAAGATGGCTCAAACCGACAACAATGTCCTAATAAGCCGCGTATAGCAAAACGATAAAACTGGATGCTTGCTATGAGACACACTTTTATGGAATAACTAATTGTGGCCATATTTGATCGACATCATCTCGCAACACCTTTTTTCCCCGTTTCAAATCAGCCTGGGAGCCTTTGAAAGCAGAATGTATAACGGGGGTACATTGTGACCGCATTAATACAATGATATCAAGCCCTTTTAGCTTTTCTTGATGATGCCGGAAACTTTCTCGAATGACTCTACGCAATCGATTACGGTCTACAGCACAGCTAACTAATTGTTTCTTAATAATAATCCCCAGTCTAACGTCAGAACGTTGATTGGGTCGATACAATGCGAGCAGATATTTGCGCGATACTTTATAGGGTTTTGCAAACACAAACTGAAAATCAGATTGGCTAGCTAGCCTGTGTGCGCGCGAAAAATCAAACATTAAACTACGGGCAAAGTTTCGCGCGGCCTTTAGCACGGCGTCGACTTAACACAGCACGTCCATTTTTCGTTGCCATACGAGCGCGGAAACCGTGGGTTCTTTTTCTTTTTAAAACACTGGGTTGAAATGTTCTTTTCATAGCATGATTCCAAAGACTAACTCTTCTATAGAGGGCGCTTATCATAGGGGCTGCCGACAAAATTGTCAATGTCATGGGCCCCCTAATAGTTTCTTAACTTTATTCACCTATTATGTAGGTTTGCTGAATAAAACTAACAATCAATGGACGGATATGCGACACAACATTATAAAAGCAGATCTCTCGGATGAACCCAGACCCTTTCCAGGTATAGAAGAGACCGAGAAAGAAACAGACGCTGATTTACCATCCCTATACCCCCTACCTCTTCGCCGATTGAAATATAGAATCACTCGCCAAGAACTCATCGAAGCCAATTTTTCTATCAAACCCATTCCTAAACGCCAGTTTACTGGTAACGCTGGTCTAAAAATGGCGGTAGATAAAGACTTTTTTGAATATGGGGAAGGTGGCATTGCTGAATTTAAAAAAGATTTTGTCGATAGAATGTTTACCTGTCAGGGATTATCACGAGACTTTGGTCTCTATGACACACTGACATTAAGTGATGAGACAATCATTGAAAAAATGGCTTCCCTATTTGGAATCGATACAGCTCATGCGATTATCGCTGGAATTAGTCAAGGTCCTGCTGCATTTATTCCATTCATCTTGGCATTTGGAATAAAAAATGCGATGACTGGAGGGATGCAAATCACGCAGCCAGATTCCTGTCATGTTGATTTGTTTCGTAGTGATATTGATGAACAAATAGTTATCCGATTTTATGCAGATGAATTTAAAATTGTAGGAAGCGATAATGAAGAGATATTTCCGGGACCTGTTGAGGCGCTTCTTAAATTAATCAAGAAAAACGATATCTGGGGATTTGAAGTCGACTATGTCGAAACAGACAATCTCGATATCATCAAGATGCTAAAAGGAGAACTATTAAGCGAAGAATACATCAGCACCACTTATTGTATTCCAGAGAACACTACTTTTAATATCGCAAGAATCAATCTAATCAAAACATTAAACAACCATAAAATTGATCTTAGCCTTAGAAAACAAGCTACATTAATTTTACAAGAAATCGATAGCATTAAAGAATCAGCAATAGGGGATTTCAAACTCTTAACTGACCTATTAAATAAAGTACAAAATATTATTTCAAATCCAACGCATCAAACGGAGCAGTGTAATCTAAAGAATGTGCTCAATCGATGTGAAGGTTACATAAGGCTGCAAAAGACCTCCTTAGGTTTACTCACTCTCATAGAAAATCATGCGCTTTTTATGACAGATTACACCAGTGAAGGACTACCGTTTCAGATTACTTTAAATAAGTATAACTGCGAACATAAAAAGAAAATTTTACAATTTATCCAAACTCATCTTGTGCCGCTCATAGATAGTTATGCTGAAGAATTATCTGCTAACGATTCTTCAAAACAAATCATCCACCATCTTCTTCAAAAAATAACTTCTTTACAAGAAACACATTTACAAGGAATCACTTTCGATCTCGCTATTGCCATTAATTATGAAAAAAATAAGGAACTATATTGTGCTGGTGTTGAAGTAAGCTCTGCAAAATTAGCGTTACGAAAATCATCGTCTGACACTCAACCACTCACACAACAACTTTCTCATGTTCGAATTTTTAGTACTTCTGTTAATCGTGGCGATGCAGTATTTTCAACTCACGAAAATGAAGTTGGGACCATCACTATTCCTAGTGTCGCGAGGCAGAAAGAAATGCAACAACGTGTATTCGGAAGAGAACAAGCGAAGCTTAATGTTACATTAGAAAAGATAAAACTGTCGGATCCTAAGCTATATGCAAAAGGAAAATATGTTCAACGAAAAGCGTATGACGTGAAAGCCCAAGAATCCTCACCCATCTTGCATGAATTGACAAGGCATATCATTGCAACCCATCGCGCAATTCAAGATCCGAATGAAAAAAATCTCAATGAACTTAACGTGCGTGCTGAAAACGCTCAAGGTAAAGCATCTCTTGGTTGGAAAGCACTGGGTATAGCCACCATGGCATTCGGCGGATTGCTCATGATTTTTGGTGGCCTAGTCATACTTGCATCCGCTCCCGCCATTGCTTCGCCCGCTTGTCCAGTCGGTATCATTGGTGTAGGAGGAGGGGCAGCCATCACAGGGGCGGGCTTGTTTCTCTTTGCCACAGGATTAGGTTTTTTTAATCATGGCAAACAAAAAGGATTATCCAAAGCGATGTCAGCTATACCTGACGAATTTGTACATAGAGCAAAAAGATGAAGGCTGTGACAAACAAAAAAGGCACTCCTAAGAGTGCCTTTTCATTTCTTCAATAAAAGATTATTGAGATTGCGCTTGTTGGTTTTCGCTACTATGATCTTGTGACTCAACATCCTTCATGGTTAAGCGAATACGACCTTGGCGATCAATTTCAATGACTTTGACTTTCACCACTTGACCTTCTGACAAACGATCGCTGACATTAGCAATACGCTCATGGGCAATTTGAGAAATATGCACTAGACCTTGTTTGCCTGGAAGGATGCTAACAATAGCGCCAAAATCCATCAGCTTAGTCACCGTGCCTTCATAGATATTTCCTACAACGACATCAGCGGTCAAACGTTCAATTCGACGTACTGCTTCTTCGCAAGCAGCAAGATCAGCAGCTGCGACTTTCACCGCACCATCATCGCTGATATCCACTACCGTTCCTGTTTCTTCGGTCAAAGCACGAATCGTCACGCCGCCTTTACCAATCACATCGCGAATCTTATCAGGTGGGATACGTATGCTAATAATACGAGGTGCATAAGCAGACATTTCTTGACGAGGTCCTGTGATCGCTTGGTTCATGATGCCTAAAATATGCATACGACCTGCTTGTGCCTGTTCTAACGCACGTTGCATGATGGCTTCGGTGATGCCATCAATTTTGATATCCATTTGCAATGCGGTTATACCAGTGGTCGTTCCCGCCACTTTGAAATCCATATCGCCGAGATGATCTTCATCACCCAAAATATCGGTGAGTACGGCAAACTGGTCGCCTTCTTTGACCAAACCCATCGCAACACCTGCGACATGATGTTTTGATGGGTACACCAGCATCCATTAACGCTAAACTGGTACCGCACACGCTGGCCATGGAGCTTGAGCCATTGGATTCAGTGATTTCAGACACCACACGTAATACATAAGAAAAATCTTTTTGGGTTGGCAACACAGCGTGCTATGCCACGTTTTGCCAAATTGCCATGTCCAATTTCACGACGCTTCGGACTGCCAACCATGCCTACTTCACCTACAGAATAAGGGGGAAAGTTGTAATGAAGCATGAAGCTTTCTTTACGTTCACCTTCTAGTGCATCAATGGTTTGCGCATCGCGCTCTGTGCCTAATGTTGCTACAACCAACGCTTGGGTTTCGCCACGGGTAAACAAGGCAGAACCATGTGTACGTGGTAATAAGCCTACTTCGATTGAGATAGGTCTAACGGTTTTCGTATCGCGGCCATCGATGCGGGGTAGGCCTTGTAAAATTCGGCTACGAACCACATGATGTTCAAGACGATTGAATACATATTTCACTTCCGTAACGAGCGAGGCTTCTTCTTTGCCTGTGTTTTCCGTCATCATTTGCTCGATGATACGGTCTTTAAGATCATCAATGGCTTCTTGGCGTTCAAGCTTATCTTTGATTTGATATGCTTTTTCAATATCGGCTTTGCATAGGTCGGTGATACGCTTTTCGATATCTGCGCTGACTGTTGGCGGCGTCCATTCAAAAATTGTCGTACCGGCTTCCGTTGCCATCTCTTTGATGACGTTGATAACCATTTGCATTTCTCGGTGGGCGAACATCACAGCGCCTAACATCACTGCTTCAGGTAATTCTTTCGCTTCGGATTCCACCATGAGCACAGCATTTTCTGTACCTGCGACCACCATATCGAGTTGTGAGGTCTGCAATTGGGTGATCGTCGGATTTAATAAATATTTTCCATCTTGATACCCGACCCTGGCAGCAGCCAAATGGCTACTGACTGGCATACCAGAAAGTGCAATGGCAGCTGAGGCACCAATCATAGCTGGGATATCCGGATTAATTTCAGGATTCATTGACAAAACAGTGGCAATCACTTGGACTTCGAAATGGAAGCCTTTTGGAAACAGAGGACGCAATGGTCTATCGATCAGCCGTGAGGTCAAGGTTTCTTTTTCACTTGGCTTGCCTTCACGCTTAAAGTATCCCCCTGGTATGCGGCCCGCAGCATAAGTGCGTTCTTGGTAATTGATGGTGAGGGGAAAGAAATCTCTCTCTACCGATGCATCATCTGAACCCACCACAGTGACTAACACCACGGTATCATCCATGCTGACTAACACAGCAGCGGTAGCCTGACGCGCGATCCGTCCAGTTTCAAGGGTGACAGTATGGTCACCATAACGAAATGTCTTTTTAATTTCAGTCAACATCCACCTCTATTTTTAAGATTTTTAAGTTAATTAAGGAATGCGCTTAGCCGCGAATATCTAATTCTTTAATAATCGCTTGATAACGTTGCATATTTTTGCCTTTTAAATATCGCATCAGCTTGCGACGTTGGCTAACCATGTTGGTTAAACCATAACGAGTATGAAAGTCGTGTTTGTGCACCTTCAAATGTTCGGTTAATCCATTAATACGTGCAGTCAATAGTGCGATTTGAACTTCTGGTGAACCTGTGTCACTCTTACTTTGCTTGAAAGTTTTAACGATCTGCGCTTTTGCAGCTGTTGTTAACGCCATGAATATAATCTCCACAAATTACGTTTTCTCAGTTCTTCTCATCATCGCCACACAGTAGGGGTTGTTGCCCATGATAGTGGTGGTCGACAGACTCCCCTTTCCGGGGAATAGACAATGGAAGGCACGCTATTGTAGCGAGGTGTCCTCTCCGTAACAAGACCCTTAAAGGTTAAAAGACGTAAGCCTCCTTCAAAAACAAAAAAAATTACGCCCTCTTATGACCTCATTCCTCGCCTTAATACCAATCACTACGCTACCGGCTGTCGTTAGGCCTATGATTAATAGGATGATAAAGAATGAATAGCATCAATCCCCCTTAATCAAACAAATATCGGATCCCCAAACCCAAAACATTAGAGCCCGTATTGCCCGCATGATACAGACCAAATGCGCCAGAACGATGGTGTACCCGCGCCACCAATTGCAATCGGGGATACCGGGGGGAAGCAAAGGTTGCTTCCAGCATCAGGTAATTCAACAACCGTTTCGTATCCTCATTCGCCTTCTTTTCTAAAGATGGCACAGAAGTGGCGTAAGATATGCCTTCGCCAATAGCAAGAGAGGTATTAATGTAATGATTCCAAGGAAGATTAGCCCAACGAAACGCAAGATAGGGATTGAATTCGTAAATAGTGTGCTCATTACTTCCACTACGCACCGCGACATTCCCAGCTAACTGCACAACTCCAACGAGTGGACTCACAAGACGACGCAAAAAATTGTCTTCTCTTAATGTACGCGTCAGCTCTAAGGCTTGAACATGTTCAGGCCAACGATGAAATGTCCCGTACGCCATTCTAGCTAATGCATCAGAGCCAGTGATGCCATAATAATACATTGCTGACCATCGATACTGATCATACAGCTTTTGACCTTCTGGGTAAGTGACTGGGATCGCACTCATGGCTGACAGAGGATACACGCAACAGATAATGGTAAGGCATGTCATGATTCGTTGATGTGACAGCATATTTTTTTTACTCCTTATTTCTTGTCACCGGGCGGCGGCTATTCTACCTGAATTAATTGGGATGACAAATTTCACTCTCATTTGCTGCCTTACCTTGATTTCGCTAGAATTTGGCCTCTTAGTTTGTGATTTGAAATCTCATGATGAGCACAGAAAAAAAATTACAGGTCGATGGTCTTAGCTGCGTTCGTCAGCATCGGTTGCTATTTACCTGTCTTTCGTTTGAGCTGAATCCTACTGACGTATTATTGGTAGAGGGTCCTAATGGCTCAGGAAAATCTAGTCTACTGCGTTTGCTAAGCGGTCTTACCACTCCAACACAAGGTACCATACGCTTCCAAGGCCAGCCCATTCAAGATTTACGCGCTAACTATTGGAATCACTTGCATTACATGAGCCACACCAATGGTATAAAACTAGGATTAACCGTCGCAGAAAATTTACAAATGATTCGGTATATCAACCCAACATCCTCTAAAACTGACGATGCAACTATTCTTGAATCCTTGCAATTACACAGTCATCAAAACACCTTAGTGAGAAATTTATCTGCCGGTCAAAAAAGAAAAGTCTCCTTAGCTAAGCTTGTTCTTTTTCCTAAATTATTATGGATTCTAGATGAACCGCTCACGGCATTAGATAACGCTACACAAACTTTATTTCTGTCCCGTTTGAGAAACCATTTACACACAGGTGGCATGGCGGTGATCAGTTCACACCATCCTCTCTATTTTCCTGATGTTACCATCAAAACAGTAAGGCTGAATTCATGTTAAAAGCTATCGGATTTATCTTTTATACTGAATGGTTATTACTGTTACGCCGTTCTCAAGAATGGCTTTATCCACTGGGTTTTTTTATCATCGTGATGAGTTTATTTCCCCTTGCCGTCACACCTGATCCTATTTTTTTACAAAAAATCGTGCCCGGCTGCATTTGGATAGCAGCGCTGCTTGCTACTTTATTGTCGATTCAATCTTTATTTTTCACTGACATCGAAGAGGGAAATTTAGAGCAATGGTTGTTAAGCGAAACACCCTTGGCGTTGCTTATCTTCGCAAAATTAAGCGCGCAATGGTTAGTGACTGAATTGCCTTTAGTGATATTAACACCCCTCTTAGGTACTCTCTTTCATCTTCCTGTAACAGCTATTTTAGCCTTGTGTACTGGTTTGTTATTTGGCACACCCATCTTAACACTGATAGGTAGCTTAGGCGTCACATTGACACTCGGTTTACGGCAACAAGGTGTATTGCTGGGTTTATTAATCTTACCCCTGGTTATTCCTGTGTTGATTTTTGGTGTTGTGATCGTGCAACAATCTCAAGCTGGATTATCTATTCTGGGCCCACTCACATTTTTAGCCGGCCTTTCTTTCTTAGCCATCACTTTTCTTCCTTGGGCAATTGCTGCCACTCTGCGAATCAGTTTAGATGAGTAAACGGTCATCCTGTTCCGTCATCCTCGCTTGCGCTCGGCCCGAGGATGACGGAACAGGACGACGAAAGCGCATTATCAAAATTTATTCTTGATGTTCTTTTTTATGTTTTTGGCTTGCTTCGTGTGAATTGCCTAATGGTTTAAATGCTTGAATCCCCGTTTGTGCTTTTCCTAAGATTAATGCGTGAATATCAGCAGTTCCTTCATACGTTTTTACCGTTTCAAGATTCAACATGTGACGAATCACATGGAAATCTTCAGTAATACCATTTCCTCCATGAATATCGCGGGACTCGCGTGCAATATCTAACGCGGTTAAAGTAGAAAACCGTTTCATCATGGAAATCATGGGCGTTTCTGCACGACCTTCATCTTTTAATCTGCCTAGACGCAGACATCCTTGTAAACCGAGTGTGATATTCGTTTGCATGTTAGCGAGTTTATGTTGAATGAGTTGATTCGCTGCGATGGGATGACCAAATTGCTTGCGATCCAAGGCATATTGTCGCGCTGCATGCCAGCAAAACTCAGCTGCTCCCAATGCACCCCATGCAATCCCATAACGCGCATTGTCTAAACAGCCTAAGGGTCCTGCTAAGCCATCAGCATGAGGTAATTCATTTTCTTTTGGCACAAATACATCTTCCATAATAATTTCACCCGTGATGGAAACACGTAAACTAAGTTTGCCATGCATGATGGGTGCGGATAATCCTTGCATGCCCTTTTCTAAAATGAAGCCACGCACTCTGCCTTTATCATTCCGTGCCCAGACAATAAATACATCCGCGATGGAAGAATTCGTAATCCACATCTTAGTGCCTTTTAACACATAACCACCATCAACTGCTTTTGCACGCGTATCCATTCCCGCAGGATCAGATCCATGATTCGGTTCAGTCAAACCAAAACATCCTATCCATTCCCCTTTCGCCATTTTTGGAAGAAATTTTTGTTTCTGTTCTTCACTGCCATAAGCATAAATTGCATGCATACTTAAGCTTGATTGCACACTCATGGCTGAACGATAACCGGAGTCCACTCGTTCCAATTCACGTGCGATAAGACCATACGAAACATAATTCACTCCTGCACAACCATAGCCATGAATGGTGGCACCTAAAAATCCTGCTTCGCCCATTTCGCGCATTAAGGCTGGATCAAAGTGTTCATTATGAAAAGCTTCGATGACTTTGGGTTGTAATTTTTCTTGTGCAAACGTTCGCACAGAATCACGAATCATGCGTTCTTCTTCTGTCAGCTGGTCTTCGATAAATAATGGATCATCCCAGCGATATAATGACTCTTTAGCTTTTTCCATGTTGTCTCCTTTAATTTTTTAATGTTGTCTTTGCCTTAAATTCACTCACTCCACCATAACACCATCTTTAATGGTGACCGTACGCCCGCAGCGGCGACTGACTTCTTTATCATGTGTGATAATCACAATTGTCCTGCCTTCTTGTTGGTTTAATTGCGCAAATAATTCCATGACTTCATTCCCAGTCTGCGAATCAAGCGCGCCCGTAGGTTCATCCGCAAGAATAACATCGGGATCCCCCACTAAAGCGCGAGCAATAGCAACACGTTGCTGTTGGCCGCCTGAAAGTTGATTGGGTCTGTGATGAGCAAGATGAGCCACGCCG
This sequence comes from uncultured Gammaproteobacteria bacterium, assembly GCA_963711205.1. GTDB lineage: Bacteria > Pseudomonadota > Gammaproteobacteria > DSM-16500 > DSM-16500 > Aquicella. The sequence goes on from CAVQDE010000001.1 coordinate 167,584, forward strand.
ACTTTCTCTAACATTATCATTGCTTTTTCTTTTGCGTGATTTCTTGGCACGCCACGATAAAAAAGTGGAAGCATGACATTCTGCAGCGCATTTGAGCGCGTCAAAAGAAAAAACGATTGGAACACAAATCCAATTTTCGTATTACGAATCTCAGCGAGCTCGGTTTCGGTTAAGCGCGACACATCACGATTATTAAAAAAATACCGTCCGGATGTGCTGTGATCAAGAAATCCAATGATATTCATTAAAGTCGATTTGCCTGAACCAGACACACCCATCACCGCAACCATTTCACCTTTCAACAATTGGAAATGAATGCCTTTTAATGCCTGAAATTCATTTCCACCCAATTGATACCGTTTAGAGATGTTTTCTAACTTAATTAGGAATGACAATTTGATCACCCTCTTTTAATCCCGCCTGGATGGTAACCGAATCGATCGTCGTTTTACCGGTAACAACAGCCACTTCTTTATTTTGGCCGCTTTTTTTATCGTAGAGTTTCACATAAGATTCGCCATTTTTTTCAACCACCGCTGAGAGAGGAATGGTAAATTGGGGATCTTCTTCTAGCTTAATTTCTACCTTCGCGCTCATGCCCACATGGATATCTTTTTGCTGAGCCGGTGTCAACTTAGGTACCGCGACTTCGACTAAGAAGCTAGGTAATCCGCCCCCTGAGGAATCTCCTTGCCGATCAACCCGCGTCACTTCACCATTCAATATATCATCAGGAAACGCAATGCCCGTGATTTTTACTTTTTGTTTTACTTTGAGTTGATTAATACTTAATTCATTCACTTTAATACGCACACTTAATCCGCTCATATCTCCTATAACCGCTAACACATCTCCTTCTTTCACAACATCACCGATAGTTATTTTTTTATTTTCATCTTCATTTTTACTCGGCGATAAAACAATTCCCTCAGCAGGAGCGAGAACATTCAAATTCTTGGCAGCGCTTATCTGCAAATTCATCGCTTGAGTAATTTTATCGATATCAGAAATCGTGAGTTTATAGAGATCCACATTTTTAACATTCAATTGATGTAATAAATTCTCTAATGAATCTTTTGCTTGTAGCAACGCCAACTGAGCGGCGTAATAGTTAGACTGCTTCATCTTAAAATCATCATCTGAGATAAGCTGATTTTTATGCAAAAATTCTGCTTCCGTCAGCTGCGTTTGGCTATTGTTAAAATCACTTTTTGCCTTGATATATTGCATTAGAGAAGATTTATAATCCGTCAGAAATTTTTCTGATGAGAGCATAAAAAGTAATTGTCCCGCTTTAATGGTCTCACCATATTGAAATGGCATTTCAACCACGACACCGGCAGCCGGACTCGGTATGACTAATGTTTTCAATGGTTGCACGGTGCCAGAAAAAAACAATGTCTTAGAAAACGCTTGTCGTGTCACCGTGATGGTATGATTATTCGATGATTGGGATCCTTTTGAACAAGCTTGCAATCCCAACATGCAAATTAGTGTAATGATGATGTAATTAACATATTTCATTTATAGCCTCACTTTCACATCCCACGTTTTTAATGTATGCCCAATTAATAAATCTATATTCACTAATGCTTTGACGTAATTAATTTGTGCACTTAATAACGTTTGCTTAGCTTGAGTTAATTGTAATTGCGCAGACTGCAATTCAAGACTGTCAATTAAGCCATGTAGATATTTTTGATAACTCACCTGATAGGTTTTTTCCTGAAGCTTTTCTGCATCTTCTGCAAAACTAAGCGCTCTTATCGCACTCGACACAAAATTCCAACTATTAATTGCGCTAGTTTCTTTGGTCCATTTTTCGGTAAGTAACGCGAGTTCCGCTTGTTTTAATGCAATCTTTGCATTCAAAACGGCTTGTTTTGAATGCTGATCATCAATCGGGATTTGCAACGTGAGTCCAACACTTTGCGCTTGATTCAATCCATTAAATAAACTATTCGCACCCGCGTTAGCTCCGCCTCCACTGCCATTTCCTGTTGCTGCAGTAGCGGTGAGATTTAATTGCCAACGCGTATTATCTTCCGCCACTAACAATGTTCGTTTCGTTGGACCATGTAAGGTGATTTGATCGACTTGATATTGAATATCATTTTCGAGGACTAATTGTTTTGTCGCAACCAGAGAAGGAAGATGATATTTATTGATTAATTGTCTAAGATCAAGATTGGAAAAAGCTACATTGGTGTTGGGATCTATACCAATTGCACTTAACAGCGCATAGCGAGATTGAAGAAGATTATTTTTATCATTTTCCAATTGAGATTTAGCACTCGCAACATTCGCTTCCACAGTCACTAATTCATTACCTGCTTTACGTCCGGCTTTAATAAATAGCTTTGTTTGTTCTACTGATTGTGTCGCTCGATGCACCGCATCTTCATCATTAGCAACGGTTCCTGCCGCAGATACTACATTTAAGTAGGCTTCAATCACTGCTGTCACTGTACTACGCAGTACGCCTTCAATATTCAAGCGCGAAATGACATCTGTGTCTTTTGCATTATTTAATGCCGCTTCAACCACAGCGGATCCAAAACCACGTATTAGGGGTTGCACGACTTGTAATGAAAGTGTGGGATTATAATGATTCGCTATCGGATTGTTGACCCCTAAAGTAATTTGCGTGCCTATAGGTGTTAGCAAACTCGCCTCCGGCTGCACATTATACGTGTTCGTGTTGACAAAAGGATTCCCCGTTGCACGATTTTTCGCATAAACGGCTGAAGCTTGAAATGAATAATGAGGATGAAACTCCCATTCTTGCACATACAAATTAAATTTTTGCGTTATATAAGAAAGTTGAGATGACTGCACATTAGGATTACTACGAACAGCAAGGAAAATAGCTTCGTTCAACGATAATTTTACTGGCGATTTTGCCAGTACCAAGGAACCAGGTATCGCAACGAAAAAAATACTGCTATAGATGAGAAAAAATATTGCTCTCGGAAGTAGTTTTCCTATCATGATTCGGTGATCTAAATATTATTTTTAAATAAATTCTTTCTCTGTCTAACTACACTGCATAACTTCGGATTAATTGACTTTTATTTTTATGTCTCTTCATCGCCAATTGAATCAAATGAGTCAATAAATCAGAGTATGGCACACCTGATGCTTCCATTAATTTTGGGTACATACTAATTTGTGTAAAGCCAGGAATGGTATTAATTTCATTAAAATAGATTTGCTGTGTGTCTTTAGTTAAAAACAAATCAACACGAGCCATGCCTTCGCATTCTAGGGTAAGAAAAAGATTTTTCGCAACTATGCGCGCTTGTTCTTTCATTGCATCTGATATGGGAGCTGGGATTAACAGTTCAGCACCATTTTCATCCAGGTATTTTGCATCGTATGAATAAAATTCATGTGTAGATCTAATTTCGCCAACAACACTCACTACAGGATCCGCTGTCGATTCTAATGATTCTAAAACAGCTACCTCAAGTTCAATAATATCTAAAGCCTTTTCAACCAACACTTTGGTATCAAATTGAAATGCTTCATTGATAGCAGTGGATAACTGATCCGGTGTTTTTATTTTATTGATGCCGATACTAGAACCGGTATTAGCTGGCTTAGTAAAAACAGGAAGACCGATTTTCTCTTTCACCTGCCGAATATGATAATCAGGATCCTTATGCCATTGATCTTGTTTGAGGACTAAATAAGGCGCCACTTTAATGCCAGCGTGGATAGCAAGACGTTTTGACACATCTTTATCCATGCCAATCGAAGATGAAAGTACACCGCAACCCACATAAGGAAGACCAGCCATTTCTAACAATCCTTGTAGCGTACCATCTTCGCATAAGGTGCCATGAACCACGGGAAACACCACATCAAAATGAGGACCATGAGAGGGTTTAATCAGTAATTCATTTAACGATTGTTTTTCAGAAGGGTTACTAATCCATTCAGGAGCAAACCAAGTAGCATGACCATTTTGTAATTGAGCCACTTTGTTATGTTCCAAACTATTTGCAAACACATCTTTACCTAAAAACCAATGACCTTGTTTATCAATACCGATAGGAATAACGTCAAAACGTGAGGGATCAAGATATTGAATAACATTCGCCGCAGAACGTAATGACACTTCATGCTCAGCTGAACGTCCACCATAAAGAACAGCAACACGGATTTTATCCGATGGCTTCATAACAATATCTACTCCGGCTATTAATTTTGAGAAACTATACCTGGTTTCAGAATGAACTACTAGCAATGGGGTAAGCGTCATTCCCTGAGCTGAGCGTTCGCCTCCCCCTCATCCTTGACGTAGAGTGTGGCAAATCTAAGCTTAAGGGCAGCTTAAGCCCCTGAAAAAAGTGTATAAAAAAACTTTCAATAAATCAGTAGAATAAGGAAATATGTCGAATTTCAAGGTGTTTTTAACATTGACAAACTAGGTCTTAATGTGTAAAAAATTATTCACGATAGTTCAAAGATTGTTCAAAGGATTGCCTTAGGGTATCCAATTTAAACAAGAATTAAGACCTACTTTAACAACACTGAGAACAAGATTATGAAATTAACTCGTTTTATATTTTTAGCTTTATTATTTAGTTCGCTTGGCTTTAGCTGGCCATTCGCATGGTTATTCTCGACTCCGAATACGGCGCCGTTTGGCACCAGTCTTTGGCTGCAAAAAGAAATACTAATCCTGAAAGTTCAGGCGGTGAATATCGACGATAAAGTATTGCGACTCAGCCTCATTGCTTATTTAAATGCGCGTAAACGTGGTTATGCAAATAAAGAATTGTTAACCGTGATCGACTATTCCAAACCTTCTAACGTAAAACGTTTATGGGTTTTTGATTTGAGAAGAAACCGTACTCTTTTTAATACCTATGTGTCGCATGGCAAGAATAGTGGTGGAGTCAATGCTACCTCTTTTTCAAATAATCCAGGCAGTTTAAAATCTAGCATCGGTGTTTTTGTGACGGCGCAACCTTATGTCGGAAAGAATGGTTACTCTTTACGTCTCCGAGGATTAGAGCGCGGAATCAACGATTCTGCTTATCAACGGTCTATTGTTATTCATGGTGCGCCGTACGCAAATGCTGCTAACATAAAGAACTATGGAAAAATTGGCCGTAGTTGGGGTTGTCCCGCTGTTGGTTCTGATTTAGCAAAGCCGATTATTAATACGATCAAAGATGATTCACTGATAGTTGCTTATTATCCAGATCGAAGATGGTTATCAAATTCCCGGTTTTTAAGTGCTTAATTTACAGTAATGCTAAGGAAACACAATGAAATTAAAATTAGGAAAAGTAGTATCAGCAGTGCTATTGCTGGTATCAACTCAGGCATTTGCCACTACTTATCAATTACCACCTTCCAGTGAATCACTCATTGGTCAGGTTCAATATGGTTCTTCAGGATCAAGTGACACAATAAGCAAGGTGGCAGAGCGTTATGATCTTGGTTATAACGCGTTGGAAAAAGCAAATCCGCATCTCAATTTCGAAAGACAATTACCTTACGGTGCTGCTTTTACTCTTCCTACGCAACATTTATTACCCAATCAAAAACGAGAGGGCATTGTAATCAATCTTCCTGAGATGAGAATGTATTATTACTTACCAGGAACAAATCAAGTTTTAACTTATCCCATTGGGATAGGAAAAATAGGAAAAACCATTCCTATTGAAAAAACTTCTATCACACGAAAAGCCAAAGATCCTGTTTGGATTCCGCCAGATGATATTCGTGAATTCAATCTTGAAACCAATGGTATTGTGCTTCCTCAAGTCATGCCTCCTGGACCAGACAATCCTCTAGGTCCCTATGCTGTCTATATGAAAATTCCAACCTTTCTTATCCATAGCACTATTTTTCCTGAAAGCGTTGGGAAGCGCGCAAGCTTTGGTTGTATTCGCATGTATGAATCAGACATCAAACAATTCTTCCCCATTGTTGAAGGGGGTATTCCAGTTACGATTATTAATTCACCGGTGAAAGTGGGCTGGCAAGATGATCGTTTGTATATGGAAGCGCATCCTTCACTGGAAGAACATAGCACGGCCTATGATTCATCCTTACCCGGCGTGGTGAATGAAATTAGTCATGCTTCAAAAAATCAAGTAATACTCGTTGATTGGCAAGCAGTTTCTTATATTGACCAAGAACGTGATGGCGTGCCACACGATATTGGAATCAAAATTTCTGGTTAAATTCTTATCTTGATAAACAAAACACTTCGCTTCGAGCAGGAGGTGTTTTGTTGTCTTGTCATCGAAATTCTCTCGGACATTGGTGCTTAGGATTGCATTCATGCAATCAGTTGCTTATTCGTCCCATCTATCCCTGACACAGTTCGAAACAGTCTTGGACATCAAGCAATACTTCCGTTTCCCTTCTCTAATCAAAATAATATTATATATTTTAAAGATGATTTTGGTTATAGAGGGAGGGATTTTTTGTGGATTATCCATTAAAATTTATAATAATCAATAAGTTAAACAAAATATAACCTGTGGAAAACTCAAACTGAGATTGACGAGTTAGTGGGGATAACTTAGGGTTGCACAGAAACCAAAAACTATTCCACGTTTTATACACAGCATATAAAGAGGTTTAAGTATGAACTTATCCACATTATCTGATTGGCTATCCTGGATAACGTCTCTTCATCCTTCTGAGATGGATTTAGGATTAGAACGTGTAAAAAAAGTAGCCGATAGCTTGAATGTGACTCCCACTTGTGCGGTCATTATTGTTGGAGGGACCAATGGCAAAGGATCGACAGTAGCAGGATTGGAAGCAATTTACCGTGCTGCCAGCTATCATGTCGGTGCATTCACGTCCCCCATTCTCTTCAAACACAATGAACAAGTTCGTATTGATCAGCGTCTTGCTAGCGACCAAGTCTTTTGTGATGCGTTTACTAAAGTAAATGAAGCACGCGGTGATATCACGCTCACAGCGTTTGAATTTTGTACGCTAGCAGCGTTACTTATTTTTAAAAACCAGGCATTGGATGTGTTGATTTTGGAAGTAGGATTGGGCGGACGTCTTGATGCGGTCAATATTATCGACGCAGACGTGTCTATCGTCACCAGCATAGGCATAGATCACACCCAGTGGTTGGGGAGTACTAGAAATCAAATAGCACGTGAGAAAGCTGGTATTTTTCGTTTAAACCGGCCTGCCATTTGTGGGGATCCTAATCCTCCTTCTGCATTAATTGAATCGGCAAAAAATTTGGGTGCGAAGTGGTATTGCCAAGGACACGATTTTCATTATCAATCGACGCCAACAAGTTGGTCATGGTCTCATTCAGATACCCATTATCATCAATTACCACTCAATTCACTGGCGATGCAAAACATGTCAACGGTACTTATGGCAGTGAGTTTACTGCAATCGCGTCTACCAGTGACGCGGAAAGCAATTAATGATGGATTGGAACAGGCGACACTTCCTGGACGTATTCAAGTCGTAGAAGGATCCGTCACGGAAATTTTTGATGTGTCACACAATCCCGCTGCCGTCACTTATTTAGCAAATCGCCTCAGCACCATGACGTGTCTTGGAAAAACGTACGCTGTTTTTTCCATGTTGGCGGATAAAGATATCGTAGAGAGCCTGCTATCCATACGAGACGATGTGGATCAGTGGTATGTTGCGCCTTTGAGCGTGAAACGAGCAGCATCCATAGATAATTTAGGTGCCGCGTTCCAGAAGACAGATGTCAAAAATGTGAATTTCTTTTCATCGATACAAGAAGCTTACGATACTGCAAAACAAAACGCACAAAAAAATGATCGTATCGTTGTGTTTGGTTCCTTTCATACAGTGGCAGATGTTTGGAGTCATAGTGGAAGAAGATAAAGCGACTACTCAAGTGCGGCCATCACTTTGAAACCACGGGCACATATTTCAACATTGTGCACTCGAATATAATCGACATCATGCTTGGCTAAATAGAGTGCCATGGTCATGGTTTCTATATCGCGCTCAGCAAATGACATGCCTGAGAACAAGGAAAGAAACGTTTTGCGCGAATGACCAATCAAAATGCGCACACCTAATTGTCGAAACACTTGAACATTTTTCATGAGTAGAAGAGATTGCTCAGCCATTTTTCCAAAACCAATCCCTGGATCAAAAATAATTTTTTCCCTAGGGATGCCAGCTCGTTCTAAATCAAGCAAACGCTTTTCGCCCCATTCATAAACCAATTTGACGGGATCACTATCGCGCGGAAGAACATGATCGCGTCTTTCTGGGATACTCAAATGATGCATCACCACACAATCCACTTTTGATTGAATGATAAGATCACGCATGGCTGGATCATCAAGGCCAGTCACATCATTAATCCAATCAACACCCAGATCGAGTGCTTTCATCGCTACTTGATGATGACGGGTATCGATACTTATTTTTGGCGTGATAAAAAAATCCTGCTTGGCTTCTTTGAGCAAGGTAAGAATAGGCTCTAGTCGTGCCCATTCGCTATCTGCATCTATGGATTTTGCAGTTGGCGAGGTGGATTCAGCACCAATATCAATTAATTCCGCTCCAGAATAGATGAGATGGGAAATATGATTAAATGCTTGTTCAGCGAGCAAGAATTTGCCGCCATCGGAAAAAGAATCTGGTGTCACGTTAACGGCACCCATTAATTGAGGCGTATCAATCCGCTGATAAATTTGTCTCGTTTGAAAAGGCGCTGTTCCTGTAAAGCGAGAACCCCATTGTTCAACGATTTGTGCCGCTGTTTTTCCATGGTGCGGTCCTTCAAGAGGAAATGTCCAAAGAGGTGCAATATCAGCGAGAGGCCAGAGAGCAAACGGTCTGAATTGCAAACTCTCATGCGGAACAGTCAGTGTCTCACTAGTAATAATCAAATCATCCCAAGCGAGAATATCGATATCCACAACGCGCGGCCCCCAATGCCTCACCTCAGGCTTGCGACCAATACTCCATTCAATATTTTTTAATTCCTTGAGTAATTCGTGAGGTTGAAGCGCCGTTTCACAACGCAAAGCAAGATTGAGATATGGCATATCCCAGTCTGCTGGCGCGTTATCAGGCAGCAACGCATTTGAAAGATAGACAGGGGAAATTTGTTGTACTGTCATTCCCGGAATTTTTTTTATGGCCGCGAGTGACTTGCGAAGATTAGCTAATTTATCGCCTAAATTAGATCCTAGCCCTAATATCACCATGGTTTATCGCCATAATGAAAACAAACGCCCGCAGTTAAGCCTTTAATTTTTGGATATTTAGTGAGATGTACCATAATGTTGGATTTTGCCGGAAGCCGCATTTTGATGATATGGTAGATTTCATATGCCAAATGTTCAATGAGCTTATATTTTTTTTCGCCTAAATTCGTCCGAATATCCTCTATCAAAGCAGCGTAACAAATCGCATCTTCTAATTGATCTGTCTCACAGGCTTTTGGTGGTTTGAAAAAAGAAATATCAACGTCAAGCAAAACGGCTTGTTCTTGCTTCCGCTCTTGATGGCGCCAGCCAAGATTGACACTGAGCTCAAGACTGCAAATCGATAAATAACTAATTTGTTTTGGCATGTAAGCTATCGTAATAACGCATCAATTTTTTTCATTATATCAGGTGTTAATTTGTACTTAATATCAATAGCACCCAGATTTTCAGTTAATTGCTCTATTTTTGTCGCGCCCGTAATCACTGAACTGACAAACGGATTGTTGAGACACCAGGCAATGGAAAGTTGCGACAAGGTGCAACCTAAATCTTGAGCAAGTACACCGAGTTTTTTTGCTTTCTCAACTAATTGCATAAAATTTTCTGGCACAAGCCACGCTTCTTTTGCAAGACGACTATCACTAGGAATGCCTTGATTATATTTTCCGGAGAGAATTCCAGAAGCGAGAGGACTCCAAATGGTTGTCCCCAGGCCATATTTTTCGAATAACCTGAGATAATCTTTTTCAAGATGATCGCGGAAGAAAAGATTATATCGAGGTTGTTCCATCGTTGGTTTAATACAATTAAGTCGTTCAGCGATTTCGTAAGCGGTTTCAATTTGATCGGCCGACCATTCAGAGGTACCCCAATAAAAAGCGTAACCGCCGCGCACTAAATAATCCATCGCTAATACAGTTTCTTCAATGGGCGTGTCAGGATCGGGACGATGGCAGAATAATAAATCAACATAATCCAATTGAAGACGTCTAAGAGAGTTTTTGGTTCCTTCGATTAAATGCTTGCGCGATAAACCTGTGTCATTGGGTCCATTTCCTCCCCAAAATATTTTTGTCGACACAACCAGTTCTTCGCGGTGAAAATCTTGCAGCGCTTTTCCCATCAGTGTTTCAGCTTCACCATGTGCATAAGCTTCGGCATTATCAAAGAAATTAATCCCGCGCTCGACCGCAGCATGGATTAACGCTTTTACTTCATTTAATTCAATTTGTTTACCAAATGTAATCCAAGAACCAAATGAGATTTCGCTAATCCGAATGCCCGCTCTGCCGAGTTTGTTATATTGCATCTGTGGAGCTCCTTTCAAAGTAGCGTTATTCTAACATTCGTTTTTGTTTGTGGAAAAGCAAACCTCCTTCCGCCCACATTTTTAGATCTGTGCTTCGAGACGGCGCTGGCGCCGTCTCGAAGCAGTACCTTGCCTTAATCAGTACAAATGTGGTACTATATGAAAAATTATATTAATTATTTAGTAGAATTCGGTAAATCCCCATGCTTCGTATCGGCAAATTAACTGACTATGCCATGCTCATCATGAGCCAGATGGCCAAACAACCCTATGCGGTGATGAGCGCAACTTTGCTCGCAGAAAAGCTACATCTTACTACTCCTACTGTCAGCAAAATTCTCAAAATACTTTGCGAAGCGTCATTAGTCAGTTCTGTACGCGGCGCGGATGGTGGATATCATTTGGCACGCGCGGCAAATGAGATTACAGTTGCCGACGTTGTGGCTGCCATGGAGGGAAAGATTGCCATGACAGAGTGTTGTGATAGAACGAATCTTTGCGTTATCGATTCACTCTGCACGATGCGGGAAAATTGGCAAAAAATTAATAAGATAGTGCACAGCTTATTGGCTAGGTTCACTATTCTTGATATGGCAGAACCCATTTCGATTCAGGGGTTAGTTAATGACAAATAAACTTATAAAAGAAGTAGTAAACAAGCATTATCCTTATGGATTCGTGACACAAATTGAATCCGAAATCATTCCGCCTGGATTGAATGAAGACATTATTCGTTTAATTTCAGCCAAAAAAAATGAACCGGAATTTATGTTGCAATGGCGTTTGCAGGCTTATCGACATTGGTTAACGATGACACCACCCGCCTGGGCGCATGTACATTATCCGCCAATTGATTATCAAAACATTATTTATTATTCCGCGCCTAAATCCAAAAAAGATGGCCCAAAAAGTTTAGATGAAGTGGATCCTAAATTATTGGAAACCTATAAAAAATTAGGGATTCCGTTGCATGAGCAAGGCCGTCTTAGCCGGCGTTGCTGTCGATGCAGTATTTGATAGTGTTTCTGTGGCCACCACATTTAAAGCAAAATTAGCGGAAGCGGGCGTTATTTTTTGTCCATTTTCTGAAGCGGTGCAAAAACATCCTGAATTAATAGAAAAATATTTAGGCACGGTGGTGCCTTATCGCGATAATTTTTATGCGGCATTAAATTCAGCGGTATTTAGCGATGGTTCATTTGTTTATATTCCCAAAGGTGTGCGTTGTCCGATGGAATTATCCACTTATTTTCGTATTAATGCAGCAAAACTGGACAATTTGAACGTACTTTAATTATTGCGGAAGAAGACAGTTATGTGAGTTATTTAGAAGGTTGTACTGCGCCCATGCGTGATGAAAATCAATTGCATGCAGCGGTGGTGGAATTAATCGCATTGGATAATGCGCAAATTAAATATTCTACCGTACAAAATTGGTATCCCGGCGATGAAGAAGGACGGGGTGGTATTTATAATTTTGTGACTAAGCGCGGCGCATTGTCGTGGTGTCAATTCAAAAATTTCTTGGACACAAATTGAAACAGGTTCAGCAATTACATGGAAATATCCCAGCGTGATTTTACAAGGTGATAATTCAGTGGGTGAATTTTATTCGGTGGCGTTAACCAATCATTATCAACAAGCTGATACCGGCACCAAAATGATTCATATCGGTAAAAATACGCGCAGTACGATTATTTCCAAAGGTATTTCAGCAGGTCATGGACAAAATACTTATCGTGGTTTAGTGCGAATGTTGCCAGGTGCAAACAATGCGCGAAATTATACGCAATGCGATTCATTATTATTGAGCTCATACCTGTGGTGCGCATACATTTCCTTACATTGAAGTAAAAAATCCCACAGCGCAAGTGGAACATGAAGCATCGACATCAAAAATTGGTGAAGATCAATTATTTTATTGTCGTCAGCGTGGGTTAAATACAGAAGATGCGGTGTCGATGATCGTGAATGGATTTTGTAAACAAGTTTTTAAAGAATTGCCGATGGAATTTGCAGTTGAAGCACAAAAATTATTGGAAGTGAGTTTAGAGGGGAGTGTGGGTGATAAGTTAATTGAGGTATAAAAATGATTAACGATTAAAAATTTACAAGTGTCGATTCAAGATGAAAAACAAAATACTAAACATTTTGCATGGCATTAATTTAACCGTCAATCCAGGTGAAGTGCATGCCATCATGGGGCCTAATGGTTCTGGAAAAAGTACCTTAGCGAATGTGTTAGCAGGTCGAGAAGATTATCAAGTCACTGCAGGCACATTCATTTTAAATGGTGAAGATTTATTGGCATTTATCGCCAGAAGAGCGCGCAGCACGCGGATTATTTCTAGCATTTCAATATCCAGTGGAAATTCCCGGTGTAAATAATATGTATTTTTGCGAAGCGGCACTAAATAGTTTGCGCAAACGAAACGAATTTACCACCGCTTGATGCAGTTGATTTTCTTATACTTGATGAAACATAAAATCAAAGAAGTAGGCTTGGATGAAAAATTTTTACATCGTGCAGTGAATGAAGGATTTTCCGGCGGAGAGAAAAAACGTAATGAAATATTGCAAATGTTGATGCTAGAACCAAAGTTAGCGATTTTAGATGAAACAGATTCGGGTCTTAGATATTGATGCATTGCAAATGGTGGCGCAGAGGTGTGAATAGTTTGCGTAATGGCAAACGCAGCTTTATTGTCGTGACGCATTATCAACGTTTATTAGATTATATTGAACCGGATGTAGTGCATGTGATGGCGAATGGAAAAATTATTAAATCAGGAGATAAGAAAATTAGCATTGGAATTAGAAGCAAAGGGTTATAGTTGGCTTCCTGGTGAGGCGAGATCATGAGTCAATTTCCTGTGTGGTTAAATCAAGGTGGAGAGGATAGACAGTTGCCAGATTGGTTACTCGCTTTTCGGCAATCTCAGAGCAACGCATTAATGCAGAAAGGATTGCCCACACGAAAAGATGAACGTTGGAAATATACCGATTTAACCTTTCTCACGAACAAACATTTTTCTGCTGCTCGTCCTCCTGAAGACATCATTGCAAATGCTGCTCTTCAAGCATGGCAAGAGAATACTCAGCACACCAACAATGCCGAACGTTTGATTTCGGCGGGAAGATCGCAATTATCTCATTGGCGAGAAACCATTGAGCAACATCGGTTAAACCATGGCGATGCCATCTTACTTGTGTTTATCAATGGTTATTTTATGTCTCAATTATTCTGACATAGAAAAATTACCTGCAAGGTGCAATCGCACTCAGTTTGATCGAAGCATTAAATCAATACCCTGAGTTAGTGAAACCAAATTGGGTAAGTGATATTAATGCACAGATTTATCCGTTTGCTAGCTTAAATGCGACGCTATTTGCTGACGGATTATTTTTTTATCTCCCGACAATGTGAATGTGGCAATCCCTATTCACTTGTTGTCGCTTTCATCAGATCAGCAAGATTTTATTGCACATCCTCATCATATGATTATGTTAGGCAGCAAGCGAAGCTTAAGTGGGTAGAAGAATATCGAGCGCAAAACAATACTTCTTACATGATGAATGTCGTCACGCATATGAAGCTTGGGAAAAGAAGCACAATTTGACTATTGCAAAATTCAAAATGAAAGCATCAAGCGATTCATATTGCACATACCTTTATTCAACAACAACAAGATAGCAAAGTGACACTCACGTATTTTTCAACAGGCGGTGCGTTTGCGCGAGATGAAGTGATGGTGAAATTGCTTGAGCCAGGTGCGGATTGTCGTACCGGTGGGTTTTATCATTTAATGAAGATAATCAATATATTGATTATCATGTTGATATTGATCATCGTCGCACCGCGTAGTCAGAGTGAAATGCTTTATAAAGGGTATTCTCGATAAAAAATCACGAGCGGTATTTAACGGCCAAGTGTATGTTGCAAAAAACGCGCAAAAAATTATGGCGTATCAAGCTAATCATAATTTATTACTATCTAATACAGCGGAAGTTAATTCCAAACCCGAATTGGAAATTTATGCAGATGACGTGAAGTGTAAACATGCGGCAACCATTGGACAAATCGATCAAGAAGCCTTATTTTATCTTCGTTCACGCGGCATCTATCAATCAAGACGCACTGACTATCTTGTTGCGAGGATTTACCCAGTGAAATTATAGAGCGCATTAATCACCCAGGCATTCGTATGCGGATTGAGGAGAGATTGACATGCAAATAGAAAGAAAAACCCAAACAGTTGATTTCGGTGCATTACGCCAAGATTTTCCCATTTTGCAAGAAACTAATCGTGGAAAACCACTGGTTTATCTAGATAGTACAGCTTCTGCTCAAAAGCCAATCCAGGTGATTCAAGCCATTACTGATTTTTATTTGAAAGATTATGCCAATATTCATCGTGGTATTTATGAATTGAGTGAACGCGCGACACGGCTATATGAAAACACACGCGAACAAGTGAAACGATTTATTCATGCGCGGCAAGCGGAAGAAATTATTTTTGTTCGCGGGACTACAGAAGGAATTAATCTTGTTGCTCAAAGTGTCGGACGTTCTCATTGGCAGACAGGTGATGAAGTGATATTAGTGCGATGGAACATCATTCTAATATCGTGCCATGGCATTTGCTCAGAGAACAAATCGGCATTGTGTTGAAAGTCATTCCTATCACTGATAGCGGTGAGATAGATCTCAATGCCTATCAGAAATTGATTTCACCGCGCACTAAAATGGTAGCGATCAGCCATGCATCGAATGTGTTAGGAACAATTAATCCCATCAAAGAAATAACAGCGATTGCGCATTCACATCAATGTGCCTGTCATCGTTGATGGCGCTCAAGCGGTTCCGCACATGCCGGTGGATGTGCAAGAAATGGATTGTGATTTTTATGTCTTTTCAGCGCATAAACTTTATGGGCCCACTGGCATAGGCGTTTTGTATGGAAAAAAAGACTTGTTAGATGCCATGCCTCCTTATCAAGGCGGGGGTGACATGATTGAAACCGTGTCTTTTTCTCATGTAACTTACGCTAAAGTGCCACAAAAATTTGAAGCGGGAACACCGGATATCGCAGGTGTGATTGGATTAAGTGCCGCACTTCGTTATGTACAATCCATAGAGATGGAAAATATTTTTGCTCATGAACAACACTTGTTGCGTTATGCGGAGCCTAAATTGTTAGACATTCCCGGATTGCGAATGATAGGGACAGCGCCATCCAAAGTGGGTGTGATTTCTTTTGTGTTAGATCAAATTCATCCACATGATATTGGTACGGTACTGGATCATGAAGGCATAGCCGTGCGTGCAGGGCATCATTGTGCCATGCCATTGATGGAACGCTTTCACGTTCCAGCCACGGTGCGTGCTTCATTCGGTGTTTACAATCAAGAAAGTGATATTGATGCATTGCTTTCAGCCATTCACTTAGCGAAGAGGTTATTTGCCTAAATGTCATTACGTGAATTATATCAAGAAATGATTGTTGATCATGGTAAGCGGCCGCGCAATTTTGGCAAGCTGTCCAATGCGAATCATTGCCAAGCAGGACATAATCCTTTGTGTGGTGACAAACTCACTTTATTTATCCTAGAGCGGGATGGCAAGGTAGAAGAGATTTGTTTTGAAGGGAACGGCTGTGCGATTTCTGTTGCTTCGGCATCACTCATGACAGAAGCAGTGAAAGGAAAGTCCATCGAAGAAATTAATCAATTGTTCGATTTGTTCCATCACTTGGTGACAGAAGGAAGAGAGCCAGAGGTCAATATGGGTAAATTGGCTGTATTTAGCGGGGTGGCTGAATTTCCGGTACGCGTGAAATGCGCGACGCTGGCTTGGCATACATTAAAAGCAGCATTAGGAAATGAATCTCAACCTGTCACAACAGAATAGGGGTCACTTATGAATTCAATGATTACATTCACGGACGCGGCGTGTAGTTATATCAAGAAAATGCTGGAAAAAGAGCAAGGTATTGCATTTCGATTATCAGTGAAAAAAACCGGTTGTTCTGGCTATTCCTATTTACCCGCGATTGTAGATAAAGCGAATCCTTCGGATATGCATATTGAAATATCCCAAGGATTAACGGTATTTGTGGATCCCACATGGCTGCATTTGTTGCAAGGATTGCATGTTGATTATGTCGAAGAAGAAAAATCAGGATTAAAACAAAAGCGATTAGTATTTACGAATCCAAATGAATCTAGCCGTTGCGGTTGCGGAGAGAGTTTTCATGTATCGTGAAACAGCAGTTGATGTACAAAGAGATGTGGAAGCGACATTGATTCCCTCTGGCGTCAAAGTCAAACTTCAACAAGGCACCCAAGTATTTGTGACGCAAGCATTAGGAAATTCTTATACGGTTTATGTAAATGGAAATTTAGTGCGTATTGCCGGTAAAGATGGCGATGCATTGGGATTAGTGATTCTTGATCAACCAGATATTAATCAAACAGAAGGATCTATCGAAGATAAAGTCTGGACTTTATTGAGCACTTGTTTTGATCCAGAAATTCCAGTCAATATCGTCGAATTAGGGTTAGTGTATGAATGTAAGGTGATTCCGTTAGATCAGAATGATGTTCGTGTTGAAATTACAATGACATTAACTGCACCGGGTTGTGGTATGGGGCCCGTATTAGTTGGTGAAGTCGAAGAAAAATTAAAACAAATACAAAGTATCAAAGAAGTGAAAGCGGAATTAGTCTTTGAGCCACCTTGGGATAGAAGCATGATGAGTGATGAGGCGAAATTGCAACTGGGATTGTTGTAAGTGACTCGTTTCACGAGTCATCCTCGGGCCGAGCGTCAGCGAGGAACCGGGGATCTCGCAAGCTCGAAGTGACAAGTAATAATTACAATTTTCAGAGGAAATTAAGATGAACGTTCAAGATAAAATTAAACAACAGATTGCTGATAACAAAGTAATTCTCTACATGAAAGGCAATGCTGAATTACCCCTGTGTGGTTTTTCTTCGCGTGCTATTCAGATCTTAAAATCATGCGGCGCACCGTTTGCAACAATTGATGTGTTGCAGGATGAAGAAATTCGTCAAGCAATTAAAACTTATTCAAACTGGCCTACGATCCCACAATTGTATGTAAATGGTGAATTCATAGGCGGTTGCGACATCATGGCTGACATGTTTGAAGCCGGCGAGTTACAACAACTCATTAAAGATGCGCAGAGATAGCTTAAAGAGAGTTTTTATTTAGAAGATATTTTTTTCCACCATGCCATGCGGGGCAAATAGAGTAAAAGAAAAATTAGCAAAGCGATGAGCAGCGACGTTAAATATAAACCTACTGACACAGTGAGACCGACAGCAGCGGTGGCCCACAAAGTTGCCGCGGTGGTTAAACCAGTGACATAATCCCCTTGGCGAAAGATAATGCCGCCGCCTAAAAAGCCAATGCCAGAGACGACTTGTGCTGCGACGCGTGAAGAATCTGCATTACTGATATAAAGACTGATGAGTCCAAATGCGCAAGCGCCTAATGCAATTGCTCCATAAGTTCGTATACCAGCAGACACGATATTACGATGCCGTTCTCTTTCCCAACCAATTAAACAACCAAGTAAGCAAGCAAAAATAACACGGAAAAACATTTCAAATTCCGTTATTAATTTTGGCGCTATTTGTACTACCATGGTTATCACCATCCATATGATTTTTTTATGCTACACAGATTTGTTACATGTGTCATCCTTGCGCTCGGCCCGAGGATGACGGGAGACATCTAACTTTTCGATATCAACTGACGCATACGGGTACACACAGTTTGCATCACATGTACATTATGAATGCTGGCTAAATGGAAATAAGCGATCAATCCTTCTTTGAAAAGATAATGAAGATAAGCGCGTGAAAAATGTTTGCATGTATAGCAATCACAGGTAGACATGATAGGACGGTCATCTTTAGCAAATTGACTTTTTTTGATTAGGATGCGGGATTGATTGTCTTCTCCTTCAAAAGAAAGCCAACCATCACGTTCTTTGATTTCACCGCAATATAATGTGCCATGACGCGCATTCCGGGTGGGTGCGACACAATCGAAAATATCGATGCCTTTTGCTACGACATTGATTAAATCTTGCGGGTGTAGACCAACGCCCATGGTATATCGGATCTTATCTTCAGGTAACAATGGACGAACCCAATCGATAATTTCGCAGGTTTTAGGCATATCAAAACCGATGACTTCTCCACCGATAGCAATACCATCTAGTTCTTGCCGTAATATAAATTCACAACTTTCCTCGCGTAGATCACGGAAACTGCCGCCTTGAATAATGCCAAATAAGGCTTGTTTGAATCCGTAAACCGAATTGGGATTTTTTTCGTGTTCTTCTTTGGATAACACTAACCAACGATGGGTACGATCAAGTGCAGCAAGTGCTGCTTCACGTCCTCCGCTTTCGGGCGTGCATTGATCAAAGGCCATGATAATGTCAGCACCAATGATTTTTTGTGCTCGGATGGAGGTTTGGGAATTGAGATGAATTATTTTTCCGGTGAGTGGATGTTTAAAATGGGCTCCCTGCTCATCGATAATACAAAGAGAGCCTTTTTTGGATAAGCTCAACACTTGAAATCCACCACTATCGGTCAACATGGTTTTATGCCAACCCATGAATTTATGCATTCCTCCCACAGCTTCAATAATTTCCATACCAGGTGTACATAACATGTGGTAAGTATTGCCGCCTAAAATAATGGTACTGCCAGACTGCTCAAGATCTGCGGGCGTCAAATAATTTAACATGGCGCGCGTGCCGACGGGCATGAATGACGGGGTAATGACGATCCCATGGGGTGTTGCCATTTCCATCACCCTAGCGGGTAATCGAGCATGTTTTTTAATAACGCGAGAACGATATAAATTTGGCATATAGACTAGGTTGTTAGATACTAGGCTGCAAATCTTACTAAAAAGGCTGGCATGATGACACCTTCACGTCACTATTCTTTTTTTGACCGACTTTGTTTGGGTATAGATCAAACTGTGCGAGCATTGGCGGATAATACAAAAACCAGTGGTGTGCCTTATCCTGCCAAAGCAATAGAAGAAGTTCCTCTCACCCAAGAACAGCGCAAACAATCTGCGGCTTTAATGCGTATCAATCATGCAGGGGAGATTTGTGCCCAAGCCCTTTATCACGGACAAGGCGTCATCTCTCGATCTCGAACAGTACAAGAAAAAATGCACCAAGCAGCCATCGAAGAAGGCGATCATTTAACCTGGTGCCGCCAACGATTAGATGAACTGGGCAGTCATCCTAGTTATCTCAATCCGCTGTGGTATGTCGGATCGTTTTGCATTGGTATGGTGGCAGGGGTGGTTGGTGATAAATGGAGCTTAGGTTTTGTCGCAGAAACAGAGAGACAAGTGATTATTCATCTGAAAGGGCATTTGCATGTATTGCCAGAGCAAGATCAACGTAGCTATAAAATCTTGCAGCACATGGAAGCCGATGAGTCCAAGCACCGTGATGAAGCTATAGCTTTAGGTGCACAAGAGTTGCCTCGTATTATTAAATACGGCATGTCGCTTACGTCTAAGATGATGGTGAAAACGGCGTATTGGGTTTGAGCTTGTCCCTCCCTTAACCCACCTTATACAAAACCACTAAGGCGCCTGTTTGAATCAGCCAGACTACCCACACAATTTCTATGAAGTATGGAAACCAATGACGTTTTAAAATCCAATAAAGAATCGCGGGTACAAGTCCAACAAACACAGGAATACTCAGTAGTGCAATTAATCCGCGTGCGAGATTACCAGCTTGCCCACCAGAAAAGACTTCTGTCAGGATTTGTGATACCCAATTGTGGGCATCGACTAACCATTGCACGCCATGTTGAGCAATTGACATGGAAAGAACAACGGCAATACTAAAGGCAACCAGAGCAATCACTTGTTTGATCATAAATCAGTCCTTTGAGAAGGCGAATAAAATACCTTGGCTGCGCAAGGTAGTATGACAAAGAGATTAATCATGACCTTTAACTATGTCAAACCTTTATACCTATTCCTTTGCATAATAACGCCCACGC
Organism: uncultured Gammaproteobacteria bacterium; assembly: GCA_963711205.1. GTDB lineage: Bacteria > Pseudomonadota > Gammaproteobacteria > DSM-16500 > DSM-16500 > Aquicella. The sequence goes on from CAVQDE010000001.1 coordinate 188,188, forward strand.
CCAAAAAAACATTAAAATAAAGAACATACAGACCAGGCTAAAGCCTAAAAAAATATTCAAATCTGATACGCCTAGCAAACCATAGCGGAAGGTATCTACCATATCGAGTATGGGATTAAACATGGAGAGAGTGCGCCACACCGGAGGTAGTTGATGGATAGAATAAAACACACCACCTAGATAAGTGAGTGGTGTAAGAACAAAAGTGGGAATGAAGGAAATATCATCAAAACGCTTGGCATAAATTGCATTAATCAAACCACCCAAAGAAAACACCATAGCAGCAAGTATAGCCATCAATAGGGCTATCACTGGATAATAAACGGGGATACGAGTGAAAAGTAATGAAATGAGCGTGACAAGCGTGCCGACAAAAATGCCACGCAAAGCACCGCCCAGAGTGAAGCCAATTAATGTGATGAGGTTTGACATAGGAGAAACCAGCATTTCTTCTATGCTTTTATTGAATTTAGTGAGAAAAAAAGAAGAAGCAGTGTTGGCAAAAGCATTGGTCATGATAGACATCATGACTAAGTCCTGGGACGATAAATTGGATATAAGCAAAGCCATCGATATGTCGAATTTGCGAGCCAATAAATTTTCCGAAAATCAAAAAATATAAACACATAGTGATGGCAGGCGGCAACAATGTCTGCGTCCAAATACGCATAAAGCGCAATATCTCTTTACGTAACAGAGTTTGTAATGCGATTAGATTGGGATAAAAGCCTGTTCGAGTGATCATGGGTATATCATTTTTTTATTCTCATTGATTAAATCCATAAATAATTCTTCTAATCGATTCGTTTTATTACGCATGCTTCTGATACTAATATTTTGTTCTGTGAGTAACTGAAATAATGTGATTAATCGATTGACCCCGATGAATTTCAACTTCCATGGTGGTTTCATCTATGAAACGAGGATGATAATCATCTATGTCAGGTAGGTTTGACAAGGGATTTTCTATATCCAGCACGAGTGTTTGCACATTGAGGCGATTAATCAATTCTTTCATATTCGCATGTTCAATAATCTCGCCATGGTCAATGATGGCGACGTTTTTACAAAGCTGTTCGGCTTCTTCAAGATAATGTGTGGTGAGAATAATGGTGGTACCTTCTTGATTCAGCTTAGTGAGGAAGCGCCATAACGTATGACGTAATTCAATATCAACACCCGCAGTAGGTTCATCAAGTATGAGTAATTTAGGCTCATTCATCAGTGCGCGTGCAATCATGAGACGCCGCTTCATTCCACCGGATAAATGGAAGGCTGGCTGGTCATGCATGTGCCAGATGCCCATTTCTTTGAGATAACATTCCATGCGTACTTCAGCTATTTTTTTGGGAATACCGTAATAGCCAGCTTGATTGATAAGAATTTGTGAAATTTTTTCAAACAAACCAAAATTCATTTCTTGAGGGACAACGCCAATCAGGGCTTTTGCTTTGGCCAAATCAGTATCGATGTCATGACCAAATACAGCTATTTTCCCGGCAGTTTTATTTACCAGCGAACAGATTATGCCTATGGTGGTGGATTTTCCCGCGCCGTTTTGCCCGAGCAAGGCAAAGAAATCCCCTTCTGTGACTTCAAGGTCAATTCCTTTTAATGCCGTAATGCCATTAGAATAGATTTTTGTTAATTGTTGAACGGACAGCGCATTCATTTATTCTTTGACAAGCCCTAATAATACGTCTCTGGGATGTGTATATTACTGCCTTCTGATGTTCTAAGAAATGTGTTTTAGCTTTTCCGGAAGCAAAGTGACCAAGGATTGAAGTGCGATGCCGCGATGGCTGATTTTATTTTTCCTCGCCAGAGGCAATTCCGCGGCAGATTTTTTTTCAGAGGGGACATAAAAAATAGGATCATAACCAAATCCTTGATCGCCAAGCGGTGAGGATAAGATCGTGCCAGACCATGCGCCATGACATACGAGAGGAATAGGATCTGCCGCATATAGCATGAATACTAAAACACAGTGGAAGCTAGCACTTCGATTTCCGTCAGGGATATCTCTAAGTTCGTATAATAATTTTTGGATATTGTCTTTAGCATGAGCTGTTTCGCTCGCATAACGCGCGGAATAAATACCCGGCGCACCTTTCAAAGCATCAACAGCCAGTCCAGAATCATCAGCAATGGCAGGCAATCCCGTCACGCTACAAGCATGACGTGCTTTGATTAACGCGTTTTCGATGAAAGTTAATCCAGTTTCTTTGGCTTCGGTGATGCCTAATTCAGATTGAGGAATGAGATCGATGCCAAAATGATTGAGCAAGGCATGTAGTTCTCGAATTTTACCGTCATTGCTGCTAGCCAAAACGACACGCATTGGTTGAACTCCGTTATCTATCAACCGACTGCGATGCCTAATCCCACCGCTAATAAAGGATTCACGACGATGATAATTAATAGTTGCAAAATAATCAGAGCAGGAATCCATGACCAATCAAAACCCGCTATGGGGGGAAGGATACGTTTGAGTGGGCGCAGGACAGGATCAGTCAGCTTGCCTAGTACTTGATTAATGGGAGCATTAGGTTGTACCAAACTGATAATCCAGTGAATGATGATGGCATAAAAAAGTAATTCTAAGATTAATTTTATAGAATCTGCGACAGCCAGGATGATTAGTCCAATAGGATTGGGCATACCAAAACTTAAGAGAGAAATTAAAAAGAATTTAATCATTTCAACAATAAGAATAAGAACAATGGTGGAAAGTTCAATGCCGCGTATATCTGGCAAAATCTTGCGCATGGGTTTTATAACAAAACTAGTGAGCTTGACGACTAACTGTACAATAGGCTGAGCATAATCCGCTCCCATCCAAGCGAGAATGAGGCGCATGATCAAAATAAAGATGTAAAGATCGAACACACAGCTGATGAGAAAGAGCAACGCATTGAGACCAGTACCTGACATTTCCATATCCTCTTCAATAACACTTCTTTAATATCTTTCTTATATCTTTATCTATTCTATTCACTTTTTTCCATCAGTTCAGCTAATTCTTCGGAACGTAATTTAGCTGCCTGAAGTGCCTGTTTAAATAGGTCACGAACGTGATTAGCTTCTAATACACCAATAGCTTTCTCAGTGGTTCCGCCAGGCGAAGTCACATTGCGTCTTAGGTTAGAAAGTGACAGACCGCTTTCAATGGCCATACGCGCTGCGCCCAAGGCTGTTTGTAACGTTAATAAGTGAGCGGTGTCATTAGATAGACCTAATTGTTCGGCAGCTTGTTCTAACGATTCCATCATGAGGAAAAAATAGGCAGGACCGCTGCCTGACAACGCAGTCACGGTATCCATCAAGTTTTCATGGGAAAGCCACACAACCACGCCTACTGCACGCAAGATAGATTCTGCCAAACTGCGTTCTTCATCAGTCACATGAGCATTTGCAAACAGTGCTGTTGCGCCGCAACCAATGAGAGCAGCGGTGTTTGGCATACAACGTACGATAGAAATACCGTCCCCTATCCAATGCTTAATACTGGCTTCACGTACACCCGCTGCAACGGAAAGCAAAAGAGGTTTGCGTGTTTGTATGACGTCAGCTAACGGTACTGCTACATCGGCAAATACTTGTGGCTTTATGGCAAAGACGACGACATTAGCTTGTTCAACCGCTTGATGATTATCTGAAGTGGTATGGATAGAAAAAGCTTGTTGCAGTTGTTCAAGCTTATCTGTACTCATATCGGTGGCCCAAAGTTTGTCAGCAGGATGCCCGTCGTGAATCAATCCGCTGATCAAGCTATGGCCCATATTGCCCGCGCCTATGATGGCGATGACGGGTGTCGTCATATAGTTACTCCTATATAAAAAACCCCTCTGTCTAGAGAGGGGTCATCATCATGGTAAAACGAGAGAGAGTGCAATGAAACTCTTATTTTTGACTTTCTAGTATATAGAACAAATTATCATATCGATTATGAGGACTCCATGCATACCACCCATCAGCACCGGCTGCTTGAACTGCATTCAACTGCGCTTTGATGTATTCCAGTGTTTTCTCATGTGACATCGGAAAATGATAATTAGATAGTTCGATATAAGCATATAATTTAATGGGCATCTTATCGCCGCCAAATTGGCCTTTTATATGTTTTAAAGAAGTATAAACAGTATCGTAGGGATGCTTGAAATGGTCTGGAAACGGTACATAGTGTGACGGATAAACCATGGGGCAAATGGCATCAACGCTTTGTGAGAATAATTTTATGTTCTGGCCGATATATTTTGACTCACCAAAACTCGTGATGCCAAAAACATCTACCTGAAGAGGGATGTTTTGCCCCGCTAATTTATTTTTATACCATTGAATAATCCCAAGAATTCGTCTGGCATTTTCGGGGGTGGGTTTTTGTTTAGTATTGTAACGTATGTAATCTAATTGAATCTGATTTGCACCCCAGCTAACGGCTTGCTGAACCAGGGTATATTTTTTCTGCCACTTGGCAGGATCATTGACGAGGTCAGGTGTCGCGCCTCCTGGGAACATGATAATTCTTGCGACATATTTGATATTATTGTCTTTAAGTAGAGCCACGTTCTCTTTATACCGTTTAGAAGGGAGTTCCATATCCACCACAAAAGTATCAACGCCAGCTGCTTTGGCATGTTTGATCAAGTAATTGAGAAAAGAAGTATTTTCAAAATTGTATTGAGTCACGTAAATGCCTTTTATATGAAGATAATTAGGAGGGGAGCTGGATTTTTCCGCGTTAGCATTATCTTTTTCTTTTTTATCGCGAAGATAATGGGGGATGGAACTAGGCTGTTGAATGTTAGTGTTATGACTATAGTGAGGGGTGGGGCTAGGTTTTTGGGCGTTAATATTACTAGGAAGATAATTGGGGGTGGAACTTGGCCTATGCGGTATTAGCAGCATAAAGGCGCTTGTCACCGTGCTGAGAGAGAAGAGTGACAAAAATGAAAGCGCCATCCAAAAATATTTTCTTATCATTTTGGCAACCTCTTTTATAAATCCTTATGTATCTAGTGTATCTCGTCACAAGAAATCTAGGTTGTGATATAATGTAAAGAATTCGTGTCTTTCTGAGGTCTACTTCTCTTTCTCTCGTGGGCCAAAAATGGCGCTTCCAATTCTAACCATCGTTGATCCTTCCGCAATCGCTGCTTCAAAATCGTGTGACATGCCCATCGATAAAATATCTAATGCCATGCCTTGTTCACGGAGAGAATGCCAGAGAGTATAGAGTTTGTGAAATTCTTTGCGCTGGTCAGTGAAATGATCGTAATCAGCTGGAATGGCCATAAGACCACGCAGTTTCAATCGCGGCAATGTTAAACAATAAGCGGCGAGAGATTGCACGCTGTCTTTTTCAGTCCCTGTTTTTGTTTTTTCATGACTCACATTGACCTCAATGCACACATTGAGTGGGGGTAAGTGCGACGGTCTTTGATCATTCAAGCGCTTTGCGATTTTTATACTATTGATACTTTGCACCCAAGAAAAATGCTCAGCGATTTTATGGGTTTTATTACTTTGGATAGAACCAATAAAATGCCATTCAATCGGTTGAGCCGCTAAGCTAGCCATTTTTTCTAACGCTTCTTGAAGATAATTTTCACCGAAAACCATTTGGCCAGCTTGAAAAGCTTCTTTTATTTTTTCTAGAGATTGATTTTTAGAGACAGCAAGTAACTTAACAGAACCTTTCTCACGACCATATTTTTGTTCATATTCTGCAATTAAGGTATGGATCCTGGTGAGATTATTAGTGATGGTGGTCATTATTTTGCAACCGTCTCCTTTTTTCTTGCGTCATTTTAATTCTTTTGGTCCAGCATTTCTAATTTCATCGCTCACATCAAAGCGTTTGAAATTTTCAATGAATTTTTCAATCAAAATGCGTGCGCTTGCATCATGCGCTTCCTGATTGCGCCAGGTTTTAACAGGATTTAATAAGTTGGTTTCAACACCAGGAACCGCTGTGGGAATATCGAGATTAAAACCCGGTAAATTTTCATATTCTGCATTTTTCAATTTTCCACTCACAATCGCACGAACAACAGCACGAGTTGTTGGAATAGAGAAACGACTACCTCCTTCGCCATGCGCACCACCCGTCCAACCAGTATTAACCAAATACACTTGTGCATCAAAGTTGTGCAAGCGTTTCATTAAGAGTTCTGCATAGACGCGAGGTGGTTGTGGGAAAAAGGGTGCACCAAAGCAAGTACTGAACGTGGGCTTAATACCACTGCCTTGGCCGACTTCGGTACTGCCTACCAATGCGGTGTAGCCGCTTAGGAAATAATAAGCCGCTTGTTCAGGTGTTAAACGAGCAATGGGAGGTAATACGCCATATAAATCGCAAGTTAAGAAGAGTACGGCATGAGGTTGTTTGCCGCGATTATTTTCAACGCGTTGAGGAATATATTCGCGCGGATAAGCAGCTCTAGTGTTTTGCGTGAGGCTTGCATCACTATAATCGGGGATTTTTGTTTTAGGATCGAGAACAACATTTTCAATCACAGAACCATAACGAATCGCATTCCAAATTAAGGGTTCGCGTTCTTGTGAGAGATCAATACATTTTGCGTAGCAGCCGCCTTCGAAATTAAAGACACCGTCTTCACCCCAGCCATGCTCATCATCACCTATCAAGAAGCGCTCCGGATCAGCAGAGAGGGTGGTTTTACCTGTACCTGATAAACCAAAAAAGAGAGCAGTATCACCATCTGCGCCGACATTGGCGGCACAATGCATAGGCAGAATGTCGTGTTTAGGAAGAAGGAAGTTAAGAACGGAAAACATCGCTTTTTTCATTTCACCTGCATAATACGTTCCGCAAATAAGAATACGTCGTTTGCTAAAATTGAGAATAACAGCGGCATCACTATTGACCCCATCGGTGGCTGGATCGGCGCTGAAACCCGGTGCACTCAAAATAGTCCACTGATTGATTTCTTCGAGGGTGTTAGAACTGTCTGGGCGAATAAATAAGACATAGGCAAATAAATTGTGCCAAGCGAGTTCGGTGATCACTTTCACAGGAATGCCTAGCTTATCGTGAGCCCCTACGCGCAAATGAGAAATAAAATGAGTGTCTTTGGATTCCAAATAATGGTGAACTTTTTGCCACAGTGCGTCGAATTTTTCTGGGCTAATAGGTTGGTTGATATTATTCCAATCTACTTGAGTTTCTGTGATTTGATCACGAACGATAAATCTGTCTTTAGGAGAACGTCCTGTGCGTGTACCCGTTTTCACGACTAATGCCTGATTAGAGGCGAGCTCACCTTCCCCACGTGCAAGGGCGGTATCGACTAATTCTTTGATGGATAGATTAATTCGAGCTTTAATTTGCATATTGATAGCCTCATCAGTGGACTCAACCATTTAAAGGTCTCCTATTAACAATAAATATGTGGACAGTCTGACTTTTATTCTTCTTTTGTTTAAAGCGGGGTATTGTACACAAGACAGATTAGGGAAGACAGAGCGTATTCTCTTCTCCGCCCCATCCTCGGGCTGGGTGCCCAACCCGAGGATGAGGTGACATGGAGGTTGAGTGTGAGGAAGTCTTACTTCTTACACCTTTTTAAATAACTTTCCCAACCATGATACCGATACATTTCTGCTTCTTTTAATGGGTTTTTTGCTGCCATGATTCCCCGTCCGACAATGATGACATCACTACCATGCTCACGTATGGCTTGATCAGGTGTTACATATTGCTGGCCCAATCCATCATTGCCTATCTCAAGCTTGATGCCGGGGGTAAAATTGATCCAGTGCGGATCAGAGGCTAAGGTATGTTGGTGTAATGAACCCAATGACAAAATCAGCGAATTGCTCGGCCATTTTTAATGTTTGTTGAATATAATCCTGATTCATCAAATGCCCGGCAGAACTCATTTCAGCAAGCAAAATCAAGCCGCGATTTTTTTTCCTGCCACGCTCGCCAATCCTTGAATGATACCGGGTCCTGGTAAGATGTGGGCATTTACGACATCAGCCCAATCAGCAATATGATAAAGGCCGCCTTCATATTGATGTTTTACCGTATTACCAATATCAGCAAATTTTCTATCTTCAAACAATAAGGAAATGATGTTGATGAGCAAGTGTTCGTAATGCTTTCGTCAAATGCTGGGGTGAAATCTTCTATGATATCGATATGCGTTTTGAGCATACAAATTTCCGAGGCCCCATTAGATCGGCTAGTTCCAATAATGTCTTCGCAGAGGTGACATCGGCCGATAGCGCTAGATTGGTTTCTTTTTCATCCATGAGCTGCAATAAATGTTTTGCAACGGGAGAAAGACAATAATGAACGCGTTCTGAATAGGAAAGATGTGAAATAACCATTTAGGCGGATCGCTCTAGTAAAAATTGCTCGATAATGTGACGCTCATTTGCATTTATGAGGTCGATTTGAGCAGGGTTTGCAAGATTTCTGATAGCGTAAGAACAGTGTGAGTATGATATTTTTTAGTTAAGTGTTCCCTGCCGCCTTGTTCACGATCTATAAGGGCAACGACATCTTTTATTTGAACACCGGCGCTCTCAAGCTCAAGGGCAGTTTCAATGATACTGCCGCCTGTTGTAATGACGTCTTCAATGATTAAACAGCGTTGCCCGGGTTTAAATTCACCTTCAATCATTTGCTTAGTCCCATACTCTTTCTTTTCTTTGCGGCGCATGATCATAGGAATGTTATGTTCCAGTGATAAACAAGTTGCAATGGGCAAAGCGGTATAAGGGACACCACACACCAATTCAAAGTGCTGGCTATGTACGAGAGACCCGCATTGCATCAGCGACCGACGTAAAATAGCTGGATAGGAGATAATTTTTCGTAAGTTCATGTAAACAGAGGAAGTTTGTCCGCTTTTTAGCTTAAATTCACCAAATTGAATGGCACCAATTCGATAAAGAGAGGAGATTAAAGCGTCTTTTTGCGTCATTGAGTGGTCCTCGGCAACATGTCGAATGGAAAATACTGGATATTAGTTTATTTGTAAACGAAGACAAATTCTTTGACTGCGTTTAACAACAAAGGAGCTTGCCCCTACTTGCAATACCGATTACTCTTGCGCCGCTGATGTTATCCCGCACTGGCAAAGCCATCCAGTTTAAAATATGGCCAAATTTTTATTTACATAAATAGCTTAAAAATGGTACAAATACGCAACTTAAGATATATGAAAATCATATGAGCTTCACTGCACAATTAGTTTTAAAATCGGGAGAGGTATTTTACGGTGAAGTCCCTGCTAGTCAGGAGCATCCTGCTTTTGGTGAAGTCGTTTTTAACACAGGGATGGTAGGGTATGTAGAGGCACTGACCGATCCTTCTTATGCTGGCCAAATTCTCGTTTTTACTTATCCCTTATTGGTAATTATGGCGTCTCTGATCCTCAAACATGGGAATCACAAAAGATACATGTGAGAGGCGTGGTGGTTTCTGAGCTTTCTCCGTTTTATTCCAATCATGCTGCGCAAATCTCATTAACAGGTGGTTACAAGACCAGAACATTCCCTATCTGACTGGGGTCGATACACGGGCTTTAACCAAATGTTTGCGTACTAAAGGGGTGGTGCCTGGTGCAATTACGTCACTTCACGTCAAACCGGATCATTTTGAGAATTTTGACCAAGTTGATTGGGTCCGAGGAAGTCTCGATCAAAGCACCTAAAGAATATGGGTCAGGAGATAAACTGGTAATTGCCATTGATTGTGGGATGAAAGAAAACATTCTTCGTTCGCTTGCCCGATTTCCTAGTCCGCGTCAAACGGGTTCCTTACGATTATGATTTTACTAATGAAGAGTTTGATGGCGTGTTTATTTCGAATGGCCCAGGTGATCCTCTCCGTTGCGAGAAAACCGATAAATATCATACGCAAAGCCATGGCAAAGCAAAAACCCACCTTTGGTATTTGCTTAGGTACGCAATTAATGGCGCTCGCGGTGGGCGCAAAAACGTATAAGCTGCCATTTGGCCATCGCTCACATAATCAGCCTTGTTTGTATATTGAGACAAATCGTTGTTATCTCACTTCACAAAATCATGGTTATGCAGTCGCGAGACAAGTTTACCAAAGGACTGGAAAGTTTCATTTAGAAATTTAAATGACCAAAGTGTAGCTGGCATTCAACATCAATCATTGCCATTTTCTTCAGTACAATTTCATCCCGAAGCAGCGCCTGGGCCTGAAGATACCCAATGGCTGTTTCAACAGTTTTACGAGCAATTGATGAGAAAGGTTTAAAAAAGAAATAAATACACAAAGAGGCACATATGCGGTTTAGTGGCAAAAAAGTCCTACTACTGGGCTCTGGTGGATTGCGCATCGGACAAGCGGGTGAATTTGATTATTCTGGATCGCAAGCCATTAAGGCGTTTAAAGAAGAAGGGATACAAGTTGTCCTAGCCAATCCCAATATTGCTACCGTGCAAACCGATGCACATATGGCCGATATTCTTTATTTGCAGCCATTAAATATTGAATGCGTTACTCAGATTATTAAAAAAGAAAAGCCAGATGGCATTTTATTAGGTTTTGGTGGCCAAACTGCACTTAATTTGGGGCTAGCATTAGAAAAACAAGGATATTAGCAGAGTATGGTGTACTGTATTGGGCACATCGGTTTCATCTATTCATCAAACAGAAGACCGCGATTTATTTAAACAAGCATTATTGAGTATTAGCATTAAAAGCCCGCGCAGTTTTTCCGCGACAACGGTGGAAGAAGCGTTAGCGGCGGCCGAAGAAATTGGCTATCCCGTCATGATGCGCGCTGGATTTTCTTTAGGTGGATTGGGATCGGGCAAAATCGCTAATAAAACAGAATTAATGAGACGCGCAAAAGAATGCTTTTCGCGACCGTTCCGCAAATTTTAATCGAAGAATATTTATTAGGCTGGAAAGAATTTGAATATGAAATTGTGCGTGATGCAGATGGCAATGCGTTAACGATTTGCAACATGGAAAATCTGGATCCGATGGGGATCCATACAGGTGAAAGCATTGTTGTCGCTCCCGCGCAAACCCTCACTAATCCTGAACATCAGCATTTACGCAATATGGCCATCGCGATTGCCAATCATTTCAAGATCATCGGCGAATGCAACATTCAATTTGCTGTGAATCCAGCGAATGGGGATTACCGTGTCATCGAAATGAATGCACGCTTATCGCGTTCAAGTGCATTGGCATCCAAAGCGACAGGTTATCCACTGGCCTTTGTCGCAGCCAAATTAGCGATTGGGTTATTTGCTGCATGAAATTAAAAATAGCGTCACTCAAAAAACTTGTGCCTTTTTTGAACCGGCTCTGGATTATATTGTCGTTAAAATTCCGCGCTGGGATACGCATAAATTAAAATCAGCGGACCGAACGATCGGCACGGAAATGAAAAGTGTCGGCGAAGTGATGGGCATCGGCCGGTCATTTCCCGAAGTTTGCAAAAAGCAGTGGGCATGTTAAATATCGGCGCGTCTTGTCTTACTGATTATCCGCACGTGATTCCTGATCCCAAAAAAGAAATTGAATTTCCAACGGATAGACGCTTATTTGCTTTATATCAATTTTTTCTGAAAGGCGGAACAGTTGAAGAAGCGCAGCAATTAAGTAAAATCAATCCCTGGTTTTTATCGCATATTCATTCCATCGCGAATTAGAAAAAGAATTAAACGTCGAATTCACTTACATCCGAACACTTATTGCGCAAAGCAAAACGAATGGGCTTTTCCGATCGCGCCATCGGCAATTAACTACAACAATCAGAAGATGAATTCGTGCACAAACGCTTACAGGCAAATATTATTCCTTATGTAAAACAAATTGATACCTTGGCAGGTGAATTTGCCGCGCAAACCAATTATCTCTATTTAACTTATCATGCATGCGAACATGATATTGAACCTTCCGTTGAGCGGCCATCATTGTGTTAGGTCGGCCCGTATTCCATTGGTTCATCGGTGGAATTTGATTGGTGCGCAGTCAATACATCGCGCGCACTGCGAGAACTAGGTAAAAAATCCATTTTAATTAATTCCAATCCTGAAACCGTATCGACGGATTATGATGAATCTGATCGTCTTTATTTCGAGCAATTAACACTTGAACGCGTGCAAGATATTGCTGATTTTGAAAAACCAGCAGGCATTGTGGTGTCTGTCGGCGGACAAATCGCCAATAATTTAGCGTTGCCGCTGGCGAAAGCGGGTTATCAATTACTGGGCACTGCGGCAAAATTTATTGATCAAGCAGAAGACCGAGAAAAATTTTCCGCATTACTTAAATCAATTAAATATTGATCAGCCCGCTTGGCAGCGAGCGACCGAGTCTTAGAAAATGCAAAAGAAATTTGCAGAGCAAGATTGGCTATCCCGTGCTTGTGCGTCCTTCGTATATTTTGTCTGGTTCGGCCATGAATGTGGCGTATGATGAACAATCATTAGAAGAATTTTTACAAGAAGCATCACTGGTTTCATCCAGAGCATCCCGTCGTCATTTCAAAATTTATTCTCGATGCCAAAGAATTGGAAATGGATGGCGTGGCGGATAAAGGCAAAATCATTATTGAAGCCATCACTGAACACATTGAAAATGCGGGTATTCATTCGGGCGATGCGACACTGGTGATTCCGCCGCAACGTTTATATTTAGAAACAATCCGCAAAACCAAAAAAATCACGAGTGAAATTGTCGCGGCATTCAAATTACCGGGCCGTTTAATATTCAGTTCATCGCTAAAAATAATTTTATTCAAGTGATCGAATGTAATTTACGCGCCTCGCGTTCATTTCCTTTTGTTTCCAAAGTGACAGGCTATAATTTTATTGGGATTGCGACCGAGCCATGTTGGGCAAACAAATCCCCATGACGTATGAAACATTAGAATTAGATTATGTGGGCGTGAAAGCGCCGCAATTTTCTTATCATCGTTTAAAAGGGGCGAATCCGGTCGCCAATGTTGAAATGGCATCAACGGGTGAGGTGGCTTGCTTAGGCGAAAATCTTTATGAGGCGTATTTGCGCGCATGGCTATCAACGGAGCAAACCTTACCTGATAAGCGCATTTTAGTTTCGATTGCTGAGGTGCATAAAGCAAAATTATTGCCTTATCTCAAGCAACTCGATGAACAAGGATTTGAATTTTATAGCTACCAGTGGCACGCATGCTTTCTTATCACGAAATGGGGTGGGTTCTTATTTTGTGTATAAATCGAGTGATAGACGTGAACCCAATATTCAAACATTAATCGCGCAACGTAAAGTCGAACTTATTATTAATCTTCCCACCACAGGAAGCATTAACACACAGACTGATGGATTCCTCATTCGCCGCATGGCGGTCGATCATCATATCCCATTGATTACTAATTTACAGATTGCGCAAATCATATTGCAGTGTCTTATCGATTTTAAAGGAAAACCACCGGAGACCATTTTATCATGGCAAGAATACATCAAGAGGAATATTCCACATCAACAATCGATCAAGGTGGCTGTGTAATGGATAGCTCGCTGTATGGTTCTGATATCATTTCTATGCAGGATTTATCATTGCCGCACATCCAACATATTTTAGAAACAGCAACACAATTAAAAACGCAGCGTGCCATTCACTTACTGAATGATAAAATCATCGCCCATTGTTTTTTTGAACCTTCTACACGCACACGTTTGTCATTTGAAGCGGCAACATTACGGTTGGGCGGCAAGGTGATTGGATTTTCAAGTGATGAATCTCTTTCCATCAAGAAAGGTGAAACACTGCATGATACGATGCGAGTGATTTCAAGTTATGCTGATCTTATTATCATTCGACATCCCAAAGAAGGTGCAGCACGATTAGCCGCGGATATTTCAACCAAGCCTGTGATTAATGCAGGCGATGGAGCTAATCAACATCCCACTCAAGCGTTAGTTGATTTGTTCACGATTCAAGAATGCCAAGCACGTTTAGATGGTCTTTCCATTGCCTTAGTGGGTGATCTTAAATATGGCCGCACTATTCATTCTTTTGCAGAAGCGTGCATGTTATTTGACATACGTTTATTTTTAGTGGCACCTGATTCATTATCGTTACCGGAATCACTTTGCGATGCATTAAAGAAACGCGGCATACGCTTTTCATTTCATCATTCACTGGAAGAAGTTATTCCTAAAGTCGATATTCGTGTATATGACACGCATTCAACAAGAACGATTTAGTGAAGCTGAATATCAAAATATTAAAAAGCAGTATATTTTAACGCCAGACATGTTAACTAAAGTGAAATCAAATTTAAAAATATTACATCCATTACCGAGGGTGAATGAGATTGATATGAGGGTGGATAGCACACCTTACGCATATTATTTTGAGCAAGCAGCTAATGGGGTTTATGTACGACAAGCATTGTTGACATTGTTATTGAATGAATAGAATTGATGTCATCCCGGAAAGCGCGAAGTGTTTTTTTACTGAGCGCACTCACATTGTCATCCCGGAAAGTGCGAAGTGTTTTTTACTGAGCGCACTCACATTGTCATCCCGGAAAGTGCGAAGTGTTTTTTACTGAGCGCTTGTCCGGGACCCATCCATAATCTTGTGCAAAAGTCTGGCATGGTTCCTGGACATTAAGCACTGCTAAGCTCGCAGGCTCGCTAAGCAGCGCTAAATTCCGGGATGACAGGGGGGCCAACTGCTAAGCTCGCAGGCTCGCTAAGCAGCGCTAAATTCCGGGATGACAGTGATGTTGATAACAGGAACTATTAACCAAGAAGGCATTATCATGAGCAAAACACTCTCTGTTTCTGCGATCGAAAATGGAACTGTGATTGATCATATTAATTCTGGTCAAGCGATACGAATTATTCATTTGCTGGGATTGCTGGAAAAAAAACATAAAGTGACGATTGGACTTAATCTTCCAAGTAAGTTAATGAAGTTAAAAGATTTGATTAAAATTGAAAATCATATTTTAACTAATGAAGAAGCGAATGAGATTACCATTTTTGCGCCAGAAGCCACGATTAACATCATTAAAAATTTTGAAGTGGTTAATAAAATCATTACTACACTGCCGCCAAGCATTTGTGATGCCTTTGTTTGTCCTAATCCAGTTTGCGTGACGCATACTGAACCTGTCGAAAGCTTTTTCCTTATTGAAGCAGAAGGCAATCAAGTGAAGTTAGTCTGTAAATTTTGTGAGAAAATTTTCGATCGCAATCAAGTGAATGTAAAAATATGATTATCTTTCAAGGCGTCAAAACACAAACAGGAAATACCGTTGATTTACATATGATGAGTCAAGAAGACAAAATCATTTCTGCGCAAGGATTAACGGTGCTGCCTGCGGTGATTGATCCTCATGTGCATTTCCGTACACCCGGCTTGGAATATAAAGAAGATTGGCGTACGGGTGCAAAAGCGGCGATACGTGGTGGTTGTACCATGGTGTTTGACATGCCTAACACTAAACCTCCTACTTTTACCGCCGCTTTATTACGTGAAAAAAAAGCCCTTATTGATCAGCAATTACGCGAAGTCGATATTCCCTTGCACTATCAATTATTTTTTGGCGCGGATAAAGAACATTTAAACGAAATTCCTCGCGTCAAGCGTGCTGTCATTGGTATTAAAGTATTTATGGGTTGCAGTACAGGTAATCTCGTGATTGATGATGATGAAAGTTTACACGCTGTTTTTTCACTTGCTGCGAAAGAAGATATGCTAGTGGCTGTGCATGCGGAAGATGAGCATTTAATTCGCGAACGAAAAGCTCATTTCCATGGTGAGATGGCTTATGAGGCTCATTCGCACATTCGAAATATTGAAGTGGCGACAAAAGCCGTCGAAAAAGCCATCGCTTTAACACGTCGTTATGGAACACGCCTTTATATTTTACACGTGAGTAGCGCAGAAGAAGTGGCGCTCATTAAAGCGGCGAAAAAAGAACGTTTGCCGGTATTTGCGGAAACAACACCCCATCATTTGTTTTTTGATGAATCTTTCTATTCCACCTTAGGTGGAAAAGCGGTGGTGAATCCGCCTTTACGCGATAAAAAACATCATGAAGCCTTGTTTAAAGCGATACAGGAAAACATCATTGATACGATAGGTTCTGATCATGCACCCCATACCCTGGATGAAAAATCAAAAGGGTATGGGGAATGTCCTTCTGGGATGCCGGGAATCGAATTTATGCTGCCCTTATTGTTGAACGCACATCATGAGGGCAAATTGAGTTTGGAAGAAGTGGTTTCTTTAACATCAAAACGTGCGCGCGAAATTTTTCATGTTCCACCCTATGATGATTGGGTATTGGTTGATATGAATAAAACAGCGACTGTTTCCCAAACGGTGAGTAAGTGTGGCTGGACACCGTATCAAGGTATGACATTACGCGGTTGGCCAGTTTATACTTGTCTTAGTGGGCGGTGTTATAAGGTGGAGTAAGTAACTTAATAAATTGATTGTTTGTGCTCTGGTTCTTTTGATGCCAACTCTTTTTCCATACTCTCTAATGTGACCATTAACTTTTTTAAATTATCCTCTAGTTTGCCTGGTTCAAAGTCTTTGCGTCGTGCGTTTGCAGATTTTTTGAATGCATCGTTAACGGCCGTTTGCATTAGTTCTATTAATTGGGGTTTTTCTAAATTAAGTTCTTGCAAATTAAGTAATGTTTCCCTAAGTTCGCTAGCAATTTCCCCTTTTATTGCTGATAACAAATTGTGGCCAGGGTTAGAATGATTTTTCGATTGTGTGTATGTCTGATAGTCATCGGGTGTTAGTTTCGCTAACTTTCCTTTAGTCCTTTGTTCATAAGTAAATTCTTCAAGAATTTTATCGATGATTTTACTATTTTCATAATCTCTTCGCATATCGAATAACCAAGCAGGTATTTTGTGCTGATTATTCAGCTTTATTTGTCCATCCATATAAGCACTAATAGCATTCCAACCTCGATCAAGATGTGTATTCATGCCTCGACCTTTGACCAATGTTGGTGCGCCGTGTAAACCTTCAAAAAATTCTTTTTCAGATATGGGATGACCGCTTTCTATGGATTTAATCAAGTTATAATAAAGCGATGCAATACCGCCTCTATCAATGGCATCTTTACAAGTAAAATTGAAACTTTCTGGTCCTAGTCTTTCAATAATAAAATTTGTTACTTCAAATTTGATGAAATGGAAAAACACGGCTTGAAATTCTGCTTGAGTCAATTGTTTTTTATCAGCCATACCAAGTTCTATTAAGCTCTTAGTCCACAAAGCGTTCATCATTTCCTCTTCATTTTTATTGATTTCACCTTGTACAGATATATATAACTCCGGATTTAAGCCTGTATATAATAATTTCTTGACGTTATCACTGATGTAAAAATCGTGAATGTAATTTTCACCGGATTTTTGATTGGTTGAAATTCTTATGACCAAGTCTCTTGCACTATCCAAAGAAAATTGTTTAGGCAGATGTGGGAACGTGTTATCAAGTAAGGAGTGATCCATTACACCCTTATCTGCTGGTAAGGTAATGACAGCAAGATTAGGATATTGAGATTCTAAGAGATGTAATGTATCTGTAAATTCTTTTTCTTTTAACCCTTCGTTGAACGTATCAACTAATTGTTGTGATCTATCTAGACCTAAATTATTAAAATAAATATGATCAATCGGTGATTGTAGAATAGGTTGCACTTTATATGGCGATGCTTTCGATGGTATTTCATCATCATATTTTTTCTCAACTTCGCCCTCTATGTGGGCGAAAATTCTTCTTCTGTTTTTAGCCTCTAACCAAGCTGGAAAAAAAGGATTGGCTCTTGGCTTTCCTTCGATTCTTTCAGCTTGAGTACCGAATCGATATTCCTGAGGAAATTTTTTATCTTTTTTGTAAGCATAAGATCTGGCAGAGGGAATATTAGTTCCAAGTTGTGGTTGGAATGTAGGACCAAACGTGGCTTTTAATCTAGCAATGTGCCGCTCTTGACCGTGTGGCGTTGGATCGCTTGGCTTTAAATGATAGGTTAATGCACCTGTCATAGAATCAAATAAGTTTTTTTTCTGGGCAGTAGGATTGGATCTAGATCGGCTAAGAATCGTTTTTTCAGATTTGTGAGAAAGAGCATGAACACGGTTCTCTTTTAATGCTTTACTAGCAAATTGTGCTGAAAGATTAAGAACGCCATTATCATTGTTATATATGCAATCAATCATCCTATCGACGGCTTTTACTTGATTAATCAAGTCAGCTTTCAATTTCAGATCGTTAGTAGATGAAATGATCGCCATCAACTTCTTTTGTGACGCTTGAATGCCGCCAATTTCTTTTTGAAATTCCTGTAGAAAAATAGAGTACAAGTTATTGTAAGAAGTAATGGGAATGTTTTTATATGTTTTAAGTCTGTCAGGCTGGTAAGGTTGTTCGCCTTTTTTTGGGTCAAAGAAAATATTATGAAATTCAATTAACCCAGGATAATTTTTACATATTTCCCCTGTCATGGTTTGCGCTAAGACTTGTAAGTATTTAAAACTAGCAAGATCGATTAATTCTTCACTGGTTTCAATTTGATTTGGCAGGGTTGCTTTTTTTTCATCAAGTTCCTTCAACTCTGTCATGCTATAAAAATCATCGGAAGAATCTTGAGATTTTTTTTTAGGTACAACTTTTTTTGGAGGCTTATAACTTTCCATGACCCACCCTCGTTTTTAATTTTGTAATCTTTATTTTAATTATAATACATAATCCTCTTGGAATGAATGAAGGTATAATATTAATTAAATAAGCTAAAACGAGAATAAGTATGCAAAAATACATCAAGTTCATGATTAGTCTGATGTTATTTGTCATTTTCTTACCTCCTGCTTTTGCAGATTCAACGACACCGGTTCCTACACCTGTTGGTCGTGTCGTTTGGATTAAGGGCAATTCCTTAAAAGCACTGATGCCTAATAAAGAAATACGATTGTTGCAAAAAATGTCGCTTATTTACTTACATGATGTATTGATGACGGATGATAAAACACAAGCGGAAATTGTATTCACGGATAATACACTCATGACGTTTCGTCCAAGCACGCAATTTTCCATTGATCAATATGCGTATAAACCTAAACAAAAACAGGGATCTGTAGGCAAATACATGATGACTTTATTGGAAGGTGGGTTTCGTACCATTACAGGATTAATTGCAAAACATCATCCCAGTGATTATCAAATCAATACACCAGTTGCCACCATTGGTGTTCGCGGGACAGATTATGCTGTGTATCTACACAATGACCAGGTTTATCTGGGTGAATATCAAGGGACACCTTGTGCGACCAGTGGCGGAAAAGGTTTATGTCTTAATAACAAAACGCCTTATGGTTTCGTAGCATCCAAACAAGCAGCTCCTGTGTTATTAACGCAACAACCCGACGTATTCAAAGAAAAATTGGTAGTGACTCCTGCTACTATCGCGCCTTTTGCATCACAGGAGCCTGGACCAGGTACGAATGGAAAACCACCTCGCAACGGAACATCGAATAGTAATAGTTTCTGTATTTCGCAATAGTAAATTCCGCGAATCACTTCATTTCATGCACATAAATTCCATCCCAATCAGCAGGCAGAGTGCGTGCCTTAAATTCTTTGATTCGCTCGATGTAAATTAAATAGATTTTTTTGTCAGGATAAAATTGATGTAACTGTTCCATTAAGGCAAAGGCGGTATCCCATTGTTGTCGAAAATAAGCGTCGAGTGCTTGATGATAGAGATCAAGTTCTTGTTTTAATGTGGTGGTTAATTCAGCTTGGGTACTGACTACTTCATAGATAGCCACCTCTTTCTTTTTTCCTTTCACTCTAACTCGATCTAATGTTCTGAAAACAAATTTAGATTGATTGTTCTTTGTGTTTTCTGTGACGATGATATCAACACCGTAAAATTTAGTCAGTCCTTCGATACGGGATGCTAAATTGACAGGATCGCCCATGACAGTATAGTTGCGGCGAAAATGCGAACCCATATCACCTACTGTCATGACGTCACTATTTATCCCTATGCCTAGTTTAATTTCAGGCCATTTATGTTCAGCAAATATCGTCTGCATTTCTTTTAGTTTTGTTTGCATTTCTAATGCCGATTCAATCGCATGACGAGAATGATCTTTGTCTTTGAGAGGCGCGCCCCAGAACGCCATGATTAAATCTCCCACGTATTTATCGATGGTACCGTGGTGTTTAAAAATGATTTCAGTCATGGGGGTAAAAAATGTGTTTAACATGTCGACTAATTCAGAGGCGGATAAACCTTCAGATATCATAGTGAAATTACGGATATCAGCAAAAATAACTGACATGTTTCTGTCTTCACCTTTCAAGCCGTAATTGCCTTTTGTACGCAACATTTCATCAATATGTTTTTGCGGAACATATTGTCCAAATAAATCATTGAGACGTTCACGCCGCCGTGCTTCAAATAAATATCCGTAAATAATATTGAATAGCGCAATACAAAGAGTGAGTGCTATGGGCAAGAGTAAAGAAAAGATAATGCCTGTTTTTTCCCAAATCCAATTATTAAGAAATAGAGCAGCAATAGGAAATGCAACGATGATAACACTAAGTGTACGGGGACCCAGATAAGGAAAAAAACAAGCGGCAATCAAACCAAACAATAACATCAAACATAATTGTGCGCCTTCCGTCCAGACAGGAATATAAGAAAAATGATTTTGTAATATGCCGTTTACTAACGTGGCTTGGATCTCTGCACCAGGAAAAGGGTTTTGTATCGATGTTGCTTTCAGATCACCTAATCCGGTTGCCGACGTTCCGATAAAGACAATTTTACCCACTAAGGCGTCTTTAGGCAGATGATGATTCAAGACATCGGTCGCCGAATAATACGGAAATGTATAGCTTTTTCCAATGAATGGAATGAGAACTTGTCCTTGCTCATCAGTGGGGATGAGATGAGTGCCTAGTTGAATTGCCTCGAGTTTTTTATTTCTGTCATAACTGGGTGTTACCAAGGTGATAGTCTCATCGAGAAAAGCGAGCACAGTTTCCAAAGCAAGTGCGGGATAAATTCCGCCACGGTATAACATAACCAACGGTGCTCGACGAATAATACCATCGTGATCAGGAAATACATTGATAAATCCACTGTGATTGGCAGCGTTTTGTAAAATGGGAACGTTACTGATATAGCCGGATGCTTTGATGATATCGAGTTGTTGTTCTTCTGGCGGCAGCATAAACAATGGCGATAACAGACTATTTGCAATTTGGTGGCGGAACGTAAAAGTCATTGCAAGAACGGATGTATTAGCGGCAAGACTTTTAGCGAAAATAGAATCTTCATCGAAGAGCGGGATGCTTTTTTTCAGGGTGTCTTCAATCGATTTATTCAATAATTTATTTTTGTTTAACACTTGTATCATGCTTTCCGCTTCATTTGTTTCTTTTTCAGGAAATAAAATATCAAATGCAATTACCGCGGCTCCTTGATGTTGTAATTCATTCACTAAGGCTGCCAATTTATTTCTTGCCCATGGCCAATGACCTTCGGCTTTTAAACTTTTATCATCGATATCAATGATGACAATCTGTGTGGAAGGGGTGAAATGCCCGGTAAAAACGCGGGTGCGTAATTGCAAGTCATAACTAAGATTGTTTAAGCGTTCGATAAATCCTTGTACCCATTTATTGGATGTAAATGAAAGTGAGACCGACAAGCAGATCAAAAGGATGCCAAAAAAAATTGGAATACGCTTGCTCATATTTCATCCGTGATTTTATTAATATAGTCAGTTTAACATGGTTTTGTGCGCCTTTTGTTGTCGGAGATGAGCGTGGGGAAAGATCATTGAATAACTTGAATAGTCTTGCTATTTTTTAACAGGGATTAAAGGGAATTTTTAATGAAATCACTTTTGTTTAAACTAGTTGTCTTAGTAAGTATTATTTCAATAACTCATGCTGGTTGGGCACAGGGGATCCCCGCTTTGCCTGGCCCAGTTCAACCCTCCCAAGTCAGCCAATCGTTAACTAATCAGCAGCCCTCGAGCGTGTCTCAAGTTCCGTCACCACTTTTGCCCAAAGCAGAAGAAGCGCCGCCAGGGTTAACGAAAGAAGCGCAACAAATTAAATTTAAGCTAAGTGGCATCATCTTAGAAGGTAATCATGTTTACACTAAAGCTGAATTAGAACCTCTTTATCAAGCAGACTTACATAAAACTATTACCGTTGCTGAACTGTTCATGATTGCGCAGACTATTACGAATTATTATCGTAATAATGGCTATATTCTTTCACGCGCGATTATTCCACCACAACATGTAAAAAACGGAATCGTTCATATCAAAGTGGTGGAAGGATACATAGATAATGTAACGGTATCTGGTAATCCACATGGTGCTGCCTGTCTAGTGAAATTATTTGGCAATAAAATCAAGCAATGTCGGCCGTTGCAACTCAGTCGTATGGAAAAATATTTGTTATTGGCGAATGAAATTCCAGCGGCCCAAGTGAAAGCCGTATTGGCACCTTCAAAGACAAAGACGGGGGCAGCAGATTTGACGCTTGTCACGGATAATAAACCCCTGACGGGTTATCTCTCTTATGACAACTATGGGACGCTCTACATTGGGCCGCAACAAATGACAGGGAGTTTTGCGTTTAATTCACTGATTACGTCTGGCGATGCGGGTCAATTGACGGTGGTGAAAACGCCAAAAGGAGAGGAATTAACTTACGTCGATGCAAATTACAACATGGCACTGGATGATGAGGGAACACGTTGGATGATTGACGGCACACGTGTGCATACTCATCCTCTGTTTGTATTGCAGCCAGTGCAGATTTCAGGGTTGAATAATAATTATTACACCATGTGGTATTTTCCTTTGATCCGCACACAGACTGAAGCCCTCACTTTGCGGGGAGGATTTAATTATCTAGATAGCCAAGTCACTATTTTTGATTTTGTTCTCTATACTGATCATATTCGCAGTCTTGACCTTGGTGGTACTTACAATTTTGCGGATAGCTGGTATGGCGCCAATTTAATTAGTGCCGATTTTCGCCAAGGATTACCTATTCTAGGTTACTCATCGGATATTAATCCCAATACGGCGCAAACTTCTCGGCCAGGCGCACTCGCTGATTATACAAAAGTCATTATGACAGCGAGTCGCTTACAGGCTCTCAAAGATCCTTTCTCTCTCTATGCCATCTTTCAAGGACAATATGCGTTTAATTCCGTGTTGACAGCTGAACAATTTAGCTTTGGGGGTAGTCAATTGGGACGAGGTTATGATCCCGCCGAAATTCTCGGCGATAGAGGAGTTGCGGGCAGTTTAGAATTACGTTATGACTGGACGATTGGTAAATGGCTTTTGCAAAATATTCAATTTTATGCTTTTTATGATGCTGGTATTGTTTGGAATTATAAATTGATTGGCGGCTTGCCAAGAAAACAGAGTGGGACATCGACAGGTTTTGGTATGCGTTTCTTCGCAACGAAATATATCAGTGGGAATGTGATGTGGACACAAGTGTTGACAAAACCGATAGCGGCAGAACAATTCATAGGTGAAGGCAGGCGGCCTCGTGTGTTCTTTAGCGTGGTCGCTGCGTATGATTAGATTTTTTTTCTGTCATCCCGGACAAGCGCGCACTAGTGTCCGGTAATAATGTTTAAAAAATAATTTATATACGTGTCATCCCGGAAAGCGCGAAGTGTTTTTTACTGAGCGCTTGTCCGGGACCCATCCATGATCTTGTGCAAAAGTCTGGATGGGTCCCGGACATTAAGTACTGCTAAGTTCGCAAGCTCGCCAAGCAGTGCTAAATTCCGGGATGACAAGGGGAAGTGCCGCGTTATACTTTTAAACGGGTCTCGCCGAGAGCGTTCAAATTCCACTGTCAACTCGCATGTACCTCGTTCTGTGTCGTTGAAAGAATCTCTATTCTCGCACGAGGTGCTTGGGATGACAGCTCGGTGTCATGATGATTCAAACACTGGTTTTTGGAATGGTTTTTTTAGTGGGTGTTTTCGCTAAATCAAGAAAGATCATTAAAGCGAGCTGTTCTTTTTCGCGTAATTTTTCGAAATATTCATCTTCGAATAATGCTCGCGCATGTTCTTCTAACTCGTGTGAAGGAACAAAGGCATTAATATCTTCTAGATATTTTTCCCAGACGGGGTTTTTCTCATAGTGTGCCATGGCTTGGTTAATTGCTTTATCGAGTGTTGCAGATAAAAAGGCTAACAAGCCGCGATCTGTTTTTATCATTTCTTCGACAAATTGTCGGCATTCTTTTTCATTACCCCAATCACGCCAAGCGTACAGAATAGGTAATAGTTTAGGATGGTCAATTAAGCTGCCATTTTTATCCCATATTTTTATACGACTCACCGCTAATTTTTGTAACGATTCAAGTTGTTCAGGCGAGAGATCACGAAATTCCCTAGGCAGAAATGTATCTGATTCTTCGAGATGTTCGCGATTTTCCTCCCTCAATTCATTGACCAATATGTAAAGACTTTTGGTTGAGTTAGCAATCGCATTTTGTAAGATTAAAAATCGTTCTTCAGGGAGATCAAAACGGCGAAGCAAGCTATGAATAATACGATGAATTCGCTTAGGCGTATCAAGACTCAGCGGGCTTGTACTGCCTGGTGGGAATAAATCGCCATCATCCAGTAAAGCAGACACAATCCCTTGAATATTTTTTCTTGGGATTGAATCAATCGCTTTGCTATCAAGCAGATCAAGAAAATTAGTGATGCGCCCATCTTGATTGAGTCTAGTCATGGCTTGATCAAAGGCACCAGCATCGCCTGTGATGGAAAGCAATGTTTCAAATTCTGATTCAGGAATTTGTCCTCTTTGCATGGATAATCGGAAATACGCATCAAACATATCTGGATTGCAAATTCTGCGTAATTTACGTGCTGTTGAATCTGAATGATAAAAAGAACCAGTGGGAAAATAAATTTTACGAATACGCGGAAAAAGACGCATCAATAATTCTAGAACAATGTCACGTGGAACGCGTTTAGTGCGAGCAAGAATTTCATCACATCTTAATCTATCTTTATTTAATTGATCTTCATCTTCCATGAAATAAACATTATCTAATAAATCAGAGAATAAATCTTTATTTTCTCGGATGCCAAAGTAAATGGCTGGAGTAAATACTTCAAGAGCAGTCAAAGCAAAAAAATCCACAGGATTTACTACATCGCGCAACCGGGAGTAACTGAAATTTAATGTGTTGACATAGCGGGTGATATCACGGCAGTTTTCAAAAAAGAATTTTAATGAACTGTAGAAAATATCACCCCAGTATTCTGAATTCCATGCTTCTTCAGGAACGGTTTGAATAATATCATTTAATTTCGCTGCAAAAATATTTTCTAAATCTTGATGCAAGATGGGTGGAATAGAGAAAGGCAATTGCACAACTTTTTCTATAAATTCTTCACCGCCATCGCCATCAATGTTATTGATGGCTTGAATGACTTGGTTTTTATCAAAGGCAAGCAAGTAAGTGGTGTTAGCATAATCACCCATCGATTTGACGATTTGAAAAATTTGTTTGATTTCGTAATCATAAAGCCGCGATATATTATCGATGATAATTATAATTTTATGTTTTTGGTCACGAAGTAATTCATTAAGTTCTGCTTTTATGAGAGTGAGATCACGTCCTGATTCCCAAGCATAGATTTCTTCCCGACCTTGAAACGTGACGCGCTCCATGATTGTACGTTTAGTACGTAAGGATTTGGGTACGGGTTTATGTGTGAAATATGAAACATATAATTCTAATAAATGAATGATGCGGTTACTGTTTTCAAGATAGGGAACACTTCTCAATGCTGACGATAATCTGCGAAAGAAACTATAGATTAGTTGATTTTGTCCGGAGTAACTCCATGCACTGAAATTGAGAATAATAGGTTTCTCGTTGTCTTCCATGTTGGTTGCAGCAAAATTTAATTCTTCAAGAGTAAGATTGATAACAGATGTCTTTCCTACACCCCAGCCACCATACAAGCCTATGACTAAGCTTGCAGGATCTTTATGATCTAACATGCAACGCGCTAAGTATTTGGCAAATACAGACCGTTCAAGTTTATCCTGATCACTTTTCAAGATAGGACGGTCGGCATCAAACACGAGTAGGCTCCTTTTCTTTCATTTTTTCCTGGTATATAACGATTATAGCAACTTTTGGGAATTCTCTTAGTTTTTACACGTTTTCAAGAGGTTACTGAGTGCGACTGCAAAAAAACCATAGCAATTTTTATGTAATCGTTGCACTTTGAAAGAATCATTCCTCTACTCATATGAGCAATATAAAAATATCTGAATATCCTGTCACAATTCGATACTTGATAATTTGCTGATCTTCCTGGCTATCTACCTGAATTATATTTATATGATTTTAAAGGTTATTCCGTAAGATTATAAAAATGTGCTATCATTTGAGGGAACAATTATTAAGGTGGTTTTTATGGATACTTTTACGGTTAGAGACTTACGAGAGCATACGGGCACGCTAATACATGATGCAGAGGAGGGGAGGCTGTCATTAATCACAAAGCATGGCCGACCTGTTTTTCTGGCTGTTCCTTTCACCCAAGATCTATTTGATTTAGGGTTGCGCTTTACAATCGCAATTAAATTATATAAAGAGGAAGCAATAACCTTGGAAAAAGCTGCGAAGCTAGCGAATATCCCTCTAGAAAAATTTATTGAAAAATTAGGTACATTAGGAATCCCTATTGTTGCCTATTCTGCAGATGAGCTAGAAAAAGAGTTAAAAGATTTTGGTTAATGGAAAAGAGATTGTTATTGCTGATGCTAGTCCTTTAATTGCATTTGGAAAGATAAAAAGACTTCCTCTATTAACAGCCGCACTCGGTAAATTACTAGCCTCGCAGACTGTTATAGAAGAATGCACTCACGATCTTCATCTTCCAGGTGCTAGAGAAATATCTGAAGCCTTAAAGAGTGGACTTATCATCAAAACCAACAATCCTGATAATATAAAAGAACACCAAGGTTTATTTGATATTCTAGGAAAAGGAGAAGCAACTTCTATTATTTTGGCTAAGCAATTAAATGCTGGATTGTTAATCGATGAAAAATTGGGACGTGAGACTGCAAACAATATGAAATTGAGAGTAATAGGAACGCCTGGCGTTTTATTGCTTGCTAAAAAAAATGGACTAATTAAGTGTGTTAATCTTTTATTAAGTGAATTACGAATAGCCGGATATTACTTATCAGATGAATTAGTTAAGACTGTTTTGACAAGAGCAGATGAATAAATTATCTCAGCTCACTAGCGATAGTTTAATTAAACAAATTCAATATATGCCCATAATACTTCAAGATGCGAAGTTATAACGTTCAGATTGCAAGAAATTTAAACGTTTTGATTGAGAAAAACCGCAGCAATACTTATTGTATTGTGAGGTTTTTCGATTGAAAAACGTTTAAAGTTCGCAGCAAGCTGGACATTAGAACTCGCATCTTGAAGTATTATGGGTATATTGACAACAAAAAGACTAATTCTTAATAAACCATTTTTGAATGACTTCTTTGGATTCTTGATGATATCGACACCAATCGTCGATAATGGCGACATCTTCCTTTTTTGATAAGTCACTGACGCCAGATGGCAAATGATTTTCTAGCAATTGTAACGCAGCGAAATTGTGAGCATATAATTCTGGATCAATGTATCGGATGGGTGTGGGATCTTCCAAGACAGAATTGATAGACATTTTCTCATTGAGGACATCATTTTTATTAAATTGATCACCAAATTCATCTAGCACGCCCATGTTGGCAAGGATTTTATCTTTAAACCATTGTTTGGGATAAGGATCTAACACAGATTTTCTTCCTGTGGCTGTCACAACAATATTTGATTCCGATAAGGCAACTTTTAAAAAATAAGTATCGCTAGGATGAATAGTCGGAATACCAAATGATTGAGCAGCAAATCGTGCATGTGCATCAACATCGACAACGATAATGGGCAAATCATGGTTGACGCAATAATAAGCAAGCCCTCGTCCAATTTTGCCAAAACCAAAAATGAGCCAAGATTGATTTGATAAATTTAATCCGGTTAATTGTGAAATAGAGTGATGGGCGCTTTCTGCCACGCCAAACACAGTTTCAAGTTGTTTTGTGTACGTGCGATCAATGCTAATGACAGGAAATGTTAATGTTTGTTCCCGATAAAATTGATCACCCGAACCCGTGAGTTCAATAGCGCCATGTTTAGGTTGACCTAAAGCGCGATAAAGTTCGGCGTTGCAATCAAAATATAAATCAAACATTTTACCCTTAAGACTGGTGAGCTTCGGCACATAAGTGATGTTATCTGCTTGCAAAGCAGAAATGGCTTCTTCATTTGGAATGAGAAAGCTTGGATTGGTGACCGTCACTTCGGCGCCAGAGGCAACAAGACAAGCGATTTTAAGTAATGTTTTAGGTACAAGCGGCACATGATGTAAGATGGAGAGTCCCGTTAAAGGACGTGTTTTTTGCCATTCAAGCAATTGCCTATGCAGAAACGGCGCCTTGTTTTCATCGTAAATCTGGAAATAATTTAATAGTTTCTGCAACGT
Organism: uncultured Gammaproteobacteria bacterium; assembly: GCA_963711205.1. Taxonomy (GTDB): domain Bacteria; phylum Pseudomonadota; class Gammaproteobacteria; order DSM-16500; family DSM-16500; genus Aquicella. The sequence continues at coordinate 216,832 of CAVQDE010000001.1, forward strand.
CATATCAAATCCATTTGATCAAATTGCTACTATGCGCTAGGTAATGTCGTGTTAATCTCGAAACTGCGACAATAAACTGTCTAATTCAGCCAAACTTCGATAGTGAATAACGAGTTTTCCTTTTCCTTTCGCATTGCAATGAATGGCAACGCGTAATTTTAACTGCTTAGCTAAATTGTCTTGTACATCCAAGAGATCAGGATTAAGTGGTGATGCCTGTTGAGAGGGATTCGTTGGAGAGTGTAAACGACGAACTAGCTGTTCGGTTTCACGAACAGATAAATTATTTGATACGATGAGATCAGCTGCTTCTAATTGTGCTGATTCAGGTAACGTGATAAGGCTACGCGCATGACCCATTTCCAGTAAGCCGCGTTCAAGCATGTGTAGAATTTTTTCGGGTAAAGCAAGCAAACGCAATAAATTCGTGACAGTGACGCGGGATTTGCCCACCGCGTCTGCTACTTGCTGATGCGTCATGCCAAATTCTTTGAGAAGACGATCAAGCGCTGTGGCTTCTTCAATGGGATTTAAATTTTCACGTTGAATATTTTCAATGAGCGCGATAGCAATGGCTGCTTCATCTGGGATATGCCGAATAATGGCGGGGACATCAGTTAAACCAGCGAGTTGAGCAGCGCGCCAACGTCTCTCACCAGCAATAATTTCATATTTATTACCCACTGGGCGTACGATAAGAGGTTGGAGTATGCCTTGGTTACGAATGGAGTTAGCCAGTTCTTCTAGTGCTTGGGAATCCATTTCACGTCGAGGTTGGTATTTTCCCCGTTGAATATGGTCGATCGGCAACCGCGAAAACTTTTCTTGCAGCGGATCGGCAGTTTCGACGGAAGATTCCGTATTTGAGCTTGCATAAGTAAGCAAGGCATCTAATGATTTACCAAGACCACGTTTTTTTACCATAATGGAATCCTGTATGACTAGCACCAAACATCTTAATCAAACATCAGGAGAAATGGAATGACGTTCCCTCCCGTTATCCGGATTTTTTTTGCAATCGACTTGCCATTGTCTACCAAGGAGGAGTTAGGTCGTTATATCAGTATGCTCAAGAAAAAATCAAAATCGCATTCAATACGCTGGACTAAGCCAGAAAATTTGCACATTACCTTGCAGTTTTTAGCTGAAGTACAAACGCCTCATTTAGAACAACTGGTTCAACATGTCCGGTCTCAAATGACGGGAGTAATAAAAAAATCAACATTGACGTTAGGAGAAGTTCATTTATTTCCTAGTCCTTATCGTCCCCGCGTGATTGTATTGGAGGTAACTCCGCAAGAGGATTTGGCTAATTTAGCGGAAATCATTGGCCGCGGCATAAAAGAAACCCATTATGAGATAGAGACAAGACCTTTTCGGGGTCATCTTACACTGGGGAGAATTAAGCAACCCCAAGAGGTGAGTTTGGGTTTTCTCTCAGAATGTACGCTGCCTACGTTTGAAAAAATTAATATGCATGAAGTGATACTCTTTCGAAGTGAGCCTCAACCAGAAGGATCAAAATATACCGTGATGGAGAAGATAGGGTTGGAGGGGTAGGATTTAATTCAAAATTGCACCTGTCATCCCGGACAAGTGCTCAGTAAAAAGCACTTCGCACTTTCCGGGATGACAGAGTGAAATCACCCGGGATGACAGGTTCCGGGTGCAATGCAGAATGAAGTGTATTATAAATCGGATAGGAAACGAACATGATTAAACAGAAAATGAAATTGGTGAAAGCTGACATTACCACATTACAAGTGGATGCCATTGTAAACGCTGCCAATACTTCTTTATTGGGTGGTGGAGGGGTGGATGGAGCCATCCATCGTGCGGCAGGACCTGAGTTATTGGAGGAATGCAAAACATTAGGTGGTTGTGCGACGGGACAAGCTAAAATCACCAAAGGTTATCACTTATCCGCCAAATATGTCATTCATGCTGTGGGACCCGTGTGGCGGGGAGGTGCAAAGGGTGAGCCTATGCTTTTGGCATCTTGTTATCAAGCTTCTCTGAAACTGGCAAAAGAACATGCCGTCAAAACCATCGCTTTTCCGGCTATTAGTTGTGGTATCTACAGTTATCCTATTTCATCAGCCGCTTTGATTGCTGTTAAAGAAACAGCCAGTTTCTTGGAATTAAACAATGGCATTGAAACCGTTATTTTTACTTGCTTCGATGATACAATCTTCGATGCTTATCAATATGCATTAGACTCGCTTAATCATGAATAGAACACAATTTCACGTCATTAAAGATCCAGTCCATGGGACTATGCAATTTACGTCAGCTGAAGACGCTTGGGTTAAACCTTTTATTGATAGCCCCAATTTCCAGCGTTTGCGCCACATCAAGCAATTGGGTATGGGTGATTTTATTTTTCCTGGCGCAGTGCATACACGCTTCAATCATTGTTTAGGCTGTAGCTATGTGGCCAGTCAGATTGCACATAAAATTGGCTTGGCGGATGAAGAACGGCAATTTGTCATGATTGCATGTCTTTTACATGATATTGGCCATGGCCCGTTTTCTCATGCGTTTGAAGGTATGTTTCATGAGAAATTAATTACGTCATGAAGGATTGGACACCTTATTTTCTTGCCGATTATGGTTCGAAAGAATTTTTTCAGCAATATAATCGTTTAAATCCCCGTTATCACCTGACCGAAGAAAAATTTCGTGTGATCGCTGACATGATCATGCATAAACCTGCTGCAAAAAGTGTGTTGGCAGATATTGTTTCTTCACAACTCGATGCAGATCGACTCGATTATTTATTACGTGACAGTCATTTTTGTGGTGTGAGGTATGGCGAATTTGATTTTCGGTGGATGTTACATTGCATGGCGATTGTAGAAACCAAAGAAGGCGAGCGTTTAGGCATTACACATAAAGGCATTGGCGTCGTCGAACATTATTTAATGGCGCGCCGTTTGATGACGCGCAATATTTATCATTCACAAAAAAAATTAGCGATAGAATCCTTGTTAGTGCAGCTCTTAGTTAATGTCGCTGAAAATCTCGAGTTTCATGCCGCTTACAGCAACATTCGTCATACCCGTCTAGGACAATTTCTGATAGCAGCAAATCGATTCAATCAAGCGGTTGAAAGTTCACGCAACACGCATGAATGCAAACGTGAATTTATCGAACAGCATTACGCAAACTATAAAGAACTATGTGATTACGATGTGTTTGCTCTCATCAAACAATTAGCTGAAGTGGGTGATGAGCATTCTTGTACTCAAATCGCTGTTCGTCTGCAGCATCGCCAAATGCCAAAAATTTTGCGTCTTGATTATGCGGAATTACAAGCGGTAGAAGCAGAACTACAAGAATTTAAATTAAGATATCGAAAAGATTTTCAAGATTGGCAACTCATGTTAATACAAACACCGCATCGATCTTATAGCGGAGAAGATGATCCTATCTTAGTCGTTAATGAGCGCAATGAAATAAAATCCATTGGTGATTTCTCATTTATGATTAATGCAATTTCAGATAGACTCGAACACATTGCTTTTCTTGGTGTGGATAAAATGATTGCGGAAGATAAGCGCGTGGTTGCATTGATGAAGCGATTACAAGCTGTTCGAATTGGCGTTTAAAAAATCATTTAGAACCAGTTCAGATATCAGGCTCTTATAAAAAATTAAAGATTGCATGAAAAATAGCATACTTGATGGCTTTTTTTTAAATAATTTAAGATTAAAAAATACAGGGAGATTAACTATGCAAGACAGATACCTTGAATCAATGGATGAAGAAGAATTTATTAATTCGTTTTTAAATGATGGCAGTAATGATGTTATTGATGATATTTCCAGCGAATTGTTTCTAGACAAAAGCAATGAATGGACACAGACATCACCACTATTACCTCATGAAGAAGGATCAACAGTAAGCAGTCAGGCTACTGATGATATTTCAATTACTTTCAATCTAGCGCCGCAACCTCTTTTTATTCCAATGACGACGGCATATTATCTCTATCAGTTGGAACAATCATTTACTCCCTTTGAGTTCGCGAATTTTGAGAATCCAATTCCTTCAGCCCCTCCACTACATGGTTACAATGATGGCTTGATAAAAGCTGATATTCCTAAAAAGGAAGAAGTTAGAAAAATTGTCCATAAGGGTAATACAGCATATAGAGGTGAAGATAAGATTTATGTGGGTGGTACATTTATTACTTGGGATAATTTTTTTAAACGAAATTATGTTTTTAAAGATAACGTTGAACTAGTGACAATAGAGCAAAAAAAGCAAGCTGATATTTTTGAAAATGGACAAGTATTTGTTGGTGATAGAGAAATCGCCTGGTATCCAAAGTCAAGCCGTAATAACACAGGAAATGATGGGTTGGTTTGCGTAAATGGAAAAATGCTTAAATTTGAATCATTACTGCAGCGAGATTATGTATTTGTTGATACAAAACAAAAAGTGACACGAAAGGAGATAAAAAGGGATGCTGTCTTTCATGAAGATGGAACATTGTCTGTGTTTGGTCGGGAGATAGAATGGGTTTCCGTAGAGCGAAATCTTAAAAAAAGAAAACGTGCGGAGACTGAAGATTTTACTCCTGAGACTGTGTCATCTGGGTCTTCTGAACCTATTTGCACTAATCCAATTAATTCTTTTGAAGAGGCGGGTCATCCATCAGCATTTAAAAGACTGCGTAGCGAGAATGAAGATTCAAATCATCAGATTGCGCCTTCTTCACCTCTACCTACAAATGCAAGTAAAATTTTTGCAACCGCTCATAAAGGGTTGATGATGTTCAAAAACAAGAGCAATTCTAGTCCCAAAAACCTATTACAGGCAGAGAAACCTTCGTTCCGTAAATCACCTATGGGATGATTGAATTGAAATGAAACTCTGGATGAATGCTTTCTCCCTTGTTGTGTAGTGGATATAATTTCACGCTGAGAAATGAAATAAAGGCGATAACGCATGACTATACAAGTAGTGATTCTTGCTGCGGGACAAGGTAAACGGATGCACTCGCGCCATCCTAAAGTGTTGCATCATTTGGCAGAAAAGCCATTACTTAAACATGTCATCGATACCGCTTTAACTATTTCACCGGATGTTCCACCGATTATTGTCTATGGTCATCAGGGAAAACTGCTGAGTGAGGCGTTTCCTAATCTCAAATTACGTTGGGTTGAGCAAAAAGAACAATTAGGTACAGGCCATGCACTACTGCAAGCAATGCCTCTTATTTCTCATGATCAGATATTAATTCTTTATGGCGATGTGCCTTTGATTTCAGAAAACACATTAAAGAAGCTCATTCATTCAACACCACCGCATGCACTCGGGATGGTAACAGCGCATCTTGAGCATCCTACGGGTTATGGCCGCATTATCCGGAATAAACAACATCAGATTGTGTCTATTGTTGAAGAGAAAGATGCGACAGAAGAAGAGCGCAAGATCAAAGAAATTAATCCGGGCATTTACTTTGTTCCCACACCGTATTTAAAAAAATGTCTTCCTCTTATTCAAAACCAAAATGCGCACGGGGAATATTATTTAACGGATCTGATTAGTTTCGCCGTGAAAGAAGGCATGGCTATTCATAGTGTTGAACCTGCTATGAATGAAGAAATATTGGGCGTGAATGATCGGGTTCAACTTGCGCATCTCGAACGATTTTACCAACGCCAGCAAGCAGAAAAGCTGATGCGGCAAGGCGTGACTTTGCGTGATCCTGCGCGTTTTGATCTGCGCGGTGATGTACAAATAGGCCGCGATGTGGTGATTGATATTAATGTGATATTGGAAGGTCGTATTGTCATTGGAGATGAATGTCATATTGGCGCAAATAGTATTCTCCGTGATGTCACACTAGGTAAGCGAGTGGATGTTCGATCCAATAGCGTGATCGATGGCGCAACGCTTGCAGATGGCTGCGTCATTGGGCCGTTTGCGCGCATCCGTCCAGAGACAGTCTTGGGAGAAGAAGTTCACATCGGGAATTTTGTTGAGATTAAAAAAAGTGAGATTGCGCAAGGCAGTAAAGTGAATCATCTCAGTTATGTGGGAGATGCGACAATAGGCAAGCGCGTCAACATTGGAGCAGGTACTATCACTTGTAATTATGATGGCGTGAATAAATATAAAACGATTATTGGTGATGATGCATTCATTGGTTCATCCACTCAACTCGTTGCTCCGGTGACGGTAGGGGCAGGAGCAACCATTGGTGCAGGTTCCACTATCACGCATGATGCTCCTCCTCATCAACTCACCTTTTCTCGTGTTCACCAACAGACAATTGAAGGTTGGGAGCGGCCGAAGAAAAAAAGTGACGCATGATGTACGCTAGCAAGATAAAAGCGGACGCGGTGTTAATATTGTCTACCTCGCATAGAATTTTTCCTCGAGTGTGTTTGGTTAGATTAAATTCAGTGACAATGTCTGAGAGTAGCCAACGAGTATAAAAAAAACGGCTGGAAGTGATTCCAACCGCTTGAAAATTTATTCTAATGTTTTAACAATGCTGCGACTACTTCCTGTAACCGCTACCGTTCGTGTTTCTCGAAGTATTAGTATTACCAGATTTTTGTTGAGCAGAAGAATGACCCCTTGAAAGCTGAACTGGTGTATTTGTCTGAGACTTTTTCTGTACGGGAGCTGTGCGCGCCTGGTCGTGTGATACGTTTACGCCATTCTTATGTAAAAATCCCCAAGTGCTAACAAAAAAATCCAAACACCCGGGTGTGTTTTCTTCTGATTCACCTTCAACTACAGTGGGTTGTGTTTGCGCTTTTTTTGGCGCTCCTTTTCTGCTGTCATGCCACCATTCTTTTAACCCGTCTAAGCCCTGGCTTAACCCCACGGCGACAGTAGATAAATATAATCCTGCTGCAGCACCAACCGCTCCTAAACCTGCGGCAAGCGGTGTAGCCGAGAGGCCAACCGCACCGAGTACTGGTGCGACAACATTACTACCTATCCAGCTGACCGCGGAAGCGATGACTGGCGCATGGGACACTAATACAGGTATGAGTACTGGTGCGGCTGCAATGGCAATACCCGCATAAGCAGCAGCGGAAAGTGCGATACTGGTTGCTGCTAGCACGCCGCCAAGTATTTTACCGCCAACTCCCTCACCACCTATCTGGTTACCCAATAGCCATGCTTTGCGTGCACCACTTACAGGTGAGGTAATGGCACGGCCGACAAACCGGATGCCTTGAAATAGTTTAGATCCTACTGTGGCTGCGCCATACGCTAAACCCCAGGCTGCTGATTTAAGGCCTTTTGAATTTTGCATGTTAACTTTTGCTTGCTCAGTCCTCGCCATTAATAAGAGACAAGCAAAACCAGGTAATAACTCAGTACCGATTTTTGCGATATTGATCGCAAGCTTTGGGATGGCGGTTGCCAGGTTCCAGGCAACTGCAAGAGGTGTTTTTATTCTATTCTCCCGCCGTCGAACATCTGATTCATCTTCCTGCCAACCAGCAATGTTTTTGAGAATATTAGATAGAGATTGTTGTCCCTCATTATTAAGACATCGATTAGGTAACCCCAAAAAAGAGGTGGCCCTGGTGAGTGGATGTGTTAAATACGAATCTGCAGTGTCCATAGCAAGTTTTATATAATTTTTATCAAAAGTATCAAATCCATCAGGTTGATAGACAAGGGACCATATAGTCTTTAAAGCGTGTAAAGCCTTTGTATCCTTTAAATATGTACTTAAATATGTACTCTGGTCGTGGTTTCTCTGCATATTAACCTCGTTTTGTATTCTCATCTCTACTAATATTTATTGTCTATTATAGGCTAAGCACCTTAACGCAGCGTGATTCAGAAATGCTTAATAAATAAGCAAAAATAAGATTATTTTAAGTAAAACTTTTCTGCCCCGCTTTTAACTCGCTATAATGCCTCTTTCTCACTCTACTTATAGGTAAGGAATCCCATATGTGCGGCATTGTTGGGGCTGTGGCAAAACGGCCTGTAGCTAATTTATTGATTAATGGACTAAAAAAATTGGAATACCGCGGTTATGACTCGGCGGGCGTAGCCGTCATTGATGGCGAACATCATCTAAAACGCTTGCGTGTGGTGGGTAAAGTACGTGAATTGGAAAATGCGATGCATGGCCACCCCTTTCACGGCCATACCGGCATTGCCCATACGCGTTGGGCGACGCACGGCGCGCCGTCTGAAGATAATGCACATCCTTTTATTTCCCATGATGAGTTTGCTTTGGTCCACAATGGCATCATTGAAAACCACGCCGCTTTGCGTGAGCAACTGCAACGCGATGGCTATCAGTTCCACTCAGAAACCGATACAGAAGTGGCTGTGCATTTAATCCATAAAAATTATTTAAAGACTAAGAATCTCATTGAAGCGGTGCGCGAAGCGGTGAGTCAACTAAAAGGCGCTTACGCATTAGGCATTATTTCTAAGGAACATCCCAATCGTTTAATCGCTGTACGCCAAGGAAGTCCTTTGGTTATAGGTAAAGGGCAAGGTGAAAATTTTATTGCCTCTGATCCTTTAGCTTTACTTTCCATCACCCAACAATTTATTTATTTAGAAGATAATGATCTTGCAGACATAACGCTAGATAAAATCCAAATTTATAATCAGGACCATCAATCGATTCATCGTGATGAACATTTACTTTCCATTAGTCATGAAGCAGTGGAACGAGGTGAGTATCGCCATTTTATGAAAAAAGAAATCATGGAGCAGCCGGATGCTATCGCTTCTTGTTTAGAAGGCCGTACGATAAAAGAGCGCGTATTGCCTTCTATCTTTGGACCTAAATCAGAAGCGATTTTCAAACGAGCTGAACATGTGCAATTGATTGCGTGTGGAACGAGTTATCATGCCGCCATGGCGGCACGTTATTGGTTGGAGTCATTGGCGGATATTCCTTGCTCGGTTGAAGTTGCGAGTGAATTTCGTTATCGCCAGATTTCACAGCCAAAAAATAGTTTATTTGTCACGTTATCTCAATCTGGTGAAACAGCAGACACATTAGCTGCATTGCGATTAGCTAAAAAAATGGATTATCTCAGCCGGCTTGCTATTTGTAATGTGCCGGGTAGTACTATGATGCGCGAAGCGGATTTGCAATTTCTGACACGCGCAGGTGTTGAAATTGGTGTGGCGTCAACAAAAGCTTTTATTACGCAGCTAACAGCTCTCTTTTTGTTAACGCTGACATTGCGGCGTGAGCGATTCGGTGAAAATCAATTAGAAAGTGAACTCGTGGATAAGCTGTTACATTTACCTCTCGTGATAGAAAAAATATTGCAGCAAGATGCCTCGATTGCTCATTGGGCAAAAGCATTTACCAATAAAGAACATGCCATCTTTATGGGTCGCGGGCCGCTTTATCCCATCATGCTGGAAGGCGCATTAAAAATGAAAGAAATTTCATACATTCATGCTGAAGGTTATCCAGCGGGTGAGTTAAAACATGGACCATTGGCTTTGGTGGATACGAGTATGCCTGTTATTGCTGCTGTTCCTGGGGATGATTTGCTGGAAAAAAGTTTGTCTAATTTACAAGAAGTGCGTGCACGCGGCGGCAAACTTTATGTGTTGACGGATCAAGTTCATTTGTTCCAGCAAGATGCGTTTGCTGATGCGCATCTCATTCCTATGCCGAGTTTGCATCCACTCTTGAATCCCATTTTGTACACGGTGCCATTACAGCTGCTCGCTTATCACGTTGCTGTGTTGAAAGGCACGGATGTGGATCAGCCACGGAATTTAGCGAAATCAGTGACAGTGGAATAAGAGTAAAAATTAACGGGACAATAGTTCACTGAACTGCATTAATCGTCGAATAATATTTGGACCTGAGTAAATAAAGCCGGTGTAAACTTGTAACAAACTTGCACCGGCTTTTATTTTTTCTGCCGCAGCGGTTTCATCCATCACGCCACCGGAGGCAATAATCGGAATTTGCTTTTGCAAAAGAGCATGCAACTGCGAAATCATAGTCGTGCTGCGAGCTTGCAAAGGTCTGCCACTTAATCCACCGGCTTCTTTTGCTAAAGGTGAATTGATTACCCCTTCCCGATCTAATGTTGTATTGGTTGCAATCACGCCATCAATTTGTTGCTGCAATAATACAGCGGCAATGTCTTGTAATTCTTGCGGAGTTAGATCAGGGGAAATTTTAACAACCAAAGGAATGTATCTCTTATGCGATATCAAAATGGCATTTTGTTCTTGTTTCAATGTTTTTAGCAGATGAGCGAGTAAATCCATTTGCTGTAAATCGCGCAATCCTGGCGTGTTGGGGGAAGAAATATTGACGGTGATATAGCTTGCGAATTTCCACAATGCGCGAAAGCCTAAGAGATAATCATCCGCTGCATTTTCAATGAGTGTATCTTTATTTTTTCCTAGATTGACACCGAGAATGCCGCGATAACGCATTTTTTCTAATTGTTTTGCAACATGATCAATACCTTTATTGTTAAAGCCCATGCGATTAATAATGGCTTCTTGTTCAGAAAGACGGAATAGACGTGGTCGTGGATTGCCTGCTTGAGGTTTAGGTGTCACGGTACCCACTTCAATAAATCCAAAACCAAGTGCGGCAAGTGCATCCACATAATCTGCATTTTTATCTAGTCCCGCAGCAAGACCAATAGGATTAGGAAAAGTAAGGCCCATGACAGTGACCGGTTTTGCCGGAGGTGATGACAATAATCGTGTCAAGCCCAGTTGGTATGCATACCGCAAACTTTGCATCGCGATGTGATGCGATTGTTCCGGATCGAGTCGGAATAAAATTTTTTTAATGAGTGAGTACATTCAAATCACTCCACCGTCAAATAACTTGCTATCAATAGCTTTGTCCCCACTTCTTTAAAGCGCACTTTCACCTTCATCTCTTCTCCCTCTCCTTCACAATCCAGGACCACACCATTACCAAAAATACGATGACGGACGGTTTGACCTACACGAAATTGACCTTGGGCTTGTTGAGGCTGATAAGCATTGCCAAGAGGAGTGGGTCGCGAGACACGCGTTCGAAAGCGCACCTCATCGATAAGCTCGGTGGGAATTTCGTGAAGAAAACGCGAAGGACGATGATACGCTTCTTTACCATGCATGCGGCGTACTTCCGCATAGGTCATGTAGAGTTTACGCATGGCGCGAGTGACGCCAACATAACAAAGCCTGCGCTCTTCTTCCAGCGCTTTTGGATCATGCATAGAAAGATAATGAGGAAATAATTCTTCTTCACAGCCTGCAAGAAAGACCACAGGAAATTCTAATCCTTTGGCAGAGTGTAACGTCATGAGTTGCACGCCATCCTCATAGGCATCTGCTTGCTCACCGCCGGATTCAAGTGCAGCGTAAGCTAAAAAAGCAGCAAGTGGCGGCATATCTTCTGACGCGCCTTCTTGCATAAATTGGTGCGCGGCATTCACTAACTCTTCTAAGTTCTCAAGACGAGTTAAACCTTTTTCACCTTTTTCTTTGCGATAATGATCAATCAATCCACTCGCATATAAAATATGTTCCACTTGTTTATGCAGCGGAAGAGCGAGCGTTTTTTCCGTCATGGTATTCATGAGATTGATAAAGGAAAGAAGAGATGTTTCTGCTCGTGTTGCAAAGAATTTTTGAGCTATGAGTTGGTTGAGCGCGTCCCAAAGCGTCATACTAAATGTTTTTGCATGTTCACGAATCGCAACCAGTGTGCGATCTCCAATGCCACGTGTGGGTGTGTTAATGATGCGTTCAAAAGCAGGATCATCGGACCGATTCGCTATGAGGCGTAAATAAGCGAGCGCATCTTTGATTTCTTGCGCGATCAAAATAACGCAAGCCACCATAGACTCGATAAGGAATACCAAACTGCATCAATGCTTCTTCAATGACACGCGATTGTGCATTAGAACGATAAAGAACGGCCATATCACGTAAGGCATAATCACTTTGCCGTAAATCACGAATGCGGTTGACGATGAAGAAAGCTTCATCCGTTTCATTAAAACCAGAATAAACAGTAATAGGTTCGCCATCTTTATCTTCCGTCCATAAATTTTTACCCAGACGTCCCGCATTTTGCGCGATTAAGGCATTGGCGGCTTTTAAAATGGTGCCAGTGGAACGGTAATTTTGTTCCAGGCGAATGATAGCGGCACCGGGGAAATCCTTAGAAAACCGCTGAATATTTTCGATGCGCGCGCCACGCCAGCCATAAATGGATTGATCATCATCACCCACAATCATGACGGAATTATTGTCGCCCGCAAATAATTTGAGCCAAGCATATTGAATCGTATTCGTATCTTGAAATTCATCGACTAAAAGACAGCGAAAACGTTCTTGATAATGGGCGCGCAACTCATCATGAGTGTGTAGGAGCTTGTATGTTTTCAAAAGCAAATCAGCAAAATCAATCACGCCCGCACGCTGACACGCTTCTTGATATGCTTGATAAATTTTAATAAATGTCTGAACGGTAAAATCACGGACTTCTACTTGATGTGGGTCATGGCCTTCTTCTTTTTGTGCGTTGATAAACCATTGAGCTTCTTTGGGCGGCGAACGATCTTCATCTAAGTTTAGCGCGTGAATGACACGACGGATCATGCGAAATTGATCGTCAGAATCAAGAATTTGAAATGATTGTGGAAGATTAGCTTCTTGCCAATGGGTGCGTAAAAAGCGATGCGATAAGCCATGAAACGTCCCTATCCACATCGTTCTAGCTGGCGTATGCAACAAATTTTCGATACGCGAGCGCATTTCATTCGCGGCTTTATTGGTGAAGGTCACAGCTAAGATATTGAACGGTGATATTTTTTCTACTTCAATGAGCCAGGCAATACGATGCGTGAGCACACGAGTTTTACCACTGCCGGCACCCGCTAAGACGAGTTGATGGCCTAATGGCGCTTGCACCGCTTCATGCTGTGCGTTATTGAGAGAATTCAGTATCATGTGGCTTGGTTTCCATGCGGTTAAATGATAATTCTATGAAACAGTATCAAAACGCGTATTTTCTTTTAAGTGTAGCAGATGTCAAACAATTACCGCCCGATCAAGGTATCGAAGTGGCCATTGTTGGCCGTTCAAATGCGGGTAAATCGAGTGTACTCAATCGATTGACGCAAATCAGACAGCTAGCGCGCGTCAGTAAAACGCCTGGCCGTACTCAATTATTGAATATTTTTGTCTTAGATGAGACGCGCCGTATCGTGGATTTACCCGGTTATGGGTTTGCTAAAGTGCCTCTCGCAGCCAAAATGAAATGGCAAAAAACCGTGGATATATACATCCGTCAGCGCGAGTCGTTAAAGGGATTGTTGATGGTGATGGATATACGTCATCCCCTCAAAGACTTAGATAAGCAATTACTCGATTATTGCGAGCATCGCGGCTTGGCAGTTCATATCCTGCTAAACAAGGCGGATAAACTCAGTAAAAGCGCTGCTGCAACGACCTTGCAAGAAGTAAAAGCTTCTTTGACGGGCTATCACAATTCTGTTACTTTCCAACTCTTCTCTGCGTCAAAGGGAACGGGTTTGAACGAGCTGCATAAGCAATTAGATGAGTGGTATGGGTTTTAATAAATAGTAAACCTCCTCCTCTCCATCGGCTCGTCGTCCCGCGGCTTGTCCGCGGGATCCAGAAGTCGCTTCCTGGATCCCGCGGACAAGCCGCGGGACGACGAGTCTAAAACCAGGACGACGGCCCGAGGATAAGAATTGGGAAGAGAGGTAAAACAACAAACTAAAAGTAGTGAGGAAACTTGTTATGTCAGATCAAAGCATTAACAACAAAATATCTGGGCCACCGGGAGATGATGAACCCGTTATTCCTGCCCACGTTTCCCTGCCTGAAATCACCTTGCGTGTGATTTTGATAGGTATTATTTTAACCGTCGTATTGGCAGCAGCGAATGCATTTTTAGGCTTGAAAGTGGGTGTGACAGTGTCGGCTTCTATTCCTGCCGCTGTGATTTCTATGGGCATTTTGCGATTTTTTCGCACGTCTAATGTGTTAGAAAACACAATGGTCTCCATCATGGCTTCAGTAGGTGAAGCCTTAACAGCGGGCATTGCTTTCATCCTGCCTGCTCTCATCATTTTGCATGTTTGGGATAAATTTAATTATTGGCAAACAGTCATTACTAGTTTGTTGGGCGGTGGTTTGGGCGTGTTATTCACTATTCCGTTACGCCGTGCGTTATTGCAAGACAAAACATTGCGTTATCCTGAAGCAGTCGCTATTAGCAATGTGTTGAAAGCGAGCGAAAAGCGCGAAGCCGGTGATTTGCGATCCTTAGTCTTAGGAGGAGCGGTGGGTGGTTTGATTGCCTTGTTTCAAACAGGTTTTCAAGTACTCACTGATACTTTCAATTATTGGGTGAAATCAGCGAATACGGTGTTTGGTTTTGGTTTAGGTTTATCCCCCGCATTGATTGCGGCAGGCTACATCGTGGGTGTGAATGTGGCGCTTAGTTTATTAGTGGGTATTGGCATTGGTTGGATAGCCGGTGTGCCGGTTCTTTCTTGGGTATATGGATTGCCAGAGGCAGATACGGCTAATCAAATGGCTATGAGCATCTGGAGTGCACATATCCGTTACATGGGCGTAGGCACCATGTTAATTGGTGGACTTTGGACGCTTTGCACCCTGTTTAAACCAGTGATTTATAGCATGGCGACTTCGTTTAGCACCGTTCGTCAAATTCGTTTGGGACAAAAACAGGATAGTATACGTACGGAACGAGATATTCCGATTCATTATGTTTTTATTTCAGCTATCGTTTTATTGCTACCCATCTTTTTATTGATTGCTTTTTCCATCATCCCTGGAGAATTCAATATCTCATCAGGTTTTCGTTATTTCTTATCTGGATTTAGCACGATTTATATTTTAATTGGTGGTTTTGCTTTTTGTTCTATCATGGCTTATTTCGCGGGTTTGATTGGATCGACCAATAGTCCTGTGTCAGGTATGTTAGTGTCAGCACTCCTTATTGTTTGTCTCATTTTCATGGGCTTTTTCAGCTTCACGGATTGGGATGCCCAAACTAAAGAAATGATAGGCTCCGTGGTCGCAATTGGTAGCATGGTCGTGATTTCTGCAGGTCTGGCGATTTCAAATGATACGATGCAGGATTTAAAAGTCGGTCAAATCATGGGCGCTACGCCTTGGAAGCAGCAAGCTATGTTGATCATGGGCGTCGTGGTTGCCTCGTTTGTGATTCCACCCATTTTACAATTGTTATATAACGCTTATGGTATTGGCGGGGTGTTTCCAAGACCCGGCATGGATCCAGCACAAATGTTGGCAGCGCCGCAAGCAGGGTTAATGGCAACTGTGGCCAAAGGCGTGTTTAGTCATCAACTCGAGTGGAATATGATTGGTGTTGGCGCATTGATCGCCGTTATTTGTATTGTGATTGATGAGTTTTTAAAAAGACAATACGGAACACGTTTACCCGTACTCGCTGTCGGTTTAGGAATCTATCTTCCATTAGATAGCTCGGTGCCAGTCGTGATTGGCGGCTTACTTTCTTATATTGTGCAGTATCGCCTGGATCGTCTCTATGAACGTGGCCAGCCAGATAACGAAGCCAAAAAGAATGCACATCGTCATCGCGGCTTGTTGTTGAGTTGCGGTATTGTAGCAGGTGCATCGCTCATGGGTGTGATTATTGCTATTCCTTTTGCGATTCGGCAAAGCTCAGATGCCTTGCGTATCATGCCCGAAGAATATATGCCATTTGCAGGCATTTTAAGTATTATCGTGACGTTTTTATTGTGTGGCTGGATTTATCGCGCGGTGTTGAAACGACCAGGTGTTGAGAGAGCTTAGTCGTTGCTTCCCCTTTGTCATCCCGGAATTTAGTGCCCTTTAGCGAGCTTGTGAGCTTAGCAGTGCTTAATGTCCGGGACCCATCCATAATTCTGTGCAAGAGTCTAGATAGGTCCCGGACATTAAGTGCCCCTAAGCTCGCAAGCTCGCTAAAGGGCACTAAATTCCGGGATGACACGTATATAAATTATTTTTTAAACATTATTACCGGACACTAGTGCGCACTTTCCGGGATGATAGAGCGAAATCGCCTGGATAATGCAAACAGTTATTCATCCTTAATTTGTGTAAAATATAAGAAAAGGATGGATACCCCTTATGGACTATTTAGAAAATCGCACGTTTGATGAAATTCAAGTCGGTGATTCCGCTAGCATTACGCGCACGCTGACAGAAAAAGATATTCAAGTATTTGCCATCATGTCAGGTGATATTAATCCTGCTCATGTGGATATTGAATATGCACAAAGCGAAATGTTTCACAAAATTATCGGTCATGGTATGTGGGGAGGTGCCCTGATTTCGACGGTACTTGGAACACAATTACCGGGACCAGGTACGATTTATGTGGGACAAACCTTGGGCTTTAAAAAACCTGTGGCGATTGGAGATACGCTCACGGTTAAAGTGACAGCTATCGAAAAAAATCCGGAAAAAAAACGCGTCACATTTTCTTGTGAAATCCGCAATCAAAAAGATGAAGTCGTAATGGAAGGGCAGGCAGAAGTGATCGCCCCCACCAAAAAAATTCGTCGCCCAAAAGCGGTATTACCGGAAATTAGTTTGCGTAGGCCTTATTCATTATTTAATCCTTATTTGATGGCGGCGAAAAAATTAGGGCCGTTAAAGGCGGGCGTCATTCATCCGGTGCATGCAAGAATTATTGAAGCCGTTCATGATGCGCAAGTAGCGGGCTATATCGATCCTATGTTGATAGGACCCAAAGACCGGATTCTACATGCCGCCGAAGAAGCACAAATTGATATTAATCAATATGAAATTCTGAATGTTGAGCATAGTTATGCTGCGATTGCGAAAACCATTGCATTGGCTCGTTCAAGCGATATCGGATTGATCGTACGTGGAGGAGTGACTAAAGAAGATTTACTTCATGCGATGCAAAAACAAGATAAGGGATTAATAACAGAGCGTCATATGAGTTATGTGTTAGTCCTAGATGTTCCCACTTATCCTAAAGCGCTTATTTTAACGGATCCTCTCATCAACATAGATCCTAATTTAGAGACAAAGCGCGCCATTACACAAAATGCAATTGATTTTGCTAGGGCTTTAGGCATTGAACAACCCAAAGTGGCTATTCTTGCCGGGATGGATAATATCAGTCAGTCTATGCGTTCAACAGTGGATGCGGCAAGTTTGTGTAAAATGGCAGAGCGTGGACAAATAAGAGGCGGCATATTAGATGGCCCGCTCACGTTTGATAATGTCATTTCATTTGAAGTGGCTAAATCAAAAGGAATCGCTTCTCCTGTTATTGGCGATGCCGATATTTTAGTGGTACCCAGTGTGGAAACAGGCAATATATTGGCTGAGCAGCTAGAATATTTAGCTGAATCACGAAATGCAGGGCTTTTATTAGGTAGTCGTGTTCCTGTGCTCATGAGTCGAATTAATGATATTTATTCAAGCACAGTAGCTTGTGCGTTAGCCATATTAGACAATGATTATCGGCAACGTGAAGAACAAACTATCATATAAAAGGTTCTGCTTTTAATGGTGAAACATGGCAAGATATTGTTAGAGTGACTAGGTTAAATGGAATATTCCTAAGGAGAAAATATGGTTAAGGAAAAGAAGATGGAATTTAACACGGATTGGTATGAATCATGGATGAAGCAAAGCAAAGAATTTTTTGATTCAGCAAATAAAAATGTAAAAAATGTATTTCCGCAAGATGGTTTTACTACGCCTGATGAAAATCTCAAGCAAATGAATCAATGGGTAGAAATGTTAAAGAAACAATGGCAAATGACTCAGCTCATGGAACAACAAAAAGCCTTTGAAGCGTATTTAAAAATGACTACCAAGATGTGTAATGAGTCAGCTGATATGTTGCTTGAACAATGGATTAAACGCTCAAAAGAAAAAAATCCAGTTAAAAGCATGCAAGACCTATATGAATTATGGGTGGACTGTTGCAAAGAAATATATAAAAAATCGATGACTTCTAAAGATTTTCAGCAGCTCTATGACCAATACATGAATGCCATGTTGCAGTTCTGGAAGTCTGCCATGCCAAAATAATCGTGAAATCCCTCCTCACCAAAGAGGTGAGGAGGTACAACTGCCTTGTTGGAACTCAGTGGAGTAATTTCCAAAAGCACATAATCTGAATTAATATTCCATCAAATTTGACTAACGGCATCAGTTCTATTTTTTATATAGCTTAATCTGCTTTCCTGTTGGCGTGTATAACCAGGCCCAATTGTAGCTTCCACCGCCATCGTGATAACGATGTTGATTCACAATTATGTCCAGATTGAACAACACTTAGTTCACTGCCATCAGTTACAAATCTTAAATGATTACCATCAACGTTAACAGCATGCACAGCACCCGATGTCACCCAGGCGGATGTTTCAAAATAAAGAGTTTTGCTATCAGGTGAAAATTGTAGGCTATGTGGATCAAGAATAACCTTTGATACATCCCCACAACTAAAATGGGGTGCTACCAATAATTTTTTAGTCATTTCACCGGTATTAACAATCCAGATCTCATTAGCTTGTTCGCCTTTTGTAAAAAAGTAAAAGCAATTACTAGGAACGGTATAATTACTTTTTTTGACAAATACGATCCATTTACCATCTATTGACTCAATCAGATCGGTTAATTTTGCGTCCTGAGTTAATTTCGCAATCTTCGCATTTTTTTCTTTTCCCCGTTGTGTATCTTGAGCATTAACAATGGCGATAGCAAATAACAAAACAAATACTATTAATATTTTTCGCATATTAAATCCCCAAGTTTTTCTTGAAAAAGACTATTTGGAGGTGTTCTTAAAATTTATTATTCAATTTTGAATTTTTCATTCCTCCAACAGCTTTAATAAATCGCTTCATGCTACCTGCCCTTTTTAATTGTTCTTTTTATTTTGAATGTGGCAAAATTCATTTCGTAGGTAGTCTCAGTTCCTGTCACTTCTAACTCATCTTCAGGAATCATCAAGTCTGCAATTAAGTCGCCAGTATGCTCTATCAAAGTCTTTTGATTTGGCTAGGGATTGAATTTGGTGTACAGCGCAGCCTAACTCTCGCACCTTAGCAAAGGTGTCAATAATAACTAACGTGGTTTCTAGAGAACATCTCAGTAAATTCTGGGCAGAAATTATATCAATTATTGATACTGTATGTAATGAATTCGATAAACAATGGCGCAAACGAAAACGCACTTGATACAAAATTATTAGTTAGTTTTATTTTAAAATTGGTGATCAGCAAAAACAGGCAACGGTATGGAAGCATGTTAGCTGAATTATGGAATGAATATCAACAAAGTGGGACCAAACTACCACAATCAACCGCAATAGCAGCTTCTTCCCTTTGTGAAGCAAGACAAAAGCTACCAGAAGGTATATTTTTTTCATTAAGTCGAGCACTTGTTTCTCACTGGGAAAGTAAGAATACTTCAGAAACGTGGATGGAACATAAAATATTTGGAGTAGATGGTTATAAAATTAATTTACCAAGAGGTTTGCTAGAAGACGGCTATAAAATACAAAATGAAAAGTGGCGATACTATCCAATGGGGTTGACGAGTTGTCTTTATAATTTAAGAGAAGGCATGATTCGTGACTTTACTTTAGTATCTCATGGTGATGAGCGCATTTGTGCACTTGAGCATATGAACCATGTGAATTCTGGTGACGTCATAGTTTTTGATAGAGGATATTTTAGTTATCTGCTCTTGTATAAGAGTGTTGAAAAAGGCGTTAATTTTATTTGTCGTATGCAAAACGGCACTGTCAATAAGAAAGTGCAGGAATTTTGGGATAGCGACGCGACAGATGTGGTAATTGATTACTTACCTTCACCTAGTGTGAAATCAGAATTGAAGACAAAAGGATTTCCTGTAGATGGCCGACCAATTCCACTTCGATTGATCAAACATAAAATTGGTTCTGAAGTGTATGTTTATTCAACTACATTGATAGACTGTCGTTATCCAAAAGACGATTTCGCAAAACTCTATCATGGAAGATGGGCGATGGAGGAATTGTATAAAATATCAAAGTCAATTATAAATGTTGAAGATTTTCACTCGCAAACTGAAAGAGGTGTGAAGCAGGAAATGTATGCTCATTTTCTGCTAATAAATAGCGCACGACTTTTTGAACAAGAAGCACAAAAGATGCTGCCCCCTTCATCAGGATTAGATGATAGATCAAAAAATAAAACTCATTACTGGCAATCAATATTTTCTGGTGTGAATGGTATAAAGATAAATTTCAAAAATTGTTTATTCACAGTTGGAAGACATATTCAACTATTATTATTTAATACAATTCAGAGACAGCAATGGTTGCCACAAATCATTACATCGATAGCACGCATACGACAAAAAGTGAGGCCAAATCGAAGTTATCCCCGGCAATCATTTAAACCGAGAAATAAATGGCAAGCGAATATTAGAATCGGAGCTATAAATGCTTAACCGAATGCCATTAGTCTGTAGGAAGACCCTGAAAAAAGCGTAACTTGAACCATGCCCAGGATATGCTGTCATATCGCGCGGTTTAGTCAGGCGCCGATGGTTCATCCAAATTTTCTTTTAAAACCGCCCCTCGTATTTTGGGTATCTGCTGTTCGCTGATTTGTCGCAGCTTCTTTCGTTGCTGTAGGAAATAAGCTAAAAGAAGAATGAGGTGCTTGTTGGGTTTGTGCCGCTTGATATTCCTGATAATAATGCGAAGGCGTCTTGCCAAATACATCCGCTTGATTTAAATCAGCTCTTTTTTTCTCGAGCAGGGAAAGGATTGGACGATTTCCTGCCATGGCCGCATAATGCGCAGCAGTACGGCCAGTTTGGTCACACGCTGAAATATTGACATTCAATTCAAGCAATAACCCTGCCACTTCATTATTTCCGTTAAGTACTGCAAACATCAGAGGTGTGGTCCCAGTATGATCTGCTTGATTTAGATTAGCTCCACAATACTTTTTTAACGCTAGGATAATATCCGAACGGTCTAGTTGAGCAGCAACCATCGCTAATGTTTTTCCTGCAACATTACCTACCTCATTTACCGCATTATTATTTTTGCGGTATTGCTGATAGCTCTGAATAGCATCAATCAGCCGGCTCATGTGTTGCTGATAAGTATCGGATTGTTTAGGTGGATTAAAAAGATATGTTGTCAGTTTATCAAGTGAATCAAGTTTCACTGGTACTGCTTGTGGTATGCTAATTTTCTTACTCACATTTTTATCATAATTCACGCCGAATTTTTCCCCTGCCTCTGGTATGGATATCCTCGCTAATTCATCGAATGTAGTAGGGAGAAGAAAGTCTTTTAATAGCTGAGCCAAGGATTGTGGATTTGTATCGAGCGCGCTAGCCACCAAAGTTTCTGAGAAGCTCCCATTTATTTTGGGTATAGTTTTAATATAATGCTGAATTTGACGTAGGGTTAAGTTTCTCACTTTCTTAGGTATGTGTAACATTTGTTGATAATAAACTTCTTTAAACCTACTCCTAGCAGCAGATTGTGTATCCATGCTTTTTAGTTCTTCATAAGTAAGAGTAAGATCAAAATCAAGTAAGCGTGCACGTAAAAAAGTAGAGCTTATACCAATACCGAAGTACTTAGCTGCTTCGGCGACATTTTTTTTAATCCGAATCACTTGATGAATTTCCGCTAGAGTTGCGTTTTTTAGTTTTAGTCCTGGTGGTAAATTAGCTGCTATGGGGTGCGCTAGCTCGAAGCTTGCGTTAATGGCGGCGTCCAATTCATCGTCGGATTTTTGTCTTGCATCTGCTTCGGCTGGTGTTAGATCTTGCTGAAGTGATGGAGGTTGGGTAAATGAACCAAAAGAAGGATGAAGTGCTTGTTGGCCTGCTATGGGGTGCGCTAGCTCGAAGCTTGCGTTAATGGCGGCGTCCAATTCATCGTCGGATTTTTGTCTTGCATCTGCTGCTTGATAATCCTGCAAAGGGTTCTTGCCAAATCCATTCGCTTGATTTAAATCAGCTCCTTTTTCCTCGAGCAGGGAAAGGATTGGACGATTTCCTGCCATGGCCGCATACTGCGCAGCAGTACGGCCAGTTTCGCAGCCGAGATTGCTCCAAAAATCAGCGTCATGACTAGGTGAAAAATCCGACGGTATATTGTGCTGTTCATCACGATTTTCTGTATCTTGTCGACCTGTTTGATTCAATCGTTGTGCAATTATTGCGTGAGATGATTGGCCTGAATTCTGGCTAGTACTCATAGATACCAAGTTAGCTGGAGCACCAATTGATTGTAAATTGACACCATATTCTCTACTTGCAAATTTTGAAGGCGTATAGGTGAAACCTATTTTTCCTGACTGTTTTTGTTGATATTTTACCAACCAATTTCCAAGGTCTTGATGACCAGATATATATGCCAAATCTATTACGGTATTACCCTTGATATCTTTCTTACCCAAATCAATCCTATAAAACTTACATAACACCCGTACCGTTTCTTTGTGCCCCCTTTGTGCAGCTGCTAATAAGGGTGATAAATGATTTGAGTCTGACTGATTGAGATCAGCATCACCATAGAGAGATAATGCGCTAATAATATCAGGACGGTTTTGTTGAGCCGCCAAGATCGCTAATGTTTCTCCTTTTGTATTGGTATCATTTACGACACCAAGACTCTTATAGTTTTCAATCGTTTTTATTAAACTTGCTTCATCCCCGGTCAAGTAAGTTAATTGATTAAATCTATCTTCTACTGTGTTTACTATTGTTGGTGGCCCACTAGAGTGGCCCTCTTCTGCGCTCTGATAGAGATTATTCATGATGCTAGGGGAACTAATAGGCACGTTTTGTATTTGGTCCGGTGGAACATTGGCATAGACAGTGGGGTGGATATCTTTTCTCTTTCTTTTTGCGCTAGGCTTAACCACATCATCGTTCTCTCTGGCTTTCCTCTTTGCACGCCGCCGGGCTCGTTCACAGGCGTTCCGATAGGTTTTCCTTTTAACTTGTATTCTTTCATCAAGGGCTTGTCGTTCTTCCTCAGGGGCTTCCTCGTAGGCTTTCTCTACAGCTTGTAGTTCTGCTTTAAGGGCTTTTATGTCTTGTTCCCCTGGTTTGGTTCCACGGCTGGACCAGCCTGACTGTTTTTCTCTATTTTGCATTGCAATGCCTCGTTTTTGTTTCTAAATATTTTATAGATTGACCTATTCTAACTCATAATGTTCAAGTTATTAACATAATATTAATAATGATCAAACAGCTACCAAACGAATTGCGTCATAAATAATGTTACCGAAGGCCAAAAATAGAGTTATGAAAAAAGGTTAAAAAATAGGTCGTTGCGTCGAAATACATGTTACCGAACAGGGAGGGCGGTAATGATGGGGCAACTGACAATGGATATTTATTTAAAGCATCTAAAGGCTCGTTATTTTCGATCAAATCGGAAAGGTAAATCGCAGATTTTAAACGAATTTTGTTCTACCAGCGGTATGCATAGAAAACATGCTATACGTTTACTCACTCGTACGCCTCTTGGTTTTAGAAATAAACGGACAGACCGACCTAAGGATTATGATCCAATAAAGTTACTAGAGCCGCTCAAAGCTATTTGGCTTGCCACAGATCAAATGTGTGGTAAGCGGCTTGAAAGCCGCTATCCATTTTTGGCTGCCCTACTATGGTTGCCAACATGTATAGACCTTTTTCAGTAAAGACCTTTAATGGCACAGACGAATGTTTTAGCTTTATGAACCGGTCGAAATTTTCGACCAGTTTATTCTTTTCTTGTTTATTGAGTTCGAATAAATAGCCGTTAGGGAATTTTTCAGGATTGTTTTTAACTGCCTCGTT
The DNA here is from genome assembly GCA_963711205.1 of uncultured Gammaproteobacteria bacterium. GTDB lineage: Bacteria > Pseudomonadota > Gammaproteobacteria > DSM-16500 > DSM-16500 > Aquicella. Next base: position 240,718 of record CAVQDE010000001.1, read on the forward strand.
TACACGCTTTGTTTCCACTCCATATAACTGAGCAACATCAGTATCAACAATAACTTTTTGATTACGAATGGTAATAATTTTTTCTTGAACCTGATCCTGTTTGATAACTTACATACTAGACTTCCTCACAAATAAATTTTTAGGCGGGACAACTAAATTCAATCGGCGATTTTTATAATTTGGTTAAGCACATCACAGACTTCTCTAAATAATTCATTTGGAGCACGCTTCCATTGATGTATTTTTGCACCGCGTTGTCGCCAATCGAATGATTTGGGCTGATGCGCGAGTATATAACTGACAACATTACGCTTGCCTTCGAATTTTATTGCAAACGGATTAGTATCATTATATTTAGCTGTTGTCATAGGTAGTCCGATTACAATACCAGTACGTTCATTAAATTTCTTTGGAGATAAAACCAGCATCGGATGCATGTCCCGCATTTCACGACCGCTTTGCGGGTTGAAATTAATCCAAATTATTTCGCCACGGTCAGGAATCCAATTTTTTGTTGGCATTAAAACTTCTCCCGCCCTATCTGTTCAACTGCCATCATTTCGCCACTGTGTTTTTTCGGATCAAAAGAAGCAAGTCTCTCATCCAGACTGGGTTTTTGTGGTCCTGTTGGTTTAATAAGTATATTTCCACCATGGACATCAAGTTCAACCAATGTTCCAAGATGAAAGTGGGCGCTACGAGCAATAGCTGCTGGAATACGTAAAGCAAGACTATTTCCCCATTTTTGGACGGTGAGAGTTGTTGTTTTATGAGTCATGTTGTTCTCCTGATTGTGTATACAAGTATATACAGTTCAGCGATATGTATCAACATGTATAAACACAAGCTGGAGCGTTAATTAGCACGGCAAAAGGACCTTACGGTCATCACAAATTTATATGACGCTTCTTTCGCCTTTTTTTCCAAATAGCCTGCATATGTTGGATTACAGCTATGTAAATAGGAGTCGCAGCCTTTTTTTGTTTTTATCTTTTCAAAAATCCAGTTATATACATCTCTTTCGATCCCGTTTTCTTTTTTATGTTCAAAGTTTACAAAATCTCCAGCTAAACAAACGTATTTTTCCCCTTTCATTATTTTCCGCCATTTATTAAATCTTTTTTCAAAGTCAGCAACAGACCACCGTGCTCTCATGCCATACTCGTGGACAAGATTCGGATTTACCCAGACTTTAATTTCTAATCCGCTATATTATCTTTCCCGCCAATTTCATCAGAAGATGAGCCTGTATCTTTAAGCGTAATTTTAATAGACTCTCGTGGAAAACACTGCCAATAATTTCCACCAGTTTCCTTGGGATTAAAAGGAGATCCTTTGTTTTGGGGAAATCCCCAACTGAAGTCACCCAAGTCATTTTCGCCTAAGATATTGTAATCGTTACTTAATAAAACGTAAGGATATTTATTTTGCTCTATCATCGATACAGCATTTGCTTTTATACAAGTTAATAAACATAAAAAAAGCAAATAGCCGCTACTAATCTCATTTTATTCACCTTGTAAAAGTTGATAAAATTCACGAAAATTAGCGAGACCTCAGGGAATTTGACCGTTATTAACTTCATCCCAGTAAAGACCTTTAGTGGCACAGACGAATGTTTTAGCTTTTTGAACTGGTCGAAATTTTCGACCAGTTTATTCTCTTCTTGTTTGAAGATAAGCTCAGGAAAAAATACTTGTAAATAAGATGACGCAGTCCACTGACACAGTTCGATAATTCTCTGGCAGCGTCAAAGCAAGCTTGTTCACCTCATATTTTCTACTTTTTTAAACCCGCAACACTGCGGCATCCGCGTGGTAATTTGTGGCCGCGATGTGCGCGCGCGCCCAAGAAATTTTTCCAGTCATTGGGTTTTAAAGTAAAGGGTTTACCATCTCCCAAGATGAGTAACAATTGATTTCGATTTAACACGACTATGTCTTTGACATATTCTTCGCGCGTTGCTACTTTGCTTCTCGGGAATATGCATCATTTTATTGCCTTTGCCTTTCGCAAGTGCGGCAATTCTTTAAGTGGGAAAATTAATAAATTGCCAATATTGGAAACGACAGCAAGATATTCATTTTCTACATCGCTCACTAATTTGGGTGTAAGCGCTCTTGATCCTTTCGGTACGGATAACGCTGCTTTTCCAGCGCGATTTTTGCCATAGAAATCCTCTAATTTCACAATAAAACCATAACCCGCATCAGAAGCGAGTACATATAATTGTTCAGGTTCACCTAACAACACACCAATAAATTCGGCACCGGGTGGCGGATTTAATTTGCCTGTCAATGGTTCGCCTTGTCCCCGTGCAGAAGGTAAAGTATGTGCGGGTAAGGAATAAGCGCGTCCGGTGGAATCTAAAAAGATAGCTGGTTGATTACTGCGGCCATGCTGCGGCATTTAAGAATGATCGCCTGCTTTATAACTTAGACTGGTGGGATCAATCTCATGGCCTTTAGCCGCACGTATCCAGCCTTTCTTGAGAGAATCACAGTGATGGGTTCAGTCGGCAGAATTTCTGTTTCTTTCATGGCTTGCGCTTCTTTGCGCTCAACAATAGGTGATTGACGTTTGTCACCAAATTTTTCTGCATCAGCTATCTAATTCTTGGCGAATTAATTTTTTTAAGCGTGCTGATGAGCCTAAGTGTTTTTTCAATTTCGTCACGTTCTTTGCTAAGTTTTCTTGCTCACGACGAATTTGCATTTCTTCTAAGCGCGCTAAATGACGTAATTTGGTATCGAGAATCGCGTCGGCTTGTTCTTCGCTTAATTTAAAACGCTTCATCAAGACAGGTTTGGGTTCATCTTCTTTGCGAATGATGCGAATAATTTCATCTAGATTGAGATAAACAATGATCAAGCCATCTAAAATATGTAAGCGATGATTGATGGCATCTAAACGATATTGTAAGCGGCGTTTCACGGTGGCGGTACGAAATTCCAGCCACTCATTTAAAATTTCTAGCAAGTCCTTTGACTTGGGCTGCCGTTTAAGCCAATCATATTTAAATTAACGCGATAACTGCGTTCAAGATCGTGGTCGCAAATAAATGATCCATCAGTGCAGGTACATCAACGCGATTCGAACGCGGGATGATGACAAGACGAGTGGGATTTTCATGATCGGATTCATCACGCAAATCAGAAACAAGCGGTAATTTTTTATCTTGCATTTGTTGTGCAATTTGTTCTAGAACTTTTCCTCCAGAGACTTGATAGGGAAGTGCAGTGATAATGATTTCATCTTCTTCTTCGGTATAGACAGCGCGCATACGAATACTGCCATTACCTGTTTGATACATTTCTTTTATTTCTGATTTGGGCGTGATGATTTCAGCTTCGGTCGGATAATCAGGCCCCGGCACATATTTAAAAATGTCAGCTGAGAGTGGCATCTTGGATTATCCAGAATATGTATCAACGCATTCACCACTTCACGCAAATTATGCGGCGGAATATCAGTTGCCATGCCGACGGCAATGCCGGTGGTGCCATTTAATAAAACATTCGGTAAACGTGCGGGCAATAAAGCAGGTTCACGTAATGTGCCATCAAAATTCGGCACCCAATCGACGGTGCCTTCTTCTAATTCAGCAAGTAAAGCTATCTGCATAAGCAGATAAGCGGGATTCAGTATAACGCATGGCGGCAAATGATTTCGGATCATCGGGTGAACCAAAATTGCCTTGACCTTCAATCAGCGGATAGCGATAAGAAAAAGGTTGCGCCATGAACACCAGTGCTTCATAACATGCCGTATCACCATGCGGATGAAATTTACCGAGTACATCACCCACAGTGCGTGCTGATTTTTTAAATTTGGAGACTGATTTTAAGCCAAGTTCTGACATGGCATAAATAATGCGGCGTTGCACGGGTTTTAATCCATCACCAATATGCGGCAGAGCGCGATCTAAAATGACATACATGGAATAATCTAGATATGCTTTTTCTGCATAATCCCGTAATGGAATATGTTCAATGTTGGTTGCTTGTGACATGCGATCATCCTATTTCTTACTTTATAACGTGGCATCGTAACTGTTACTATGCCTCTTATGCAAGTGTGATTATTATGCTATACTTATGCTATATTTGTGCTATATTCTGATAATTTATAGAAAGGCGTAGCCATGATTACCTTAAATATCCGAAAGCAAGGTGGAGCTGCTGTGATTACTATCCCGGCTGATGTGCTAAAGCTTTTAAACATCGAAGTAGGTGATGTATTAGCACTTGATGTTAAAGGAAAAAAGCTTGTGATTAGTCCGATAAAGGAACTTCCTAAACGTTACTCTATTGCTGAGTTAATGGAAGGTGCTACGCAAGAAAACCTAAAGGCACTTAAGGAAGAAACCAAATGGTTTCGAGAGGGAAAACCGGTAGGTCGTGAAATCGTATGACAAAATACCGTATTCCTCATCGTGGTGATGTGTATCTCATTGATCCTAATCCACAGGCTGGTCGTGAAATGAAAGACCGTCATCGATTTATTGTGATTACACCAAAAGAGATTAATAAACTTGGTATTGCAATGACAGTTCCAGTGACTACTACAGGTTACTTTTCTAGACTCAAAGGTCTTACTGTACCTATTACTGGTCATGACACAACAGGTGTTGCTGTTTGTAATCAGGTTCGTTCATTTGATATTGAAGAAAGAGTAAAAAGGGGTGCAGCTAAATACATAGAAACATTAGATGAGCATCTATTAAATGAAATAGTGCTAAAAGTGATAAGTGTGATTGATCCGATTTTGTGATCTTTGGTGTAAAAGTTATCTTTACACCTCAGCCAGATTCCCCTTTTGCTCTAACCAGCTCTTGCGATCTTGAGAACGTTTTTTTGCTAATAACATATCGAGCATTTCATCGGTATCATCTTTTTCTTTGATCGTGAGTCGCATGAGACGACGTGTGTCGGGATCCATGGTCGTTTCGCGTAATTGCAATGGATTCATTTCACCTAATCCTTTAAACCGAATCACATTCACTTTGGGTTTTCTTTCTTTGTACTCAGCACTGATGCGATCAAGAATACCTTGTTTTTCTGCTTCATCGAGCGCGTAATATACTTCTTTACCATGATCAACACGAAACAGTGGCGGCATAGCAATGCATATATGACCCGCTGCAACTAAAGGACGGAAATGTTTGACGAACAAAGCGCACAAGAGTGTTGCGATGTGATTACCATCAGAATCGGCATCGGCCAAAATACAAATTTTTCCATAACGCAATCCTTTTAAATCATTCGAACCAGGATCAACACCAATCGCGACGGAAATATCATGAATTTCTTGTGACGATAACACTCGAGCCAGAATCAACTTCCCATGTATTCAAGATTTTCCCACGTAACGGCATGACCGCTTGAAATTCACGATCACGCGCTTGTTTAGCAGAACCACCCGCTGAATCGCCTTCCACTAAAAATAATTCACTGCGTTTTACATCTTGTACCGTACAATCAATCAATTTCCCGGGGAGAGCAGGACCTGCTGTCACTTTTTTTCGTGCGACGGTTTGAGCTGCTTTTAAGCGTTTTTGTGCATTGGTAATAGCAAGATTCGCGAGTGCTTCACCTAGCGCCACATGCTGATTTAACCACAAACTAAACGCATCTTTGACTACACCCGAGACAAACGTTGCGCATTCACGTGATGACAATCGTTCTTTTGTTTGACCCAGCGAATTGAGGATCATGAAGTTTGACAGATACAATATGGGCGCATTGTTCCCATACATCATCTGCGGTTAATTTAATTCCGCGCGGCATTAAATTACGGAACTCACAAAAGTCACGTAATGCATCGGCTAAACCCACGCGAAATCCTGACACATGAGTACCGCCCAGTGGTGTTGGAATCAAGTTAACATAACTCTCGGCAACGACATTATCACCCTCCGGTAGCCAGATGACTGCCCAATCCACAGCTTCTCGGTCACTGCTAAACGAACCGAGAAATGGCTCTTCAGGCAGGCGCTCAACATCCCCAATCGCTTCTTGCAAGTAATGACTCAAACCATTTTCGTAATACCATTCTTCTGTTTCATTGGTCGCAGCATCAGTAAATGTCATATGCAGACCAGGACAAAGCACGGCTTTAGCACGTAAGGTGTGCTTGAGTTTATTGATGGCAAAGCGCGATGAGTCAAAATATTTTTCTTCTGGCCAGAAGCGCACGCTAGTGCCGGTCTCACCTTTTTTGGATTTGCCGGTCGTGAGCAAATTAGTGGTTTTGTCGCCATGCGCAAATTTCATGGAATAAATATTGCCATTACGTTTGATAGTGACTTCTAAATTTTTTGAAAGTGCATTGACAACAGAGACACCGACGCCATGTAAACCACCAGAAAATCGATATTGGTTATTGGAAAATTTTGCGCCGCTATGTAAGCGCGTCAGGATTAATTCAACACCCGATACTTTTTCTTCGGGATGAATATCAATGGGCATACCTCGACCATTATCAAGCACTTCTAAAGAACCGTCTTTATGCAAAATCACATCAATGCGTTTTGCAAAGCCTTCTAATGCTTCATCCACACTATTATCTATGACTTCATGGGCCAAATGGTTGGGATTGGTCGTGTCGGTATACATGCCGGGCCGACGACGAACAGGTTCAAGACCGCTTAAGACCTCAATCGCTTCCGCTGTATACGCAGGCTTGATTTTAGAAGATTTTGGGGTCATTTTGTCTGCCATAATTGTTTTAACCACTCACGATTTAATTGTAACCATTGTAACGAAACAATAGCCGGTGCGGCTTTAATTTTGCCCTCTTGTAACCACATGAAGGCTTCTTCTGAGGGCAAAGTAAAAGCACGTATATCTTCATTTTCTTCTTCCAAACCATGTATACCACCCGTTTCACTGGCATCGATACGCCCGCAAAAGAGATACATATATTCATTCGAACCACCGGGGCTGACAAAATACTCGCAAATAGGATAAAGGTCTAGAATGTCACAACCAGCTTCTTCTAGAGATTCACGAGCTGCTACTTCTTTGGGGCTTTCATTGGGTTCTATAATGCCTGCCACAATTTCAATCAGCCACGGACTTTGCGGGTTAGATAATGCTCCCGTTCGGAATTGTTCGATTAATACAACATAATCAAGAATAGGATCATAGAGTAAGATGCCAACCGCAGATTGTCTCTCCATGACTTCTCTCTGAATGGCATGACTCCAATCGCCATTAAAAAGACGAAAACGGAGTTGGTAACGCGCCATGCGAAAGACACCTTGGTAAACCACATCGCGTTTTATGATCTCATAATCATTTTGTGTAAAAACAGAAAATTTTTCTTCAGGCATAGTATGCTCCCACATTCAGGCGTCATCCTCGGACCGAGCGCCAGCGAGGATGATGACCACTCTTATTTAGTAGAATGCTTATCTTTCAATAATTCTTCGAGGATTTTAATTTGTTTTTCCAACTCTTCTAATTTTTTGCGGGTGCGTCCTAACACTTTTGTTTGCGTATCAAATTCTTCGCGTGTGACCAAATCAAATTTAGCAAAAGCTTTTAACAATATGCTATGACAATTCTTTTCAAAATCTTTTTTGAATGTGCTGACATGAGAAGGCAATGCATCAGTGAGTTGGCTAGCAAGATGTTTGAGAAAGTTGGTTTTTGTCATATCTATCATCCGTTTTCAACGAGTGCGGATAGTATAATGCATTTTATATAAATTTTCTTTGTTGGTTTAATCGCATTCTTCTGCTTTCTCCAGTGTTTCGCGCATAAATTCAGGGATCGCAAGTGCTGCTTTATGGGTATCAAAATTGTAATAACGGGTGGAGAAGTGACGATTGAACACGTCTTTTTCGCGAATCCGTTTCATTCGATTGCATTTCATGGCTAACACAGTGGTACGCCATCCCATCGAATAACTAGGCTGAGGGAAATGGAGGGTTTGCCAATCATGAAAGCCTGCCAATGGAATCATTTGAACTAGAGATTTTAGGCTGTCTAGATGAAATAAAGAGGAAAGCCATGGGAATACGAAAATACCTTGTTCACGCATTGCCAAATAATAGGGTTGAAAAAATTTGTGTAAGTCAGTTTCTAATGGCTGACTGTAAATAATGAGATCAAATGTATTTGCAGCAATGGTTTTCAACCATGTTTGTGATTCTTGAGAATGATAATGAACGCGAGGATCGTCCGAGTTGACTGTCGGTAAAAACGAAAAATAATGAGATATTACTTCATCCAACGCGGCATTGTTTGTGACACAATCGATGTGTTGAACAGAAGAGTGCTTTAATACTTCTTGAAGAATGCCGTGATAATTTCCAATAATGGCAATCCTGCTAGGGTGTGGATGGGTGAACAAAGCAGGATGAGCCATCATTTCATGATAAAAAAAACCATCATTCTCTGATACGATCACTTGCCCGTTTAAAGTCAGTAATGTGCCATAGGGGGAGGTTCGATAGACGGAAAGATTGCCTTGCGGCGTTTTCTTTTCATATAACTTTTGATGAATTTCAATAGCAAACAGTGTTTCTATGGATGGGGTCAGCATATGAATAGGTCTGTTTCCTTATCTTACGAAGCAATTATAATGCATCAGGTTAAGAGCCCTGTCACCCCAGGGATGCACATCGCTTCAACAAAAGAGAAAATTATGACTAAACGACATATTGTTATTGCGACGCGTGAAAGTCCACTTGCACTTCGTCAAGCGGAAATCATAAAAGCTTTATTAATCGAACATCATCCTCATCTTTCTGTGGAATTTTTAGGGATCACAACCCAGGCCGATAAACACCTAGACATTGTCTTAACGGATATCGGTGGAAAGGGATTATTTGTAAAAGAGTTAGAAGAAGCTTTACTTGATGGGCGCGCGGATATCGCTGTGCATTCTATGAAAGATGTTCCCATGGATTTACCTCCCGGGTTATGTTTGCCAGTTATTTGTAAACGTGAAGAGCCGCGTGATGTATTTGTTTCGGATCAATATGAATCCCTTTTGCAAATGCCAAGCGGTGCATCATTAGGCACATCCAGTTTGCGTCGACAAACTCAGCTGCGTGCGATACGCCCTGATATCGATTTTCGGAATTTACGCGGCAACATCAACACTCGTCTCAAGCGTCTTGATCAAGGAGATTTTAATGCGATTATTTTGGCAGCAGCGGGATTAAAGCGCATGGATCTTGATGCGCGGATTCGTAGTTATCTTAGTATTGACCAATCTTTACCTGCGGCAGGCCAAGGAGCGTTAGGAATTGAATGTCGTGAAGAAGATGAACATATTATTCGCTTTATTGCACCTCTTAATGATATAGAAACGTCACTTTGTGTGAATGCTGAGCGCGCACTCTGTCGTCGTATTGGCGGAGGCTGCCAAGTCCCCGTCGCGGCTTATGCTCAAATTCATCATGGTGTGTTAACTCTACTAGGGTTGGTGGCTAACCGTGACGGGTCGCGAATACTCCGATCTAAGTTAGCGGGCGACTGCCATCAGGCAGAAGGCATAGGCACACGGGTTGCGGAGGAATTGCTGCAACAAGGAGCAGAAAAAATGTTAAGAGAGTTTCAATGAACGACTTACACTTGCTCCGCATTTTAGTCACACGCCCACATCCGCAAGGAGAAGTCTTGTGTAAGTTGATTGAAGCGCGCGGTGGACAAGCGATTCATTTTCCTACGATTGATTTTGCACCTGCACCGGATCCGCAAGCATTTCATCAAGCGATTGCGGAATTAGGCGAGCAAGATTGGCTAATTTTTAATAGTCCTCGAGCCGTTTATGCAAGCGTGGTAGAAATACGTCGAACTTGGCCGCAATTGCCGGAAGAAGTAAAATTCGCAGCGGTAGGTTTTGGGACAGCGAAAGCGTTGCAAGAGGCAGGTTATAATGTAGCGGTGATTCCCCAAACAGAATGGAGCAGCGAAGGGTTATTAGGCGACCCGGTTTTTCAATCAGTACAAGGAAAGAAGATTGCTATCATACGCGGCGCGGGTGGACGGGAAGTGTTGGATAACACATTGATGGCGCGCGGTGCTCATGTGTTACCCGTGATTGCTTATCAACGAATACTGCCGCAAATACCAGGCTATGAAGTGAACCAATTGTTGAGCGAACATCAGATCGATGTCATTGTCAGCGCTTCGTTCGAAAGTGTCGTCAACTTAAAAATAATGTTAGGTGAACAAAGCTGGTCTGCGCTTAAAATATGTCCGCTGGTTGTTGTCAGTGAGCGGATAAAAAGGCTTGCGTACGATTTAGGTTTTCAGACAATATGGGTAGCGAGTCATGCTAGTGATGCTGCTATTTTAGATACTATTCCCAAGGAAAGAACATGACAGAACAAAATCAGATCGAAGAAAAGCCATCTAATTCTGATAATCATACCCCTCGTCAAACATGGGCCAATATTGGAATTTTTTTTTCGACGTTAGCGATTATCATATTAATTTGTGCCTTCGTGTATGGTTATTTCCAATTGTCTCAAGTTAATGTTGGATTGGCACAAACAGTGGCGCATCTTGAACAACAGAGCATGAATCAAAAGCAAGATATTGCTGCCGTTCAAACGTCACTCAATCAGTTACAACAACAGGCACAAAAATGGCAAGCCATGTCTGCGCAGCAAGAACAATTCATGACCGAATTACAAAGTGTGCAAAAAGGCGATCTTAATAAATGGCATGTGTCAGAAGCGCAATATCTCGTCAAGTTGGCAGATGATCATTTGCAATTTTCTCATAACATCAAATTAGCCATGGTTTTGCTGCAGACAGCGGATAAAAGATTAGAAAGCATGCAAGATGAGAATGTGAATGAGTTGCGAAAATCCATTGCGACGGATATCGCGAATTTACAAGCCGTACCGCAAGTGAATATAACTTCTTTATACTTACATTTAGTTGCATTGAATAATCAAGTGGAGCAATTACCTCTTCCTCTTGATGTACTCAATGCAGAAAATTCTCCTCCTTCCTCAACAGTGACGACCAACACCACCACAGGTCTTCCTTGGTGGAAAGCAGGATTAACCTATTCTTGGGAAGCGTTGCGAAAAATTGTGATTGTTCGCCATACGGGCTCTAATGCGTTGCCTTTGGTGATGCCAGATGAAAAAATCTTTATTTACCAAAATCTGCATGCTCAAATGGAAGATGCGATGTGGGGTGTGCTGCATCGTAATGCAGCAATCTATCAAACCAGTTTGGCGCGCGTGGCGGCATGGATAACACAATATTTTGTTCCTAATGCGCCACAAACAAAAAACATGTTAATGGAATTAGGTGAGCTGCAAAAAGAAAATATTCAACCTGTGACGCTGAATCTTTCTAATACGTTGCAACTGTTTGATCAGTATAATGGACATTAAGAATTCCAGGAAAAAAATAAATTCACCATGAGGGAATATTCATGTGGCGTTTAATCTTAGTTTTAATATTTCTCCTAGCCTCGGTATGGGTGGGTATGGAGTTAGTTCGCCATCCTGGATTTCTTTTGATTGTTTATCAGCCATGGATGGTGCAAATGCCACTGTGGTTTGCCGTTTTGGGCATTATTATTTTTCTAGGTCTTTTTTACCTATTAATAACTATTATTGATAGATTAGCTTTTGTACGTCTTCGGCTAAAAAACTGGCTATATATTCGACGAGAACATCAATCTTACAGCAAAACTCAACGTGGACTAACTTCGCTTATAGAGGGACGCTGGAAGAAAGCAGAGAAATTACTTTTAGGCGGTGTGAATCAATCCGTTGAGCCACTCATTAATTATTTGGGAGCAGCAAAAGCAGCGCATGAACAAAAAGCTTTTGATAGACGTGACGTCTATATCCAAAAAGCTTATGAAATAGCACCCAAAGCAGGGTTAGCTATTGGGATCACACAAGCAGAGCTTGAGTTAAAAGAAGGCAAGCTCGAACAAGCTGCGGCGACATTAAATCATCTGCGTGAAACCTCATCACGGCAGCCGCGTGTATTAACTTTGTTAGAAAAAGTATATGTACGTTTAGCTGATTGGAAAAATTTACAAGTTTTACTTCCTAGCTTGCGTAAAGCAAAAGTAATCACGCCAGAAGAGTATGAAGTGTTTGAAAAAAATATTTATTGCGAATTATTTCGTTCATCCTCAACTAAGCGTCTCAGTGACATACGTTTAATTTGGGATCAAGTACCACGCTACTTAAAGAAAAATCCCGAGGTGGTCTTTGCTTATGTCACACAATTATCGCGCCATGCGCCTGTGACAAGTACAGAGACAACGAAAGAAATGGAAGAGTTAATTCGAAAAATACTAAAACACACTTGGTCACCTGAACTCGCAAAACTGTATGGGACTTTGTCATTGAATAACTTGAATCGTCAATTGGTGATTGTCGGTGCGTGGGTGAAAATGTATGGGCAGCGGCCAGAATTATTGTACATTCTAGGTAAAATTTGTGCGCGACTCCAGTTATGGGGAAAAGCAAAAGATTATTTTGCTAAGTGTTTAGCACAAGGTCCCTATCCAAGCGCGTCGATAGAATACGGTCAGTTATTAGAACAATTAAATGAGCCCGACGAGGCAATGCAAATTTATCGCGACGGGCTCATGCAGCTTGAAAGTTAAATCACAAGCGTTGGAGTCTGCTTGGCCTGAATAATTTCTAATTTAGCGAGAATGGTATCCAGTCGGTTAATCACAGTGTCAATATTGGGACGTTTGGACGGATCGATATTTGTCATGTCCTTGAGAAGTTGTTTTATCTCAGCCTGTTCTTGTGTGACGTCAACCGTATCTTCCATATATTCAAACAAATCACAAGGACCGGTTTGAAAAGGCATTTTGTCTGGATCATAGCAACCATTTGCTTGAAGTTGTTCAAATGCTTGTTCTACTAATTCCTGTGCATTTTGAACGCCACATTCATTTGAAAAGTAGCTATTGGGAACCAGTAAAGGATTCAGACAGCCCATTGATAAAACACTCAATGCAAAAATAGCTCGTGCTTGGGCTACTGTTAACGTTCCTGACTGATCAAATAGTTCTGGTCCAAGAAAGCCAGGACTGCCATAAGGGCTCTCTTTAGAACCCGGTGGTAAGACGCTATCCATGTCTAAAAACTTAATGATAGATTTATTAACACCAAGATAAGCTCTCACATTTTCATTTTTGATGTCTCGGTGGACAAAGTTTTTATCCGCAAATTGAACTTTGTAAGCTACTACTATGGGAAGGAGTACATGTTTCACCATCATGGCAGTGGTTGGGTTTGCACCGTTTATAAATTCTTTTACTTCTTGGTCAAGATCTTGTCCTTCGGCGCGGTTCATAAGAGAATAACTTTTTGAAAAGAGACTAAATCCACGATAATTTTTTTCGACTTCAATGGGTTCTTGCATGTCCAAATGAGTGAAGGGTTTGCTGATTTGGTAGTCATTGTTAGCCTCGGCATGAGAGTATTTGGTTCCTTTATTTTGATGGTTAACTTGGGCAGATTTGGTATTTTTCACGCGCAATGCTTTTTCTTGATCTGGCGTATAAGTGACTGCTTTTGTTGCTACATCAACGTCAATGTAACCCAAGGCAGCCCGTGCTTTGCTAGATGCACCTTGGCCTAGCCCACCTTTGGTAGGATCAATAACGTAATAACGTTTAAATCCCGGGGTGTTAAATTCTTGGTCGATAATCAAGTGGTGGGTTATTTCCAAAGCGCCTTTGTGTTGCTTTGATTTTTCTACAAATTTTATTTTTTCAGTAACGAGAAACTCGCCCAGCTCCAAAGCATCTTGGGGAGTGAGAGAAGTAGGATCAATTTGTCTAAACATAGTAGTGCCCACCCTTTAATGTTGTAATGTTAATGTTGTAATGTGTGTTTGCTCACTTATCCTACATTGTTATTATTAATGTTTTATTATAATGCGTAGAATTTTTGGAAAAAATTTCTCTAAAATAGCGTCTTATGGATGGGTTTAATCGAAGAAGGAAATGTTCTAACGTTAAAATATGATATATGATACCCCCCATTTTTATAGGCATTACCATGGCATTACTTGAGGTTTTAAAATATCCAGATCCGCGTTTACGCATTAAAGCGAAACCGGTGACTCAAATTGATGATGCATTACGCCGAATTGTCGATGACATGTATGAAACGATGTACGCGGCTAAAGGGGTGGGGCTGGCAGCGACGCAAGTGAATATCCACCAGCAAATTTTTACCATGGATGTTTCAGACACACATGAGCAACGTATTTGTGTGTTGAATCCAGAAATCATCAGCAAAGAAGGCCTACAGTATGAAGCTGAAGGATGTTTATCTGTGGGAGGGAGTGGTATTTACGATAAAGTGGAGCGTGCATTGAAAGTGAGACTACGCGGCATGGATTTGGAAGGCAACACCATTGAATTAGATGCGGAAGAATTAATGGCAATTTGCATTCAACATGAAGTGGATCATTTGAATGGGGTATTGTTTATCGATCACCTTTCACGGTTAAAACAAGATCGCATTCGTAAGAAAATTGAGAAAAACGAACGTAAGTAACATTCAGGTATAATGCTGAGTAAGATGAATATTCTTGGATTGGGCGCTAAAAAATGTCTAATCACCTTCCGAGTAAATAAATCATGAAAATCATATTTGCGGGAACGCCTCTTTTTGCTGAAGTCACATTAGAAGTACTTATTCATTCGACCCATCAAATTGTCGCTGTGTATACACAACCAGATCGTCCATCGGGCAGAGGATTAAAAATAAAAGCAAGCCCAGTTAAAGAATTAGCATTGGCTTATCGCTTACCTATTTATCAACCCGCGTCATTGAAAGGAGGCTTCGAGCAAGAGCAATTGGCAGGTTTGAATGCTGATGTCATGGTGGTTGCGGCATATGGATTGCTTTTGCCTGTTCCGGTGTTATCAATACCACACTTAGGTTGTATCAATATTCATCCTTCACTTTTGCCGCGCTGGCGAGGCGCTGCTCCCATTCAGCGTACTCTTTTTGCGGGTGATAAAGAGACAGGAGTGACGATCATGCAAATGGATGAAGGATTAGATACAGGACCTATTTTGCTACAACAAACTTGTTCTCTGGATGAAGATGAAACCTCAAAAACATTGCACGACAAATTAGCAAAATTAGGCGCACAAGCCTTGTTAGAAACGCTAGATTTGCTTGCACAAGGTCAGATCACTCCAAAACCACAAGATAATCAACTCGCCACCTACGCGCAAAAAATATCAAAAGAAGAAGCACTCATTGATTGGGAACAGCCCGCACAGACATTAGAAAATGAAGTTCGCGCCTTCAATCCGTGGCCAGTCGCTCATACGTCATGGCAGAGTCAAAGCCTGCGTATTTGGATGGCGAAAGAAGTTAAACAATCGCAACAAGCTTCTCCTCGTACGCTTCTTTACGCAGGTCGAGATGGGATAGATATTGCAACGGGTGAAGGAGCGCTACGGCTTTTGATGGTGCAACTGCCAGGTGGGAAAGCAATGCCTGTGGCTGATTTTTATAATGCGCATCAGAATCAACTAGTGATTGGTGAGCATTTTATTTAATCGTAGATGACACAAAATGAGTATTAAATAACATGAAAAAAACAACGTCTAATCTTCGCCTGCTTTCTGCACGTATGATTGATCAAGTGACAAATGACCGCTCATTGACCGATAACTTAGAGCCCTGCTTATCTTCTCTTCGTGATGCGCGGGACCGTTCTTTTGTACAAGCCGTGTGTTTTGGGGTTTGTCGTTTTTATTCACGCTTAGATGTCATCTTAAGCCATTTATTACAAAAACCGCTGAAAGCGAAAGACAGCGACGTGCATGCTTTATTATTAGTGGGTTTGTATCAATTAATGGAAATGCGTGTCCCACCACATGCAGCTGTTGCTGAAACAGTGGATGCTACCGAACAGCTTGGTAAAACCTGGGCGCGCGGATTGGTGAATGCTGTATTGCGCGAATTTTTACGGAAACGAGAAACGATTGAAGAAAAAATTAAATCTGATGCAGAAGCTTATTACGCCCATCCAGCTTGGTGGATAGAGAGTATCACCACAGCGTGGCCAATGCATTGGCAAGCCATTTTACAAGCGAATAATCAGCATCCGCCATTTGCTTTGCGAGTAAACCGACAACACATAACACGTGAGGATTATCTCAAGCGAGAAGACATGCAATCTTTTTCCACGAAAATTCTTCCTGAAACACAAAGTGGAATTATTCTTGATACCCCTATTTCTACCGATGATCTGCCTGGTTTTTTAGCAGGAGATGTGTCAGTGCAAGATGGAGCAGCTCAGCTTGCTGCAGAATTGCTGCTATTGGCACCTAAGCAGCGTGTCATAGATGCTTGCGCTGCACCCGGTGGTAAGCTTACCCACATAGGAGAGATAGAACCTAACTTATCGGCTCTCATTGCGGTAGAAAAAGATGAAGCGCGAATGTTATCTATCAAAGACAATCTTGCGCGTTTGCATATAAAGGCGATTAGTATTTGTGATGATGTTAATCATGTAAAAAATTGGTGGGATGGTCAGATGTTTGATCGAATCTTGTTGGATGCACCGTGTTCAGCAAGCGGGGTGATACGCCGACATCCTGATATTAAATTATTGCGACAACCAAGCGACATCAAGATGCTAGCCAATGAACAGAGTCGTTTATTGGAATCGTTATGGCCATTACTTAAGCCAGGGGGATTTTTGTTATATGCAACCTGTTCTATTTTTCCAGAAGAAAATGTGTCTGTGATGGAATCTTTTCTTGCCTCTCATGCCGATGCTAAAGAAGACATCATTGCTGCTGATTGGGGTATTCCTTGCGGGGTGGGGCGTCAAATTCTTCCAGGTATGCATGACATGGATGGGTTTTATTACGCGCGTTTATGTAAAGTCGTGGTCCCTCAAGGTGACATCTAAGAGAGTAAAGAATAGAATCAAATGGTTGTTGTTATCTTTAGTCATAATGAGATCGATTGATAGGAAATCCCATGCGTATTGAATACGATGTAAAACTAGATTTTCGTGATGTGTTAATTCGTCCCAAACGGAGTGTGTTAAAGACACGCGCTGATGTTTCATTGGAGCGTGAGTTTAAATTTAAACATACTCAAACGTTGTGGCAGGGTGTTCCCATTATTGCTTCTAACATGGATCACACGGGTACCATCAACATGGCGAAAGCTTTGTCTGAGCATCATTTGCTGACAGCCTTAGACAAATTTATTTCTGTCGAAGAGATGAAAAATTTTTACCATGAACATCAGAAAGTTCTTGCATCTTGTTTTGTGTCATTGGGTATTGCTGATTCGGATTTTAAAAAACTTGAACAAGTCACACAGTTTACGCATGTCTCTTTCATTTGTTTAGATGTAGCAAACGGTTATACAGAGAAATTTGTTTCTTGCTTAGAACATTTACGTGAACGTTATCCCAACACAGTGATCATGGCGGGAAATGTGGTGACTGGAGAAATGGTGGAAGAATTAATTCTTTCAGGGGCTGACATCGTAAAGATTGGGATTGGTCCAGGATCAGTTTGTACAACTCGGGAAAAAACGGGTGTGGGTTACCCACAATTATCTGCCATTATCGAATGTGCCGATGCCGCCCACGGTTTGGGAGGCCAGGTGTGTGCCGATGGTGGATGCACAACGCCAGGCGATGTGGCAAAAGCTTTTGCAGCAGGTGCCGATTTTGTGATGTTAGGAGGCATGTTTGCTGGTCATGATGAATGTCTAGGCGAAGTGATTGAAGAGGGTGGTAAAAAATTCAAACGATTTTATGGTATGAGTTCAGCTGAAGCGATGGAACGACATCACGGCTCTATTGCGGATTATCGTGCTAGCGAAGGTCGTTCAGTCAATGTTCCTTACCGCGGGCCCGTTAAGAATACAATTTTAGATATTCTGGGAGGCATACGTTCGACTTGCACGTATGTCGGTGCGCATCGCTTAAAAGAGCTTTCGAAACGAACTACGTTTATTCGTGTGACACGCCAGCTTAATGAAATTTTTGCTCCATACGGTGTAGAAAAGAAATGACGCACTTTGTGCGTCATCCTCGGGCCGAGCGCAGCGAGGAACCGCGGGACGATGGCTAAATTCCGGGATGATGGTGTGAGTCCATTGCTCCTGCACTTAATCTGCGTTACCATTTCGCACCCTAATAAAAATTAAAAAGGAGTGCAGGATATGCTCAAAAAAACGTTTCTAATCAGTTCTATCCTTGCTGCAACGACGGGAATCGCTTTCGCGAATGCAGCACCTTATGTGGGTGGAGGTCTTGGTATCATCACCAATACTACCTCGAGCTTTCCTACGGCTCGTTCTGGGTCCCACATCTATACCCAACCTGGTAATTTCCGTGGCGTGCCATTTAATGTGTTTGCTGGCTTTGGTGGTGTTGTCAGCCAACAACTTTACTTGGGAGGGGAATTGTTTGGCACGATTGGAACGGCCGAAATTTCCAATAATCAAGGGCTAAAGACGAGTTATGGTTATGGTGCAAGCTTGATCCCAGGCTTTATGCTGAGTAACTATACAATGGCTTTTTTGCGCGCTGGCGTTATTCGCACGCGTTTCTCTGATGTTGGGGACACCCAAACAGGAGGTCAAGTCGGTTTGGGATTACAAACCACAGTGACTCAAAATGTGGATGTTCGTGGAGAATATGATTATTCTTCCTATGGATCGTTTAACAACAACATCGGTAAAATTTCTTCACCTACTTCTGACGCATTTAATCTAGGGATTATTTATAAGTTTGATTAGGTGATCCCTGTCATCCGGTGCTTCGAGACGGCGCTGGCGCGCCTCCTCAGCACGAACGGAAAGGGATAAGTTCTCCGTTCGTGCTGAGGAGGCGCGCCAGCGCCGTCTCGAAGCACCGGATGACAGACTGAAATCATCCGAGGATGACGGAAAACCGCCAAGATGACGTGGGGACCTCCTTCCTCTATAATCTCCGCTTTGTCAATCGGTGTTGTGCTTATGCCTTTTATCATCCTAGATCGTGATGGTGTGATTAATTACGATTCGGACGAATACATTAAATCTCCTGAAGAGTGGTTACCCATTCCTGGCAGCCTG
This sequence comes from uncultured Gammaproteobacteria bacterium, assembly GCA_963711205.1. Classification (GTDB taxonomy): domain Bacteria; phylum Pseudomonadota; class Gammaproteobacteria; order DSM-16500; family DSM-16500; genus Aquicella. Next base: position 259,802 of record CAVQDE010000001.1, read on the forward strand.
GATGCGATTGCGCAATTGAATCGTATGGGGTTTCGGGTGTTAATTGCAACCAATCAATCAGGGGTTGGGCGGGGTTACTATGATCTTGAAACGTTAAGCCGTATCCATGAAAAATTCATCCACGAGCTGGCTGTTCGTGGCGGCTACATTGATGAAATCTTTTATTGTCCGCATCATCCCAATGAGGCTTGTGAATGTCGTAAACCAAAACCTGGTCTGCTCCATCAGATGCAAGCAAAATATGAGATCAACTTCACAAATACCTTTTTTATTGGCGATTCTGCTTCTGATATGCAACTAGCGCAAACAGTGGGTTGTCTTCCCATTTTGGTTTTAACAGGCAATGGTCAAAAAGTATTGGAAAAAAATCCTGAATTATCAGGCATTCCTAATTTTCCCAATTTAGCGAGGGCAGTAGATTATGTTATCTCTCGGCAGAAAAAAGTTGATGATTAAAAAAGCGTATTCAAAATTGAATTTATTTATTCGTTCAGCGCTTTTTTTTATTCTCGCTGTTCTTACCATGTCACTTTATAGTTTCGTGACATTACTCATGCTGCCCTTTTCCGTGCGTTATCGGCATTATGTCATTCGCACCTACTTGCGATTTTATTTTTATTTATTAAAAATCATTTGTCATATCGATTATAAAGTGGAAGGACTGGAAAACATTCCTAAAGAGCGCGCGGCCATTGTGATGAGCAAGCATCAATCCACCTTTGAAACTTTTTTGTTGCCAATCCTTTTTCCTTCTATTGCACCCATCGCAAAACGTGAATTATTATGGGTTCCCTTTTTCGGCTGGGGCTTAGCTGTTGCAAAACCCATTGCTATTAACCGCAGTCAAAAAGCCTCATCGATGCAGCAAATCATTGCGAAAGGAAAAGAATACTTAGATGAGGGACGTTGGATTCTATTTTTCCCTGAGGGAACGCGAGTTCCGTATGGAAAGGTGGGTCATTATAAATTAGGTGGAGCAAGACTCGCTGCAGCAACAGGTTATCCTGTGCTTCCTGTCGCCCATAATGCAGGGCGCTTCTGGCCTCGACGTACCTTTATTAAGTATCCAGGGACAGTGCGCGTAGTGATTGGGCCGGTCATCGAGAGCAAAGGGCGTGATCCAGAAGAAATTTTATCTTTGACTCAGAATTGGATAGAAACCACGATGATTCATATTGACCGCCTCGTCGATGAACCCTCCCGTTAACAAATTGGTGTTAGTGCATCTTCTCTTGTGCTTCACACAATCAGCAATGGGGGAGTCAGGCGATAGTATGTCTTTTAAAACCGAGTAAGGAACAAGTACCATTAACGTTCCATGAACGTAAGGAGCGACCTTAGCTTCTTCAAACGTAATCAATAATCCATTCGACTTAATATTCCAGTTCTGAAAATTTTCTAATCGCGGGGCAGTTCCGTCAGCTATATAAGATTGATCTTTTAAGCGTCTAGATAATGCAGCACCCGTGAAATCTGATAAGACGGATAAATAATTTGCATCAGGATTGAATAAGCTACTTAATTCAATTTCTTCGCTAGCATCTAAGTTGTAATTGATCACTCTATGACGATGATAAGCATGCGGCATGCCAGTGATATCGCCTTTGATTGTAAAGCGCGTGCTAATAATGTGGTTGTGTTTGGATTTGATATAGGACGTATCGTAGTCAAGATATAAGTTATTCGTGATCTGAGACCGAGGTAGTTTTTTTTGAACCAAGGAGTAATCTTTGACTAGGTCCCTAAATTGAGAAATTTCATCTTGAACGATAGATGATGATAATTCATTAAAATTCGCTATCCCATCTTTATCGGTTTCACTGGCGAGCTGTGGATAAACTGATTTAATGATGATTTTGGGCTTTCCATAGTCAAATTTCAGGGTAGACACAAGGTCAACATCATCATAAACATGAAACGTCCGATTATCCTCAATGCCTCGATCCTCATCACCCGCATCAGCAAAAACAGGTGGGAAGGCGAAGAATAAGGCAAAAAATAGGGTAAGGATAATCTGTTGTTTCATTCTAGCCGCCTTTCTTGTGTATAATAGTTCGCCATTGTTATCTCGGCATGCGTCGTACCGCGGCTTGTCCGCGGTACGACGTACTCGGATGATGCATTAGATGATTGAGAAATAACAAATAACGTTTATAGACTATGATGGTTATCAACTCAAAAGCAATAATCCTATGAAATTAGCTTTTTGTCTTCTTAAATACTTTCCTTATGGGGGGTTGCAGCGTGACTTTATGCGCATCGCGAAAGCCTGCCAAGCGCGTGGACATGAAATTCATGTGTATACCCTATCTTGGGAAGGAGAGGCAGATCCGGCTTTTCATATCCATCTTTTGACAATGAACGGATGGCAAAACCATACGCGTAGCCGGCATTTTGCTGAGCAGCTTAAGTTGCAGCTTGATACAGAGCAATATGACTTGGTGATTGGCTTTAATAAAATGCCCCATTTAGATTTGTATTATGCTGCCGATGTTTGTTATCAGGCGCGGGTTCATGAGCAGCGCAATCTTTTCTACCGATTATTGCCGCGTTACCGACAATGGGTTGCGCTTGAAGAGGCGGTCTTTGCTCGTGGAAAAAGAACGGAAATCATGCTTATTTCTGCAAAGGAACAACCCCAATTTATACGTTATTACCAAACCGAGACAGAGCGGTTTCACCTGTTACCCCCGGGTATTACGAAAGATAGGATTGCCCCAGCAAACGCGCCAGAGATTCGAGCCAGAGTGCGCCAATCTTATCAAATGACGGACAATGATAAGTTGTTACTCATGGTCGGATCGGGATTCAAAACAAAAGGGTTGGACCGGTCTATCCAGGGGCTTGCCGCTTTGCCTGAGGGGTTAAAGCAACACACGCAATTATTTGTGATAGGGCAAGATAATGCTCATTCATTCATAAAACTAGCTTATCGTTTGGGGGTGGCAAAGCAAATACATTTTTTAGGCGGCAGGAAAGATGTTCCCCATTTCTTGCTGGCGGCGGATTTATTACTCCATCCTGCTTACCATGAAAATACCGGGACGGTTTTGTTGGAAGCCATGGTGTCTGGATTGCCGGTTCTAACGGTAGATACTTGTGGGTATGCAAACTATGTCCAGGATGCAAACGCTGGCCTTGTTTTACCAACGCCATTCCAGCAAGTGGAATTTAATTTTGCACTGCAAAAAATGCTATCATCAAGCGAGCATGAGCACTGGCAACAAAATGGGTTAGCTTTCGCAAAGCGTTCGGATATATATAGTTTACCGGAAAAAACGGCGGATTTTATTGAGCAGGTTGGAAAGAAACGTGTATCTGCACCATGATATAAAAGCTTTTTTCTCCGCATCGCAGCCTATCTTCGATCAGATGATGGGGTTGCGCGGAGAGTGTTTTCGCCATCAAAACGGGCGAATGACGCAGCGTATTACATTAGGTGAGAAGAGCTATTTTATAAAACAACATAGTGGTGTGGGTTGGAAAGAAATCGTCAAGAATGTATTGCAATTACGCTGGCCAGTCTTAAGCGCAAAAAATGAGTGGCGGGCTATTCAAAAACTGCAATCGTTAGGCATTTCTGTGCCGACAGTGATAGCGTGCGGACAGCGCGGGTATCATCCCGCTCGTTTGCAATCTTTTGTTTTGTTAGAAGAGTTAGCGCCTGTTATCAGCTTGGAAGAGTTATGCCTAAACTGGCGGACTAATAAGCCCGCGTTTTCATTTAAGCATAATATGATTAAAGAAATGGCGCGTATCGCCCGCATACTGCATCAAAATGGCATTAATCACCGGGATTTTTATATTTGCCATTTTTTATTAGACACATCGGATAGGGCAAAATCGAGTAATAAGATAAGGCTCTTTCTTATTGATCTGCATCGCGCTCAAATTCGTCGCTTGACACCAATGCGCTGGATCATCAAAGATTTAGCTGGACTTTATTTTTCTAGTAAAGAGATTGGTTTAACGCAGCGTGATTTATATCGGTTTATGCAATACTATTCTCAAAAATCACTGCGGGACATCATGGATTCTAAACATGGATTTTGGTTAAAGGTAAAAGAACGTGGCGAAAAATTATATTGTGACCTCAAATCATCCTCATGAAGATGGCACACCCATTCTGACATGGGCAGCGCTTTATGCGGCTAACTTTGCAGTTCAAGGGCAATTCCAGCTTGATCTGATTGATCATCAAGTGTTTAAAGCTGAACGCGTGGTGAGGATTATTCCCAAACGGCGCATGGTCGCGTTTGGCGTTTGGCAAAACAAGCGGGTGGTAGCGAAAATATTTTTCGATCCTAAAGATGCTAAAAAGCAAATGGAGAAAGATTTAGCGGGCGTCAAATTGCTAAATAAAAATAAAATCCCTACTCCTGAAATGTTGTATGAAGGAAATAGCGTAGATAAACAAATTTATATTCTCATTTTTGAGCGAATTACTGACGCTAAAAGTTTAGATGAAATTTGGCAAGAAAAGAAATCGAGAGAAGATGCGCTTTCAATATTTCAAAAGACCATGGTTGAAATCGCCACCCAACATGTACTCGGTCTCATGCAACGCGATTTGCATTTGAAAAATTTTTTATGGAATGACAAAACGATTTACACATTAGATGGCGCGCAAATTGAACCATCATCCCAATTATTACCCAAAAAAACCAGCATGGATAACCTAGCATTATTTCTTTCACAGTTAGGTGTTGATTCAGAAGGTTATCAGGAAAAATTATTTAACCATTATGCCGCAGCGCGCGGTTGGACAGTCAAACCAGAAGATCTGGTTGAATTATTTATTTTGATAAAAAAATGGAATCAACTTCGTTGGAAAAAATTTACCAAAAAAATATTTAGAAATAGCTCTGATTATGTTCGCCTACGTCTCGAAGGAGGTGTTGGGATGTATCAGCGACGTTATGAAGGACCAGAATTTGCTTATTTCTTAGCTCATCCAGAGGCGATATTTTTTCATCCTGCCACTAAGTTATTAAAAGCGGGGCGCTCGGCGACAGTGATTAAAGTGGTGTTAGACCAACGCGAGTTTGTCGTAAAACGTTATAACATGAAAAATATATGGCATCGCTTACGCCGCTGTTTGCGCGAAACAAGGGCATGCACCTCATGGCGATTGGCACAAAAGCTGAAATTATTTGACATTGCGACAGCAAAGCCTGCTGCGTTCATTGAACGAAGATTATTTGGTCTGCGTGGACAATCTTATTATGTCACTGAATATGTAAGTGGTCAGCATGCGGGTGACTATTTCAGCCAACACCGTAATGATGAAGCACAAACCACCCTCATGGTGAAGCGTATCACCTCATTATTAAAAAATGTGGCGAAATTAGAGATCACACATGGCGATTTGAAAATCACGAATATTCTTGTGGATCAAGAAGAACAACCCGTATTAATCGATTTAGATGGTGCAGCAGAGCACACTTCTCAATTAGGTTTTCGTAAGGCATGGCGCAAGGAAATTAGACGGTTTTTAGATAACTTTCATTCTCAGCGAGCACTACATGAAAAGTTTGAACTAGAGCTCGAGGGATAATGTAGGAAGAGCGACGACAAGGACAGTATCATGCAGAGATTACGTAATCAAAGTTTGTTTCGTGAAGCATGTTTTATCAATGGTAAGTGGGTTCAAGCGGATTCTGGTAAAACATTTGCAGTCAATAATCCTTTCGATGGCAATGAATTAGGTAAAGTCCCCGAGTGTCATCAAGCAGAAACAAAACGTGCTATCGAAGCAGCTAACCATGCATGGGAAGGTTGGAAAAATTTATCTGCTAAAGAACGTTCGGATTTGTTATGGGCATGGGCGCGATCTTATTGATCAAAATAAAGAAGATCTTGCACTCATCATGACTCTTGAACAAGGGAAGCCACTGACCGAAGCACGGGGTGAAATTGATTACGCCAATGGATTTATTAAATGGTTTGCAGAAGAAGGCCGTCGAGTCTATGGCGATGTCATTCCTTCTAATCTTCGTGGCCAGCATTTGCTAGTGATTAAACAACCCGTTGGTGTAGTAGCGGCAATCACACCTTGGAATTTTCCAACTGCCATGATCACACGCAAAATTGCCCCCGCATTAGCGGTAGGCTGTCCTGTGGTGGTGAAACCTGATGAGGCGACACCTTTCAGTGGATTGGCTTTAGCGGTGTTAGCAGAGCAAGCAGGCATACCCCCAGGTGTATTGAACATGGTGACAGGAGTGCCAGAGGATATTGGAAGCGAAATGACGTCTAATCCCTTGGTGCGCAAAGTGTCGTTTACCGGATCCACCGCGGTAGGCAGAGTATTGATGAAGCAATGCGCGACCACGCTGAAAAAAATTTCGTTAGAGCTGGGTGGGAATGCGCCATTCATTGTGTTTGATGATGCAGACATTGATGCGGCGGTGAAAGGCGCGATGGCATCTAAGTTTCGCAATTCAGGACAAACTTGTGTCTGCGCCAATCGCTTATTTGTACAAGATGGAGTGTATGATGAATTCTCCAAAAAATTAGTGAAGGCAGTGCAACAATTAAAAGTAGGAAATGGTCTTGAAGACGGTGTTCAACAAGGCCCACTCATTAACGATGCAGCGATTTCGAAAGTCAAATCACATATTGAAGATGCTGTTTCCAAGGGTGCTCATGTTTTGTTGGGTGGAAAAACACACTCACTAGGGGGATTATTTTTTGAGCCCACCGTATTAACAGATGTAAATGATTCAATGAAGCTGGCAAAAGAAGAAACATTTGGTCCTGTTGCCCCACTCTTTCGTTTTCAGAGCGAGGAAGAAGTGATTCATATGTCTAATGATACTGAGTTTGGTCTGGCATCTTATTTCTATAGCAATAATATTCATCGAATTTGGCGAGTCGCCGAAAGACTGGAATATGGCATGGTGGGGATTAATGTTGGAATTCTTTCAACCGAAGTAGCGCCATTTGGTGGAATAAAACAATCGGGTATGGGACGTGAAGGTTCTAAATATGGTGTGGAACCTTATCTCGAAATAAAGTATTTGTGCATGGGTGAGATAGAGAAATAATAGAGGACGAATTACCTGGAAAGAAGCCTATCACTTCATCTTAAAAGTCTCCTCGCGTGGGCCAATTTCTTGGACAATTGAACAATTGGCATCCCGATTTCGTTGAGTGAATAGTCCAGCCTCACTGAGGAATCTTGCTTTGCTCGATTTCAAACTTAGCCAAACCGTTGCATGATTTAAGCCAACAAAGTCAATTGCTTTCCAGAATAGTGTGCTGAATTCGCTGGCGTCATTTTGAAAGAGCTTAGAGAAGTGAGAAAATTTTTCTGCAAATTCGATTAAAATTTTTGAGGGAAAAATATTTTTACGCAAAAGAGTATAAAACATTTCACGCATGGCGATATATTTTTCCATCAGTGTGATGAGATCAGCCGTATAAAATGTGTTTTCATTGAATTTCCCTATAATGGTTTCCATGATTTTATGATGATCTTGTTCTGGGGATTGATCAGTAAAATAGGCCAAATACAATTCTTTCTCTGTACTTTCCAATAGCCTTTTAAAATGATCAAGTAGATTATTCATATAATCTAAACACGCTAATTTTAGCAGATTAACTTCATCATCTTTAGGTAATTCTGAAATCACAATCCTAATATATTTGTCTTCATTTTTTTCTGGCTCATAGAAGAGAGGATTTTTGTCAATTTCATTTTGTTTGATGCCTATGGCTATACAAAGAGTAGTCAAGAAATAATAGGTGGCTCCATTTTCAATTTGTATTGCTTGTAATTTAGCATCAATCAGTTTGAGTTTTTCAAGATCAGAAGGAAGCAATTCTATGATTAATGGCATTAAGTTTTCAGCAGTAAGTGCTGAATGGGCAACCCTTGTCCATAGGCGGCTCAGATGTTGACTCCATTCTGATACTGTTTGGGATAATTTAAACCACACGGTCAAATAGCTGGTGATTTCGTGATGTTTTTTTGGCTTTATTTCTATTTCAAGTTCAGTTATTTTTTTTTGAAACGCATCTATATTTTGTTCAGGCAGGAAAGCCACAATTTCATTGATAATACTTCGTTCTTCTTGCGTGAGAGAAATAGTAGGAAGGGAGATTATTTGATTGATTAATTTATTCAGCATATCATCCGGAATCGTGATTAAAATAGCTTATGGCAGTATAACAAGATGGATTTTGTCCTTATGGCTATGATAACAGCATTTTTTCGTTTTTATGAAGAGCTCAATGATTTCTTACCGATTGAGAAAAGGAAAATGGAATTTGAGCAATCGATTACGCCATCTTCTTCAATTAAGGATGCCATTGAATCATTAGGTGTTCCTCACACTGAGGTGGATTTAATCTTAGTGAATGGTGTCTCGGTTGATTTTTCTTATCGAATAAAAGCTCAGGATAGGGTTTCTGTTTATCCTGTCTTTGAATCCATAGATATTTCTCCTGTTACTCATTTGCGACCGCAGCCGTTGCGCATCACGCGTTTTGTTTTAGATGTGCATTTGGGAAAATTGGCAAGATATTTACGTCTGTTTGGATTTGACACATTGTATGAAACGGATTATGCAGACGAGGAAGTGATACGTATTGCACAACAAGAAAAGCGCATCATTTTGACACGAGATTTAGGCATTTTAAAAAATAAAAAAGTAACCCATGGTTATTGGTTACGTGAGATTAACCCTAAAAAACAGCTGCGAGAAATAGTATCGCGATTTGATTTAATGAAACAATGTAACCCATTTATACGTTGTTTGGAATGTAATGGGAAAATAGTGTCACTGGATAATAATCATCCCCTCATACAGGAAAATGTGCCTATCCGTGTGAAAGAGATTCAGCATCAGTTTTATCAATGTGAAAATTGTGCACGTATTTATTGGCAAGGTACGCACTACCAGAAATTAATGCGGTTTGTTGAAAGTGTATTGAAGGATCAGTTCGGCTAACCCATTGATTAACACTGCTTAAACAAGTTGGGTGAGCGCTCACCCAACCTATACACTCATAATGTCTGGCTAAATATCAAACTTGATTCCTTGAGCGAGCATCAGACTCTTGCCCCAATTAATGGTGTTGGTTTGTCTGCGCATATATGCTTTCCAAGCATCGGATCCTGCTTCGCGCCCGCCGCCCGTGTCTTTTTCCCCGCCAAATGCGCCGCCAATTTCAGCACCGGATGTGCCAATATTAATGTTGGCAATCCCACAATCACTGCCGCGTGTTGACAGAAATGTTTCAGCATGATGGATATCTTGCGTGAAAATAGAGGATGATAAACCAAAACACGATTCATTTTGCATGTTGATGGCTTCATCTAACGTTTTATATTTCATGACATATAAAATGGGTGCAAATGTTTCTCGTTGCACGATTTCCCAATGATTTTCTGCTTCAATAATAGTGGGTTCCACAAAAAATCCAGCTTGTTTAAGCGCGTTGTCCACCAAATAAAACTTTGCCGCCTTGTTTTTTTGCATCTGCGATAGCGTTGTTGAATTGATCGACAGCGTGCTGATCAATGACGGGGCCCATGAGATTTTTTTGATCTAGAGGATCACCGATGGTGATTTTTTTATAAGCCTTCACCAGTGAATCAACTACTTTCTGATAAATAGATGCATGAACAATTAATCGACGTGTCGTGGTGCAGCGTTGTCCTGCTGTACCAATCGCACCAAAGACGATAGCGGGGATGGCTAATGGCAAGTTCGCATTCTCATCGACAATAATCGCGTTGTTCCCACTTAATTCGAGTAATGCTCTTCCTAATCGGCGTGCAACCAAGGCATTGATTTCACGTCCGACAGCCGTTGATCCCGTAAATGAAATCAGAGGAATGCGCGTATCATTGACTAAATGTTTGACCATATCATTGTTATCAGTGATGAGTAAGGTAAAAATACCGCGATAACCAAATGCGATCAAGCACACGATTGCAAATATGTTGAACTGCAATAGCACAAAGGGCGGTTTTCGGCGATGGTTTCCAAATCACAGTATTACCGCAGATAGCAGCCAAAAAGGCATTCCATGACCAAACAGCAACTGGAAAGTTAAAAGCGCTTATCACACCCACGACACCGAGCGGATGCCATTGTTCATACATGCGATGTTCAGGTCGTTCTGAATGCATGGTTTTACCATACAACATGCGTGCTTGACCCACAGCAAGATCTGCCATATCAATCATTTCTTGGACTTCACCATCGCCTTCTTGTTTGGATTTTCCCATTTCAAGTGATACTAAACTACCAAGAAAATCTTTATATTTGCGTAATTCATCACCAATAGCACGTATCACTTCGCCGCGTTTTGGTGCAGGCACATCACGCCAAGATAAAAAGGCAGTCTGAGCCTCTTTGATAATGTGTTCATAATCTTTGTCAGAGACACGATAAATGGAAGCGATGGGTTCACCCGTTGCTGGGTTAAAAGAAATAAATTCACCCTCAGTCTTGAGTGTGAGACCACCAATGTGCGCCTGTACTCGCGCCGCTATTTTTTTCATTAAGATGAAGTGATTTTAATAAATCTAACATGGTGTACCTCTTTATTTAGGCGTAATAATCGCCAAAACGGTTAGTGATTAAATCGTGAAATGAAATTTGTTCTTGACGCACAAAGCCCTGATATTTATCTGGCTGAGTCAAGACTAAATCGACGACAGCGCATATGCCTGAAGCTGTAGTGAGTTGTATCGCTGACCAACGATGTTCCTCTATTTTTTTCGGGTAAAATTTCTTCACATAATTTTCTTCTATGAATTGGTCATCTTGTATTCCTGTCACAGAAACATAAACCAAGACTACATCTTGAAATGTTTTTGGAATCGCGTGCTCCAAGATACGTTTTAAGGTATCACGGTCTTCATTGAGTTTTAGATCATTCATTAAAAAGCGTATTTTCGCGCAATGGCCGGGATAACGAATAGTTTTATAGCTCAAATGTTTGATCTTGTTAAAATAACTTTGCGCTAAGCTACCAATTCCGCCTGAGGTATTAAAAGCTTCATAGGTTAAGCCGTCAATTTTAATTTCTTCTAATCCTTCGAGTGGAAGCAGCTCAACTTGCTTGCCATGTTCTATGGCTTGGCAAGGATTGCCGTATTCATTAAGGAGTCCATCGGTGGACCAAGTTAATGAATATTGCAAGGCATTGCTGATATTGGTTGGTATCGCGCCCACTCGCATTTTGACAGTGTCTAGCTGGGGAAAATGGCGCATTAAGTCATTGGCAATGATACTAATAAAACCCGGTGCTAATCCGCATTGCGGGACAAAAGTACTCTTTGATGTCTTTGCCAATGCTTCGACTGCTTTGGTCGTTTCTACATCTTCTGTGAGATCAAAATAATGAATATGATGCGCTGCTGCGACTTTAGCGATGTGAATATTGCAATAATAAGGCAAGGAAGAAATGATGGCTTGAATTTTATTTTTTTTCAAAAAGTCAGAAATAGTGTTCGTATCATTCGCATCTAATTGAACATAGTTAAAATTGGGCAGCTGATTTAATTTGCGCGCATGGGGATTATTATCGTGGATATCCGCGAGGGTAACAGAATAAGCATTCGATTGGGCGAGTAAAAATGAAATGAGTGAACCGATCTTTCCCGCGCCAATGACGAGGACATTATGCATAGTGAAAACTCCTATTTTTAAAACTACTCTCTTTCTAAGAAGCCGATATCATAATGACGAATGGGGTAAGAGGGAAGGTCAGGGGGCTAAATTGACTTGCTGCGCGAGTCACTTCAACAAATACGTCCCACTGGCCGTGGCGATGAGGATTTCGTCTTGATTGCTTAACTCCATGCGGGTAAAGGATATTTTCCTGCCGCTCTTGAGAAGCCAGGCTTTGGCAATGAATATGTCACCTCGGCCAGGATTCAAATAGCTAATTTGCAAGTCGACCGTGCTGGTTTTGCCAATGACACCTATCAATTCTTCCACCGACTTATCTAAATTTTTATAAATGCCAGCGGCCATGACCACCATTCCTCCTGCCATATCCAGCACGGAAGAAATCACGCCGCCATGTAAAATTCCTTGCAGAAAATTACCGATCAATTCTTCTTTCATATGGAAACTCATGAGGACATGGTCGGTACTAATGTGATCAAGTTTTAAACCAAGCATGCGATTAAAGGGAATCGCAGTAAAGGCGCTTGAGAGTTGTCTCAACATTTCATTTTGAGTGAGAAGAGGCATGAAGAGAATTCACTTTTAGTGTGATAATTTTAACGATTCATTATGGATATATTGGGACTGTACCTCACCGACCAGCGAATCGCCCATGGCTTCAAGGTTTTCCTGCGCTGCGTGATTTAGACCTAGCGGATCGCCAAATATAGTATCAGTGGTTTTATCTTGTTGAGCTACTTGCGAAAAGCTTTCTTCATAATTGGGATTTTGATTTGGAATGCCATAAAGATTGCCTATAAAATAGGAAACCACAGCAGGAAGGCCCCCCGCCTGATGAGAATTAATTAATCCTAACATGTTCGTATTGTTATCAAATGTTTGTTCTAAGTCTTTTTCCTTTTGAGTTCCATCAGGGGTCGGTTGAGGCTTAAGTAGATTTAATTCTTTTAAAACAGCGAATAATTCTTTGTTGAGTGCACGAAGTTCTTTTTGAAGGTCTTCTAATTCTTGCGATTCTTTTGGAGTCAGTATGTTTTTTAAATCTTTTTCATCTTTAAGTTCTTTGTTTTGAAATAGTTTTTCTAATTTTTTAAATAAATCTTCATGTTTACCTAATGTGGCGGTCATCACTAAGGCCATGGTTAGTTTGTGAAGGAACTTGGGGTTAAATTTCGACGTATCTTTTGGGTCAAATAAATCCTCTTTTGAAAGCTGACCATCTTTATTTTCCAGCATGAGTTTAGCTATATTTTGTGCGAGTTCTTTTTTCTGATCAGGATGTTTAAGCTCTAAATCTGGGCGCTGTTCATGGATTTTATCAAGAATTTTTTCAACCATTGCAGTTAGATAGCGTGCTAACTGGTCTTCATTTAATTGATCTGGGATCGAAATAGGACGCATGATTCCTCCATCATTTTTATATAGCTTTTAATTAATTAATTATAACATACCAAATTAGCGATTAATAAAGCAGATGTTTATATGAGTCATGAGCGATATCTCCGCATTGCTTTACCCACACCCTTACGGCGTTTATTTGATTATGTGTCACCGCAAGATATTGATGTAAAAGCGTTAATCCCAGGTGTCCGGGTACGAGTGCCATTTCAATCCCGTACTTTAGTGGGAATTTTAGTGAGTGTCGAAAAAGACTCATCCGTACCTCAAGACAAATTAAAAACGGCACTTGAGATCATCGATCCGGAACCCATACTACCGCAAGATATTTATCAACTATGCCAGTGGGCGGCGGATTATTATCACTATGCATTTGGTGAAGTATTGGCAAGCGCGCTGCCCACGCTCTTACGCAAAGGTAAACCGGTCCCGACTAAACTTAAGCCAATAAATGTGCCGGAAACACAAGACCTTCCTCCACAATTAAATGACGCACAGACCCGTGCCATTGAAGCAATTTGTGCGGTGAAAGAGACATTCAATGTATTTTTGTTAGATGGGGTGACAGGCAGTGGAAAAACAGAAGTCTATTTGCGCGTGATAGCTGAGAAATTGCGAGAGAATAAACAAGTATTAGTGCTAGTGCCTGAAATTAGTCTCACACCCCAAACCCTGTCACGATTTTATGCGCGCTTTTCTGTGCCAGTGGTAGCGTTGCATTCGAGTCTTTCTGAACAAGAACGATTGCAAGTATGGTTGGCAGCAAAAGCCGGTGCAGCCAAGATTGTCATAGGCACGCGCTCGGCTATTTTCACCCCTTTTAATGCGCTAGGGGTGATTATTGTGGATGAAGAGCATGACACTTCTTTTAAACAACAAGACCGATTTCGTTATCATGCGCGTGATCTTGCGATTTTACGCGCGAATATGAATCACATTCCTATTGTATTGGGATCAGCAACGCCATCATTAGAATCGTTACTAAATGTAAAACGATCACGTTATCATTATTTATCATTACCACAACGTGCGGGAGAAGCGATTTTACCTCGTTATCAATTCATTGATTTACGACGTTCATCCACTGAGGAAGGATTATCTTCTGAGTTGTTGAGCAGCATGCAAACGCATCTTGCACAAGATAATCAAGTCATGTTGTTTTTAAATCGCCGTGGTTTTGCACCGGTTTTATATTGCACACAGTGCGCATGGATGATGGAATGCAAACGCTGTGATGCGCGAATGGTCTATCATCAAACGCCGGCACGATTGCAATGCCATCATTGTGATGCACGTCATCCTGTGCCAATGCATTGTGGACAATGTGGTGAAGTCAGCCTTCAACCTGTTGGGTTGGGCACACAACGTCTCGAAATGACCTTAGAAAAATATTTTCCTGATGTGCCTATTATCCGCGTCGATCGTGATAATACGCGGCGTAAAGGAGCAATGGATGCTTTACTCCAACAAATTCATTCGCAATCTAAAGCGATTTTGCTGGGGACACAAATGCTGGCAAAAGGTCATCATTTTCCGCAAGTGACATTAGTGGGGATTGTTGATGCGGATGGGGGGTTGTTCAGTGCTAATTTTCGAGCGGCAGAACAAATGGGACAATTATTATTGCAAGTGGCAGGTCGAGCGGGCCGAGCGGAAAAACCTGGAACCGTGGTGATTCAAACACATCATCCCGATCATCCGTTATTACAGACTCTCATTCATCAAGGTTACAATCATTTTTCGCAAACCTTGTTAGGAGAGCGGGAACAAGCCTTATTGCCGCCGTTTTCTTATTTTGCCATTGTTCGTGCAGAGGCATATCAGGAATTACAGGCAAGACAATTTTTAACGGCGATTAAATCCATGTGTTCTGATATGAATGCTGCCATCACCGTGTTAGGGCCGGTTCCGGCTATGCTGGCTAAACGTAAAGGATTATTTTGCCAACATTTGTTATTCAAAACAAATAAACGCAGTGTATTGCAACAATTTTTAAAAAACACATTACACAAAATTGAGAAGTTATCTGTTACTCATCAAGTGAAATGGATATTGGATGTAGATCCAATCGAGGTGTAGATCTCTTAGACCTTTAATAAGCCTCACTGTATTCTATGGTATTATGTTGAGAAAGCAGACTTGGTCAATACTAATTAATATTGGAAGGTATCAAGATGAAAGATCAATTAACTGATTTGATAGTCAAACGGTTGAGTGAATCTAGTGAGCAGTTAAAAAAACAATTTTTCGCAGAACACCCAATAAAAGTTGCTCGTCATTTTGTATTTGATAATCTTCTTCCAATGGAAATTGCTGAAGAAGTTTATGCTCAATTTCCCAAGCCGAATCAAATGCGTTTATTGAATAGTTATGGCGAATTAAAATTAAAATATAGCCATATAAAACATACAACCCAGTTATTGCAAGACCTTCATTTTACTATTCAAAGTCCGACTGTAATCTCTATGATTGAAAATATTACAGAGATCAAAAATCAAGTGCCTGATCCATCACAGATTGCGGGTGGTGTGAGTACACTTCTCAAAGGATATTATATTAATCCGCATTTGGACACTTCTCACGATGTGGATAAAAAATTCTATCGAGCAGTTAATATGCTTTACTATGTATCACCTAATTGGCGGCTAGAAAATGGCGGAAATTATGAGTTATGGGATACATCGATTAAAAACCGCATTATTGTCCCAAGTTTATTTAACCGTCTGGTTGTAATGGAGACAAACAGAACATCTTGGCATTCTGTTAATCCAGTTTTATGCGACGCACCACGATGTTGCGTGTTCAATTACTTTTTTTCAGAGCAATCGCCTGAAAATGTGGAATATCATCACGGTTCATCGTTTTCGCTTTTTAACCCTCTATTCAGACCGCGCCCCGAACAAAAAATTCGTCGAGCAATTGCTAAAATAAGAGACAGAATATTAAATAAAGCATGGCAATAATTTAATTAAAAAGAAACATGGATCCATGATTACGTCATCATAAGTTCACTTCTTTATAAATGAAGTCAGAAAGTCGATGGGAATGGGGAATATGATGGTTGAGTTTTTTTCTTCACTGATATTTGACAATGTTTGTAAATACCGCAATTGCATAGATTGAGGTTGTGTGGCTAAGACTTTTGCAGCTTCTGCGAGTTTTTGTGAGGCTTGAAATTCACCATCAGCATGAATCACTTTAGCGCGGCGGCCACGTTCAGCTTCAGCTTGTTGCGCAATGGCGCGTACCATATTTTCATTGAGGTCAATTTGCTTAATTTCCACCATGCCGATTTTAATACCCCACGCATCGGTATGTTCATCTAATATTTTTTGGATGTCTGCATTAAGCTTTGTACGCTCGGCCAACATTTCATCTAACTCATGTTGACCTAGAACGGATCGTAAAGTTGTTTGAGCAAGCTGATTGACAGCAGCGAAATAATCTTCAATTTGAATCACGGCGCGTTGTGGATCAATGACACGAAAATAAACCACCGCGTTTACTCGTACAGAAACGTTATCACGGGAGATCACATCTTGAGGGGGAATATCCATGACTATAGTACGTAGCTGTATTCTCACCATTTGCTGAATAAAAGGCACCACGATAATCAAGCCGGGTCCTTTTACTTTCCAAAAACGTCCTAGAGTGAAAATGACGCCGCGTTCATATTCTCGCAATACATAGAAAAAATTGAAAAGGAAGATTAATATGATTAGCGCAATGATTGCATATGTAATTAACATGATGACTCTCCTATGAACACGTTCTTAATTTTTCCTTTCATGGTGCTTAAGCGGTTCTACCGTTAATTGTAACCCTTCAATTTTTGTCACTTTAATTTTTTCACCTGGGCTAATGGAATGGGGTGAAATGGCATTCCAGATTTCGCCTAATACGCGCACGGTAATTTGATCATTGTGAATATTAAGTACGATTCCTTCGCTGCCAATTAATCCTTCTCGACCGGTGACAACCGCTTTTTTTTGCGATTTCACAGCGAGAGTAAAAATAACCAAAAAGAAAAGAATCGATATTGTACTCATCACAAAAATCAGAGACCAAGTTAAATGATAATTCGCATCGTGTACATCAAATAACATGATGGATCCTATGATGAATGCAAGAATCCCGAATACGCCAATGATACCAAAACTCGAGACATACACTTCAAACAACATGCAAATTATGCCAAAGAGTACTAACGTTAAGCCGGTATAATTGATGGGCATGAGTTGAAACGCATAAAGCACCAATACTAATGCAATGACACCTACTACACCAGGTAATATCAATCCTGGATTGGATAACTCAAAAAAGATGCCATAAATGGCAAGCAGCATTAACAAATAAGCCACATTAGGATTAGTGATAAAGGCGAGAAATTGATAGCGCCAATCTGGTGGAATATGTTCGAGTTGTAAATTTTTAGTTTTGATTTTTTCCGTGACACCTTGAACGATCACAGTGTGTCCATCCAATTGCTGTAATAATTGCGGATAATCATCGGCAATGACATCGATGACATTTAATTTTTTGGCCTCATTGGCAGAAATGCTAGCGGCTTGTCGTACCGCCATCTCAGCCCAATTTGCATTTCTTCCCCGTAATTGAGCAAGGCTGCGGATGTATGCAGCGGCATCATTCACTATTTTTTTTTCTTCGCTGCTGAGGTTAGCTGAGTCAGCAGGTTTTGAGATACCAAACAAACTGACTGGCGAAGCAGCGCCGACATTGGTTCCTTCAGCCATGGCGGCTAAGTGGCTGGCATACAGGATAAAGACGCCTGCACTTGCAGCGCGTGCACCAGCAGGATAGACATACGTGATCACTGGCACAGTTGAATTAATGATGGCTTCGCTAATTCCGCGCATGGAACTGTCGAGTCCACCGGGTGTATCCAATTGAAGAATGACAGCAGCGGCATGCTCATCAGCTGCGTAGGCTATTCCGCGTTGGATATAATCTTGCATCGCTGGACTGATGGGACCTGTTACTTCTAATACAACGATTTTGTCCGCTGAAAAAACTGCGGGAGAAAAAAGAAGAAGTAGTAAGCTAAAAAACCACATCCATTTGCGCATGATAGCTCTGATTAGTTTTATTCTTTATTTCCCATTGTATTTCTTTAAATTATAGCACTTTCCTTTTAAGGACCCCTTGCCGCATGGATTTATGTATAGTCATTTATTAATTTAATGATAATATTTTTATCAATATAAAAACGAGGATAGTTACTGACACTCACATTGACCTTATGCATGAGCCTGATATACTTGCGCGGTCTATGCCGGGGTGGCGGAACTGGTAGACGCGCCGGTCTCAAAAACCGGTGAGGGTAACCTCATGCCGGTTCGATTCCGGCCCTCGGCAGACTTACAACAGAATCTAGATCATCCCCGAATTTAATCTTCATGGTATAAACTAAGCTGCAACACGAATGTCCCGGTGGCACAGATGGATAGCGCAGCCCCCTCCTAAGGGGCAGGTCGGAGGTTCGAATCCTCTCCGGGACGTATTGAAAAATAAGGGAATTTTTTAACAAACGTTCCATTAATAATCTGATTTTTACTGCCTGGTACCTATTTAGGTGCCTAGAAATTCATTGCTACTCAGTAAAATGAATGAATAGCACATGACATCTCTATTTACAGCAATAATTTTTGCAGTTAAGTGAAATTAAAGCGATATTAAGCCTAATATTGAATTATTAATGCTGGTAATGAAAGTAACGAGTATTGGAACAACTCCACTGCAGGGCGTACGAATGACCGTAAATATAAAGCTAACTTCTTTAAAGTTTAATGATGGATCTACAGTTCCATTAGCTGAAAACAGCACAATTGTAATTGTGGGGCCAAACAATGTGGGCAAAAGTTGTGCTTTACGAGAAACATATAACATTCTGAAAAATGGTCTTCAACAAGCTAAAAACTTAAACAAAGTTCTAAGTGAAATTACGTTTGAGAAGTTTGGCACCCCAGAAGAGTTTGATGCCTATTTAAATGAAAAAACCACTTCATTTGTTGATCAACAAGGAAATGTTTTTATTAGAACGTTGCAAACAAATGTTCAACAGAACCAAACACAGAACATGTGGAATAATATTGAACAAAATGGGTTAAGGGATTTATTAAATGTATTTGTAACACTCGCTGACACTGCTAATAGACTAAATATTATTTCCCCCCCCTGATACCTATGACAGAATTAATGAAGTACCTCAGCACCCAATTCAAATGTTTTTAGAAAATGACGTCAATGAAGAAAAGCTATGTCGTTATGTAAAACAAGCATTTGGCGAAGATCTTATTCTAAATTGGGGGGCAGGAAAAAAATTACCACTTCATATAGGAACCAAACCAAAATTTGATGAGAAAGAAGATAGAGTATCATCGTCATACATAAAAAAATTACTTACTGTACCGCTTGCACATGAACAAGGAGATGGAATTAAAAGTTTTATTGGTTGTCTCTTATCTACAGTTATTTTAGACAAGCCAATCACATTATTAGATGAACCCGAAGCTTTTCTTCATCCACCACAAGCAAGATTGTTAGGTACACTACTTGCAAATGAACATGGAGCAAAACAGCTAATTATTGCAACGCATAGTGGTGATGTGTTGCGAGGAATTCTCGATACAAATATCCAAAATTTAACTGTTATTAGAATTAGCAGAGAGGGTAAAAAAAACACACCAAGCAAATTAGAGCCCAATGACATTAAAGAATTTTGGAACGATACTCTTTTACGCCATTCAAATATATTAGATGGCTTATTTCATGAGTCAGTAGTCATTTGTGAATCAGATGCAGATTGTAGGTTTTATTCCGCATTATTATCATCCATTCATGAAAAAGAAAATAGCGCGAATGACTCTCCCACTAAAAAACCAGATACATTATTTATTCCAGCGGGAGGTTGTGCGCGTATTTCAAAAATCTCTACTGCTTTAAATAAAATAAAGGTGAAAACTTTTGCCATTATAGATTTCGACGCATTACAGAATCGTGACGAACTTAAAAAGCTTTATAAAAATTTTGGTGGCGACTGGAATGATATAAAAGAAGATTATGATACAGTAAAAAACAAAATTGACAGCTTAGAACCCCCTGTAACATTTGAAGAAATATGTAGCAATATAGAGAAAATATTATCAGACATAAGAAGTACACAGAGTGCAACTAAAAAACACCAACAACAAATTAACAATTTTATAAGAGCAGCAAAAGGATGGAGTAAGGCTAAAGTTGTTGGACTTGATGTGCTTTCAAGTGACCGGCTGCCATTAGTCAAGCAAAATCACTGCTGGAAAAGCTGAAAAAATCTAATATATGGGTAGTACCTTGTGGTGAGCTTGAAAGCTTTGATACATCAATCAATGAGCATGGGCCAAATTGGGTACTTGAAGCGCTTGATAGAGGCTTAATAGACGACCAAACTAAATTACCTAACGCTCGCTCATTTGTACGCGAATTAATGAATGCACTTTTACCTACATAATAGATCTAATGAAATATTCATAATCTTAATAATAAATATACAAGTAATAATGACGCCAAAAGTAGTGTAAATAATTTTAATATGAAACAAACCATGGGGGCTCTATTAATATTTTTCGGTTCTTTTAATTCTTCGATTTTTTTTATCTTATAATTTAGAATTTTTCCATCATATTCTTCTGCAATATCGCTATATCTGATATAAGAAATTAAATATTGAGTCGCATCAAAAATAAAAAACACAACAAGTAGGATTAAGACAAAATTTGCTTGTGAAGAGCCTAAGCTACAATATGTTGACGCTTTTACAAGCCAGCAAATTCCACCCTCACCTAATGCTAATTGTCTGCAAGTTGTAGATAAAGTATGCGCGCTAGAATTGCGAGATCGCCAAAAATGATTTTTAACGTATGTATATAATTCTTCACGTTCATCATGCTTTTTTCCCCACATAATTTTCCCCTTATGGTATAAATCCACCACCTCCTGGCGGGAAATGTACTAACATTTTTTTTATTTTGTTACTTGTGGCAGGTGCTATATAACCTTGTTCAGCAGACTTTAATTCTTCACTACTAAAGCGGATTTTTATCTTATTTTTTTGGTATTCAACATTTGCAATAGCTTCTCCATTACTACTTTTATCCCAATTTATAGATGGACTGTTAATGTTTAGTATGGAAGCAGATTTATTAATATTAGATTCAATCACTGCAAAAGCTTTATCTTTATTATTTGAATTTCTTGTGGAATGAGGTAATGAATAAGTTGAAATGGTTAAGATAATGATTGCAAGTGTGAATATAATTTTTATTATCAAGGTCATTATTGGAATCCATAATTTCAGGCCATAATTCCATTATATACTTTTGTAATAAACACTATTGTAAAAAATAATTAAGTCTATGAAATTTGAATATTTTTTATCAAGTATAATGGAGCTTTTTATATTTACGTTGTGAGGTTTCTAAAAGGCATAATTAATCAAATAGCTTTAAGTTATTTGTTTTTAAGAGGGTGATTAATTCTCGAAGCGTAGGCTGCGCCTGACCAACCAATAAGTCGAAGACAATTTTATTGGTTGGTCAGGCGTAGCCGGAGCGTGTTGGATAAGTCTAATGTTTTGAAAATTCGAAAATATTATTTTTTTATGACCTATAGTCTGTTTATAGGTTTAATTATAGTGCTTCAGATGCTCATTTGAAGCTGCTGCAGTAATGTTGTGCTGGATTATTTGTGCATTCCAACTTTTCTGGTTTTATCCGTAACACCGTCACAACCCGCATGATTATTGAGTTTTTATGTTACGGATGTGTTACTTGTAACGGATACAAACGTAACACGTAACAAAAAGGTAACATAAAAACTCAATAATCATGCGGGTTGTGACGGTGTTACGGATAAATGGGTGTAATGCTAACATCTGAAATAAGCTGTTTTACGCGAACTTTTTCTCTTCATCTCGTTTGGTAATATTTATCAGAATAACGTTGTCTAACTTATTTGCAATTTGATGCTGCGTCATTTCATCCCATGCCAACCATGCTGCTTTCTGTTCCTCTGCATAAGTTGCACGTTGATAAATGGCGATCAATTTATTAAGCGGTTGGTGATTTAGCATTTGTTCAATAACATGAGGTTTAACTTTTAGATTCTCTCCCCATGCGGTTGCAGCAGAGCGGCGCAAATCATGAATGGTGAAGGGTTTGAGTTCATTTAGTGGTGCTGATTTGTGGCCTTGTTCATCGTTTCGCCCACAGCCCATCATGCAGCTAGTTTAATGCGCTTTGCTGCTGGTCTTGCAGGATACGGGAATCGCTCTAGAAGGTACCCAAACAGATCTCTTGGCTTTTGCTCAAAAAATCTTTCTGCAGCCGTTGTACTATCAACTCCCCTGATGTAATAGTTATGCAATGTAGTTAACACCTTCAACTTTCTGGTACTCAACTTATGTAAGCCATGATGCCAAAGAGATAAATGTCCATTGCGTCCTTCCACACAGGAACTTGAACGTTGAAATAATTGCGCACAATTTTTTGCAACTATCTCCATCTTGCTTCGTTTAGCTTGATCTAGATTACACCATATCCTCATGTTATCTAAACTCTTATACAAATCGCCTGCTAAGCCAACAATTTTATGCCGTTGTTCTGCATCCCTAGCTTTCTTCGCAGCGTTTCGGAAATAAAATGCAGGAATTAATACGTTATGCATAAGCTCTTCCAGTTCAGCAGGTAGTGCCAATTCTTTTACTTGTGCTTTAATCATCATCCAAAAAAATGCTATGGTGGCTATCATACTTTTAAATACACGGTGCGCCTTTTCAAGGCGCTTATGACTATTTTCAGATAACCCTGCTTCTTCCGCAGCATGCTGGATTATCAAAAATTGCTTTTCTAGTTTAGCGCCAACTTTTTTTGCTGTCTGTGGCTTTCCCGTTTCTAAATCATAAGGATGATAAGCATCACCCAATGCTTTTTTGGCTTTTTTTGTATCCTCTTTACGCTTTTTTGTCTCTTCTAGATTTAACAATGCGAAAGCTTCTTCGGCTTTTGCATCAGCAATCCGCTGATCAAAGTCAGGTGGACGTCCCAGCCTTTGGGTAGCTTGTGCATACAATTCTTTTTCCTTTACACAACCCTCTGTCCTCACACAACTTTCTTTGTATTCCCGCTCTGCTTGAGTGAGCTTGGCATTCAGTGGCGCTGATGTCGCTCTACTCAACTCTTGCTGAACATGAAATAAATCAGGTGAATGATGCGCACCTAATTCTTTTTCAACAAACTTTATCAGCCCTTTCCCTTCATCACTTGTAGCCTGAATAATCTCTACCGGCAGGTTCTTAAGTCCTTCTTTCATCGCAACAGACCAGGATTCTGCATCACGTTTTTCGCTATACTTTTCTGTCAATATAAAATTTGATACCGGCTCAATTGCCACTAAGCAAGGCTTTGGATGAAAGGTTTCATCTGCGCAGGTGGTTATTTTCTTCGTTGGCATACCTTTGGATAAACGTTCACGCTCTTGTTCTTCATAAGATACAATTTCTTCTTCCATTTTTACATTTAGCTTTTGTAGGGAGCCAATAGAACCACCAACAAAACGATTAAGTTGACACAGTTTTAATAACAAACCCACCAGACGAATTCCACAATGCCCTAATTGGGACATAACAAACAACATCGCCGTCACTAATCGATGTAGAAATTCAGCTCCTTCAGGACTTTCAAAAAATGTAACCACTGCATCCGCTAGGTCTATACTATTTTTGCGATTACACCAATGTCGCAGGGTACTTCTCGGAATACCAAGCGATTCTGCCGCTATGCGCTGTGATGACTGTGATGCGATTGTTTCAAATTCTACCAATGCGCTGGCAATTTCTTTCCGATTTCTTTTGGACAAAACATAATGAGTCCTTGATTCATTAGCGACTTCCGATGACAATGCTTCCATGCGGGTTCCTTTTGGGGTTTATCTTGTTTTCGCGAAAAAACGTAATAATCCCAAATTGAACCCCATCTCTCAATATCGTTTTTTGACTCTACTGCTATAATTGAAAGGACAATTATGTGGGGAAGAAGTAAGGTCAATGGTCTCTTCATCGGATTCATAGGTGTACCAGGAGTAGGTAAATCTACAGTCGCCAGTGCGTTAGCAAAAAAGCTGGGGGCAAAAGTATTTATTGAACCAGGTGAAGAATCTTACCCCATTAATCATGACCAGCCTTGGCAGAATCAAGTAGCAAAATTAGAAAATTGGGTATGTGAAACGAACTTAAAAAATTTTCAAGAAGCACGCCGACTGGCAGATGCCGGTGACATTACAATTGCTGATGCAGGAATCTTTTTAGTAAACCAAGAACTTATTTATGCACCTGCCTTTTCTTGGTGGTATGGGCTAATTCCTCAAGAAGAAAAAGATAAAATTTATCAAATTGCCATGTCTGATTGGTTAAATGCCCCATGTCCTGATGTATTGGTATTATTTGAAACTGATACCCAAACTTGGATCCGTTTTCTTCAGCAACGAGGACGTGATACTGATACAGATGAAAAATGTTTAAGTACTTATTCAGATCAGCAAATAGTTATGGCTCAGGCAGCTGGAAAGTTTGCAAATTCAAGAAAAATTTCATTCATTAAATTTAATAATGAATATGGTTCACCGGAAAGAAGTGCGACATTATTATATGATAATCTTAGGTCTCTTATCCTTGATAAAAGAAACTTAAAATATATCGACTTACCTAAACCAAATGAGAGTGTCATTGTTGATAGCTTCCAGTTTTCAGGCATTACAAACTTGAAGCAATAACAATAAATCTTGAATAATATAATGCGTTACCTTGAGTCGTTTATTTAGCATGGCTGTTTAATTATGTCCGGCTGTGTATACCAATGACAGATTGGCAATTAAATTACTGGCATCTGGGCGAAACGATGAACAAGGCCTGATTTGTTTAATCGGTTTATTGCAGTAGTGAGTGAATCGGTATGAATGTGACCAATACCTCTGCCA
Source organism: uncultured Gammaproteobacteria bacterium (assembly GCA_963711205.1). Taxonomy (GTDB): domain Bacteria; phylum Pseudomonadota; class Gammaproteobacteria; order DSM-16500; family DSM-16500; genus Aquicella. The sequence goes on from CAVQDE010000001.1 coordinate 284,884, forward strand.
GTATCGAATATAAATGGCATATTGCTTGTTAATGGTTTCAGTGTTTCGATTAGAGCAAGTGCAAACTTACCTAAATAAGTAACATGTTGTTTGCGATTTTTCGTGCGATTGGATGGCAATGTCCATGTGCCTGCTTCAAGATTCAATTCATCCCAGCGCAGGCCTGCAACTTCTCCACGTCGCGCGCCAGTTAGAATTAAAATTTTAATAGCAGTTGCTGTAATAATTGATAGTGTTGATGTTTTAGCAATACCTTTACGTTCTTCTGTCGCTTGATCTAGTGCGATCCATAGTGTGCGTAATTCTGAAAGTGAAAGTGCGCGGTCACGTGAGCGGGTTGCGCTGGCAGCAAAATCTTTAGGTTTTAACATGCGTGCGGGATTAGTTTCGATAGAATGTCGTGTTAGTCCGCAATCGAGCATGAGATTTAGTGTAGTGAGTGCTTTGCGAGTTTCTTCTTTGATGCCTTTGCGTGACATGGCATCAAGAGCGGTGGCTAAGTGAGCGCGTGTAACATCTTTTGCAAACAAGTTTCCCAGGCTTTTTTTGAGATGTAAGCGCCAGCGACTTTCATGGCGTTTAATCCAAGTGGGAGTGATCTCAGCTGCTAATTTCACAAATTCAATCCAGTCATCAAAGAGTTTTTGCATGGTGACTGCCTGTGTGTTTTCAGCTTGAATTGCAACTCTAGCATGTCGAGGGTCAATACCTTGAGAAACGTGATCATGTAATTCAGGCAATTTGGCGCGAGCTTCTTTAAGTGAAATATTTTTGACTGAACCTAATGTCATCCGAATGAGTTTGTTATCATTCGGCAGGCTAAATGAAAAAAGCCAACTTTTGGCTCCACTGGGTCTTACTCGAAGAAAAAGCCCACTACCATCATGAAGTTTATATTCTTTCTTTCGTGGTAAAGCATTTTCAACTTTTTTTGCGGTTAGTTTTGTCATCACTTTATATCCATGTAATTGTGCAACGTCTGTTGCACAATTGGGGAGCGCTGTCTCCCAAATTTCTAAAGTCAGTTATTAGGTAATTCCTAATAACTCAATTTTGCCCAATTTCTTGGATTTTGGCTGAAGTTCAGTTATCCGGAATTTCCGGATAACTACGTTTTTGTATAAATTCGGGGGTCACTGACTCCCGAATCTCTGGCGCAGCAGTTATTAAGAAATTCTAAATAACTAAACTTTGCTCAATTCCTCATATTTTGATATTAATTCAGTTAGCCAGAATTTCCGGGTAACTGATCTATATGTTATTGTTTTTAAAACAAAAACAATTTGTGCAAGAGCTCTTGCACAATTAATCAGGCTGTTTTGAGGTCAATTCTGCTTCAATTTCCTCAATGCTAGGTAAACTGCCTTTTAAGCTCTCTGGCAAAGATTGGGTAAGTCTCGTTTCCCATTCAGCAACAGTAATTGGGCGTTTGGTATCACCTAAAGCATATTCAACCAAGACACGATTTTTTTCACGTACCAACAATAGACCGATAGTGGGTTTATCGTCTGGGTGACACAATAAATTGTCTACAGCGTGCATATACATACCCAATTGAACACCATCGCCTGGCTCAAATGCTCGTGCTTTTAGCTCATATGTTGCGTAGTTACTTATGTGTTGCATAGTATTTTATCCCTATTAAAACCGCTATTTTTCTATTTCATGACAACATAATATTGTCACTCTGAGCTTTTTTGTAGTAGATAACAAAGATACTGCATTTCCCCATTCTTCAGCATATTGTAAACAGCAGTATCTTTTACAGCTGCAAAATCCCGAACTGCTTTACGAAATATAGATGGAAAGACTGAGGTAATTTGTGAATCACGAATTGACGATATTTGATCTAATGCATCTAATACTTGAGAAGTAATTTCATAACGTTTAAGCACACCGAGACCAGATGCGTTAATACTCTTATCTAATGCTTGTACCCCTGATGAGCGACGTATATCACAAAAAGCCATATAACCATTTGGGCTAAGTACACGTTTAACCTCCCCAAGAAATTTCTCCATTGATGGGTAACAATGAGATGATTCTACATTGATGACTACATCAGCACTGTTATCGGAAACAGGCAGTGTATTTGCAACACCTTGTACCCAATGCGCGTTAGTAAATTGAAATTGGCGTTTACACCACTCAATCGCTGTTTCCGATAAATCAACGCCTGTATAAGATAGCGGATTTTTATAACGCAACAAAAATGAACCGCCACCACCACGTCCACATCCAACTTCGATAATATTTTTATCATGTAAATCGATATCCTTTACAACGTGGTTGTATAATTGAATAAAATATCGAAATGGTTCATCTTGATTGTTTAATGACAGGCATTCTTCTTTGTTATCGTTGTATCCATAATTCATGAATACAAATTTCCCCGATGTATCTTTAAATGCAATTTTATTATAAACCCATCGCCATAATATTTGACGCAAGCGAGACGACGACTCAGTTAAACTTACAAATATTGCTACAATCCAATTTACTTGCATTGGGATATCCTTTACGTATCAGATTTATCTATAATGTGAGGCATATTGATCTAAAAGTGCACGGATAAGTTGCTGATACGGAACATGCTCTTTTTGTGCAATTTCCTTGAAAAAATCAATGCTATCTTGATTTAAAGTAATGGTAATTTTGACCGGTTTAGGTTTGACAAGCAAACGTTCCGGTGGTGGTAAAAAATCATCAACAATTTTAACCTTTCCAATGGGTTCATGTGACAACTTTTTTTTAAGCTTGCGCTTCATCATATATTTTTTTCCCCTTTCTCCAATAACCTGCACCTATGATCCTAATGATATTGTTACGCCATGTGAAACGCACTGTCATTACACGACCTGATACTGTCCCAAAACAAAAATAACGTTTCTCGCCACGACCATGATCAAGGTCTTCTGCAATAATACGTTTTTTATCTAAGAAAGCTTGTTGCGCATCATAAAAATCTACCCCGTGTTTATCTATATTTAATTGATTCTTTTTAGGATCCCACTCAAACTCGGCTTTTTTCATTCCTTGGTTATCCACAAATATAGCCATATTTATATATGGCTATATTTTCATACAAACAACAATATAATGTCAAGTATATATTTTGACTTAAATAGCATCCAAGAAATTCATTAAGCCCTTATTATCTCGCCAATGAGTTGGCTTGACATCCTCTTCAATTTCACAACATGCTAATGCTCTTGCTTTCATATTGAGATCAACCTCAGCGTAAATATTTGTTGTATTGATAGAAACATGTCCAAGCCATGCTCTGATTGTATTTATATCTACACCTGCCTGTAATAAATGTGTAGCAGTCGTATGGCGTATCGTATGAGGACTAATTCGCTTTTTTGTAATTAAAGGCAATTGTGGAGTAATTTTTTTAACATACCGTTTGACCATGGTGTGAATACCGAATCGAGTGAGTGGCTGCTTACATCGATTTATAAACACATGCTCATTCTGTTCTCGTCCTGCGATTAATTCAGTTAATTCACTTACTGTCTGTTGCCATAAGGGACATCGCCTCAATTTATTTCTTTTGCCTTTAATAAGCACAGTAGATAAATCTCTTTTTTTAGCATGTGATATATGCAAATCAGCTATTGTCAGTTGTGCAGCCTCATCTGCTCGCGCACCTGTATTATATAGAAATAAAAGTAAAGTGTAGTCTCTATGACCTTGATCTTTTTTCCTATCAGGCGCATTTAATAATGCATCCATCTCGCTCTTTTCAAGATAAGTTATCAATGTACGCTTTGCTTTCTTGAAAGGTATCATTTGAATTTGACGATACCAATCTACTTGCTCTGGACTGTTTAATCCAATAAATTTCGCAAAAGCATGAATAGCGGCCAAACGCTGATTTCGTGTAGATATAGAACAATTTCGATTTGATTCTAAATCCAGCAGAAAAGCTTTCACTACATCAGGGGCAATATCATTTAAAATCAATTTATCAATAGATTTTTTTGCTTTTTTCGCTATAAATGGCAATATTAATCTAAAAGTATCCCGATAACTTTGTTGTGTGTTCCTCGATAAGTTACGTACACTAATTAAATATTCCAATAAAAATCGCTTAATCCAAGTACTTACAAAATCTGTGTTTTTCATTGATGCTCTCCTCTTGCAAATTTTTCGAACCGTGTATTTGCTACATGCAATAGATCGTTTGTCATTGTGAGATATACAGTCGTATGAGAAAGATGCTTATGCCCAAGATAGGTGGATAGCACCGGTAACAATTGTTGAACATCTTTATTTTCCTGATACCAACTTGTTAACCTATTTACGGCGAAAGTATGACGAAGATCGTGTATTCTCGGCTGGTAATTAGCATCATCATTCCTTTTAATTCCAGCTTTTTCTCTTATCCGCTGGAATACACCGCGCATAGTTCCAGCATTAAAAGATTGATTATTTTTTCCAAGAAATAAAAAAGATTCGACTGATTGAAGCTGATTTTTCTTCTTTCTCCATCGTAAATACCCCTCAACAATCTCTTTAATTTCATTATTAAATGGGATTAAACGCGCTTTGTAAAATTTCGACTCCTGTATAGTCAACACAGAATTATTCACATCAATATCGCCAAGTTTTATTGATAAGGTTTCATGGATACGCAAACCTAAAGAATAAGTGAGAATCAGAACTATACGCACCATATGCGGTGAAATATGGCTTTTATTTTTTTGATAACTTAGGGCAGTATCAAAAAGTAATTTTAATTCCTCTTTAGAATAAATATATGGGACAAATGGCTGTGGTCTTTTAGGTAAAATATTTGGTAATGGTATTGCTGTGACATAATTTCGTGTGAATGCATATCTATAAAATCCTAATATTGCTGTATGCTTGATAAACCATCCTGATGTTATTGATTTTACACCGCCATAAAGAAAATTATTAATCATGTCTTCATCAATTGATTTTATGTTCGTTGAAGGCCCCATTTTCTTGCAAAATGATTTTAAATAAGATTCGTTCGTTTTGAATTTTTCACCCAATGATTTTCTGTAGGTGATATATTGATTGATAAGTTGATTTATTTTCATAGTAAATCTCCTAAATGAAAATCGGCAACTTTACGCAAACTGCTAAGATCAACCTTCGTATAAATGCGTGTTGTATCCAATCCTTGATGACCAAGGTGATCACTTATTTCTTTCAGTGTTACACCTTCATTAATTAAATGGGTGGCGCAGGCATGTCGCAGAGCATGCGGTCCATGATGTTTAATATTTAAGTTCAAAGGTTTAAGTTTTCTACTAACAACTTGGTAGAGTGTAGATGTCTTTAAAGGACGATATGGAGAGCGTCTGCATATAAAAACCTCCCGTAAAGAGCAGTTATTCGGTCTGACCTCTTTTATATAACGTAATATTGCTTCACCAACAATTTTTGTGAGAGGAAAAATTTGCGGTTTTGATCGTTTTGCTCTTCTTAGATAAAGCTGTTCCTTTTTCCAGTCAAGATCTTCTAAGCGCAAATTAACAACCTCACTGCATCTCATTCCATATATTGATAGCAACATTAAAATCGCATAATCTCTGATATCTGTTGGATCATTTGTATTGGTATTTTTTAATAATTCTTTCACATCATTCCAACTGGGAGAATAAGGTAATGATTCATATCTATATACACGTGGTGCTTTGATTGAATTAGCCAAATTTTGCTGAGACCATGCTTGATTTTCTGTGTATCTTAAAAAAGATCGAATTACTGATGCATAAGACTGAATGCTTCTCCTGGAGTAGCCATCAATACTGTATTTTTTTGTTAAAATATCATCTACGATAATCGGTGTGATTTGCGCAAATGATTTCTTTTTATTGTTAACGTGAATTAAAAAATCTTTAAGCTGGAAAAATCTTCCTTCAATTGTATTCTCAGAAAGCCCTTGCTCATTGCGCATATACGAAAAATATTGGTTAAGATATTCTTCAAAAGGGATAGGTTCCTTTTTCGGTATTTCTAAACATCCGAGCATTTCAAACCAGGATGAGGCATCCCTGATAAAGCGATCCTTTGCAAATTTTGAATATGCACTTTTTCTTTTGTTAACGGTTTGCTTTCTTGCCCAGCGATCAGCAGCTTCTTTAATTTCATCTTCACATACTGTTCTGATTTCATTAAAACTGAGATATTCCATGATCAATAATAAATACTGATCTATCCGTTTCAAACTACTTTCCGGTGCACCGTTTTCTGCCCAATATCGCAAATACTGTAGACGTTCTTTTAATAAAGGGGCATAAACATGCCGCTTTATAGCTGCACCACGTTCAAAAAGTTTAATTAGCAGCGAAGAATGTTCTTCCGGCAGCGCTAATCGATTAATCGACTTTAACCATTTAATCGCATGATAAGCGAACAATTCCTTTGCTTTCGGTGAAAAGGACCTTCTTTTTTGTGGATGTTTTGATTGGTGCCGCGCCCATTTGTCTGCTGCCTGTTCTATTTCTTCTATTGTTACAGTACTGTTAGATTTTAATTGTAAAAATTCAATAATCCTAAGCAAGTACTGGGCAGTGTCGCGAAGCGTTTGTATTACACAACCTCGCTCTTTATGTAATTGAATATATGCTAATCTTTCCTTTAAAAATGGTGCTTTAGCATGCCTATTAATGTAATAGGGGCGTTTAAATAGTTGGTTAAACATTGCAGTATCTCCTGTAAGTTAAACCCGCTAGGATATACCGCATCAGGCATGATAATATTATGTGTTCTTAAATGGGGCAGATTGGCTAAAAACAGAGGGAATTATGACTCAACAACACATAACTGGCTTGGCAACATATGAACTATTATGTGGTGCACCACATAATAGCTCTAATACTACGTAACGGCGTAATTTCAAATGATAGAAAAGCAAATCAAGATAATAATCTTGATCACCCAATTCCAAATGAACTTGTCGGCCGACAAAAGCAAATCCTTGGCCAAGTTCAAGAAGAAATTTCTGAACATGTTCCACTAAACCATTTTCTAATTCTTTTTCACGGCGTGGAGCATCAGTACCAAGAAAATCGAAGAGATAAGGATCTTTAAATATTTGACTGGCATGGTCAGAATCAAATGGCGGAAGTGTAGCAGGAAAATTATTTTGTGCTTTACCAAAGCGTAAATGCGCTTGAGCTTCAATTTGAATTGCTAAAATACTACCTGACCATCCATGCTCATAAGCCTTGGCAGCATACCAGAGACGATGTTCATGTGTTTTTAATTTTTCCAGCAGAACTAAATTTTGATACCAGGTCAATTGTGCAAGAGTCTCTTGCACAATTTCACGTTTGGGCCATGCTGTAGCGAAAGTTCGCATATATTTAAGATTTCGTGGAGAAAACCCTTTCATTTCAGGAAATTGTTCGCGTAAATCAAAAGAAAGACGATCAATGACTTTTGCACCCCATCCCTGTATTTTTTGTTTTTCAAGAATGCGTTGGCCTATATCCCAATATAATAAAACCATTGAAACATTGCTTGCTATTGCATTGCGCAAACGTTCATATTGAATTTTCTTTTTGAGTTCAGCTAGCCAATCAGGGTAATCTTCTGGCAATTCAACTTTAGGCGAAGCTATAGGAAACATGACAGAGCGATCAACTCGACCACGTTGTTTTCTTTCCGTTTTGATTGGGGCAGGTGTTTTTGTATCAGAGGTCATGGTAGCCACTCCTTTTTGGCTCGATTTCAGGTACCTATTTAGGTGCCTAAAAATGTTTGGATTTTCGCGCATTCTATCGGACGATATAAGACGATGCAACGCAATAATTAGCTTATTTTAAAGGGTTTTTGTATCATTTCGGATTTTATCGGTATAAGAATCACACGCCTCCTAAGGGGCAGGTCGGAGGTTCGAATCCTCTCCGGGACGAAGGATAAGTCGATAATAATCAGTGAGTTAAAAAATATATATTCGATGCGATATTTTAATTTTGAGTTTTGGTATAACCATGGGTATAACCAAACCTGTACGTAAGGGATAAGTCATTTTTTCTTAGATGATGACTCTGCTTCAAGCTGGCTCCAGCTTTGTTTTGAATAATCCCACTTCTTGTATTCCTGATTAGAGGCTGTAAGAACATCACGTAATTCTTTGCCTGGAATTAGTTGTGCGATAGATTTTTTTTCATTTTTCTTTATAGATGTAAGCAGCTCATTAAGAAATGCTGTTTCTTTATCGTAATATGCTATCGGTGTGCGATTGGATAGAAAGGGTGATGTTGCATTTATAATGCACCATTTGATTGTTGTATTGGCATCAGTTTTCCTACTATCAGGTTCGAAAGAAAATACTTTTAGCATTCTTCTGGGAGATACACCCATAAATGATTCAAATACTACTTTACCCGTATGTTTGTCATGTGGGTTAATCACAACAAGATCATTGAAAAGATCATCAGTTTGGCTTTTTGGGTATGGATGAATATAAACAACTTTTTGTATTCCAGCCGCGATTATGTGTTTTGTACATAAGTGACAAGGAAATGTAGTGCAATATAAAATTGTGTGTTTTGTGCTTACTCCACGACGAGCTGCATCACATATTGCTGCTTCTTCACCATGAACTGCACGATGGTATTCAATTATGTCATAAATATTATTATTTTCATTTTTTAATTTGTTTTTTAAATCTCTATAAATAGTCTCGACTCTTTTAGAGTCTTGGTCTTTTTTTACTACCATCCCAATAAATTTTTTAATAGATTTTTCCTTTTTTGCATCATTTGGATCCGCACCTTGTTGAAAGTCACGATGATCAGGATTATCACACTCCCAAAACATTCCTCCACCAAATTTAGGTACATCATTACATCCAATTGCTAAAATATCACCTTGCTCATTTGCGATGGCAGCACCCACTTGCCGAGATAAATCTGCTGATCTACAGGCAGCATTCCAAGCTACAGACATATTTAGTTCATCTTTGCTTGGAGTGTGATAGGGATATCCAAACAAAATTTTTGTAAATCTCGCTATGGATTCATCTAGTTTGTCCATGGCAATAAAGTAGTCTGCTTCAACAAATGTTTTTCTGGTATTTTGTCCAAATGGGATGTTTTCATTCTGATCTATATCGAGTAAATCGTTGATCTTCTTGGTTTCCTTATTCTTATTGTGCTTGAGAAGAAATTTTCGTCGTTTTTCGTCAAATTCAAAAATTGATAATAGTATAAAATTTTTTCCATATATTTTTCTTAATGTTTTTACTTCATCAGGATGCTTTAGTTGGCGTATGATATAAACACATTTTTTGTCATCTATACTTTTTCTTTCCATTCTGATTTTTGCTGCAACAAGAATTGCTAGCGCATCATTTCGATCAGATTTCTTTCTAAAATCATTACATGCATCAATCTTTTTGTGTATAATTTTTTCATCGTAATTGTTTTTATTATTCGAGGATGATGTATTTGCCAATAACTCAGAAATTTTAATATTTTTAATTGCATAATTAGTAGGTGATATTTCAGCTTGTAATGCATTCGTCACTTTTTCTAATTCTGTACCTACACCCGCAACCAGGCCTATAATAATTTCATGCATAAGAATGTTATTTTTCTTTTTATCCATGAGTAGCCCAATTATTTTGGCTAATAGTAATATTATTATATGGTGTAAATGAGGATAATTTATTAAATTAGAAAAATTTTTAAATTTAATGACTTGACAGCATAATTATTTTTCCAATAAATGTCACAATCTTAAAATGTCCATTTCTCGTATTAACAGTATTAGGTATTACATATATCAAGTCCGGATTTAATAGCCCGGACTTGATTACATAATTAATTTTGCATTACCCTCACTTTATCCCACCCAAATCCTCTCACCTTACTGACAACATAAGCCTCACCCGTACACAACCCCTGCTTAATAGACTCAGGATGAATGACATACGTCTTGTCAGGCCGCACACTACCGAGAGAGGCTTCGGTATTTTTAGCATCATACTGCGCAGTCACGTTAAATGTGTCCTTAGTGCCATCCACCCAGCGACTGCTTCTGCGCTTTCTTGATCATTCAGTCGATGACAAATAATTGTATTAGTACAATTAAGCATCTGAGATTTGAAATTATTACTTACAGTATTCAAATCAGCGATACCCTGTGTACCAAATAAAGCATGCACGCCTTTGCCACGACCCATATTGACAAGATTCAACACGCGTTACGAATGCATGCGAAAACTCGTCACATTGACGTAACGCTTCAACTCCCATCAGATATAGGTTGTGACGGTGTTACGCTTGTATGCTTGCTAGTAGAAAGATAACGATTGAATGCATCTGCAAATTGGATGAATAAATATCCCTTTGCGGTTGTGGTATGCCGTCTGATTGTTGTGCTGGAAATCCCATACCACGCAATCGAGAGGCAATTTGTCGTGGTGAAATGGAATGACCGTGATTGAATGTTGCCCAAGGTTTTTCAGGGTCTTCACTAAGTCTTTTGATGAGATCAGCGGATGAAATCCTATCCGTTTTCATCGTTTCAATAATATCTTGTATATCGGATAACAACTCGACACCGAGACTCTGTGAAGATTCAATATCGCCCGAAATTTTTAACGCTGCTTTTCGTGCAATATGCGGCCAATCACCTTGTGCAATATCAGCAATGGCTAACAGTGGTTCCCAATTATCCTGAGCACGATCACCCAGTGTGTCTGGTAGAAGAGGCCGTGTTGATAGAATTTGACCCGAATAATCTTCTGAAAATCGAGCCAGTTTTGCAGCCAGTTGCTTAAACAATCCTGGTTCCGCATGCCTTAATCGTTCTGCTTGTTCACTAGGTAACTTTCTTCGCAGTGATAAAAGAATAGACCTGTCCATCAATGTGTCATTTAACTTACCTATGCCAGCCAGTGCTTTTGCCCCCATAGATTAAAGGCGGTGAGTTCATGATCATCACCTGTCGTTCGATATATAAATGCAGCAGTACGTGTATGGCCTGCATTGATTAACCCGCGTAATTCGTTATTTTCTCTCATGAAGGTATCCACCTCATCAATTAACAGCGTGGGTTGCCAAGCATCAATCGAGCGGAACAATGTGGCCGGTGAAATATTGGACGCAGCCAATGGTCGTTTCACAATTTGACTGAACAAGAACAATAATTGACTCTTGCCGAATCGTTTTTCTGGAGCGGTAATCACAGCAAGAGGTGCGACATGAATGACATCAATAAACCATGTCATAGCTGCCTACAAGGTTGCAGCAATAACGGTTTCATGATCACAAACAATAAAGCGTTTGATCGTGTTTGAAATATCACTCAACAGATTCTCTGGATTAACGGCTCGGCCACCCCTAAATTAATAGGGCGCAGAAATGATCCTTCTGCAATACGCGTGTAAATAGTGGAGCGTGAAAGCCCCGTGCGAGTTTCAACTTGTTTGCGTCGTAAAATAATTAATGGAGTATGAATTTCTTCATGCATTATTGGCTCCTTTTGAATAGTACAGGAGCCAATATGAGGTTTGAGATGTATTCTTTCGAGGATTCTGAAAGGTCAAAAAATTTTCCGGAAGATTTTAAGCCTGATTTTGTTCCGGTTTTTGTAAAACTACTTATCCACCAAGCTGATTTAATGTTTTGTCGGATAAAAGTGTTCAACTAATGGTGCTGTCGTTTTTCGTACCGTTTCTTCGCCGCCTACATCTCTGAGATATATAGCATCTGCCATCACTCTATTAGGAATACTAAGATTTGTTTCGCGTTCCCATATTTTCAAGTCCAAATAAGTAAGAACGCCATACAAAATCCAGGAATTTAAACGAGTTACATCATTGCATATGCGGATGTAGGTAACGTTGGCTCTACACGTGTCATGGAAAAATGTGGAATGGAGTATTATGCGAGTGAGTGTGCCGCATTATATGCAAGATCAAAGCGACTCTCAGCTGCAAGCGCAGCATTGTTGGCATCTTTCAATCGCACCTTGCCAGACATTAATAAACCTGAGAATTCTTTTTGTTGAAACGGTTCGGTTTTGAGTTTTCCTGTTTTTACAAGATTATCTAAGTTTGACAAGCTCATCTTCTGTTCCTATCAGAAAAATTTTAGAGTGCTTCAGTATTTTTTTCACAAAATCATTCCCATCTTTATTTTTTCGTAACCATTCTGATGGCGAATAAAAAGTTGGATTTATCTTTCGGCCTAACTGTGACTCAGCTTTTTCTAATAACTGAAATATATCTGCATAAGTTAGATTTTCTCCAATAATCATTAAATCAATATCACTTTTAGCGGTATCTTCCTGTTTGGCTATTGAACCATAAATAAAAGCAATACGGATTTGCTTTGCTATCGGTTTAAGTGTTTCTCTTAACACATCCGCCAATCCAAATGTCTTGAGAACGATACTTCGTAATTCCACAAAAAATGGGGTATCACGATTAGCTTGGTAACGCTTTTGGTTGCCGACTTGCTTTACTATGACCAGACCGGCACTGGTTAGACTTTCTAATTCTCGTTGGACGGCACCCGTACCTGAATCGGTTAAGCGAATAATTTCGTTAGTATAAAAATCCGAATCTGGTTGACCATATAATAGCCCTAGCACGCGTTGGCGGACTTTTGAAAATAGTGCGTCTGATATGTTAATTTTCTTCTTTGTCATATGGGTATGATAATACCCAATTTGGGTATTATCAAGATCTTTGAAGTATCTGCGACGTTATGCTGGATAGTTTAAACTTCTGCCGTTTTTTCATAAATATTGCCAAAATTATCTATCTTAGGTAAAGATTACACCATACACATAGCAACTAAAGTAATCATAAGGAATAAATTATGCATAACATACCCACTCAGGAAGACATTAAATGCGGTCAAGCCATTTATACTAAAAAAAGCCTGCCATTATATGACCTTATTGTGACAAAACTCTCAAACCAATTTGCGTGGCGATGCTCACGAAAAATTTTAATTAATTTTTTCAAAGATAACACTTCTAAAAACCATTTAGATATTGGAGTTGGAACGGGTTATTTTTTACAGAAACTGCACTTAACACCAGACAATCGACGCATTGGATTACTCGATTTGAATGAGGATTGTTTAGACTATACAAAAAAAAGCTAAATCAATTTCATCCCGAAGTTTATCATCACGATGTGTTTGAACCCTTTACTAGTATCACTGAAAAGTTCGACAGCGTAAGCTTAAATTACGTTTTACATTGTCTACCTGGGACGATGTCACAAAAAGCGAAAACATTTGATCACATCAAGGACGTGCTGAATTCCAGAGGAAAAATGTTTGGTACAACCATTTTAGGCAAAGGAATCAATCATAATTTTTTAGCAAAAAAATTGCTGACAATTTATAATAGCAAAAAGATTATGAATAATATCAATGATGACAAAGAAACATTGCTAAATGAGCTACAAAATAGATTTTCACACGTGCAGCTCAAAGTTGTTGGCTGTACCGCACTGTTTGTAGCGATGTGAATGGAGCCGGTAAATTATTTAATTTTAGTGGTTTTATGAATAGGTAATTTTGTGCATCAACATTGCCTTAATTGACTATCCTAGTTTAGGGAACAATCTCCCATCTTTGCTAAACTGGCTTTGAAAAAAAGAAGCCAGTTTGTGCCAAAGAAAAATCCTGTTTTCGGCAATGCTAGGCAAACTTTAACTATAGTAGCGAACTATAGTAGCGTTTTAATTTGCTATTTTATTTTTTTTATCCCAAAATTTGTAAAATGACCTTCTATATATTTATAGCCTTTTTTATTGGAATGATGTTGTTTGGTTTGCTCGCAATCTGGGTTTCTACTACGAAAGCAATATAGCCAGCTCTTGGATCTCACCAAGATCCTTGGTTTGAATTTCAATAGCTTGTTGCAATGTAGCTAGTCGTTTATGGCTAGATAATAATTTTTCTTCAATCTCTTCCAGAGATTTGACTAAGGAAAGCTGAGCTACAGTCAAATGTTGTGTACGCGACCAATTCATTAGGCGGCAATTCCTTCATTCACTGAATCATTTTTAATTACTTCACGTGTGCCATTCACAAATTTAACACCTTGAATCACATCCGCTAAATAATTAAACCCTTTTACTCGATACCAATGTTGCTGCGCATTCTCACACAATTTAAAAACCATTGTTAATATTGTTGTTCTTGAAAATGCTCCTTTCGATTTATAAGTTCGGTGTCGAACCATTGAAAACGTCGATTCAATTGGATTGGTCGTGCGTATATGCACCCAATGCTCAGCTGGAAAATCATAAAACGCTAACAGCTCTTCCTTATCTTTTTGCAAGCATTCTGTCGCTTTGGGATACTTAGCCTCATACGATTGTATAAAATATTCAAATGCCTCGTAGGCTTGCTTGCGTGTGGGTGCCATCCAAATCTCTTGTAATTGCTTCTTTGCTTTAGGCTGCAATGATTTCGGCAGCTTATCCAACACATTACCCATCTTGTGAAACCAGCATCGCTGCTGTTTTGTTTCGCCATATATTTCAGTCAATGCGCCCCAAAATCCTAATGCGCCATCACCCACAGCAAGTTTGGGCGCTTCTTTTAATCCGCGGTGTTTGATGTCACGCAATAAACACAACCAGGACTCTTTGCTTTCTCTATGTCCTGCTTCAAGCGCAATTAATTCTTTAGTGCCTTGTTCTGTTACTCCGATAATCACCAACACGCACTCTGCTGAATCTTCCATCCTGGCTTGCAGATGAATACCATCTGCCCAGAAATAAACGTAACGTTTGCCTTTCAATGAACGTTTTTGCCACATCTTATATTCATCTTCCCATGTTGCTTTTAGCCGGCTAATCACGCCTGGTGAGAGGTTCTTGGCTTTACTACCAACAAGGGGCGCTAGAGCTTCAACAAAATCATTGGTCGATATACCTTTTAGATATAGCAGTGGCAATAAGTCGTTCATGCTGCCGCTTCTGCGTAGGTATTTAGGAATGATTGACGAATTAAAGTGTATACCGTCACTCGCCGACTCTCGATCACGTACTCGTGGCACCGCCACTGCAATCTCACCAATGCCAGTTTGAATTTCCCTCTCTGGTAGGTAGCCATTTCTGACGAAGCGCGCTGTACCTTCGCCCTGATTATGTTTGCTTAAAAACTCGTCAACTTCCGCTTTAATCGCTGCTGCTAGTAACTGTTGCGCCCCATTACGCAGCACTTCTGTTAATAAATCTGTAACTGTCTCTGGCTTTTTTAACTCAATAACATTATCTTTCTGCATGGTGGTGTTCCTCTTGGATTTATCCATTAACTTTAGTCAGTTAATGAGGATACACCGCCTATTTAATTCGTCAATTTACTCTCGTACACAACTTTCAAGCATAGCTCAGGAAAGCTTCAATTCTGCTAAATTCTTAACAATTTCATCTGCTGTTTGATGAGATGCTGTTGCTACAATTTCCTTTTTTTTCTGCAAATTTTTGCTCTTGTTTACTTACCTTTTTTGTTTCTTTAAGCTTTTGCAACACTTCATGAATTGTAAGGACAAATCCCTTTGTCACGTTATCCTATCTACAACTATTTTTTGTATTATTTCCGTGCTAAGCTAGCATGGCTTTATTTTGAACAGATAACCTCATGAAGGAGCATTTAATGAAACTATTTATCACTAAATTAATGTTTGCTGGCATTATACTTGGCTTGAGTTCTGCTGTATTTGCATTACCAGACATTACCGGAAACTGGAAGTGTATGGGATATGATCCGATGCAAAAGAAAAAATTTGTCGTGTCAGGCGAAATTAAAAAAACAGGTGATACTTATTCTTTCATTAATTGGAAAGGTGATGAGACAAATGGTACACGAAGTGCAACTGGTATTCACAATAATAAAATGGAAAATTCATTATCTGTAATGTTTTGGTCTAATAATAATCCAGAATATGTTGGATTTGGCCTTTATCAAATAAAATCTGCAAATAAAATTGTTGGTACATGGACAATGAAGAATGGGAAGGTAACAGCAGAGGAAACTTGCGAAAGAATTAAAGCTTAATAGATAAAGGAGTTTAGTATGAACTCCTTTTTGTTTAGTGAGATAGTATTTAACACATGAGCAAACCGAATAAAACAAAAGTATATGAAGCCTATGAGAAAATCGTGCAATGGTTTGATGATGCTCGTACTAAAAGTCTCATGGAATCGGAGTACCTTAATTTAATCGTAAAATCCATTCCTGCGGGCGGTACCATCTTGGACTTAGGCTGTGGAACTGGTGAGCCCATCGCACAGTTTTTCATTGAAAAAGGATTTAAAGTGACAGGTGTGGATGGAAGTAAAAAAATGATTGAGCTCTGTAAGAAACGCTTTCCAAATGAGCACTGGATTGTTTCTGATATGCGCGAAATTAATCTGCAACAAAAATTCGATGTGATTTTAGCATGGCATAGTTTTTTTCATCTTGATCACGATAGCCAACGCAAAATGTTTAACCTGTTTGAATCTCACATTAAGCCAAATGGAATATTAGCTTTTACATCTGGAGAAAAAGAAGGTGAAGTCTGGAGTAATAACGGTGGGCAAGAACTGTATCATGCTTCTTTGTCGACAAGCGAATATGAAAATCTGTTAAAAGCAGCTTCATTTAAAGTACTGGTTCACAAGTTACGTGATCCTGAATGTGGTGAAGCAACTGTTTGGGTAGCGCGTAAGGTTTGAGATTTCAATGAGTCACTTACGCCCGATACCGTAGTCAAACCATTAGTCTGCATTAAAAAATTTCTATTCAAATAGATTGGTTAGGGCTCGACTCTACGTTAAATGCTCTACGTTAAATGCTCTACGTTAAATCATAATTCCTTAATATTGTGCAAGTACAATTACCAACATAAAAAACATAGAAAATGCACCTAACGAGGATAAAGTCAATGCAGCGATCAGAAAACATCTTAGTAAATCTACCTTCCGGAAAATTATCTAAAAAAGGTGAAAGAAAAACGCTTAAACGGCAAAAAGGTATGACATGCATTTTATATGGTATGAGAAGAATAGCATTCTTTGATCAATCTGATTTAGATTCTCCCGCAGTAAAAGCCTATAAAAACATTAAGCAAGCAATGATGAATTTCAATTATCATTATGACGAGCTTGTTCAAGTAGGACTTGATTTATGTAAAGATTCGAATATTAACCTTAAACAAGCTCTTAGATTAAATGATAGTTTTATGCATCATTATTTAAACCGCACAACAAAAGAATTATCAGAAATCGAGTTTTTTAATCGAATCAATTCACGAGAACGATGGACTCTTTTATATGATATTTTAATTGAAAAAATTGTATTACCCCTTATGCATATTAAAAATACCAACTGGCATCCACGTGATGGATTTGATGCATTAGGTGAATCCTTGAAGAAGCATGGGGCCCATGCATTTTTAGGAAAATTTGGTTCCTACTGCCATACGGGAAAACCTGAAGTTTTTAACAAAGAAACGACAGAAGGCCGTCATGTTTATTATTTTAAAAAAAATACTTATGTGGGTGATTTCATTCCTTTCACTCATTGTATTGTGGTTGATCAAATAAAGTTAGTGCAGGGTAAAGAAATGGTTTTCTTTCGAGATCCAAACTGTACTTCAAGGAATAAAAGACCTGAAAAAATATTTATGTTAAGTTATGAAAATTTTGTGCAAAGATTGACCGATTGGCAAGGCGAACGATTTGCCCACATCAAATGTAGAGATGCGGTTACTTTTGGAAGAGTAAGTACTTGCCCCGAAAAATTTGGGCACAAAATTTAAGACAACTTAAGCGTATTAATTTAAGCAGTCACGTCATAAAAGAACGGTGCGAAACAGTAGGATAACAATGGTTGAAAGCATGCTAAAGATGTCTAAAATAGGACGCAATTGTTGAGATTGATACTTTAAGGAATGTAAATGGAATCTTCCTGCATGCGATTACAAGAGAGACAAAATATTATGCCGTGGTTGGGATGGTTTGTTGTCTGTATGGCAGGGCTTTTCCAATTCTTGTTGCAGACTTCCAGCAGTGTCATGATTCCAGATTTAGAAAAAGCATTTTCTCTCGATTCATTGGGCGTTAGTCTGCTTACGTCTAGCTTTTTTTATACGTATCTCATTTGTCAAATTCCGGCAGGCTTACTCATTGATCGCTTTAAACCCAGACGTACTTTATTTTTATGCCAATTATTGCTGGCATTTTTTTGTGTTTTGTTTGCTAACTCTACGCATGTTTGGACGGCAGTAGGAAGTCGTATTTTAATGGGAATTGTCTGTGCGCCGACTTTTATCACGGCTTTTTATTTAATCGCCCGCACATTGCCAGAAAAATATTTTACCTTAGTGGCGGGCTTGACTGAAACCATGGCTATGCTAGGTGGTGTAGCAGGGGAAGCATTATTGGCGCGCAGTGTCACAGCATATGGTTGGCGACATACGGTATTGATTTTAGCAGGGGTTGCATTATGCATGTCTTTACTCGCGTGGCTTACTATACGAGATGATGTGAGAACAGAAAAGTCTACGCAACAGAGTGATGCATCTCATCAACATGTTTTGCGTGATTTACTCTCGATGTTAATGATGCCGCAAGCTTGGATTAATGGTCTCTTTTGCGGCTTGTTATTCGGCGTCATCGCTGCATTTGGTGCATTCTGGGGTATTCCCTATCTAATGCAGCTTTATGGCATTTCATTAGGTCAAGCCGCTGATATCAGTTCTATGTTTTTTATAGGCACGGCAATCGGAACTCCGGCCATAGGCTGGCTTTCAGATCGTTTAGGCACACGTCGTCTTTTGATGATAGGGTGGACGTGCGTGACTATTATCCTTTTTATTGTCATTTTATATCTGCCACCTGCTTCTATGACTTGGATGTATGGGCTCATGTGTATATTAGGATTATTTTCCGCTGTTTATTTGTTACCGTTTGCGGTGATTCGTGATATTACTCCAACGCATATGCGTGGAACGGCGATGGGTTATATCAACATGATGTGCATACTCATTGGCTCGCCGCTTTTGCAACCCTTAGTGGGTTGGCTATTACATTCGCATTCTTATCAACAAGCATTGTTAGTATTCCCTATCACATTGATGATTGCATTGGGGTTAGCGTTTTTTGTGCGGGAAGAATAAGAGAAAGATCTAGCGGCTATACTTTTTCTTCTTTCTTTTTCTTCGCTATTTTTATTTCCAATAAATAAATTCGTCTGTTATCGCTATGTAATACTTTAAAGCGAAGATTGGAAAATTTAATTTTTTCACCACGTTTTGGCAAATGTCCGAAATGCTGGAGCACAATACCACCTATGGTATCAAATTCTTCGTCACTAAAATTGGTTTGAAAATATTCATTGAATTCTTCGATGGGTGTTTGAGCTTTGACAATATAAGTATCCTCATGCTTCTTGATGTATACATCTTCTTCATCGATATCGTATTCATCTTCAATGTCACCCACGATTTGTTCGAGTACATCTTCAATGGTAACTAATCCAGCCACATGACCATATTCATCCAACACCATGGCTATATGTTTGCGATTCACACGAAATTCGCGTAATAAAATTTCGAGGCGTTTACTTTGTGATGTTAAGAAGGCGGGACGCAAAATGTCCGCTAAATTAAATTTATCTGCGTCAAAAAAATATTTCAAAATATCTTTGGCGAGCAACATGCCAACGATGTTGCCATCCGCAGGATCAACAACAGGAAATCGAGAATGACCCGATGCAATGACAAGGGGTAATAATTCTTGCAGACTGACGTCTTTTTCTATGACTGCCATTTTCGCATTCGGTACCATGACTTCACGCACTTGCATTTCTGATACCTGCAAAATCCGCTCTATCATGCCTAGCATCTCAGCGCTCAATACATCTCTATCTTCCGCATCACGCAATAACTCCATGAGTTGATCTCTATTTTGCGGTTCGCGCCCAAGGGATGCAGTTAATCGTTCCAACCAGGAACGGGATTTTGGCTGTTTTTCTTCGTCTGATTTTTCACTCATAACTTTTGCTATTTTCTCCGGTCTCATAAGGGTTCTCAAAGCCTAGTGTTTGCATGACATCAATTTCAAGTGCTTCCATAATCGCTGCTTCTCTATCTGTTTCATGATCATAACCCAGCAAGTGAAACACACCATGCACAATCATATGCGCCCAATGCGCTTCTTGTAATTTATGTTGTTCAACGGCTTCACTGTTGACGATATCTGCGCAGATCACAATATCTCCTAAGATGGGAATATCAATTTTTACTCCCTCAGGAACGGTGAAGGGGAAAGATAAAACATTAGTCGGGCCTTTTTTATAACGGTAGGTCGAATTCAGGTCGGACATTTCGGGAATATCCACCACGCGTAGGGTAATTTCAGCTGATGCAGTTTTTCTGCCGAGTGCGTTTTTAGCCCATTTACGCATAAGAGATCGTTTGGGAATAGCTTTGTTGTCACTAGCTAGCTGTATGTTGATGGAATACATAATTAACTACACTTTTTGTTACTAGGAAGCATCCCGCGGACAACCGCGGGATGCTTGCTAGGTACCTAAACACCCATCGTCACTTTTGAT
Source organism: uncultured Gammaproteobacteria bacterium (assembly GCA_963711205.1). Classification (GTDB taxonomy): domain Bacteria; phylum Pseudomonadota; class Gammaproteobacteria; order DSM-16500; family DSM-16500; genus Aquicella. The sequence continues at coordinate 305,454 of CAVQDE010000001.1, forward strand.
TTAACGGCGGCTTAGGTTGTTTTTCTTCATGTCGTTCATACGCTTCGACTATGGTTTGTACTAAGGGATGGCGTACCACATCGGATACTTGAAACTGTGTAAAGCTTATCCCTGGAATATCTTTCAATACGTCACTAGCATGAATCAATCCAGAATCTCGACGATTGTTTAAATCAATTTGTGTGATATCGCCGGTGATGACTGCTTTGGAATTAAAACCGATACGGGTGAGAAACATCTTCATTTGTTCGACGGTGGTATTTTGACCTTCGTCTAAAATAATGAAGGAATCGTTCAATGAGCGGCCGCGCATATAGGCGAGGGGTAACAACTCAATGATATCTCTCTCGATTAATTGGTTCACTTTATCAAAGCCCATCATTTCATAAAGTGCATCATACAAGGGTCGTAAATAAGGATGTACTTTTTGCGCAATATCACCAGGTAAAAACCCGAGTTTTTCACCGGCTTCAACGATAGGTCTGACTAAAATGATACGGCTGACACGCTCCGCTTCTAACGCTTGTACGGCACAAGCGACGGCTAAATACGTTTTTCCTGTTCCCGCAGGCCCAATGCCAAAGTTGATATCGTGTTTAAGAATACTACTCAGGTAATGAACTTGGTTATCACCTCTTGCTGTGATGATGCCTTTTCTGATCCGAATTTCCATTTGCGCATCCTGGTCACCAGGGGTTGATTTTTTAGTGACGGTTTGTAAATACAAGTGTATCTCTTTAGGTTCGAGTGTCCGCACGTTTTCAGTCTCCTCATAGAGAGTATTAAGAGTATCACACGCTTGTTTAACTGCGGTGCGCTCACCACTTACAGAGAAAGTATGACCTCGTTGCTTGATCAAGACATCCAAGCGAGTCTCGATAAGTTTTAAATGTTCGTTGAGTTTGCCACAGAGATTAAACAGCCGGTGATTGTCTTCAGGTGCCAAGGTTAAGATTTGGGAATATAGGAGTGTATTCAACGTTAAATTTAATCCTCATGGTTATACTGACACTTTAATTATAGCCGAAAGTCCCCCATATTTTTCCAGAAAAATTTTTTTTTATTCAATATCCGAGAGTTAGGATGACCCCCTGAAGAGGTCTTTAGTTGTCTATTTTCACACCGCGTAATGAATTGGGCAGTGCTTCCCGAATTTCCACGGAAACCAGGTGTCCTATGAGTTCTGGTCCGCCAATAAAGTTGACGACACGGTTATTTTCCGTCCGACCAGACATTTGCTCTGGATTTTTCACAGCTGGACCCACGACGAGGACGGGTTGTAGGGTGCCAACCATTCCCTCACTTATCTTCCTAGCATTCAGTAAGATGCGTTCTTGCAAGATAGCCAGGCGTTGCTTTTTAACTTCCATAGGGACATCATCGGGCCATTGTGCGGCCGGTGTGCCGGGTCTTGGGCTATAGATAAAACTATATGAATGGTCAAAGCCAACAGCATGAATGAGATTCATGGTGGCCTCAAAATCTTCTTCAGTTTCACCCGGGAAGCCGACAATAAAATCAGATGAAAGGCTGATATCAGGACGGATTTTGCGTAGTTTTCGAATTTTGGCTTTATATTCTAATGCTGTATAACCTCGTTTCATCGCGGCTAAAATACGGTCCGAGCCACTTTGTACGGGTAAATGTAAATGGTCGACCAATTTTGGCACAGAATCATAAGCTTGGATCAAGCGGTTAGAAAAAGCGAGTGGATGTGATGTCATATAACGAATTCGTTTAATGCCATCTAGAGTAGCGACATATTCAACCAGGGTGGCAAGATCGGCTAAACCTCCCTCATGCATAGGACCTCGATAATCATTAACATTCTGACCCAACAAGGTAATTTCTTTGACACCTTGCTCGGTGAGACTGACAATTTCTGCTAATACATCATCCAGTGGGCGACTGATTTCTTCGCCTCGGGTATAAGGGACAACACAAAAGCTGCAATATTTACTACAGCCTTCCATGATAGTTACAAAAGCAGTAGGACCTTCTGCGCGCGGTTCGGGTAAACGGTCAAACTTTTCAATTTCGGGAAAGCTGATATCCACAATCGGTTTTTGTTTGGCATTACGCTCTGTTAGCATCTCCCCTAAACGATGTATCGTTTGTGGCCCGAAAACTAAATCAACAAAGGGAGCGCGTTCAAGAATAGCTTTACCTTCTTGACTGGCGACACAGCCCCCTACGCCTATGATGAGATGAGGGTTTTTCTTTTTTAATGCGCGCCAACGACCTAGCTCTGAAAAGACTTTTTCTTGGGCTTTTTCACGAACAGAACAAGTGTTTAATAGCAATACATCGGCTTCATGAGGATTGTCTGTTTTAATCAGCTGATGAGAATTGATGAGCACTTCAGCCATCTTACTGGAGTCATACTCATTCATTTGACAGCCATGGGTTTGGATGTAAAGCTTGGTCATCTCTTAAAAATACCTATCAGAAGTTCATAGCCGGTTGAACCGCGTATGATAATGCAAATGTTGATATTAAGGCTAGCTTGATATGCTTGACACTTTAAAACAGAAAATTGAAAAACTCCATTTAGCGGATATTAAACGGCATATTTTTTTATGCTGTGATCAAGCTATTCCAAAATGTTGCGACCATGAAACAGGGCATATGGCGTGGGAATATTTAAAGCACCGTTTGGAAGAATTAAATTTGACCAAACAGGGCGGGATTTATCGTTCAAAAGTGAATTGTCTGCGTATCTGCCAACAAGGCCCCATAGCGGTGGTTTATCCAGATGGCGTGTGGTATCACTCATGTACGCCGCCGGTGCTAGAACGGATTATCCAAGAACACTTGATTGGCGGCATTCCAGTGGCAGAGTTTGTGTTGGTAGACAATCTCTCGGAGTAAGCTCAAATGTCTACTTCTCGTCTCTATCAAGCTGTTCCACTTGCGATCAAAAGTACGCTTCGATTAGATGAAAAAGCTAGCCATCACCTTGCACGAGTATTACGAGCCCAAGTGGGTAATCACCTGATTTTATTTAATGGAACAGGGGGTGAATATGCAGCCGTTATCACACGTATTGATAAAAAAGGGGTAGATGTCACCATTACTGCATTTAATGATCGTGAAGCCGAATCCCCGCTGCATCTTTGTCTGGCCCAAGGATTAGCACGCGGCGAGAAAATGGATTTTATTATACAAAAAGCAGTTGAATTGGGTGTGCAATCCATTGTGCCACTCGTGACAGAGCGCTGTAATGTCAGATTAGATAGTGAGCGGGAAGAAAAACGTTTGCAGCATTGGCAAAGCATTGCCGCAAGTGCCTGTGAGCAATGTGGACGTAACCGTCTTCCTGACATTATGTCCCCTATCTCATTGAAAGATTGGCTGCCCCAAGCCAAGGCTGATCTATGTTTTGTCTTATCCCCGCATGTGGAAAATAAGCTTGCCGACGAAAAAGCAGTGACTCCTCGCTCTATTTCACTTCTCATTGGACCCGAAGGGGGTTTAAGTGATAAGGAGATCAAGGCGGCTATTGACCACGGGTTTTTGCCATTAAATTTGGGACCACGCGTGTTAAGAACGGAAACAACTCCTATGGCTGCCATCGCTATACTGCAACATTATTATGGGGATTTGTGACTTGACATCCTTGGGCTGAGCTTTCTCCTGTGCTTCGAGACGGCGCAAAAACGCGCCTCCTCAGCACGAACGGGTTCTAGAGGCTTATCAACTAGCCCGTTCGCCCTGAGGAGGCGTGCTTTTTGCGCCGTCTCGAAGGGGGTGAATGGCTAATAGGCATCTCTTTGTCCTGTGCAAAGATTCTCGTGCCTAGCGCAACGAGAATGGTAAAGTTTGACATCAGCCGCTAATCCAGTAAAATAGCCGCCTTTTTCACAGATTTGAGGTAGTTGAGATGGCTGATGAAATCGATTTAGCAAATGATCTTATCGATAACGAAGTTTCCCGCGCATTAAGCAGAATCCGCCAACATTCTTCCCAAGCGTCCACCGGTTCTGAATTTTGTATTGAATGTGGCGAGGATATGCCTAAAGAGCGGCAACAATTAGGCTTTAAACTTTGTGTGCCTTGCGCTGAAGAAGCTGAACGCAGACGATCGTTATATGCAGATGACTAAGAGAGAATGGATGGATCTTTCTCATACAGCCTCTTAGGGCTATAGGGTATAATAATAGGATGAAATAGCAAAAGGATTGGCCTTCGCGATGGCAAATGGCGAAATAGTCGGCGAATATGAAAAGGTAGTGTACGAGTTATCCGAACGTATTGTTAATGCACAAAAGCCAATACGAATTCTCGATTCATTGAAATGGGATAATAGTATTGAAGAATATTTCAGAAAACATAAATGCAAAAAATTGCCTGTTATCGATAGCGCTTATTATCAGCAAAAAAATCCTCTCTCCTATGAGCCAGAAAAAAAGATAGCCGAATTCCATGAGATAGAGCGGGGTATTCGGCGCAAACTGGGCCAATACAGTGGCGTGGGAAGCATCATGCAGCGTATGTGTTATGAATACGTTCGTGTCATTGAAATGCTTGAAGCCCGCGGCACACCACGATTCACTGAAATTTCTCAAGAATTATATGGCAGTTCAGAAGATGCGTTTCACGTGGGTGCGCCCACGCTAAAGGATTTAGCGACGCTGATTACGTCAACTTTAGCGCGTATCAAAGATAAAGTGAAAACTGAAGCAGATGACGAAATCTATACCAGTGAAGAAGCGGTTGCCATGCTTAGCGAACGATTGGCTACCTATTTTTCAGATCGTGACAATATTCGTGTTGAATTGAGCGATGGGATTATCGCAGATGCGGCTGCGGGTGCAGACAGAATCAAAATTCATAAAGACTTAAAATTGAGTTTGCGAGAAATCCGTACTTTTGAAATCCATGAAGGTTGGGTACATCTGGGTACCACCTTAAATGGCATGGCACAGCCGATTTGTACGTTTTTAAGCAAAGGTCCACCTTCTTCTACGGTTACTCAAGAAGGGCTGGCTATCATTACAGAAATATTTACCTTTTCTTCTTATCCCGGACGTGTGCGTCGTTTAACGAATCGTATTAGTGCGGTCAATATGGCGGAAGACGGCGCGAATTTTTATGATGTATTTCAATTTTATCGCGATCAAGGCCTGACAGAAGAAGATAGTTATCAATCCACAGTCCGTGTGTTTCGTGGGAGCACGCCTGAAGGAGGGCCTTTTACAAAAGATTTGTCTTACAGTAAAGGGTTTATTTTGATTTATAACTTCATGCGTCTTGCTGTACAGCGTGGGTTAGTGAAGCGCATTCCGTTATTGTTTCTTGGCAAAACAACCTTAGAAGATTTGCATATTTTATCTGACTTATTGGACGAAGGGATTGTTGCTCCCCCGAAATATATTCCCCCACAATTTGCTGATATTGCCGCGGTAAGCGCATGGATGGTTTATTCTTTATTCTTAAACAGATTGGATCTGCGCCGCTTGGCTTTGGATTTCAAAGGAATATTGCAGTAATACTCCCGTCATCCCGAAGTGCGAAGTGTTTTTTTATTCTTTATTATTTTTTTAATGAAGTTTTAATGTGATGATTTTTTCTTCTGAGAAAAATGGTGTGTAATCTAAAAAAGTGATTTCTCATCCTTTACTTTTTCTTTCTTTATCGTTGTTATCCAGACCGCTTTCAATAAACTGAATAATTGCACTGGCCACATCCACGCCGGTTGTTTTTTCAATACCTTCTAATCCAGGAGAAGCATTCACTTCCATAATTAACGGACCGCGGTTAGATCGTACAATATCGATACCAGCGACATTCAAACCAATAATATGTGCAGCACGTATGGCCATGCTTTTTTCTTCATCGGTAATATCAACAGGGGTTGCAACACCACCGCGATGAAGATTAGAGCGAAATTCTTCCGGCGATTTGGCTTGTCGTTTCATTGAGGCAACGACTTTACCTCCAACAACAAAACAGCGAATATCCGCGCCACCTGCTTCTTTAATGTATTCTTGCACCATAATGTTAACTTTAAGCCCAAGAAATGCTTCCAGTACACTTCTCGCTGCTTTTGTGGTTTCAACTAAAATGACACCAATTCCTTGTGTGCCTTCTAAAAATTTAATGACTAAAGGTGGGCCGCCCACCATTTTGATCAAATCTTTAATCTCATCCAGTGAATGCGCGAAACCAGTAATAGGCAAACCAATCCCTTTCTTAGAGAGCAATTGCAATGAGCGTAATTTATCGCGCGCACGCGTGATGGCTACCGAATCATTCACACAAAAAACACCCATCATTTCTAATTGTCTTACGACAGCCGCACCATAAAATGTAACGGAGGCGCCAATACGTGGAATAACAGCATCATAATTTTCTAATTCATTGCCTTTATAGTGAATCATGGGACGTGCTGACGTAATATTCATGTAGCAACGCATAGTGTCAATCGTATCAGCTTGATGGCCGCGAGTGACAGCAGCTTCAACTAAGCGTTGGGTAGAATAAAGATTCTGTCGTCTTGATAAAATCGCTATTTTCATTTCTTACGAACCCTAGTTGTGACAAAGGAGCGAGCTGGATTAACAATGAAGCGTTTACGCAATGCGCTTCTTCCTAACAACATTCTAAACAGCATGTTTTCTCGCTCGGTGAGAGTAATCTCAATAGACCAGGTTTGTCCAGCCATAATAATGGATGTTTTGATCACGTAACGTTCTTCTTCATGACCTCCTGAGTCAGTCACTAATCGTTTATCAACGACATCGGCCTCACACGTGATGGTTTTTTCGGTATCGTGTTGAAAGGGATGAATGTCAAAACGAATTTTGTTGATGCCATTTACTGTAAACGGTTTTAGTGAAAATGCGTGTAATGCGGAAGTGCGAGCTCCCGTATCAATTTTTGCTTTAATTTTAAGGATATTGAGCTCAGGTAACCCAACCCACTCACGCCAACCAATAATGGGATATTTTCGGATAGGTTTAATTAATTTAATGCTTTTATTTTGATCCATATTGATGCAGCCATTTTATAGTCGATTTGTTCATTTATCGTACCATATTTCATTTAAGATTTTCTTAAGCTTATAAGCTTATATTCAAAAAATATGCTCTAGGAACTATTCATAACTTAAATTAGATAACTATTAATTAAAAGGGAGGAAGATATGGATCCACGTTCACAAAGCGAAAAACCAACGCAAGGTGATTCTCAACCTGGTCATAGTAATCCGATAGCAATTCCAAGTAAGAAAGACCGACTCACTCAGTATGACGAAATGCCTCCCCGTCCTATTTTTGAGTTGGAAGATTTTTCTGCACCTTATCTTCCAAATGATGAAGAAGATTATCTTGTTGAGCAAGAAGAATCTAGAGAGAGAATTATTCCAGAGGATGAGCCAATGCCAATTGTTCTTAACTCATCTAGTCCTATAGAAATTCCAACATCAGTAAAGAAAGAAATCCTAAAGCCGAAAGTTTCTGTTAGTCCTGTTTCTTTAAGTTTGACCCCAAGTGTTACTCTCGGCATTGCGTTCTTTGTAGGAAATCCTAGGCAATATGCTGAATTTGAAGGAAGCAGGTCTGCAAATAAAAAAATGAAAGAAAAAATAAACAAAGCAAAAATGGAAGCAGCACAAGAGGAAGAAGCAGCACAAGAGAAAGCAGCGCCACAAGAGGAAGCAGCGCCACAAGAGGAAGCAGGAGAGAGAAAAATTCTTGATGAAACAGGGGAAGACAAATCAGTTTCCCTAAGAAAAAAGTAAGCCAATTTCTATTGTGACCATCGAGACTTTATTTCATCATGAGGATGGAGCACAATTTAGCGCTGAATATCGTTATTTGACTTGTTGAATACGAATATAGCGTAGAAAGAAGAAAAAAACACAAGTTAAACCAATAAAGGGAAATCCCCATAGCAAGAAGGTGAGTTTATTGAACCGCGGTTGCAGCAAAATAAACTCACCATATCGTTTGACCAGATAATCTTTTATTTCTTCGTTTGATTTTTTTTCGTTGACCAGTTGATACACTTTCTCTCGCAAGTCATTTGCAAGAGGTGCGTTGGAATCAGCTATATTTTGGTTTTGGCATACCACACAACGAATTTCTTTTGTCAGCAATTGAAATCGTTTCATATCATAGCCAGAAAGTGTGGCGGAAAATTCCGCATAAACTGTATGAACAAAAGACAGGATTAGCATGATAAACAGCAAGTATTTCATCACTATTCCATTGAACACATAGAGACGGGTTGCTCTCATGAGTTTTCCTGATATTTTTTTATGAGTGGATATAAAATCTCATCCCAGGCTTTTTGATCGATGTTACCAATATGGCGGTAAATAATTTTTCCTTGTGGGCTAATCACAAAGGTTTCAGGTGTGCCATACACACCTAAATCAATCGCCACATCGCCTCTTTTATCATTACCAACTTTCACGTAGGGATTACCTTTTTCTGCTAACCAGGCGATAGCTTGTTGCGTATCATCTTTATAATCTATTCCATAAATGGGAATGTGGTAATCTTTGCTGATTTTCATCAACATGGGATGTTCAAAACCACAGGCATAACACCATGTCGCCCAAACATTTAATAATGCGACGCGCCCGATTAAAGCGTTTTGCGTGAGGTTTTTTGGTGATTGGAATAAATCAGGCAGATTGAAATGAGGGACCTCTTCACCCAACAGAGCAGATGGCAATTCATTAGGGTTTGAATAAAATAATTCTTTTCCTAGTAATCCCAATAAAGCAAACAATAGCAAGAAGGGAATAATTTTTTTCATGTGTGTGTACTCGTTATAAATTTTTAATTTTTTACCATCAAGCGCTCGTTATTTAGCAGGGACGTTTTTTTCCTTCTGTAACATCGCAATTATTCCACCTAACATCATGATGATCCCACCAAACCATACCCAACGCATAAATGGTTTGTAATAAACGCGGACAGACCAATCCTGATTATTCAGTGGTTCGCCTAACGCAATATAAAGGTCACGGAATAGACCAGGATGAATATCGACTTTTGTCATGACCATGTCACGCACAGTATAAATGCGTTTTTCCGGATAGAGATCCGTCACATGATGTTTATTTTTGATGACATCAAATGTAGCACGAATGCCGTGATAATTTGCTCCATTCACTTCTTCTGTAGCAACGAAAAAGAATTGGTAAGGTCCGACATTCACCGCATTACCCGGATGTAGACGTGCTTCATGCTCTTCACTTAACAAGGCAGATAACATGACGCCAATGACTAAAATCGCAAATCCCATATGAGCAAGCGACATGCCAGGCAACCAACGAAGTGAGCCGGTAATGCTCATTATAATCCAGATGCTTAATATCAAGCTGAGCATGGCTGTCATCTCAAGGTGTCCTGTTACACTCCATAACAATGTCACTGCAATGAGGATGCTGATAAAAAAATTTTTTCCTGCATGTTGAAATAAAAGCAAGATGGGTTGTTTTTCCCAACGAAGAAGCGGTCCAAAACCCATAAATCCCATCACAATCAATACAAGCGGTGTCATCACCAAATTAAAATACGGCGCACCGACAGAAATCGTACCTAGATGTAATGCATCTAATATCAGTGGATATAACGTTCCCAATAAAATTGTCAGCATGGCAACAAAAAGAAGAGCGCTGTTTAGTAATAAAGCCATTTCGCGTGATAACCATGAAAAAGATGACGCGGGTTTAAAAGCAAATGAGGATAGACGCGAGACATAAATAGCGAGTGCAGCAGTGACTAAAATGGCAAGCAGCAATAACAAAAATACGCCTCGTGCAGGATCATTCGCAAACGTATGTGCTGAAATAAGTACGCCGGATCGGACTAAAAATGTACCTAATAAACTGAGTGCAAAAGTGATGAGGGCAAGCATGGCTGCCCAGCCAATGGCTGTGTTGCGCCTTTCGGCAAGAATTAAAACGTGTATCAGTGCGGTGCCTGATAGCCAGGGTAAGAGGGATGCGTTTTCGACAGGATCCCAAAACCAAAATCCACCCCAGCCTAATACACGATATGCCCACCAGCTTCCTAAGGTGATACCGAATGTCAGAAAACACCAGGCAGCCACAGTAAAATGGCGGGTGATTTTCGCCCATTCGCTATCAAGTTTACCGTTAATTAAAGCAGCTTGAGTAATAGCGAAGGCGACAGAAAAACCAACGTAGCCGGCATAAAGCATAGGAGGATGGATAACAAATCCAGGGTCTTGTAATAGGGGATTAAGATCATGTCCCAGTTGCGGTCCCATCGTAGCCAGAAAAGGATTGGAGGTGAGTAATAAAAAACACAAGAAGCAAAAGCTAATGAGCCCAAGAACAGCGAGCGTTAATGTCTTCGGGACACGTTCCTTAGTTTGATTAGAGAGATGAGAACGCGAAACAGAAAAAATAACCGTCCAGATATTCAACATCACAATCCATAACAGTATCGATCCTTCATGTGCTCCCCAAACAGCCGTTAAGCGATACATCAGAGGAAGCAAGGGATGAGAATTTTCAGCCACATAAGCAATGGAAAAATCATTGGTGACGAAAGCAACGGTCAGTAACAGATAAGCGATGAGGACAAAAATGAATTGTCCCCAAACAGAAGGACGAGCAAAAGCAAGTAAATAGGGATTTTGTCGCCAATATCCGCACAGAGGTAACACACTTTGTATAAATGAAAAAATGAGTGCGAGAATAAGAGATAGATTGCCAAATAATGCGATCACGTGGTGCGGTTCCTTATGGAATTATCAGCAGAGGCAGCCAGAGCTTGGTATACTTTTTTCGGCATATAATTTTCATCGTGTTTGGCGAGGACAAGGTTTGCGATAAAGACACCTTGTGTATTCAAACTTCCTTCTGCTATGACACCTTTGCCTTCGCGAAAGAGATCAGGCAATACGCCAACATAACGCGCCGTCACTTCGTGCTTAAAATCCGTCACGATAAATTCTACGCCTAATCCTTCTTTTTCCCGCGCAATACTCCCTTTTTTCACCATCCCGCCTAAACGGAAATGATAATCCGCTGCTAAACGAGTGGTGGTTAATTCGCTAGGGGTGAGAAAAACATTAATGTTTTGTTTGAGCGAATATAAAATCAATCCGACACCGATGGTAAGCCCCAAAGCGAATAAACCCACAAGATATAGACGTCGTTGTTGGATGTGATTCATGAGTTAGACTGTTGTTCGCGTAAGTATTTTTGCCAGCGGCGCCAAGGAAAAAACCATTGTATGAATAATAAGGCAAATACACTGATGTAAGCACTCCATACACACCATGCATAACCACCCATGGAAAAAAAACTGAGTAAGGTATTCATTATTTTATTTGCTCCTTAAGCCAATGATGATTGGCATCTTGTGCAGTCAGCTCATAACCGATACGAAGAAAAAGTACAATGACATAATAAAAAAGAAACGCTGCCATCATCGCAAGCAAGGGATAGAGCATAGAAGCATCGATGGCAGAGGGTGCAAAAAGTTTTAGGGTGGCGCCCTGATGTAAGGTGTTCCACCAATAAACAGAGTAATGAATGATAGGGATATCAATAAATCCGACTAGGACTAGGATAGCGGTAATACGCTCTCCTTGACGTTTTTGCGCAACGGCTGATTGGAAGAGAATAATGCCTGTATAGAGAAAAAGGAGAATGAGTTCTGAGGTCAGACGTGCATCCCAAATCCACCAGGTTCCCCACATGGGTTTTCCCCATAAACTACCCGTGATAAGAGCAAGCAGAGTAAATCCTGCTCCTATCGCGGCGCTATGCCGCATCACCAAAAACGCTAATTTGAGCCGCCAAACAATGCCGGCGAAAGCAGCGCATGCCATGATGGCATAAATGAACAAGGACAAGAAAGCGCAGGGCGCATGCACATAAATAATACGAAAGCCATCGCCTTGCTGATAATCAGCGGGGGCAAGAATGAGGCCACCAATCAATCCATAACTTAAGAATAGAATGAATAAAGCTGTCAGCCAGGGAATGAGTTTGCTAGATAAGCCGAAAAATTTTTTTGGTGATACTAGGCTATTGATGAGTAACCACATCCTGTACGCCTTTTGTTCGTTTATATTGAGTGGGCCAAAATCCTATCAAAATTAATATCCACTGTCATCCCGGAAAGGGCGAAGTGCTTTTTACGGAGCGCTTATCCGGGACCCATCCATGCACTTGTACAAAAGTTGGAATGGGTCCCGGATATTTAGCACTGCTAAACTCGCAAGCTCGTTAAGCAGTGCTAAATTCCGGGATGACAAGTACTGCTCTTTTTGTGTCATCAGCGAATAACTGCTAAAATCCAGCAATAAATTAGGTTTCTCACAATGAAATTCGTTGAACACGCAAAAGAAGGTTTATTAAACCTCTATTTTTCAAAGCTGCGCACTATCTTGGCCTTGCTCGGAGTGTTAGTCGGTACCGCCTCTGTGGTCGCCATGGTGTTAGGGGGTGAGCTCGCTACCAATGAAGCATTGAAGCAATTTAAATCATTGGGTACAGATCTTCTTGCTGTTTCCATTAATATGTCATCTGAAGACAATGAAATTGCTGCTGGCAAATCGCAAAATTTAACTTTACCGCAAGCGCTAGACTTGGCGAAAGTGGATAAGAATATTTTGCGTGTAGCACCCTACACGCAGCTTTTTCAACCCGTGTTTTATAATGGCAATTCGATTAACGGCATTATTTTAGGCGTGACTGACAGTTTTGCTGATATCGTGCAAATCAAAATGAAAAAAGGACGCTTTGTTTCTATTTCCGATAAATATGAATTTTATTGTGTGATTGGACATGATATTTATGACACGATGAAAGAATTATCAGGAAAAGAACCGTTAGGACAATCCTTGCAAATGGGGAAAAATATTTTTGTCATCGTAGGTGTTGCAGATAATTGGCCTGAAAATACATTTGTCTATGCCAATATTGATAAAGCAATTTTGGTGCCAATTATGGCATCCACTGTATTAAGCAAATACGCACAGATTAGTAATCTGATTATGCGATTATCTCAGCAAGCCGATATTCTAGAAGTGGAAAACCATATTTCAAATTCAATTAATGATTTACTTTCTGGGAAACAAATCTCGTATCGCAGCGCAAAAGAAATCATCGCAAAAATGGAAAAGCAAAGTGATATTTTAACGGTTTTTCTTGGCTTGATTGGTAGTGTGTCCCTGATTGTAGGCGGTATTGGTGTGATGAATATCATGCTTGTTTCTGTGATAGAGAGGAGACGTGAAATTGGGATTCGTTTAGCTGTCGGTGCTAAACGTTTTGATATTGGCGCGCTGTTTTTAATGGAAGCCGTGATGCTTTCATTGGTGGGAGGGACACTCGGTGTCTTAATTGGTATTCTTATCGCCTATGTTATTGCGATGATTTGGCACTGGGAATTTACGTTATTTTTATTGCCGCCACTGGCGGGATTTTCCGTATCAGTGGCGGTAGGGATATTCTTTGGCTTTTACCCAGCTTATCTTGCTTCACGCTTGGATCCTATCGAAGCATTACGGTCCGAATGAGAATCAATGACACAGTCAGCCTGTGTCATCCGTATTAACTCGAATAATAATAATGATTTATTAATTCTGCTTTAGACAATTTTTCTTTTTCATGATGATCGAAAAGTGCTAACACATTTCCTTCATGGAGCATCAGTATACGATTCCCATAGCGTAAAGCAATCTCTAAGTCATGCGTGGTCAAAATGCAAGTAATGTTGTGTTGTAACAGCATTTTGTGTGTGAGCTGCATAATTTGCTCGGATGTCTTTGGATCAAGGGCACTCGTATGTTCATCAAGCAGCAATAAAGAAGGTTGTTGCATTAAACAAAGTGCAAGTGCGAGTGCTTGTTTCTCGCCACCAGATAATTGATAGATAGGGAGATCTAATTTATTAGCCAAGTTGGCATTAAAATTAAATAAATATTGTGCGAGATAATTTTTTTCCTGTTTATGACGGATAAGAAACGTCTGATATTTTTTTGTTAATAAATAATTTTCATAAAGTGTCAAAGTTGGGAAAAGTGAATCTGTACAATTCTGTGTTAATACAGCTATCCGTTGCGATTGCTGCATAAAATGAATCTGACCTGAATCTGGTTGATATTGTTGGTGCAATAATTTAAGTAAACTACTTTTTCCCGATCCATTACTGCCCAACAAAATAATAAAATCTCCTTGTTGTACCTTATAGCTTATTTGTTTTAGCGTGGGCTTGTTATTACCTGCAAAATGCAAAGTGACATTGTCTAAATGAAGTATCGTCATGATGGCTGACCCGCGAGAGGAGATTTTATCGCTGCACGTAAAAAGAAGATAAGAAGTAATCCCAGTATCATTTTGAGATAAATGGGATTCACGTCCAGACGCAACAATAAATTGAGTGAAAAGAAATATAAAATGATGCCTAATAAACACGCTAACAATTCACCGCCAACGCGGAAATAACTGCGCTGACTGAATCGGGATAATAATTGTTGTCCGAGGATGATCGCGCCAATTCCTGTCAATGTCATACCAAATCCCATGTTGATATCAGCATAACCCACTGTTTGGGCTGTGAGACAACCCGCTGCTGCGGCAAGTAAATTCGTCAGCGCAAATCCCATGAGGCGATAAGATTCAATTTTTTTCCCCATACGTTTGAGAAGAGCAGGATTATCACCGAAGGCGCGTAGTGTTAATCCAAAGCGGGAACGCAACAATATAAACACAATGATACAAAGTGACAGAGTGTATAAACTGACTAATCCCCAGCCCAATAATTCACTATTTGCAAATGCAGAAGACACGAGTGTGGTCGTTGAGAGCAAACTGATATTAGGTTTGTTCATGATGATGAGATTAAGGCTGCTTAAAATAAAAGTAGCAAGCACGCCAGCCAGCAATGGATCAACACGCCCCCCTCGTTGAATTGATGCTGCTAGCATGCCAGCGAGTGCTCCGCAAAATAGTGCAGCTAACGCTGCATAAAACGGCGAAACACCGAGTGTTACTAACCGTGCAAATACCGCAGCGCCTATGACAAAGCTGCCATCTAGGGTCATGTCCGTTGCACGCAATAAGTGATAACTGATACTAATGCCAAAAGCGAGCGGCAAAAATGTCAGTGATTGCGTCAAAACCGAAAAAAGAAAGTCAGTCATGATTTAGCTCCTAGGCAGCATGCTTCGCATATTCTACCGCATACTGTTGTTGAGCGGCAGATTGAACGGGCGCGAGTGCTTGATGTTCTTTTGCTAACGCCGCTTTATTCACGAATACGGTGAGATGCGTCATCGAGACAATAGGTAAATCACACGGTGCTTTGC
This sequence comes from uncultured Gammaproteobacteria bacterium, assembly GCA_963711205.1. Taxonomy (GTDB): domain Bacteria; phylum Pseudomonadota; class Gammaproteobacteria; order DSM-16500; family DSM-16500; genus Aquicella. Next base: position 320,766 of record CAVQDE010000001.1, read on the forward strand.
CTTTCAACACAGCAGCTGCTAACTTCCCTCCTTGAATACCAATCTCACGCTCATGCACGCCAACTGCAAAAGCGGCGCCATCTTCTACTGAACCTTGATCAGAAGTAATGAGAGGAATTTGCTGTTTTTCAGCGGCTATCGCTAATGTGCTTATGCCGCTGACGATGAGACTATCTTTCAACACGAATATGCCTTGCGCAGTGCTAGGAATATTATTTGCGGTGCTATACAAATCATTCAACGTGGGCACCATCATGGGTTTAATTTGTATGCCATAGCGTTTACCTGCTGCGATAGCTTCCTCTACCTCAGGAAATACTTTATCTGATGTGCTATGTATCAATACTAATTGCGTGAGAGAAGGATAGACACGATGAATAAATTGCATGATTTGAGCAGAGGAAATTTCATCATGAACGACAGCCACATGACAGGATTTTAATGCGTCTCTTTCTTTTTGCGACAAAGAAGCAGCGAGACTAATGATAGCTCGATGGGGTGCTGTGGCAAGAGACATTTGAGTTGCATCCGAACCGATGGGAACGATTAAATCATAACCTTCATCTTTCATTTGTTGAATGATGGCACGTTCTAAGTTGATATCGCCTTGTGCATTAGCCACTTTAAATTGCATGGGAGAAGAAATGTCTGCGCGTAAAGTGTCAGTAAATCCCGCGACGATTTCATCCATTGCTTTATGCTCAATGGGTTCGATGATCCCAATTTTTTTCTCATTGGCTGAAGCTTTACAGCCTGTTAATGTCACAAATACACCCGCTGCTACTGATAAAGATAAAATAATTTTTAAAAATAAACTTACTTTCATGACCGCTCTCCTAAATAGATTAATTAAAAAAATAAAAAAAGAAAAAATGTGAGATCAGAATGTGCGCCAAAGGCGCCATAGGAGAGGAAGCTGAGTTAAGCTTTTTCTAAGGATAATAAAATATGCCAAGAAGTTAGGCCGAAGGAAGGCATAACTTAACTGATTGAATATTTTTAGCTTTCGGTACAACACGGGAAATCCTCTCACACAATAAAAAACGCAAAAAGACATCAACGCCAGTTTAACTGCGCCAACGCCATGCGAATTGTGTTGAGAAAGATTTAGTGACTTGCATAACACACTCTAAAATAAAATGTGACTATTAAGGTACCAATAAAATTAGCATTTGTCAAAAAATATACTGATATTTGCAGTCCTAGCCGAGCTGTCAAATTGTCAACACGCCCTAGACTTACCAAGGTTTACATAGCCAACCAGGTAAAATATATCTGAGGATGTTCAAATATTAAATGAGCATCATGGAAATCAATCTCATGACGTTCAATATTTATTTCATTTTTATTCTCATCCCACTAAAAATTTGCGCCTACCTAAATCATCGAAAGCTGTACTTTCTAGATAATGATAACTACTCCGTTTAATTTTTTTATTGGGAATATTTTGATCAGCTATATTAATCCATCGAATGCTTTTATTTTCGGCTAAAGCAGCTCTACCCACGATGCCAATTTGATTCGTAGATAAGTCAAGTTTATTAAGAGTTGTGTTTTTTGAGAATGCAATGGCACCATCATCACCAATGTGATTATTGAATAAATCAAGTGATTTCAGCGCTACATTTTTAGCTAAAGCAACTGCATCTTGATCATCTATCTCACAATAAACCACGCTGAGTGAAGTAAGTATTGTATTATTAGCAAGTGCGGCTACACCTTCATGACCAAGACGACTGCCATTTAAGTTAAGATCAGTAATTTTTTTATTATTTGCCAATGCTATAACAGCTTTTGTACCAATATTGTGCCCACTTAAGTCAAGTGTAGTAATGCTTTCATTACTTGCTAAAGCAATCGCTCCTTCATCACTGATATGAATATTGGTATAGTCTGGATTAGTACCTAGGATAAGAGTAATAAGATGCGAATTCTTAGATAATGCAATTGCACCTTTATCGCTAATATTACTGAGAGCAAGTTCCAAGTGTTCGATGGACCGGCTCTGTGCTAACGCAATAGCACCCTCATCACCTATCTTATTAGAATTGAGATTAAGACTTTTAATTGATGGATTACGTGATAAAGCAATGGCACCTTCAGCGCTGACGTTGTTTCCCCGTAGATCAAGTGTTTGTAATGATGGTATTTCTGCTAAAGCAATAGCGCCAATGCTGCTGATATTGTTTACCCATAGGTTAAGTGAAATAAGACTGGTGTTTTTCTTAAATGCACTCGCACCTTTATCACCAATGTGATTGATACTTAAATCAAGTGAAGTAAGTGTTTTACTATTTGCAAAAGCAGCAGCGCCATCATCGCTAATTTTATTAGCGATTAATTCGAGGGAAACAAGTCTCGTGTTACCAGCCAAAGCTATTGCACCCTGATCACTAATAGAGTTATTCGAAAAATTTAAATGCGTAAGAGTTGGATGCTGAGATAAAACAATCGCCGCATGAGCGCTAAGCCCATTCCTTTCAAGGTTAAGCGAAGTGAGAGCGGTGTTTTTAGCTATAGTCTTTCAGATAATTATTTTGGTTGAAAAACACCAAAATAATTATCTGAAATTAAATCATGAAGCAATCAACTCATCATACAATCCAAATAAAGAAAGAACTTCATGCTTTGCATGATGAAACAGGTTCAACATCTCATTGACTTTATTTTTCAAATCATCGAACGTAGGAAAATAACATAAATGAATACCCTGTTGTTTTACTTTTTTCCAAAGTTTTTCAATCGGATTATAATCAGGTGAGTAAACAGGTAACTGATAAACGGTAATTCTATCTTTATAATCATAAAAAAATATTTGCATCTCTTCACTGGTATGATATGGCACATTATCTTGAATCAGAATAATATGCTTGCGTGTCTTTCTCATCACTTCCTTCAAAAATTCTTGATACGATTCCGCATTCAGTTTTCCCTCATAACCCTTAGCAAGAAATTTGCCTGTGAAATATTCAATTAAGCCAAATACTTTGTATCCTTTGCGACTACCGCTTGTTTTTATAACAGGCTGCTGGCCAACAGGAGCCCATGTGTAGCTTAGACTTCCCCATTGAGGGAAGGATGATTCATCTCCAAAAAAAATATGTGCGTCCTTTTTTCTTGCAACCTCCAATATTTCTGGCCACTGTTTTTCCAGCCATTTTTTTCGCGCTTTCTCATCTTGCTTATCACCGACGAAAGTTGCTTTTTGAAACGACAAGCCCATGTTTCTCATAAGCTCACTTAAATACCGTGCAGAATAAAACACGCCAAATTTTTCTAAAACAAGATGCTGGATCATCGATGTCCTCCAGCAAGAACCTGGAAATCCCAGGCTCTCAGGTCCCCTAACAATGTAATCATATAATTTTTTTCGCTGAGTTTTTGTTAGTTTAGAGGGTCTTCCGGGACGAGATTTTGATATCAATCTCTCAATACCACCTGATAAAAATTTATGAATCGTTTGCCTTATTGTTTCAAGGCTAATTTTGAGAATTTCAGCAATGTCATCTGCAAATTGTCCTGCGACCAGTGATAACAAAGATAATATGCGCTTGACCTCTTGCAAGTCCCCCTTTGCTTCAGCGAACGCCAATTGATTTTCAAGTTCTGTTTGTTGCGACCTTGACAATTTCAAATTAAATGCCAACATACAATCCTTTTCCTTGTTTATGAAATTTTGTAATCCAGCGAAGAAAGGCACTATAGAGAAATAATGGAAAAAAGTGAATATATTATGGGTGGTTCATCTAATAAGCCAGGACGAAACTCTTCCTGCCCCTGTGGAAGTGGAAAAAAATATAAAAAATGTTGTCTGGCCCTTAATAAGACTAATCAGTCGCTCATCGATGCTTCTATAGATAGATTAAAGAAAAGAGGATCTGATGATACTGTTTTTGTTTCTCCAGAAGAATTTGGTGCAAGAAAAATGTCTGAAATTATTTTAGAATACGCAGACGATTTTCTCAAGCTTACTGATACAAGAAGAGAGAAAGAAGATGTCATTGAATTAGCTATTGCAGCATGGAATATAGCACTTGCTAATGAAGATAAACGGTTTCATCTAATGGATAATTTTGTTAGTGATGTTTGCAGGGTAGAAAAAAATTCGAGCCATTGGAAAAAAATGGTTTCTGTGCTTCTTATTCTTATTAGTATAAAATTAGAAAAATATCCTTCAATTGATAGACCAATTCTTGATTATGAATTTATTAAGCTTAATGAAGATGAATATCATTTGAATGTCATATCAGGCATCGCGATTGATTGATGTTGCTCAAAAAAACCAATTTATTTTTCTGAAGATCTATAGTAACTCTACTCCTTTATCAGTTACATCCGCAGCATACAAAGCAAGAGTGGCTAATGTTGTGTTAGTTGCAAAAACTGCTGCACCATCATCACCAATGTGATTGATACTTAAATCAAGAGAAGTAAGTATTTTATTTTTTGCTAAAGCAGCAGCACCTTTGGCGCTAATGCTATTCGCACCAAGTTCAAGAGACGTAAGCGTAGTATTAGCGGCTAAAGCAATTGCGCCTTCATCACTAATTTTATCTCCTCCAAGATTAAGGCCAGTAATATCTGGATGGTTATAAAGATAAGTTAGGATTTGTGGAATATCTTTATCTCGTACATTTCGACCGCTTAAATCTAATGTATTTTTATCAATGTATTCAGTTAAATTGGTAGATATAGAGGCTATGGTCGTGGAAGTATGACTATATTCTCTTGCAAAAATTGGGGTACTAATCAGGCAACTTACAATTAACGACAAACATAAAATTTTTTTCATTCTTGTTATCCTTGCTAATAGTTAAATATTAATTATTGGTATGATATAAGGTCTATGTTGTTCCCATTCCTGGATCGTTCTAACACTTTCTAACATGACCTGTTCTGGTAGGAAGATCTTGAGCATTTTTGACAATGACACAATCTTTAATGTAATTTTCACAGATATCAAGTTAATTACTTGCCTGTATTGCAGGTAAGTCTCCGACGGTCACAATCTTAAACGAATTTGTACGGCCATGTACGCCGATTAAATCACCTTTCGTGATAATGACTAAATCTTTTAGTTTCAAAATATCACGTTTTTGTAATTCGGAAATGGCTGCTTGATTAAGAATACGTCTATCAATATGAGTCGCCTCAAATGGAACAGGATAAACACTTCGGTAAAGTGTCATTCGTCGTAGTGTCGCGCTATGACGACTTAATCCATAAATTGGAATAGGAGAATTAACGCGAGACATTAAAAGTGGAGTTGTACCAGATTCAGTGAGTGCGATGATGGCTTTAATGTCTAAATGATTCGCGGTGTACATCGTTGCCATGGCAATGGCTTCATCCACAAATTTAAATGATTGATCTCTCATGCGACGCATGGATTGAATGCTTTGATGTTTTTCAGCACTCAGACAGATTCTATCCATTGCAGCAACGGCCTTATCTGGATAGAGGCCCACAGCTGTTTCACCGGAAAGCATCACAGCATCTGTTCCATCCAACACAGCATTTGCCACATCAGACACTTCAGCGCGAGTGGGAATGGTATTGGTGATCATGGTTTCTAGCATTTGTGTGGCAGTGATGACCGGTTTATTGAAAATACGTGAAATTCGGATGATCTTTTTTTGCATGGCAGGGAGTTCTGCATCGCCAATTTCTACCCCTAAATCACCGCGCGCAATCATCACGGCATCTGATGCTTCAATAATACCATCTAGATTAGAAATCGCTTCGGAGCGTTCGATTTTTGCAATGATGCCAGGTTGGCCGCCCGCTGCTTTTAGCAGCGCGCGTGCTTCTTTAATATCATCGGCAGTCCGAGGAAAGGAAACAGCAATGTAATCAGCTTCTAAACGCACAGCTTCTTTAATGTCTGCGCGATCTTTTTCTGTAAGTGCAGCAGCGGAAAGTCCGCCCCCAAGACGATTAATGCCTTTATTGTTGGATAATTCACCACCGACGACAACTGGCAATAGATTTTTGTCCGTTCAGTTTTTATGACGTTGAGAACGATGCGCCCATCATCTAATAGCAAAGTGTCACCTGATCGAACATCGTACGGTAAATTTTCGTAGCCTAATGAGACGGTTTTCTCATCACCTGCATTTTCATCAAGTAATGTATCCAAGATGAAAGCTTGACCTTCCTGTAAAATGATTTTTTTATTTTTGAAACGACCTATGCGAATTTTGGGGCCTTGCAAATCGATGAGTATCGCCACCGTGATCCCATGACGTGCGGCAATTTCACGAACAAGATTGATGCGTGTCTCATGCATCTTGATCTCGCCATGCGAGAAATTCGCTCGAAAAACAACAGCTCCCGCCAGTATCACCCGTTCTAACATGATTGGATTGTCAAGGGAGGGTCCAAGAGTAATAACGATTTTTGTGCGACGAAGTGTGTTCATGCGACCTTTTCATTTTTTATCATGCGGTCTTCTAATGCTGCAATGACCGGCAATTTTTTACCTTCGAGAACAGTGAGAAAAGCACCACCACCTGTGGAAATATAGTCGATCTTATTATAAATTTTATATTTCTCAATGGCAGCCAGTGTATCACCGCCCCCGGCAACTTTAAATGCTTTACTTTCTGCAATAGCTTTTGCGATCGCTTGCGTGCCTTTTGAAAATTCTTCTATTTCGAAAGCGCCAATAGGACCATTCCACAAAATCGTTTTTGCCTTTTTGATAATGGCAATGAATTGTTTGATAGTATCTGGGCCAACATCAAAAATTTTCTCATTGTCATCCATTTGAGAAACGAGGCGGACATAGGCTTCAGCATCTTCAGCAAAACGATCAGCAACGATGACATCCACGGGCAATGGAATTTCTGCATGACGTTTTTTTGCTTCTACCGTTAAACGTTCTGCTTCATCAATGAGATCAGGTTCGTACAGGGATCTTCCTACGGTATAACCTTCGGCTGCTAAAAAGGTATTTGCAATCCCGCCACCAATAATGAGGGCGTCCACTTTTTTAACCAGAGAATCAAGCAGAGCTAATTTAGTGGAGACTTTTGATCCGCCTACTATAGCAACAACAGGATGGGCTGGTTTTTCTAGGATCTTGCTGAGTGCGTCTAGTTCTTCAAGAAGTAAAGGCCCAGCGCAAGGTTCTTTGGCATATTTAATAATGCCGCAGGTAGAGGATTCAGCTCGATGTGAAGTAGCAAAAGCATCCATGACAAATACATCACAGAGCGAGGCCATTCTTTTGGAAAGTTCAACATTATTATCAGTTTCGCCATGATTGAAGCGGACATTTTCCAGTAAAACCAGAGGAGCGTTGCCCATGTTGAAACCAGTAATCCAATCGCGAATTAAAGGAACTTCCATCTTTAATAACTTAGACAACTCTCTTGCGATAGGCGCAAGGGAAAATGTTTCGTCAAACGCGCCTTCATTAGGTCGGCCTAAATGCGACATGAGCATTACTTTGCCGCCTGCTTTAAGTGCTTGCTTAATAGTCGGAATGGCAGCACGAATACGGAGATCGCTCATGACTTCCCCGTTTTTGAGAGGTACATTGAAATCTTCCCGAATTAGGATGCGTTTTCCTTTTAGATCAATGTTTGACATCTTTGGGATTGCCATTTATAGCTCCTTAATAACATAGGTTTGGTGATGCTGAATTTATTGCATTACTCAGAGAAAGACAATACCATCCTCCCAGGCAGCCCTGGCAAGGTCTTTTCATCACGATACGTTCCTAAGTACAAACTCTAAAGATATTTATGGCAATTCATTTAAGGGTCAGAGAGTTCTTACAGCTGGAATCAAGTAGCGCCATCATTCTTTTGATGACCACTATGTTGGCTATGATTTCTGCAAATTCACCCCTTGCTTTCATTCATCAAAAATTCATTGGGACTTTTTTATTCTGGATTAATGAAGGGTTGATGGCAGTATTTTTTTTAGTCATAGGACTTGAGCTCAAACGTAGTTTTTTAGAAGGACAATTTTCACGGATTTCAGATGTCATGTTGCCAGCAGTGGCTGCGCTAGGCGGAATGGTCATCCCTGCTTTGATTTATTGTCTGATTAATCAGGGTAATCCTGACACGCTAAAGGGATGGTCAACCCCGGTGGCGACGGATATTGCTTTTTCTCTCGGCATTTTATCTTTGTTCGGTCGGCGGGTGCCGGTAGCGCTTAAACTATTTTTACTCGCATTAGCTATCTTTGATGATGTGGGGGCGATTCTAATCATTGCCTTGTTTTATTCCCATGGCATAGCTTATTTATGGATGGGCATAGAAGTTCTTCTTATAGTTTTTCTTTTCTTTCTTAATTTTTTAAATGTGAAATCACTTATTCCTTATTTGATTTTAGGCATCTTCTTGTGGGTTGCATTTTTGAAAACAGGCATCCATCCCACGATAGCAGGCGTCCTTTTAGCGCTTGCCATCCCCGATGAAATAGACCGTGCTCGATCGCCTTTGCACAGATTAGAAAACACATTACATCCTTATGTGGCTTATCTCATCATGCCTTTATTTGCACTAGCGAATGCGGGTATTTCGTTGCAAGGCCTAACATTAGATATTTTTACTAATGAGATCGTATTAGGCATCATCTTGGGACTGTTTGTTGGTAAACCATTGGGCGTTTTTATCTTTTCCTGGGTGTTAATTCAGTTAAATATGGCAAAATTACCAGAGAATTCTTCTTGGGCTGCGTTTTTTGGTGTGGCGTTACTTTGTGGGATAGGTTTTACTATGAGTTTATTTCTTGGTACGCTTTCACTTGGAAATGTTACGCATCATTTAGTAGAAGTCAGATTAGGGGTCATAATAGGCTCTTTATTGTCTGGTCTGGGTGGTGCAATCGTTTTGCTCATTGCGTTTTCTAAATATGGGCGTTTATCCAAAAGGAGTCAGATCGTTGGCTAAAGAATATTCTGTAGGTCAAGTAAATATGGCGCGACGCTGTATTGGTTGGCTTATCCACGCATTTACTGCGAGCGGCGCTTTTGTCGGCTTATTTTCTTTGTTTGCCATCTATGAACATAATTTTTTATTAGCATTTTGGTTAATGGGCGCGTCTATTTTGATAGACGCAGTCGATGGCATGTTTGCTCGCGCGATTAAGATCAAGCAAGCGGTACCAGAAATTGATGGCGCTCTTCTGGATAATATTGTCGATTTTGTTAATTACACCATTGTGCCGTGTTTTTTTCTATTGGTGAGTGATTTGTTACCCGAACATTGGCGTATTGTCTGTGTCGTGGCGATTACCTTTGCTTCTACTTATCAATTTACACAGATAGATGCAAAAACCTCAGACCACTTCTTTAAGGGGTTCCCCAGTTATTGGAATATTGCGATCTTTTATTTATTTTTTTGGCAAATGAGTCCCATCACCAATATGATTATCTTGTTAACACTGGCTGTATTAAGCTTTGTGCCAATCAAATATATATATCCTTCTCGACTGGATTATCTTACGAATAATAAATATCTGCGTATGAGCATGGTAGTGATTACCATTTTATGGGGAATTGCTACATCAGGTTTGTTATGGCTTTATCCTTTATCGAATCATTTCTTAGTAGCCATTTCGGTAGGCTATTGTTTACTTTATCTATGCATTAGTCTCTATCGAACTTGGGTTCCTCTCACTAAATTAGAACTCCTACGCTAATGAAGCCGCAACGTATTTTAGTTACAGGTGGGGCGGGTTTTATTGGCTCTCATACAGTGGATTTATTGTTGAGCGAAGGAAAAGAAGTCGTTGTGTTAGACAATCTGTCTTCAGGCAAGCTTGAAAATCTCAATTTGCAACATTCCAATCTTGAATTTATTGAAGGTGATGTTCTTGAGTATCTTTATTTAGCTGATTTAGTAGCGGGATGTGATGCTGTATTGCATCTTGCTGCTCTGGTGTCTGTTCCTCAATCAATTGAAAATCCCATTTACTCATTCCAAGTCAATACTCAAGGTAGTTTGCATGCACTGCAAGCTGCATACAAAGCTAGGCATCCTGTTCGTTTAGTGTATGCATCAAGCGCGAGTGTGTATGGAGAGGTCGGTGCGCCTCCTTGCCGCGATGATAAGCCTTTATCCCGAATTGTCTTGTCACCTTATGCACTACAAAAAACTCATGCGGAAGATTATGCCGATTTGTATGGGAGAATATTTGGCGTAAAAAGCTTGGGTCTGCGTTATTTCAATGTGTACGGTCCACGCCAAGATCCAAGTTCTTCTTATTCAGGTGTCATTAGTCGTTTTCTCGATGCTTATAGAAATGATAGCGAGCTCACTATTTTTGGAGATGGAGAACAATCGCGTGATTTTATTCATGTCGCAGATGTGGCAAAAGCCAATTTGCTTGCGTTGCAAAGCTCTTATGTTGGCGCATTAAATATAGCGACAGGACAACCTCAAACATTGTTGCAAATGATTAAATTCATCGAGGAAGCAAGCAATAAACCTGCAAAATTACGCTTTGAACCGGCAAGAGTGGGAGACATAAAAACTTCTTTTGCGGCCGCTCAATTAGCTGAACAGCATTTAGGATTTAAATCAACCATCTCTGCGCGAGAAGGGATGAAATTAATGCTGCAATCGTAATGGTCATTGCCAGCGAAAGTGGTATGACATACCAGGGCTGTTGACAATTCGCTAGGCCGAGGCAGAAATCATTTATTTTTGAGAACCGCAGCGCAGCATACGTTGTTGGTATGTGAGCAGCGGATCGCAGAAAATCAATGATTTATGACCGGCATAGTAGAATTGTCAACGGGCCTTAATTACTGTATCCCAAACCATCCACCAGTATCGCCCCCTCCCCAACATTGATTATTTTTGCAGCTGGGAATTTTTGTGGCGCACAACGTTTTGAAGGTAGCTTCACCACTAATGGGTTTATTCTCATAACCTGTAGGAATACAAATTCTCGCTTGATACGATCCGGATACTCTAATTTGTCCATTCACGAAAATATTATTTCCGACGGGATAAATGCCGTTTTCTTTGTCATGGGAGTAACATCCAATATAACAGCCGGGATTATCTTTAAAATCATTATTGGTAGGTAGAAATTTTTGCTCAAAACCGGGCACGGAATGATTGATAACGATGGACCCATTTGTATAAACAGGAAAGGGGCTAGGTAGAAGATTTGAGCTTGCTTGTGATTCAAGTGGAAGTGGTATAACAGCAAAAGCGCTTAATGGTGTAAGAAATAACACTAATAAACCCGCACTTAGCGTATGACGTAACATGGCGGTACTCCTCTTTTTTATTCTTTCATTATTATAGCATTTTAGCGTAAGGAAGGTGGTGTTGACCTTAAGCTTGGTGCGGTCTACGTCAGAATCAGTTATGATTAGCGCCATTCATGAGTTTGGGATGTCGGAGAATTATAGTCATGCCCTTTGATGCGAAACAGAATTCAGGACCAGTGGCTTGCGCTCTGCGCCATTATGAGATCACTTATAAAGATCTACCATTATCCTGTCCGCCAAGAGAGGATAGGATATGGGATGCCCATCCACGTATTTACATGCCAATTGAAGAACTTGGAAAAGTAGTTTGTCCTTATTGTGGTGCTGAATATGTATTGAAAGATTTTATTCCGACGAAAGAGAATTAATAATTTATCTGTCATGTCACATAAAAAAATATTAATCATTGGCCCTGCTTGGATAGGGGACATGGTGATGGCACAAAGCCTGTTTAAATTGTTAAAACAGCAAGATGCCACTCGTACCATTGATGTTCTCGCACCTGCTTGGACATTTTCCCTGCTGAAGTGTATGCCAGAAGTGACTCAGGCCATAGAAATGCCACTCTCACATGGTGAATTAAAGTTGCGTGTGCGTTATCAACTCGCGAAAAAATTACAAGCGAATGGCTATGATCAGGTAATTGTTTTACAGAATTCATTTAAATCAGCACTGATTCCATGGATGGCTAAGATTAAAAAAAGGACGGGATGGCTGGGTGAATGCCGGTATGTTCTCTTGAATGATAGTCGTCGATTGGATAAAAAACGTTATCCACTGATGATCGAACAATATATAGCGTTGGGCTTGCCTCCTAATGCGCCGCTTCCTTCCGTCTATCCTTATCCAGAATTTAGCGTGACAAAGATTTCTCAAGACGCAACGCTTGCTAAACTGAAACCCATTTGGCGTGGACGCCCGGTTTTAGCGTTGGGAGCGGGCGCTGCATATGGTCCAGCCAAGCAATGGCCGGTGGAGTATTTTGCTGATGTAGCAAAGCAGAAACTTTCAGAAGGTTGGGATGTGTGGCTGTTTGGCGCAAAAAACGATCGTCCTATAACAGAACAATTAATGGCGATGACAGATCATCGTTGTGAGAATATTTCTGGACGCACTGAACTCTTCGAAACGATTGATTTGCTATCGCTGGTTTCCGGTGTGGTCACCAATGATTCGGGTTTGATGCACATGGCAGCCGCATTAAAAAAGCCGGTGATTGCACTGTATGGTTCAACGAGTCCAGCGTTTACACCGCCCCTCTCTAAAGAGGCAACCATTCTTAAATTGAATTTGGATTGTCAGCCTTGTTTTGAACGCGTATGTCCTCTTGCGCATTTTCGCTGCATGCGTGATTTAAAGCCTGATCGTGTTTTGGCAGCTATGGCAGCTTGGAGTTCTTCATGCGTATCTTGTTAATCAAAACATCATCAATGGGCGATATCATTCACACCCTTCCTGCGCTTACGGATGCAGGTCGTGCGTTTGCTAAAGCGTCATCGACACCAATGACATTTGATTGGGTGGTGGAAGAAGCGTTCGCTGATATTCCCAAATGGCATCCTTTAGTGGGCAACGTGATTCCAGTGGCATTACGCCGTTGGCGCAAAGGTGTGTTTTCTTCTACGACGCGACGTGAGTGGAAACGATTGCGTGAACAATTACATGAACAAAAATATGATTTGATTTTAGATGCGCAAGGGTTAGTAAAAAGTGCTTTTCTGACTTTTTTTGCGAAAGGTAAGCGTGCGGGATTAGATTGGGGTTCTGCACGAGAATCGTTGGCGTCTGTGGCTTATCAGCATAAATGCACAGTTAATTTTTATCAGCATGCGATTGTTCGTATGCGCAGTTTGTTTGCTCAAGCATTAAGCTATCCATTACCTGAGACTGAACCTGATTTTGGCCTGAATAGCGTTCAGTTTAATCGACCTGCATCCTCCGACAATTATCTGGTCTTTTTACATGGAACCACTTGGCCGACCAAGCAATGGCCAGAATCTTATTGGATACAGCTAGCAGAGTTCGCTGCACAAGCAGGTTATCGGGTGAAATTGAGTGGAAGTCATCCTGATGAGGTAGAGCGAGCAACACGTCTCGCGACACAGAGTTCCGCTATCGACACTATCCCTAACTTAAGTATCGCGGGCATGGCTGAGCTGCTGGTTCATGCAAAAGCGGCTGTTGCTGTCGATACTGGATTGGGGCATCTAGCTGCTGCATTGGGTGTGCCTACCGTTTCGATCTATGGTTCAACTAATCCTGCTTATACGGGAGCGTTAGGAAAGAAATCGATTCATCTAGCGGCCCATTTCTCTTGCGCACCTTGTTTAAGTCGCACTTGTACGTTTAAAGCTCAAACAGTAGAAAATGTAAGCCCTGCTTGTTATTCAACAGTAAAGCCCATCAAAGTATGGGAAGCAGTATCGTCAGTGACCCTTCGAGACGGCGCAAAGAGCACGCCTCCTCAGGGCGAACGGCCAGTTGATAAGCATTTTTAGAACCCGTTCGTGCTGAGGAGGCGCTGCTGAGCTTGTCGAAGCACGCTGTCTCGAAGCATGAACGAGTAATCTAAATTTTGTCCTGTGCAAAGCTCAACAATTCCCACTCGTACAGGCGGGTGCATCTCCAATATCATCATCCACTGTTGCCCCCATATTACGTACAACCACATCTCTTTTACCAATGAACAAATCACAGTTGGATGGATAAGAAGTAATTTGAATGCGGCTGTTTTCGCGTATGCCTTTATTGGTAATGTCGCTAGAGATGGGGAAATAATCGCCATAGCCCACGTAATTTAATCTGCGTAATTCTGTACCTGTATCATTTTGAAAATCGCTAATGCCGGCATTCCAGAGATAAGCGGCGACTCTTTGCGCGCGACGTTCAGACAGTCCTTGCTCCCAACGGCCACGATAAAATCCACTGGTATTGCCTGATATGAGAATATTATTATTCGGGTAACGTCGCAAAATAGCTACAACACTATCGAGTATGGGAAAGGCTTGAGGCAATAATACATCTGTGTTCGAGTCAAACATATTGTCTGTGGGAATGTAGATCCCAATGATCTCGCCAACTTGATAAACCTTTCCGCCGCCCTGTATGACACCGCCTGAAGCATAGCGAAGTGTAGACACATAATAACCCACAGCACCGCCAATGACTGAACCAAGGCCGATGTAGAATTTATGTCCCCGGAGCAGCGCAACGCTGCCGCCGCCAATACCCGCACCAATAGCGGCACTGACAGGACTACCTGTTTCATGATTATCAGTAGTGAAGGGATTAAAAGAACAGCTAGAAAGCAATGACAGGGCGCAAACGGCGAGAGTAATGTATGTTGCCTTCCTTTTCATAATGGTTTCCATCATTAAGTTGGAACGATTATAGCGCGATTGATTTGTTAAAAAAACCGTCATGCAACTGGAGAGTTTTTTATACCTAACAAATTAAACACTTCAGGTGACAGAAGTATCCATGGTCATGTTAATATCGAAGCTGATCTTGTGGAGTGGCGTGCATGCAGCAGCAATATCCGTTCCTTCCTGTGAGACAATTTTTAAAACCGCGTAAATATACTGCATGGCAATTGATTAAAGCATATTGGCAATCTGATCAGCGTATGTCCGCTTATCTGTTTGTGGCTGTTGTCATGATCATGACAATCGTACTCGTCGGTTTCGATGTGGTTTTCACTTACTGGTATAATTATTTTTATAATGCGCTTCAAGCTTACAATGTCCATGCTACAGTGCGCTTGTTAGTGGTGTTTATCATCCTCGCTACTTTTTACATTATCCTGCAAGTGTATCGTTATTATCTTTCACAGTTATTTGGGCTGCGCTGGCGGCGTTGGTTAACCGAGCAACTCATCGATCGATGGATGGAAAAGCATGGTTATTATTATTTAGAACATTTCGATACCAAAACAAACAATTCATATCAGCGTATTCAGGATGGTGAGAATGCACCAGTCAGTTCCTATACCGACAACCCAGATCAACGTATTCAAGAAGATGCGAATACACTCATCGGTAACTCCATTGACTTGTCGGTGGGATTGGTGGCAGCGGTCACGACTTTTCCTGCTTTTATTTATATTCTTTGGACATTATCCGGTGTCCTGACTATTCCACTGGGTTCGCTAGGTACGATACATATTTATGGTTATTTGGTTTGGGCAGGGCTTTTATACAATTTGATTGGAACATTGATCACATTCAAAATTGGACGGCCACTGATTCCACTCAATTTCGAACAACAGCGACGCGAAGCTACGTTTCGTTTTTCAGCCATCGATCTTCGCTCACATGCGGAGCAAATCGCTTTATATCAAGGCGAACATCATCAAAAAAGTATTTTAGATGTCCATTTTGCTAGAGTATTAGAAAATTGGTACGCCATCATTTTGAGACAAAAATTATTACTGTGGTTTACCGGTGGATTTAATCAAGCAGCGGTCTTGCTTCCTCTCATCGTGGCTTTGCCAAATTATTTTGGAAAAGTATTTTTGTTAGGCGGCTTGATGCAAAGTATTCGAGCGTTTAGTAGTGTGCAAGATTCTTTGTCTTACCTGGTGAATGCCTATACGCAAATTGCTCAATGGCGAGCAATTTCTCAACGTTTAACAACATTCTTGAATCATGTTTATGAAGTAGAAGTGGTGGCTGAGGAAGAAAATAAAGTCGTCGTGAAAACGCTGCCTGAAAACATTATTTCTGCAAAAGAAGTCACGATTAAAACAACACGAGGTAATGTGTTACTGAAAAATATTAATGAAACGTTTGTCCATGGACATAGCTATGTCATAAAAGGCGAGTCAGGAATAGGCAAAAGCACATTCATTCGCACATTGGCGGGTATCTGGCCTTATGCTGCAGGTGAAATTTATTTTCCGATGGATAAACGAGTGATGTACTTGCCGCAAAAATCGTATATGCCGATGGGCACTTTTGCGGAAGCGATTTTATTTCCAGATAAGATTAATCCTGACTTGGAAAAAGAGATTGTGCAGGTGTTACATGATTGCCATTTAGATATTTTTATCCCGCGACTTAAAGATACAGCCGCTTGGTCTGAACAATTGTCTCCCGGTGAGCAGCAGCGGGTTGGGTTTGCCAGAGTGTTACTGCATAAACCAGATTGGGTGTTTCTAGACGAAAGTACATCGATGTTAGATTTGAAGAATGAAGCGCATCTTTATCATTTATTGCATGAGCAATTACCGAATTGTTCCATTGTTAGTGTCGGTCACCATCCGAGTGTCGATGCGTTCCATGAACATATTGTGAATATGGAAAAATATAAAGTCGAGCCACAAATGGCCTAGCCGCATCTCTTCTGACACTTGGGACAATAAACTGTGCTGCGTTGACCTATGCGCAAAGATAAGAGTTGTGTATGACAACGTGGACAAGGTTCTCCCGCTCGGCCATAGACTTGCAATTCAATGCTGAAATAGCCCGGTGATCCATCACTTTGCGCAAAATCTTTTAATGTAGTGCCGCCTTTGTTAATCGCGTGCTGTAATACGCTTTTAATGACTGTCGCCAGTGTTTGATAGTGATCGCGGCTTATTTTACCCGCTGGGGTTTTGGGGTGAATACGTGCTTGGAATAAGGCTTCTGTAGCATAAATGTTGCCAATGCCAACAACGATTTTGCTATCCATGATATAAGATTTCACGGCGATTTTTCGGTTGCGTGCATGTTCCCAAAGATAGGTGCCATCAAATGAGGAGGTGAGTGGCTCGGGTCCCATATTTTTGAGAAGAGGATGTGTCTCGGGTGAGTCAGATGTCCAGAGTAATGCGCCAAAACGTCGTGGATCAGTCAAGCGCAGGACTTTTTTATTCAGAAAACGAATATCCACATGATCATGCTTTTGGGGCGGCACGGTGTCATTATGTATCTGTAAACGGCCAGACATACCCAGATGCAGAATAAGTGTTCCCGTATCCAGGATGAATAGAAGATATTTACCGCGCCGTTGTAACCGGCGAATAATTTGTCCTTTTAAGTGTTGTTTGAGACGAGGAGGGATAGGCCAGCGTAAGTGGGGATGCCGGATAATGACATCTATGATTTTTTGACC
Source organism: uncultured Gammaproteobacteria bacterium (assembly GCA_963711205.1). Taxonomy (GTDB): domain Bacteria; phylum Pseudomonadota; class Gammaproteobacteria; order DSM-16500; family DSM-16500; genus Aquicella. Next base: position 338,107 of record CAVQDE010000001.1, read on the forward strand.
AAGGATGTGAGGAGCAACGCCCCTAAGGGTGGTTTCGACTTCTGGTAATTCTGGCATAGGCGATATTTTAGTCTCCATTTATAGTCTTAAAACCCGCAACGGAAGATTATATTTCTGCTCTATCCGCATATTTTGCTGTATCATAAAACAAATCTAAGAGGGCTCAAAACATGTTTGGATTATTACCACTGCCTTGGTGGGGCTATATCATCGTATTAATTGTGTTGACACAAATCACCATTTTCTCCGTCTCAATATACTTACATCGTTGCCAAGCCCATCGCGCACTTGAGCTCCACCCCATTGTCAGCCATTTTTTCCGTTTTTGGTTGTGGTTGACGACCGGTCAGATCACCAAAGAGTGGGCGGCGATTCATCGCAAGCACCATGCCAGAGTGGAAACCGAAGAAGATCCGCATAGTCCAATGACAAGAGGGATAACAAAGGTTCTTTTTGAAGGTGCCGAACTTTATCGTGCAGAAGCTAAGAATAAAGAAACCTTAGAAAAATTTGGCGAAGGGACGCCCGATGATTGGATAGAGCGTCATCTTTATAGCCCTAAAAGTATTTGGGGTATTTATTTTATGTTAGCCATCGATCTCGCCTTGTTTGGCACAATAGGGCTTACCATTTGGGCAATACAAATGGCTTGGATTCCATTCTTCGCTGCAGGGGTCATTAATGGGATTGGTCATTATTGGGGCTATCGGAATTATGAATGCAAAGATGCCTCCCGCAATGTTATTCCGCTGGCTTTTTTCCTCGGTGGAGAAGAGTTACATAACAACCATCATGCGTTTGCAACGTCCGCTAAATTTTCTTCCAAGTGGTGGGAAGTCGATATTGGTTGGTTACTCATTCGTACTCTCCAATTCTTCCGGCTAGCCAATCCAAAACGCGTGTTGTCACAGCCTAAGATGTTGGCATCAAAAAATTATATTGATACAGAAACACTTAAAGCGGTGATTAGTTATCGATTTCACTTGATGGCTAACTATACCCGCGAAGTGGTTATTCCTATGCTTCAAGAAGAAAAAAAACGTGCGGGTAAAACGAGTCGCGGTTTATTGAATCGCGCTAAAACGTTATTGGTTCGTGATTCTTCTCTGATGCAAGCTTCACAAAAATTGCGTCTTGCGACCTTGCTAGAAAATTTCCAATCGTTGCGTGTGGTATATCAATTTCGCCTTAAATTACAGGATATTTGGAGTCGTGGTACGGCTAGCCAAAAAGAATTGATTGAGGCTTTGCAAGACTGGTGTCAACAAGCAGAAGCGACAGGAATTGACGCATTACGTTTATTTTCTAAGCGGCTTAAGATGTATGTGCCACAAGGAAACCTCGCGTAGCTAACTCCTCCCCTGTAATGAATTGTTCCCATCATCCTCGGGCGAGCGTGCTTCGAGGATGACGGATGATATAGTTGAAGAGAAAGTACGAGGGATCACTAAATCTTAGTTTCTTCAAAAAGAACATGCATACCATCTTTGCCGGTTTCAGCATTGTATGCACGGGGATCATAATGCTTCATCTTCAGCTTTTCGGTAGTTTTCTTTTTATTTTTAGTAGTGGTCTTAAATGTTCCGGTTGGTTTACCTTTCTTTGTCTTTCCAGTGGAAAGCATTTTAATTTTATCGCGCATATACGGTTACCTTAGTCTTTGGCGATTTGATCGCGTTTTTTCATGTCTTCGAGTACAGCTTCAATACCATACTTATCAATGATACGCATGGCGCGTGTTGTGATGCGAATACGAATGAAGCGCTTTTCGCTTTCTAGCCAAAAACGTTTGTATTGTAGGTTAGGTAAATAGCGACGCTTGGTTTTATTATTTGCGTGGGAGACATTATGCCCCACCATTGGGCCCTTGCCCGTAATTGGACACTTCTTAGCCATATTTACTCTCTATCTTATCTTAAATGAATACAGATCGCAGTTTGCAATATAAGGGTGCCACTTATACCAGAAAGTCCTCCATAGAGCAATGGAAAGATGAGTATAATAAAATTTCAAAGGATTAAGAATTATCTTATTTGCATGAATAATATTGTATTCAAGAAGGAGTGAGCAATGGACAGTCGTCGTACCAGTAGTGTATCCAAAATGGGGTTATTTGGAGATCAATCACCACCTATTGCCTCTCCACAAAAAGAAAAAAACGTCACTGAACAAATTCCAATAACAGAAACTGAAATCAAAAAGCAGCAGAATTTTAATATTGCTTACAGAAGCATAGATTTTGGGAAAAAAATAGGAAAAGGGTGTTTTGGTTCGGTGTTTAAAGGAACATGGGATGCCAAACTAGTCGCAATCAAAGTCATGTGTTTTGCAAATGAAGAAAACCGCCTAGCATGCGAAAAAGAAAAAAACATAATGCAAAGATTGCATGCGCCTAATATTGTCGAGTTTTATGGATGTTCTCAGACATCCTCTATGTATTATATTGTGATGGAGTGGATGTCTCAGGGATCGTTAGAAGATATGATAGATGAAAAGCGGCTACCTAAATGGGATGGTCGCTATAAGTTCATAATTGATATTGGCACTGCGCTTTGTTATTTACATTCAGAGAACATTGTTCACTGCGATATTAAGCCAGGTAATATTGTGTTTGATGAAAAGTACAATGCTAAGCTATGCGACTTTGGTTTTACAAAAGAAATCGACAATAAAGAAGACAGACGTGGTTCTCCTCTTTGGTTGGCACCGGAATTCTTTCTCGCTTGTTTCCATACTAAAAAAACAGATATGTTTGCCTTCGCCGTTGTTATATGGCAGTTAGCTGCTGAAAGGGATCCTTATATCTACCAATGCAAAAATAACGATGAGGTTGCTTCGTTTCTTAGGAGTGGGAAAAGGGAATCTATTCCTTTTACTTGCAAACCCAAAATACGTCAGATAATTACTTGGCTGTGGAAACAGGAACCGGAGCAACGATGTTCAGCGGCTGATTTATCCACCGAGTTGAAAACTGACATCGATACGGTATCAGAACGACTCCAGCGAATAAAATTTTAAGCAGCGTGAAGCAGGGTAGATTATAACCACCCAGCTTCTGCAAATGAAAAATGATCCGGATTGCCAATAATAATATGATCGACAACATCAATATCAATCAAATCCAAAGCGCGTTTAATTCTTATGGTGACTTCTTTATCAGCCTGACTCGGTGTTGGACTTCCTGAAGGATGATTATGAGCCAAAATGACATGAGCAGCATTATGGACTAGACCTCGCCTGACAATTTCACGTGGATAAATGGCGGTAGAATGAATGGTTCCATGAAATAGAATTTCAAAGCGAATGAGTCGCAAATGAGTATCCATAAATAGACAGCTAAACACTTCATTCGTGTAATCTCGCAAGCGGTCAGCCAAAAATTGTTGTGTCATACGGGTATTATTCAAAACCATCCCCACATTAATCGGGACGTGGAGAGATCGTTTTCCTAATTCAACTGCTGCTTTTAGCATCGCGTATTTTGCATCACCTATGCCGGATTTGTTGATAAGTTGGTGCGGCGGGGCATGTAATAATGCTTTGAGATTGTCATATTCCATCAATAATTCTTTTGCAATATCAAGCGCCGTTTTTCCACGTGTCCCTGATTTTAAAATGATAGCGATGAGCTCAGCATCCGTTAGAGCTTGTTCACCTTGGCGAAGTAATTTTTCTCTCGGCCTATCTTCGGTTGGCCAGTCAGTAATACGCATAAGGTTTTTCCTGTTAGAGTGGGTTTATATAAAAAGTTCCCGAGGATGTACGTGGCGAGGGATGATGCGGCGAGAGGGATGCGGTGACATACAAAACCGCTAGGAATGACAAGGATACTATCCGGTGTTATCTTGTACAACAAAATATCATACAGGACTTACCTATGTCCCAATTGCTAGCCAATAAACAAATATTACTGGGAGTTACCGGTAGCATCGCAGCCTATAAAAGCCCGGATCTTGTGCGGCGTTTGCGGGAAGCAGGGGCTAACGTTCGTGTTGTCATGACTGAAAATGCAAAACGCTTTATCACGCCGCTAACGATGCAAGCGGTCGCTGGCAATCCCGTGCATGATGATTTGTTTGATTTACATGCGGAAGCGGCCATGGGGCATATTGAATTGGCTCGTTGGGCGGATGCTATCGTCGTCGCCCCTGCTACGGCAGATTTTATGGCAAGACTGGCGACCGGTCAGGCAGATGATTTACTGACGACATTATGTCTTGCTACACAAGCACCCATACTGCTAGCACCCGCTATGAATCAAGGCATGTGGCAACATGTCTTGACGCAAGACAACGCGCAAGCCTTAAAAAAGAAAGGAGTTCACATTCTCGGTACCAATGAAGGTAGCCAGGCGTGTGGTGATGTAGGTCCTGGTCGCATGCTGGAACCAGTGGAAATCAGAAATAAATTAAGTGACTTATTTGCAACAGGAACATTGGCCGGTCTACGTGTGTTAGTGACAGCAGGACCTACCCATGAAGCTATTGATCCTATCCGTTTTATCACCAATGGCAGCTCAGGCAAGATGGGCTATGCGTTAGCAGAAGAAGCACAAGCATCAGGCGCAGAGGTGACGTTAATCAGTGGACCCGTGCATGTGCCGTCGCCTCCGTCTCAGATAGAATGCCTATCCGTCGTGAGCGCGCAAGAAATGTACGATGCTGTCATGCGAAAAATAGCAGAATGTGATATCTTTCTCGGCGTCGCAGCAGTGGGAGATTATCGTCCTCAAACCGTTGCGAAACAAAAAATTCATAAAACAGAAGACCTGTTATCACTCGTCTTAGAGCGTAACCCGGATATCATCGCGGGGGTGGGTCAATTGTCGCCCCGACCTTTTATCGTGGGTTTTGCTGCGGAAACAGAACAAGTTGTCGAGCAAGCTGAAGTGAAACGCCAGCGCAAAAACATGGATATCATTATTGCCAATGAAGTGGGCGGCAATATAGGCATGGGTGCGGATGAGAATGCAGTGACAGTCATAGGTCCAGAAGGTTCTCTCAGCCTATCTGCTATGCCAAAACGCAAATTAGCCAGGCAATTAATTGTAATCATTGCAGGAGAATTTAAACGTTATTCCGAAAAAACAAGGAAAAAATCATGACAACAAAAATGACGTCACTCGAAGCGGAAGACATGCCGATACGCGGTGAAAAGCGTAAACCGGATTCCGTTCCTGTACAGCTCAAAGTGTTGGATCCTCGTATCGGCAAAGAATTTCCCTTACCACGCTATGAAACAGCCGACGCTGCAGGCCTAGATTTGCGTGCCTGTGTGGATCAATCTGTAGTGATTGAACCCGGCAAAACACATTTGCTTCCAACCGGCATTTCGATTTATATCGCCGATCCCCATCTTGCCGCAGTCATATTACCGCGTTCTGGTTTAGGGCATAAACATGGCTTAGTGTTGGGGAATTTAGTGGGATTAATTGATGCGGATTACCAGGGTCCCTTAATGGTGTCGTGTTGGAATCGCGGTCAAACAGCGTACACGATAGAACCAGGTGACCGTATCGCACAATTAGTCTTTTTACCCATTGTTCGTACCCATTTTGACATCGTTACTGATTTTGCGGCGACGACACGCAGTGGCGGTGGTTTCGGTCATTCAGGGAAAAATTAATTATGCTAGATCAATTGGGTTCAGTCGTAGATCCTTCTATTTTTCGTACCTATGACATTCGCGGTATTGTGGGAGAAACGCTGACAGAAGACAGCATTGTTCTGATCGGACAAGCGATAGGTTCGCTCTTGCAAGAGCGTGGTGAAAATGAAGTGGCGGTAGCTCGTGATGGCCGGCTCTCAAGTCCTATATTGATCGAAGCTTTATGCCGTGGTTTACAAGTAGCGGGTTGTAATGTGGTGGATATTGGCATGGTCCCTACGCCTTTGCTTTATTATGCGGCTCATGCGTTTGAAAGAAATTCAGGTGTCATGGTAACGGGCAGTCATAATCCGTCAAATTACAATGGCCTAAAAATGGTCGTGCAGGGCGCAACGCTTTCTGAGGAAAACATCACAGAGCTTTATCATCGTATTATTGGAAGACGCTTTACTCGCGGTCAGGGTGTTCGCAAACAAATCGATATCAAAGAACATTATATCAATCGCATCACGAATGACATTCATTTGGCACGTCCTCTTAATATTGTGATTGATGCGGGGAATGGAGTGACTGGCATGATTGCGCCAATTCTATTTCGCGCATTAGGTTGCCAGGTTCACGAATTATTTTGTGAGATAGATGGTAAATTTCCTCATCATCATCCCGATCCTAGTCAGGCTGAAAATTTGCAAGACCTTATTCGTGTCGTTCGTGAAAAACAAGCCGATGTCGGTTTAGCCTTTGATGGTGATGGAGATCGGTTAGGCGTTGTGACCAGCCAAGGTGAAATCATTTATTCAGATCGATTACTCATGTTGTTTGCGCAAGCTCTTTTAGCGCGCCATCCACGAGCAAAAATTATTTTCGATGTGAAGTGTACAGACAATCTGAGTACCTTAATTCGCTCATTGGGTGGAGAGCCAATTATGTGGAAAACAGGGCACTCGTTAATTAAAGCGAAAATGGTAGAGACCAAAGCGCAGCTCGCAGGAGAAGTCAGCGGTCATATTTTCTTTAAAGATCGTTGGTATGGATTTGATGATGCTTTATATGCGGGTGCAAGATTATTGGAAATTATGGCAAAGCATAATCAAGGCGCTCATCAGGTGTTTGATGGTATTCCCCATAGTGTGATTACACCTGAACTAAGAATCCCAGTAGCGGACAATGAAAAATATCAATTGATGCAAGAGCTGGTTAATCATGCAAATTTTTCAGATGCAAAAGAAGTCAATACGATTGATGGATTACGGGTAAGCTTTGCTGATGGTTGGGGATTAGTGCGTCCTTCTAACACAACGCCCTATTTAATCTTACGTTTTGAAGCAAGCAATGAAGCTGCCTTGAAAAAAATTCAATCTTGCTTTAGAGAGTGGATATTATCTGTTCGTTCGAATTTGAGATTGCCTTTCTAATGCAAACATCATACGACATTCTTATTGTTGGAGGAGGTATAGTAGGGCTCACTCTTGCGTGTGCGCTTGCTAAACAAACTTCATTATCGATTGCTATTTTAGAAGCAAAGTCCAACTTACCTACTTGGGATGCTGCTCATTATTCTCATCGTGTCAGTGCCATTGCTTTATCCTCACAGCGAATTTTCCGCTCGTTACAAATTTGGGAAAATATGCGGAAAAAACGTGTGAGCCCTTTTACACAAATTTATGTTTGGGATGAAAATGGCTCCGGCAAAATTTCATTTGATAGCAAGGAAATTGCAGAGCCACTTTTAGGTTACATCATTGAAAATAATGTTATCCAATCTGTACTCGCTGAAAAAATTAAACAATGCGCGCAAATCGAATGGATTTCTCCTATTGAACTCGATTCGTTTCATATCCAAGAAAAGAGCGTGGAATTGCGCGCTAAAGACGGTCGTCTTTTTCAAGCCAAATTAGCAGTGGCAGCAGATGGAGCACATTCTTGGCTGCGTTCACAAGCAGGCATTTTGCTTGATCATTACGATTATGAACAAGAAGCGATTGTCGCAACAGTACAAACAGAACATTCACATGAGCATATTGCACGCCAAGTTTTTCTTCTGACCGGGCCGCTCGCTTTTCTTCCCCTGGATCAGGATAACCTCTCATCCATTGTTTGGTCATTACCCTTGAAAGAAGCAAAACGTTTGATGACGTTAGAGCTGAATCACTTCAAGCAAGAATTAGCGAAAGCATTCGCACATCAATTAGGTGAGATAGTTGATGTTGAACAACGTTATTCATTTCCACTACATAAACAACAAGCAAAAAAATACGTAGCGCCGCATCTTGCGCTTGTGGGTGATGCAGCGCATACCATTCATCCGCTGGCTGGACAAGGTGTCAATATGGGATTACTTGATGCTGTCAGTTTGGTCGAAGTCATCACAGATGCCATCAGAGAGCGTCGCGATTTTTCGAGTACCACACTTTTGCGACGTTATGAGCGATGGCGAAAAGCAGATAATTTTTCATTGTTAAATGGCGTTGATGTCATTAAGAATGTATTTGATAGCGATAAAAAAAGTGTTCAGCGTTTACGTTCTTTTGGTTTAAATACCATAAACCGAGCCCAATGGATAAAAAATATATTTACTCGCCATGCCGTCGGCGATCGCAATGGACTGCCTCAATTGGCGAGCCGAGGATAATCAGAGAAAACTACCCCCTTCTGTTTTTTACGTCGAAACGCTATACTCCCTACCCTCTGCAAAACCCAATACGAAGGAAGATTCCGTGGGAAAACAAACACCGTTTTATGACCTGCATTTAAAAGCAAATGCAAAAATGGTTGATTTTGCTGGTTGGGAAATGCCACTTCATTATGGTTCCCAACTGCAAGAACATCATCAAGTTAGACAACATGCCGGCATGTTTGATGTATCGCACATGGGCGTGGTTGATCTTCGCGGGCCAGATGCCACCTCTTACTTACGACGATTATTAGCAAACAATGTCGAGCGTCTCGTTGATGGCAAAGCACTTTATACCTGTATGTTAAATGAAAAAGGCGGTGTGATTGATGACTTAATCGTTTATCGATTAAAAGACAATGATTTACCGTATCGTGATCAATGCAGGAACTCGAGAGAAAGATATGGCTTGGATGCGACTGCAAGCAGAAGGCTTTATATCGCGCTAGTAGAACGGACAGACCTTGCGATGTTGGCTATACAAGGTCCGGAAGCTAAAGATAAAATCTGCTACTTTTCCGCTCCATCATCGTTGGATATTGTTCGGAATTTAAAACCATTTACCTTTGCCGCGGTTGAGGATTTATTTATTGCTCGCACTGGTTATACAGGCGAAGATGGTTATGAAATTATTTTGCCGGTAACAAAAGTGGGGATAATTTGGCAACTCTCCTACAAGCAGATGTTGTGCCTTGTGGATTAGGTGCGCGCGATACGCTACGTTTAGAGGCGGGATTCAATTTATATGGTTCTGACATGGATGAAACCGTGACGCCGCTTGAGTCCAATTTAGCTTGGACTGTCACATGGATCCCAAGGAACGAAATTTTATTGGCCGTGAGGCATTAGAAAAACAAGTTCAGCAAGGCGTGAAACAACGTTTGGTCGGACTTGGTATTGGAAGGCCCTGGCGTGATCCGTAACCATCAAAAAGTAATGATTACTGGCAATGGTGAAGGTGAAGTCACAAGTGGAGGTTATTCACCAACCCTGGAAAAGAGTATTGCGCTTGCTCGTGTGCCAGCAAGATAGGAACGGAGTGTTTCGTTGAGATACGTAATAAACAAGTCCCAGCACAGGTGATTAAGCCACCGTTTGTACGCCATGGGAAAAAAGTATTTTAGACAATAGCCCTTTAATGGTCGGGAGCAAAACTAATGAGTAACATACCGCAAAAACTGCAATATACAAAAACCCATGAATGGGTGAGAAAAGATGACGAAGTATTAACCATAGGTATTACCGATCATGCTCAAACCATGTTGGGTGATTTAGTTTATGTCGAATTACCAGAGATAGAATCCAGTTTTGATAGTGGCCAAGAATGTGCTGTGGTTGAGTCAGTGAAAGCAGCGGCCGATATTTATTGCCCGGTGCCAGCGGAAGTGGTTGAAATCAACGAAGCAGTCATTGAAAATCCTCAGCTCGTCAACGAAGATCCCTACGGAAAAGGTTGGTTACTTCGTGTACGTCCCCACGATCATACTCGTACGGGCTTAGCTTTATTAAATGCAGATGAATATTCAAAAGTAGTGGCTTCTGAAGCACATTAATTAACGAGATTTTTATGAGGAGCGGCGCATGCCTTTTATTCCGCATACTGAGCAAGATATGAAGGAAATGCTTAAAACAATAGGGATTACTAAACTTGAAACGTTGTTTGAAGAAATTCCTGATTCTTTACGCCATGCTTCACTTGAAAGCATGCCAAGTGGTATATCAGAAATGGAATTAGAACGCCTCATGCGCGAACGTGCGCAGCAAGATGGCGGAATTGCTATGTTTTATTGGTGCGGGCGCTTACGAGCATCATATTCCCGCTGCGGTATGGGATGTTGCAACACGAGGTGAATTTTATACGGCCTATACTCCCTATCAAGCAGAAGCTAGCCAAGGCACGTTTGCAGCTGATTTATGAATTTCAAACTATGATGGCAAGTTTGATGGGCTTAGAAGTATCCAATGCGTCTTTATACGATGGCGCCTCTGCTCTGGCAGAAGCCATTCTGATGGCAGTGCGGCTTACTGGCAAGAAGCAAAAATTCAGCATTTTGTTGCCGCGTTCTATCCATCCTCATTATCGCGAAACCGTCAAAGCCATCGTGAACCAGCAAAACATTCATCTCATTGATGTTCCTTATCAGAAAGAAACGGGCAAGGTGGATGTGCATGAGTTGAATAAATTATTGAATGAAGATGTGGCGGCATTAGTCATTCCACAGCCCAATTTTTTTGGCGTTTTAGAAGACGTGGATGCATTAACGGATTGGGCGCGAGAAAAAGATATTTTATCTATTGGCGTAGTTAATCCGACTGGCCATGGCACTTGTTGAAACCGCCGGGACAATGGGGCAGGAAGGCGCAGATATTGCATGTGGTGAAGGACAACCCTTGGCATTCCACTTGCATCTGGCGGCCCTTATTATGGTTTTTTATGCTGTAAAAAAGTCCACGTGCGACAAATGCCTGGTCGTATTGTCGGCCGTACTGTGGATATGAATGGCAAGATGGGTTTTGTGTTGACCTTGCAAGCGCGTGAGCAACATATCCGCCGCGCAAAAGCAACTTCAAATATTTGTACCAATCAAGGATTGATGGTGACAGCGTCCACCATTTACATGAGTTTGATGGGGCCAGAAGGTTTGCGCCGTGTCGCGGAAAGTTGTCATATGAATACACGCAAGATGCAAAAAGAATTACTGACAATTCCCGGTGTGGAAATGGTTTTTAATTCACCTTTCTTCCATGAAATGGTAATGCGCGTTGAGCAAGCCGGTAGAAACTGTTTTGCATGAATTAGCCGAACACCATATTCAAGGTGGTTATGCGCTAAAAGAAGCATATCCTGAACTAGCTGATAGTCTGTTGCTTTGCGCGACTGAAACAAAGACAGCAGATGACATTTCATTACTGGTTCAACAATTACGTCAGATCTTAGAAGAGAAAAACATAAAAAAAGAAGGGAAAATATCCGAAGGAGCAGCTAGTACGACTCCTTTTTTTTCAGATGACGAACAGCATTATATCTCGCGTACAGCATTAGAATAATTGAGGAGACCCTATACATGTCAGGTTTAATTTTTGATGAATCACGCAAAGGTCGTTCCGCTAAGTCACAATGGCCCACTCAAAGACTATGTCGTGTGATGATATTCCTGCGGCATTATTACGTACGGATATTCCGCGCTTACCAGAAACTTCTGAGTTACAAGTGGTGCGTCATTACACCAATTTATCGCAAGAAAAATTTCTCGATTGATACGTCATTTTTATCCGCTAGGTTCTTGTACGATGAAATATAATCCGCGTGGCGTGAATCGTTTGGCAATCGCTGGAAGGATTTTTACATCATCATCCTTTATCACTGGAAACCAATAGCCAAGGATTTATGGCTTGTGCTTATGAACTTCAGGAAATTTTAAAAACAGTAACTGGCATGAAGGACGCGGCGCTTTCGCCAATGGCAGGGGCACAAGGTGAATTTGCAGGCGTTGCGATGATACGTGCTTATCATCAAGCACGTAACGATCTTGAGCGTGATGAAATTTTAGTCCCTGATGCGGCGCATGGGACGAATCCTGCCTCAGCCGTGCAATGTGGTTTTAAAGTCCGCGAAATCCCTACCGGTTAATGATGGCAATGTCGATATCGACGCATTAAGAGCGGCCGTTGGCCCAAAGACAGCGGGTATCATGTTAACTAATCCTTCGACACTGGGTGTGTTTGAAGAAAAAATTCAAGAGATTGCGAGAATTATTCATCAAGCTGGTGGTTTGCTTTATTACGATGGTGCTAATTTTAATGCCATTTTAGGCAAAGTTCGTCCAGGTGATATGGGCTTTGATGTCGTCCATCTAAATCTCCATAAAACTTTTGCGACCCCGCATGGTGGTGGTGGTCCAGGTAGTGGTCCGGTGGTTGCAAACGAGCGTTTGCTTCCTTATTTCCCTATTCCGCGTGTGGCAAAAGAAGGGATCGTTATCGTTGGCTGACAGAAAAAGATTGTCCGGAAACCATAGGCCGTTTATCAGCATTCATGGGAAATGCCGGCATTATTTTACGTGCTTATTTTTATGCACGACTGTTAGGCAAGAGAAGGCTTACAGCGAGTCTCTGAATTCGCAACGTTAAATGCAAATTATTTGCTGGTGCGTTTAAAAACAGCTGGATTTACGCTTAGCTTATCCAACGCGCCGTGCGAGTCATGAATTTATTATCACTTTAAAAAATGAAGCGAAAACCCTGCATATTACTGCGTTAGATGTGGCAAAACGATTATTGGATTATGGCTTTCATGCGCCGACCATGTATTTTCCATTGCTCGTCCCAGAATGTTTGTTGATTGAGCCAACTGAAACTGAAAGCAAAGAAGTGTTGGATGCGTTTGCCGATGCATTGATAAAAATATTAGAAGAAGCCAGAACAGATCGCGAATCTATTAAAAACTGCCCCCCATACTTTGCCCGTACGACGTTTAGATGAAGTCAAAGCAGCCCGAGAATTAGCATTGGTGTATGAGGAATGATGTCATCATCTTCGGGCCAAGCACCAGCGAAGAGGCAGAGCTCTGGATGCCAGCTAAAAACATGCTCACTACTGTCCGGTAAAAATGTTAAAAAAACGTTACACCCTGTCATCCCGGAATTTAGCGCTGCTTAGCGAGCTTGCGAGCTTAGCAGTGCTTAATGTCCGGGACCCATCCATAACTCTGTGCAAGAGTCTAGATAGGTCCCGGACATTAAGTGCCCCTAAGCTCGCAAGCTCGCTAAAGGGCACTAAATTCCGGGATGACATGTATATAAATTATTTTTTAAACATTATTACCGGACACTAGTGAAAAACATGCTGGCATCCAGAGCTCTGCTTCTTCGCAGTGTTATCCCTTAAATCCATCTTTCCATGTTCGCAACTCAGTGAACACCTCGACAGGCGTAGAAAGCGTTTTGTCCGCATGCTTTTCAACATTCGCAATGAGTTCAGGGGAATCGCAGCGTAAAAATGGATTAGTTTCTTTTTCTTCTTTTAACAGAGAAGGTAAGGAGGGAAGATTCTTTTTCCGTAAATCACTCACTCGTACTAAGCGTTCTTTGATTTTTTTATTTTCTGGTTCTACCTGTTCAGCAAAACGTAGATTATTTAATGTATATTCATGCGCGCAATAAATCTTAGTGTTATCTGGTAGCGCAGCTATTTTTTGTAAACTGGCATACATCTGCGCAGCTGTACCTTCAAACACCCTTCCACAACCTGCAGCAAATAAAGTGTCGCCACAAAATAATATCCCAGGCGAGTAATAGGCAACATGTCCCAAGGTGTGTCCTGGAATACCTATTACTTGTAACTTCAATGGAAAGGATTCGAGTTGAATAATTTGATCAGGTTGGAGAGGAACACTTAAGCCATCAATTGTTTCGTTGACAGGCCCATAGATGGGGATGTCATATTGATTTTTTAATTCTGCGATACCGCCAGTATGGTCCCAATGATGATGAGTAATCAGTATGCCGCATAAAGTGAGTTCATGCTGTTTGAGAAAATGAATCACAGGCTTTGCTTCACCAGGATCAACAATCACAGCAGTGGGTTGATTGGTATCGAGAAGCGTCCATACATAATTATCACTGAGTATGGGAATGGGAATGATGTTCATGCGTGGATTCCTTTATGTGGAATTAATTTATCATAGCTGTGCCGTTATGGGGAGTGCGGTTATCCCCTGGCCGAGCGTGCTTCGAGGATGACGATTCTTTTCAAGGTAGTTGCTGGGATGACAAATAGAGTAGAATTGCAAAATAATAAAATTTTATAAGGTTTTTTAGTGCATACATTAGCTCCGCTTATCTATGATCTTGCGTTAATGCTAGGTTTAGCAGGCATCGTCACTTTATTATTCCAACGCATTCGTCAACCCGTTGTGCTTGGATATCTTGTGGCTGGCATGATTCTAGGTCCTTATACGCCTCCACATGCCCTCGTCAACGATGTCGCCAATATCCAGATTCTATCCGAGTTGGGCGTGATATTTTTGATGTTTTCATTAGGATTGGAATTTAGTTTTCGTAAATTAACGCGCGTGGGGTTTTCTGCTTCTGTGACTGGGTTCATAGAAGTTTTGCTTATGATGATGATCGGTTATGGGACAGGGTTGCTATTGGATTGGTCGTATTATGATGCACTGTTTCTTGGCGCGGCACTTTCCATTTCCTCGACCACCATCATCATCAAGGCAATTGATGAATTGGGATTAAAAACTAAACGGTTTGCAGAATTAATTTTTGGTGTGCTGATTGTAGAAGATTTATTGGCGATTTTATTGTTGGTAGCACTCACTACCATTGTCACGACAAAAAATTTATTTTCTAGCGATATGTTTTTTTCAAGTGTGCGTTTGATCTTGGTAGTAGGAGGATGGTTTATCATAGGTTATTTTGCTGTGCCGCCTCTATTTCGAAGAATATCGCGTTATATTAGCCAAGAAACCTTGACTATTATCTCGGTGGCATTGTGTTTATCCTTAGTTTGCTTAGCAGCGAAATTACATTATTCTCCTGCCTTAGGTGCATTCATCATGGGATCCATTTTGGCAGAAACGGTCTTAGTGCATCGCATTGAATATTTGATTAGACCGATACGAGATATTTTTGCGGCAGTCTTTTTCATCTCTGTCGGCATGTTGATTAATCCCGCTATTATCTGGATGCATTGGCCTGCTGTGTTATTGATCACATTAGTGACCGTGATCGGACGAATTTTAACAACCACTATGGCTGCATTTCTGACTGGTCAAAGTATCAATACATCCGTTCGCGTCGGATTCAGCATGGCTCAAATAGGGGAATTTTCATTCATCATTGCTGCCTTGGGAGTTTCCTTGAAGGTCACTACGGATCAATTGTATCCTCTCATTGTGGCAGTAGCAGGAATTACGACGTTTACTACCCCTTATTTCATTCGATTATCAGGCTATATTGATACCGCGTTAACCAAACATCTTCCTAAGCGTATTCAATATTTTTTAGAAAGTTATTCATCGTGGGTTTATCGAACTCTCTCTTCATCACAAAAAAATTCTTTGTTCAGTCGCGCGACTATTCGTTTAATCATAAATGGTTTTCTTGTCGCTATTATTTTTACTTTTATTCATTACAGTGCTATCCGTGAATGGGTTGGTTATTTGTTGAAAGGATCAGGTCTCATCAATCTGACTTCTTTATTATTGTCTTTGCTTGTTTCATCACCTTTTATTTGGGGGATGTTGTTCTCGATTAATAAAGCAAAATTACCGGACTATGCAAAGACATCGTTAAATCCCGCCGTATTTATGATTTGGCTCATCACCTTAAGCGAAATCACGATATTGTCGATTGTCTATTTTCATACTTTGTTAATCATGATGATCTTTTTTGCCATCGGTATTGTTTTCTTCCTCGTCGCTTATAAACATTTGGAACTTTCCTATCATTGGTTTGAAGAGCAATTGATACGTAATCTCAAAACAAACAATCAAAATGATCAATCAAGATATGCAGAGCTTGCCCCTTGGGATACCCATTTGGTTGAAGTTGAAGTGGGAGAAAAATCTCCGTTTGTTGGCAAATCATTAGGTGAAAGTCAAATTCGGCAGCGTTATGGAGTGAATATTGTTGCTATTAGTCACGGATCAAGAGTGATACCTGCACCGCGCGGAGAGGAAAAAATTTTTTCGCATGATAGGCTGGTTGTGTTAGGAAATGACAAGCAAATCGAAGCCTTTCAAAATGAGGTGTCACAAATCACTGAGGAAAATGAAGAGAAAAGTTTTCTCGATAATTTTGTATTAGCTTTTTTATTGTTAGATAGTCATCATACAGTGGTGGGCGAAACGATACGAAGTTCAAAGTTACGGGAACGCGTCAACGGTATGATAGTGGGGATAGAGCGTGACAATAAACGTATCTTAAATCCGGCTCCGGATACTGTTTTACAAGCGGATGATTTGCTATTAGTAGTAGGAGAAGTAGATAAGATAAATCGTCTAAACACATGGGATTGAAGCAGGTTGTCATCATAGGATAGGCAAAGACATAAGGAAATATATGAGCGCTATTACATCAATCGGTATTGCGAATCCTCGTCATAGGCAAGATCAAACGACAGCGGCTGAGATTGTGACCGCGGCTTTACAATTAAAGCCGGCTGAGAAGCGTTTGCTGAAATCTGTTTATCGGGCAACTGGCATTGAATACCGTCATAGCGTCGTAAGTGATTTCTGTAAACAACCGGGTGAATATGAATTTTTTCCTAATGATCCAACGCTGCCTTTTCCTTCTACGTCTTCCCGTATGCGCCTTTACAAAGAACAGGCACTCCCATTGACATTAGAAGCGATACAACATTGTTTTGCTTCGAGAGGACATTTTAATCAGCAAGACATTACTCATCTCATTACCGTGAGTTGTACGGGCATGTATGCGCCTGGCATAGATATTGAAATTGTGCAGCAATTACAACTTAACACACAGGTAAAACGAACTTGCATTAATTTCATGGGGTGTTATGGCGCGTTTAATGCACTCAAAGTGGCAGATGCTATCTGCCGTGCGGACTCACAAGCGAAAGTATTGGTGGTGAGTGTGGAACTGTGTACGATTCATTTTCAAAAGCATGAGTCTATGGATAACTTAATTTCAAACGCCATTTTTGCAGATGGCGCAGCGGCTTTGTTAGTCGAAGCCGAATCTTCGCAATTTCAAGCAAGAAATTTTATTCTCAAAGAATTTCATTGCGATTTATTACCACAACATAGTGATGATATGACTTGGCACATTGCTGACAATGGCTTTGATATTGTCTTATCGTCCTATGTGCCACAAGCGATTCAATCGGGTATTGCGCAATTTGCCCAGCGATTATTACAGCAACAACAACTTTCATTGTCAGACATTGAACTATTTGCTATTCATCCTGGAAGTCAAAAGATTTTGCAGGCATGTGAAAAAGCATTAGGGTTAAGCGAAAATGATAATCGATATTCGTGCGACGTGTTACGTCATTATGGAAATATGTCCTCTGCGACGGTTTTATTTGTTTTAAAGAAAATTTGGGATGATCTCTCTCAGAGTGATGTCGGCAAACAGATTTTCAGTTGCGCATTTGGCCCTGGATTGACGTTGGAATCAATGTTGTTGAGGGTGGGATGATTTCATTCTGAGTGCATCAAACCGCTTGGTCATCCTGGAAAGCACGAAGTGTTTTTTACTGAGTGTTTGTCCGGGACCCATCCACGTTTTTGTAAAAGGTTCAAAATGGGTCCCGGACATTAAGCACTGCTAAGCTCGCAAGCTCGCTAAGCAGCGCTAAATTCCGGGATGACAGGGGGAGCAACTGCTAAGCTTGCCCGTTATGTTTTTAAACGGGGCTAGCAAGCTCGCTAAGCAGCGCTAAATTCCGGGATGACAGGGGGAGCAACTGCTAAGCTTGCCCCGTTATGTTTTTAAACGGGCTCGCAAGCTCGCTAAGCAGCGCTAAATTCCGGGATGACAAATTTGGTTACCCTCTTTCCGAGCGTTTTCTCTCATGTTCTTTCAAGAATTTTTTGCGCACGCGAATAGCATGCAGGAGTGACTTCAACCAATTCATCATCTTCAATAAATTCCAGTGCTTGCTCAAGCGATAACTGAATAGGCGGAGTTAAAATAATATTTTCATCCGAACCCGCAGCGCGAATATTCGTTAATTGTTTTGCTTTGCACACATTCACCACTAAATCATTATCACGTGAATGAATACCAACAATCATGCCTTCATACACTTCAGTTTGTGGAGCAATCAGCATGCGTCCACGTTCTTGTAAATTAAATAAGGAATAAGCAAGTGCAATGCCTTGTTGATTGGAAATCAATACACCATTTTGACGATGCGGAATCTCACCTTTCGCAGCGGGCCCATAATGACTGAAATACATGATGCATGATGCCGGTGCCTGAAGTCAGTGGTTAAGAAATTCAGTATGGAAACCAATGAATGCGCGTGAAGGAATCATATAATCAAGACGTACACGACCTTTATCATCTGACATCATATGTTTCAATTCACCGCGGCGGCTGCCTAATTTTTCCATGATGGCGCCTTGATATTCAGTAGGACGTCAATGGTCAAGTGTTTCATAAGGTTCATGTATTTCACCATCCACCATTTTTGGTAATCACTTCAGGACGAGAAACAGCTAATTCATAACCTTCACGGCGCATGTTTTCAATCAAAATGGATAAATGTAATTCACCACGACCTGAAACTTTGAATTTATCCGGATCACCGTGTCTTCAACACGAACGCAACATTATGCAATAATTCTTGATACAGACGTTCACGAATTTTGCGGCTAGTCACATATTTGCCTTCTTTGCCTGCAAAAGGCGAGTTATTGACTTGGAATGTCATGCTGACAGTCGGTTCATCAACCGTGAGAGCAGGCAATGCTTCAACTTCATTGGGGTCACACAACGTATCGGAAATTTTGAGTTCATCAATACCTGTGATAGCAACAATATCACCCGCATCAGCGACCGGGACTTCACTGCGATCCAAGCCCAAGATATTCCAATACTTGTAAAATACGTCCCTGACGTGTTTTGCCTTCGCGATCAATCAATATTACTGGCATATTTGTTTTAGCTTGTCCGCGCGTAATGCGGCCAATACCAATCGTGCCCACATAGCTTGAATAATCGAGAGTACTGATTTGCATTTGAAATGGACCATTGGGATCGACTTTCGGAGCGGGAACATGTTTGACAATAGTTTCAAACAAAGGCGTCATATCGTCGCTATTCTGATTTCTAAATCGAGCGTGGCATAACCCAATAGAGCAGAAGTATAAACAACAGGAAAATCCAGTTGCTCATCAGTTGCGCCAAGATTATCAAAAAATCAAATACTTGATCCATGACCCAATCAGGTCGCGCACCTGGTCGATCAATTTTATTAATCACAACAATAGGATTTAAGCCACGGGCAAATGCTTTTTGCGTGACAAAACGGGTTTGTGGCATGGGCCCATCCACGGCATCCACCAGCAATAAAACGGAATCCACCATAGATAAAATACGTTCAACTTCACCACCAAAATCAGCATGTCCCGGGGTATCCACAATATTAATGCGATAATCACGCCATTTAATGCGCCGTATTTTTAGCAAGAATCGTGATGCCGCGTTCGCGTTCCAAATCATTACTATCCATGACACGTTCAGTATTAGTCACTTTTTTAGATAACGCTGGATGTTTGTTGTAACAGCTTATCCACCAGGGTGGTTTTGCCATGATCAACATGGGCAATGATTGCAATATTTCGTAATTGTTCTGCCACGATACTCACCTAAGTTTTGTACTTGCTTAAAAGGGTGCCTATCTTACATGAAATAAAGGGTAAATGGCTACTTAGTATAGGCTATTTTGATGTATGTCTCCTCTCTGTATGACATATTCGTCGTCCCGCGGCTTGTCCGCGGGACGACGAGTATTGGCTCCATCATATGATGACAATAATGCTAAATACGCTATGATAACCTCTTCTTAAATATCCCTTTAGGAGGAAAAATGAAGAAAAAAATAGCGTTCACTAGGATGTTTCATCTATGGTGATTGAATTATTATAAGAAGTGAATCTGCATGAAAATACCTATTACCAGGCCTGGGATTCCAGCCACCCATTTGAATGTGAATGTGATGAGTGAATCTAAAACTCAACTTGGCGAGCAGCGTCCAGTTGCATTTATTTTGCCAGGCGGTCCTGGTGCTGATCATACTGCTTACCTTAGCTATGCTTGTTTAAAAGAAGTGACCGATTTAGTGTTTTATGATCCTCGTGGTTGCGGTGCAAGTGATAAAGGTGAGGCGAAGAATTATACGATGGACAATTATATTGATGACATTGAATCCATACGCCAGCATTTGTCGATAGATAAAATGATTCTGATAGGTAAATCATACGGATCAATGTGTGCGTTAGGCTATGCGTTGCGCTATCCTCACGCGGTTCAGAAACTGGTGTTAGCTGCGGGTGCTCCCTCATATCGGTTTTTAGAAACGGCTAAAAAAAATTTACTGCGTTTAGGTTCGGCGGAACAAATTAAAGTCTGTGAAAAATTATGGGCGGGTAGTTTCAAGAGTAAAGATGAAGTGCACGATTATTTTGACATTATGAGCACACTTTATTCTGTCAAAGCGAGAACACAGAAAAATTCATTTAATCTTGGAAAAAAAACCAAGATGTTTTCCTTCGAAGCGTTAAATGAAGGATTTCGTCATTCATTCTGGTGGTTTGATTATGAAGATAAATTGCAGCAGGTATTGTGTCCTACCCTTGTGTTGGTGGGGCGTGAAGATTGGGTGAATGACGCTAAACACGGTGAGCAGATGGCACTCAGTATTCCCTATAGTCAATTACACGTATTTGAAAAATCGGGACACGCCATGGAGTCTGATGTGCCTGAAGAGTATTTCCAGGTCATCGCTGATTTTATTCAACGTTAAGTTGGATGAGGAGGATACAGATAGAACTGTTTCAAAAGGCTTTAATATCTCCAAAACCAGGCAGCTTGAGTGTCATGGCATACGGACTAAAACCATAAACTAATCCCAATAGATTGATTTCTAATCCTTCTGCGCGCGCGAGAGTAATGCCAAATAATCCAAAAAAAGAAAATTGATAACCTGTTCCGCTCGGCGCACGAGCAAACAATGTGAAGCCAGGTAAAAAATCTTTGCCTAGCGCGTTGCTAGGTAAGGCTAAATGAAGCGCAGGAACTTGACGTGCAACATACGCGGTAAACGTATTGCTATTGGGTCCTGGCCAAGTCACGTAATCATTTGCATCAGGATAACTTTCTGTGGCTTTAACAATATCAGCAATGAGTTTGTCAGCTTGTTCACCCCGAATATCAAGTATTAGTGTAGGTCTTTGATTGAACCAATAGCGATCGGGGATATCTTTGGTCGCCATAAGTGGTGGTAAATGCCAGAAAGTGCGCCAACCAATGACTTGATAAACAAAATAATAGTTAAAGTCTTTTGGCTTGATAGCAATCCATGTATGCACAGAAAAAATGCCTCGCCAATTAAATGCACGTGCGGAATAGACTTGAATGACTGCCTCAGGTGTTGAGGTGGGATCAGGTGCGATGTTTGCGCTTTGACGGTTAGCCGTACGGAAATCAGCATTAAATGAAATCTTTCCACTCAGAATAAGTACTAAGGGGCCTAAGAAGGTGAGCACAAGAAAGATAATTAAAAATAGTCTCATTCTTAAAGTATATCGCTTTTAAATGACGCGTCATCCTGGATTTGAGCAATTTCTTCAACTGTCATCATAGATAAAATGTTGGGCTTGTGCGTATTCTTCAGGTGTATTGATTTCCAATGTTTTCTCATTGGTTAAACAGACACGAATTTTATAACCGTGTTCTAAGACACGTAATTGTTCTAAACTTTCGACTTTTTCAAGCGGAGTTTGCGGCAGGTTTTTATATAACATTAAAAAATCGTGACGAAAAGCGTATAACCCCATGTGATGATATACCGGCGCTGACGTGTCGGTACGATAGTAAGGAATGGGTGAGCGTGAAAAATAAAGGGCATTTCCTTGTAAGTCGGTAATGACTTTCACTGCGCCAGGCTCATGATATTTATTAGTTTTATCTAATTGAAATGCCAGCGTCGTCATTTCCGGAGTCTCTCCTGCCAAATAAGGCGCAACTAATCTTTCTAGCATGGCGGGTTTAATAAATGGTTCATCTCCTTGAAGATTAATAACAACATCCATTTCCGGATAACGTTCTGCGACGGCAGCGACACGTTCAGATCCTGTTGGCAAATCGGGATCTGTCATTTCAACTTTGCCGCCGATGTTTGTGATGATGTCAGCAATTTCATGGCTATCAGTAGCAACGATAAGATCGCTTAACACATTGCAACGCGCAGCGTTTTCATAAGTCCATTGAATCATAGGCTTACCTTGAATAGGTAAGATAGCTTTACGTGTTAAACGTGTTGAGCTGATTCGGCTCGGTATGACACAAAGAATTTTCATGACCATCTTTATTAATTATTTAAAGAGACAAGATGATAAAGAATGCAATGGTTAGGTGCAATAGATGTCTGCATAGAACAAGACTAATGGGGTGCCCCTTGCTTCAAAACTGAGGAAATAAATGCGGGGGCGCGGGATAAAAAAATGTTGCTTCATGTTTATTATGAAAAAGATGCAAGGTACGAGATTGGGGAATTGCTTGGAATTGCTTAATCATGTCTAGATCTGTTTGTCCTTGCAGCTTGATGGTGACGATCATGTGTTTTACTTTTCCGGTTGCCAGCCACTGTTCGACAAGAGGATAAAGACGATGCGGATAACAAGCGATATCAGATAAAAGCCAATCAATAGGTTGATTCCATGATTTTGGATCAAGTGAAAATGCACTTTGTTTTAAAAATTGTATGTTAGGTAATTTTGCAACTCGAGGTTCTAAGAGTGCTTTATCAACCGCGGTCACATGAGTACCAAATGATTGCATGACATAGGTCCAACCTCCTGGTGATGCACCAAGATCAAGCACTGTTTCACCCGCTTTAGGATAAAGATTCAATAAAGTGAGTGCTTCCCATAATTTGAGATAAGCACGGTTAGGGGGATTTTTTTTATCTTCAATAAAATCGTATTGACCCATTGGCCAATTCTTCCAGCGATTCGCACTAGAAACCAAAGTGGTTTTATCTAATAAACTAAAACAACCTATTTGGGGAAAGATGTCTTGTATCGGAAAGTGTTGCTTAAGATCAGGAAGTTTTCTTAATTGACTCTCAATGAGTCGCGAACGTCTAATGTTCGCAATGGGATTTAAATACCATAACTTTCCAGTCTGACGTAATAAGGTGACGGCTTCTGATATGGAATTAAATGTCGTGATGTGAGAGGGATACCAAACATCAAGGGCAAAACAAACATCCGGCTTTTTCGTTTGAGAAAAGACAAGATTGCCTATTACATCTGATACGTCATCTAATTCAGCACAGAGTTCATTAATATAATCGGGTTTAGCAATATAAATGACAGGATAATCGTTGGATAACATGTTGGTTCAAGAGTGTTAGTACATTATAGGATGGGAGGTCATAACATCTGGGGGTAAAATTGGACCTAGCTAAACTAGGTCCAATTTTTCAAAAGCTACTATTTCGCAGCTTTTTTCCTTTTTGCGGTAGAACGCTTTTTACCACGTTTTTTAGCTGGTGACTTCTTTACTGACTTTTTCGATTTCTTAACTGCCTTTTTACGAGTTTTTGAAGCTTTAGATTTTGCTCTTGCCATGACGTTACTTCCTTTCGATTGTTAACAATGAATAAATTTAACATTAGCACTCAAAAAAGTATAGAACTATTAGGGCAATTACTTATTAGTGTCAGAGATTTAACGCAATCATGTTTGTGAATGTCTCATTTTAATTTGAAACTAATTAGTTAGAATACGAATTTCATCGCATAAAAAATATAGCTGTTTTACCGAGATATTTTAATTTTTTTTAATCATGACCCTGGCGCTTGCTCTCCCTTTTATCTTTCTCACCCGCACATGGTGTTTCTGTTTTGCATATCCGAACGTTTGGGTCAGAGCTTATCGTTTGGGTTCATATGAATTTACTGGTAAACTAGCGCCACACATTTTTCCTAGAGACACATACTCATCCATGAGGAATGAATTATGATCATACAGCCAAAAATTCGGGGATTTATTTGTGTCACAGCACATCCAGAAGGATGTAGTCGTGTCGTTGAAGAACAAATTAATTATGTAAAATCAAAAAATCGATTAAAGGGACCTAAAAATGTATTGGTGATTGGTGCTTCAACCGGATATGGACTAGCAAGCAGAATAGTCGCGTCATTTGGAGCGGGTGCTAAAACAATAGGTGTCTTTTTTGAAAAAGAAGCGGATGAGAAACGTACCGCTTCACCTGGCTGGTATAACACCGCCGCATTTGAAACTATGCGCGCATCATGATGGTCATTATGCTAAAAGTATAAATGGCGATGCGTTTTCGCAAGAAATAAAAAGACAAACAGCTGATTTGATCCGCAAAGATCTAGGTCAGGTTGACTTAATTGTTTATAGCTTAGCTTCACCTCGACGTACACATCCCTCGTCGGGACAGATTTTTGCATCGGTGTTAAAACCAATTGGCCGCTCATTCTCAGGTAAATCAATTGATGCATTTCGCGGCGAAGTAAAAGAAGTCACGCTCGAACCAGCCACCGAAGAAGAAATTCAAAATACGATAGCTGTGATGGGGGGTGAAGATTGGGAAATGTGGATAGATTTTCTTGCTAAGGAAAAATTATTAGCAGAGGGTGTAGTCACAGTGGCTTATTCCTATCTCGGCCCGAAATTAACGCATGCCATTTACAAAGATGGGACTATCGGCAAAGCAAAAGAACACTTGAAAACAACGGCAGATAAATTAAACCAACGTTTGCAATCATTACATGGACAAGCGGTGGTCTCCGTTGATAAGGCGGTTGTCACACAGGCGAGCGCGGCTATTCCTGTGGTACCACTGTATATTTCATTGCTTTTTAAGCTCATGAAAGAGAAAGGTACTCACGAAGGATGTATTGAGCAAATGTATCGTTTATTTGCCGATCATCTTTATGGATCTCACCCACATCGTGATAAAGAGGGATATATACGTCTAGATGATCTCGAAATGCAAGACGATATTCAGAAACAAATCGCGATATTTTGGCCAACGATTAACACAGAAAATCTTGAGCAATTGACAGATGTGGAAGGGTATCGTGATGAGTTCTATCGATTGTTTGGGTTTAACATCGACGGAGTTAATTATGATGCGGATGTTAATCCGGTTATTCAAATACCCTCAATCAAAGACCATCAAGAGATACAAGATATCAAAGATGTAGGTTAGTCACCCTTCATTCTTGTCGTCCCGCGGCTGGTCCGGGGACGACCAGATGCGTTAACCTAGGCATTTGAAATCTATCAATATTTGCCATCTTCTCTTGCCTCCATAAAATGGTTCTCTGTTTTATTGTTATAATAGAAATAATAAATAATTAAAAAGTTAGGCACGCATTTTTCTCTATATCAAGACGAGGGGTGGATAGAAATGCAAGCTCGTTATTATATGTTGATGGAAGGTAATCCTAATGATCGGCGTGAGTTTGAAGACGTCGAGAGCATGCAAAATTTTCTCGTTAATAACCCAAGTAAAGGCGAATTGTTTCATACCATAGGCATCAAAATTAAATACAATCCAGAAACGGGTGTGGTTAGGTTAAAGAGCATAAAATCGCCTCCGGGAATTACCAATATTTTTTCTAACAAGGCATTCGAAGCGCAATTAAAACCAGTGAAGGATGCGATTTGCAGGATTGCGAAACAATATTTGTTATTCAAGCTTTATTCTCTAAATGATCCGGGTATCAATCAAATTATTGAAGAAAATCAATTGAAATTTGATCGCACTACGGGAAAAATGATGGCAGGCATGCATGCTGCAGCAATCGATAATACGTTATTTCAGATTCAGCGTTATATTAGGCCTGGTATAATTAACCGTTTATTTTTTTCTAGGGATGAAAAAAATAAGACACAGGAACAAACGCAAACTAAACAAGCAGTTTATCTTGCGTTTGAACAACTGGGGATTTATCAACATGGCATTGATCATATTAAATCAATCAATGATGTGGATAAGATAATGGGAATGGTAGAGATTAAACAGCTACCCAAAGCTCGACTATGATAGGACTATGCAATGTATAAAACATTATGGCGTGACACGCTTCAGCTCTGGTTATTCACCTTTCTAAAAATTCCACTGATCTATTGGCTTAAACCCCGTATTTTAACTTTAACTGCAACAGATTCACGTCTTTTAATTCGATTTAGACATCGATCCAAAAATCATGTGGGCTCCATGTATTTGGGCGCCCTGTGTGTGGGAGGGGAGCTCGCACCTGGGCTCTTAACCATGAGTTTATTACGCAAACAGAAGAGTAAATTTACCTTCATCATAAAAGATTTCCACGCACAATTTTTCAAGCGATGTGAAGGTGATGTGCATTTTACTTGTAATGAAGGACGCTTAATTGCTGATGCAATTGCAAAGGCGATACAAACTAAAGAAAGACAAAATATAATACTGAATGCGATTGCGACAGTTCCATCAAAATTTGGCGATGAACCTGTCGCTCAATTTGTAGTGACCGTGTCAATTAAGCAGAAGGCAGAGGCTTAAACACAAATTGCTTTTACACTGACTGGTGCTGTACCACGAGCAACCATATTCAATTTTTTTGCGGCCGCGTAGGATAAATCAATAAGACGGTTATAAATGAAAGGACCACGATCATTTACTTTCACAACGACATGCCGGCCATTGTTTAAATTGGTGACCAACACATACGTTGATAAAGGCAGGGTTTTATGCGCTGCTGTTAGTTGATACATGTTATAGCGTTCTCCACTCGACGTTCTTTTCTTATGAAATCTCCGGCCATACCAAGAAGCGATGCCTTTTTCTTCATAATTGCTTTTATTCAGGATGTACGAAGAAGAATTGACACGGTAACAGGCAGCCATTTTTCCTTTTGTTTTTTTCGCAGTCAGGTCTGCGAGAGATCCATTTTGAACATTTGCGTTAGTGCAGCCGCTTAATAAAATAAATAAAAATAAAGATAAGCCAAGCATTATTATTTTATCCATGCTATCTCCTCATTAGCTGATTGTGATGATGATTCAAAACTGTGATAAAAAAGACTACAGATAATATGAGTAAAAATTGAGCATGAATTATAACATAAGTTCAATCAATATCCTATTGCAGCGCCATCCGGTCTGCGATCATCATTTGCGCCATGCAATAGGTGATTGCTATCGAGGAGAATTGCTTCCACTGCGCTCCAATTTTTTTGCGACGCAAAGTGGTAACCCATGGAGGTCAATCTGTTGATGGTTAAAAAAAATAGCGCGAATGGTTCAATATCTATCTCATTAGGAAAAACTTGATAATGAAAGCGAGGTGTATTAACCGCTTGTTGAATAGACATATCATAATCAATCACATTCAATAAAGTTAATAAAACCGAAGTAATAATACGTGGTCCGCCTGGACTACCCAGCACTACAAATAAATGTCCACTCTTCATAACCAACGTAGGCGTCATGGAACTGAGTGGGCGTTTACCCGGTTGAATTGCATTCTTATCATATTGCACTAGGCCAAATTTATTCGGCACACCAGGTTTGATAGTGAAGTCATCCATTTCATCATTGAGAAAAAATCCAGTATGGTCAGCTATTACTTTAGCACCAAAGTAACCATTGAGTGTGTAGGTCACAGCAACAGCATTTCCTTTGTTGTCTACAATAGAATAATGCGTAGTCTGGCTTTGCTCATGAAATTCGATTTGAGTATGCGGATTAAAAGAGGGGTGTATCTTAATTTGTTGACTTAATGCTGCGGCATAATCCGTTGCAAGAAGTTGTTTAATTGGATTCTTAACAAAATTAGGATCACCTAATTTGGTATTACGATCTGTGAATGCATCACGCATGGCTTCAATAATAATTCGTACGCTTGTTACTGAACGAAAACCTAATTGCTCAAGAGGAAAGTTATTTAAAATGTTTAGCATCTCGCACAATGTGACGCCACCTGAACTAGGCGGCGGTGCTGAAATAATAGTGAGATTTCGATAATGGCAACGTACAGGTGTTAATTCTTCCACTTGGTAACTGGCAAAATCTTGCAACGTTAAAATCCCTCCTTGTTTTTGACTGGCATTAACAATGGCTTTTGCAATAAGACCATTATAAAACACATCAGGACCCTGTTGTTCGATGAGGGTTAAGGTGTTGGCCAAATCAGATTGAATGAATCGCTCGCCGGCTCGATACGGTTGACCTTGCTGCAAAAAAATTGCAGCGACGTTGGGTTGATTGCGAAAATAGTTGGTGAAGTTGGCTAATCGTTTTGCGTCATGTGCAGTGACGATGTAACCTTGTTTAGCTAATTTGATGGCGGGCGACATGACTTGGGCGCGAGTCATAGAGCCATATCGCTTTAAAGCTGTCTCTAGTCCCATCACGGTTCCAGGAACTGCTACAGCAAGATAACCTTTGGTGGATTGATCTGGCTTCACTTGTCCGGCCGCATCGAGAAAGAGATCTTTTCGTGCTTTAAGTGGTGCTTTTTCACGGAAGTTTAGAAAAACATCTTTGCCATTAGCAAGATGAATGAGCA
Source organism: uncultured Gammaproteobacteria bacterium (assembly GCA_963711205.1). GTDB lineage: Bacteria > Pseudomonadota > Gammaproteobacteria > DSM-16500 > DSM-16500 > Aquicella. The sequence goes on from CAVQDE010000001.1 coordinate 366,688, forward strand.
TGAACCCGCCACCACCAATATTTCCACAGCAGGGATAGACCACTGCCAACGCATAACCTACAGCAACTGCTGCATCAATCGCATTGCCGCCTGATCGCAAGATATCAATGCCGATTTGTGATGCGATTCGTTGTTCAGTGACGACCATGGCGTGTTTTGTCACGACAGGTTGTGCTGAAACAGTTATATTGATGAGAAGTAAAAAAAAGCCATAAAAAATGATTCGTATTAATTCCATGTTGGGATCCTCAGCATTTTTACAGTATATACTTAAACAGAAAACGAAAATTATTATTTCCTTGCACTATTTTTTCTGTTGTGAAGAATACACAAGGTATATACCCATAATACTTCAAGATGCGAAGTTATAACGTTCAGATTGCAAGAAATTTAAACGTTTTGATTGAGAAAAACCGCAGCAATACTTATTGTATTGTGAGGTTTTTCGATTGAAAAACGTTTAAAGTTCGCAGCAAGCTGGACCTTAGAACTCGCATCTTGAAGTATTATGGGTATAGTTGCTGCCTTACCTAAGGAAGTGTCATGGTTAAAAAAATATTAATCATAAGTGTTTTATTCGTGGGAACTTTATCCAAAGTTTGGTCTGGTGAATTTTATGTGGGTCCAGCGCTCAGTTATGCTAATTTGAGTCCTACTAATAATAACGGTAATCGATTTAAAGGTATCACGCCCATGCTGATGGGTGGTTATGGAGATTGGCTGGGAGATTGGATCTTTATGGCACTAGAACTTTTTGGTGGACGTTGGCCTATTGATATAAAAAATGAACCTAATGGTTTCACTCTCAAAACCAGATATACGTTTGGCGCTAGCTTAATTCCAGCCATAGATCTTGACCAATATATAGGAGCCTATGCTCGTCTGGGTGTAATTTACAGTAAATTTGAAAGCATAAATGCAAATAGAAGAGGATATGAAGGTGGGTTGGGTTTATCAGCGAGTAAAGATTGTTGGACTTTACGTGGTGAATATGATTATGCCAAATATAAACCGATGGCAGTTGTAGGGCGAGTTAAAGCACATCAATTAACCTTATCCGCAATTTATACCTTTGTGTGACGTAAGGAAAAGAGGTTCGCGTGATGAAAATATATCGTTTGAGCCTAATCGTGATGGCCATTCTTTGTTTATCGGGATGTCTTAACATGGCTACCACAGGTGCAGAAGCAGTTTACAATCGCCGCAGCCTACAAAAAAATTTTACTGATCAGTACATCACCATGCAGGCTTATCAATCTTTATATATGAAAACAGATCAATTTAAAGATACTAATATTTCAATTTCAACTTATAACGGTGAAGTCTTATTGGCGGGACAAGTGCCGCATCGTTGGCAAAAAGAGAAAGCGGAGCGCTTGATCAAGCAAATTCCTGATGTGAAACGGGTTTATAATTTAGTCATCATTCAAAGCCCTTCATCCACCTTGACGAAAGTCAGTGATACATGGATTACGACCAAAGTAAAAACCAAATTGCTAGCTTCAAATGATCTTGATGCAACTAAAGTTAAAGTAGTTACAGAAAATGGCGTAGTTTATTTGATGGGAATTTTGTTGCCAGAAGAAGCCGATGCGGCTGTTGATCTTGCGCGAAATACGGATGGCGTGCAAAGTGTGGTGAAGATTTTTTCTTATGTGAATATCAGTAAACGGTATACGCCACCGGGTGCTTCTCCTGCGCTTTCTTGATGTTTTCGATGGGTATAATTACATGGGTTTCTTTGCTATAAAAACGCCATAACGAACCCTATTTTGATAAAATGCATCGCGCATTAACTTCACTTGTTTTGCAAGGCGCAAACCACGCAAACCACCCATTTTGAATAATTGAAATAAATTATAAACAGAAAGAAGGGATAAGCCGATATCCCAGCTTTTCATGACATGCTGTGACCAATCAACTTGTTTCAGCAGCTGAAAGCCGCACATTTCAAGTTGATGATGATAGTAATCCATTGTAGGCATGTAGGGTAAATCAAATACTTGGCATAATGTTCGATAATCCCGTGCGTGAGCTCCCTCATATTCATCACGATCAGAACACCAGGTCGCAATCATGCAGTGACCGCCTGGTTTTAATACTCTGTAAGCTTGACGTAAAAATAAATGCTTATCATAAAACTGTTCGCAGCTTTCTAACGACCAAACAATGTCGAAGGAATCATTGGCAATACTATCTAAGGCTAGCGCATCTTCTAGTTTAAACGTGACAGAATTGATTTTGTTTGTTTGTGCTGATTGTTTTGCCATGGAAACTTGTTTTTCACTTAACGTGACACCGGTTACGTTAACATGATGATGGGTGGCAAGATAAATACTACTTCCCCCTATTCCACAACCCACATCCAAAATAGACATGTTTGGATTGATAGTTAATAGTTCTGTGAGTTTATCGATGAGATTTTCCTGAGCTTCTAGCCTAGAAATGGAAAGATCTGGTTCATAATACCCATGATGAAAATGAGGTCCCCAGATGACTGTCCAGGATTCAGTTGTTCTATTCCAAAAGTCAGCCACCAGGCGTGTCAGTTTTTGGCGGTCAGAAATAATCGGCTGGTATGTTTTGATTTTCATTAGTGTTAACCCTTAACCATTATCGTATCCATTTTTGGTAGAATATATGAATGACATCCTAAACGCGATGAACTACATGGACGCCAAGCAACAGTTTATCCAAGCCTATCAGCAAGTACGCAATCAAACAGAACTATTATGTCAGCCATTAATGACAGAAGATTATGTCATTCAAAGTATGGCTGATGTTAGTCCTCCAAAATGGCATTTAGCTCATACGACATGGTTTTTTGAAACATTTATCTTAATGCTGCAACAGCAAGATTATCAACTTTTTCATCCCTCATTTCATCATTTGTTTAATTCGTATTATCAAGCATTTGGTCATCCCTTCCCAAGAATAAAGCGCGGGTTGCTTGCCCGCCCTACGGTAGATATTATCTATCAGTACCGCAAATACGTGGATGAGCATATGGTGCATCATATAAAACAACTTCCGGAAGAGCGAATAAAGCAGTTTAATTTGATTTTGACACTCGGTTTGAACCACGAGCAACAACATCAAGAATTAATACTCATGGATATCAAATATAATTTTTCAGTGGATCCAAATTTTCCTATTTATCATTCCATTGAACCGCCACATCATCCCATCACTTCGCGATCAAGTGATTGGATTGAAGTAGAGGGAAACATTATTGAAATTGGTCATCAAGGCAATGAGTTTTGCTTTGATAATGAATTGCCTCGACATAAAATTCTTTTGAAGCCATATTCAGTAGCCGCAAAATTGGTGACAAATGGGGAGTATCTTGAATTCATTGAGGCAGGGGGTTATAAAAAACCGGAATACTGGTTATCAGATGGATGGGATTGCGTCCAACAAAATCAATGGAAAGCACCACTCTATTGGCATGACAGTGATAATGAATGGCATATTTTTACTCTGCATGGTTTGCATCCAGTTAATTTAGATGAGCCAGTTGTTCATGTTAGTTATTATGAAGCCGATGCTTATGCACGCTGGCGCAATGTCCGACTACCAACAGAAGCGGAATGGGAACATATCGCTGCTGGTTATCCCCTTCAAGCATTAGGATCTAATTTCCTGGAAGATAATATTTTTCATCCGTGTTCTGTCAATTCAAACAACTCATATCAATTATTAGGAGATGTCTGGGAATGGACATCGAGCGCATATAGTCCTTATCCAGGATATAAACCTCTCATGGGTGCGTTAGGTGAATACAATGGAAAGTTTATGAGTAATCAGATGGTATTACGTGGTGGATGTTGCGCAACTTCCCGCTCGCATATACGTGCTAGTTACCGCAATTTCTTTCAGCCGGATAAGCGATGGCAATTTAGTGGTATACGTTTAGCTGATGATAAGGAGACGGTCTCATGATCTCAAATGAAATAGATTTGGCAGCCACACATGATGAAAAGTCCGAATTTATGCACGACATACACGCCGGGTTATCTAAGCCCAATAAGCAAATTCAATCAAAGTATTTTTACGATGAGCATGGAAGTGAATTATTTAACAAAATTACCCATCATCCGGATTATTATTTGACGAATTGTGAAATTGAAATCTTAAATCAAAATAAAAAACACATCGCACAGCAAATTAATGCTGCATCATTTAATCTTATTGAATTAGGGCCTGGCGAGGGAATTAAGACGCAAATTCTAATGGAAGAGTTTTTACAAAAATCATTAAACTTTAGTTATATTCCTATCGATGTATCAAAAAAATATCTCAAATTAGTAATTCATCGATGTAAGCAAACGTTACCCTCTCTCCAATTTAAAGCTATTCATGCTGATTATTTTCGCGGAATTGAGTGGATACAAGAACATTCTGATCGTCGTAATCTTTTATTATTCTTAGGTTCAAGCATAGGTAATTTTGATGCAGCAATGACGATCGAATTTTTACGCCATCTTTGTGATTCATTAAATGAAGGTGATTATGTTTTACTGGGATTTGATCTACGTAAAGACATTGGGATTTTACTGCGTGCTTATGATGATACAGCGGGCATCACACGTGATTTTAATTTGAATTTATTGAATCGTATCAATCGCGAATTGGGTGCTAATTTCGATTTAAAAAAATTCCGCCATTATGCCACTTACAATGTTTATTCTGGTGCAATGGAAAGTTATCTGGTTAGTCTAGAAAAACAAATTATTTATATTGATGCATTTAATGGATCTTATTCATTCGAAGCAATAGAACCTATTCACGTCGAATATTCGCATAAATATTCTCTTACGCAAATCGATGGTCTCGCACATAAAACTGGATTTGAAGTAGTAGAAAATTTCAGTGATGCAAGAAAATATTTTGTGGATACATTGTGGCGAGTATCAAAAAGATGAGAAGTGGTGCTAGCTTCTCTCTTCCCCATCATCCTCGGGTGATTGCACATCGTCGTCCCGCGGCTTGTCCGCGGGACGACGATGCCGAGAGCTTGTCGAAGCACGCCGTCTCGAAGCACAGAATGAGTACCCAAAGATGAGGACTATCTTGCGCCCATATTACCAAAAGCTTCACAGCATTCTCCACGACTGATGCAGTTAGTATCCCAAGGTCTATTACAGGCAGGATCAGTACATTGGCAATTGGTTTCATAAGGATTGCAAGCCGCTGGGCCACAATTACCACCCTGACAACTTCCTTCATCTGGCCAAGCTAAAGTTTGAGTACTCAAAAAAATAGTGATAAATCCGACAAGAGTTAAAAGAGTTGCTTTCATAGCGAAGTTCTCCTAGCGTAGCATTTTTCCAATAAAGCGCTCGCTCTACAATAAAAGCCACTCCGCGTTTTGGTTTTATGAATGCATTTAAACAATTTCAGTATATCATCGAAAATTAAGTTGCATTGGATTTAAACTTAACACCATGTTTTTTTTGCAAATACCTTTTTCCACCCCAAAGTGCCTTTTTATTGAACCTTTCCAGAGATTAAATATATTTTTCAAGGTACTTTGAGCATAATCTTAAACTATACTTTAGTAACAGAAGAAAATAGGTTTTTTTGAAAATATTTGATTTGAATACAATTCTTTCCTTTGCGTGATTTCCTCAAAGAAAGGCATTAAGATAGGCAAAATTTTTGGTGGAGGGGTGATATGCAATATATAGTAAAAGGACAATACGGACGTGGTGGCGAAGTTAAACTGGAAGAGTTTAAGCAATTAAACGAAGCCACTACTTATATTGAAAAAAAATTAGTTGAAGATGATACGATGAGAGTGAAGGTCACTTATCGTATTTACGAATTTGGTGATGTCATCAAAGAATATGATCCCGACAAAGTAGATATTTCGTCATTTCGAACTCCTTCTCAAGAACAACAAGGTTCACAAGGAAAGGGCAGCGGTGCAAGTTTTCGTCCAACACCATTGAGCACAACACCAAGACCACCTGGATCGCCACAAAATTGGGTGAAAGATGACGATGAAGAAAAAGAAGAAATGATATGAGCCTCAACCTAACCACTATTTTTTCACTCGATGCAACAAACAGGACAAGAAACATCCGGAATAAAAGTAGCTAATAATTGTTTTTCTTTTTTTATCGGTGCCTGGCAAATTTGGCATTGCAAAGTGTCAGCAGGATTTAATTGTGTATTAACGGCTACACGTTCATCAAATACAAAACATTCTCCCTCATAATGAGCGCTGCCTACCTCTGCAAAATAACCTAAAATGCCTCTATCGAGTTGATATACATTTTCATAACCTTGTTGCAAAAGGTAGAGTGCAGCTTTTTCACAACGTACTCCGCCAGTGCAAAACATGACAATGGGTTTATCGCGATTAATTTTATCGAGTGAAAAAGGAAATTCAGTAAAATCATTTATGCCAAGATTGATTGCACCAGAAAAACTACCAAAATGTATTTCATAATCATTTCGAGTATCAAGCAGTGTGATGTCGTGTTTTTCATCAAGCCATTGTTTTAATGTTTCGGATGAAATGGTGGGTGCTCGTGTTTCAACTGGATTTACTTCAGGCTTTCGCAAGGTAATAATTTCATTTTTTAATTTAACCTTTAAACGCTTAAATGATTGAGTGAGGGAATAGGTTTTATGTAAGGCGATGTCGGCAAAGCGTTTATCATTGTTTAGAAAATCAATGAATGTTTTAATAGTTTGCTCGGCGCCTGACAGGCTGATATTCATGCCTTCTTTACTTAATAAAATTGTCCCTTTTAGATGCAAGGCAGTACATTGATCAAGAAATTGAACCCGTAATGTCTCAATGTCATGCAGTGAAATAAACTTATAACCCGCGATATTTAATATTTGCATAGTGTGCTAATGCTGCATTTAAAATGCGCAATTTACTGCACTATTGCATAAACGTCAACAAAATGAGAAGGAAAGTGGTTGTCTTAAAGGAAAACTGAGACAAAAATTCCATATCCTCGATAAAGTCAGGTCACTTCATGCGAGCGCAAGCTAAAAGGAAAGATGTTAAAATTGACTGGTGGAAAAAATATTTAGGGATAGATCAATATGGCAGATATCGCACCACCCACCATTTCCAAATATTTATCAGAAAAAGAAATATCCCAACAGGTCTCCACTTCGCTAATTGATCATGTTTATATGCAATTGACGACAGGGCTCATCGCGTCATTATTTTGTGCGGGTATTATTTTCATTGGGCTATTCTCATCTTCTCAGGACAATTCCCTCTTATATGCATGGTTTTGCTTTTTTTTACTTGTCACACTGTTCAGATATCTCCTCAGGATAATCTATAAAAGACAAAAACAAGTGCATTTTGTCTTATGGAAGAACATGTATCTATTCGGGACTTTTTTGGGTGGTATGAGTTGGGGATTAATAGGGATACTCTTTTTTTACCACGCCTCGACTATCCATCAAACCTTGATGATATTAATGTTGGCTGGTGTCACAGCAGGCGCAGTACCCTTGTCATCTGGCGTGCCTAGCGCAGCTATTCTATTTTTGATTTTTTCCATTCTTCCCTTTATCGCAACGATAGCTTTGTTAAAAAATACGACTTACTTGATATTTGATCTGGCTTTATCTCTTTATTTTGTTTATGCGATTATTCTCTCTATAAAAACGTATCAACTCATAAAAAAATCCATCTTATTGCAATTTGAAAAGAACAGTTTATTAAAGAAACTGATGGATGCAAAAGAGCAATTGGAGCAAATAAATAAAAATCTTGAAGTGACTGCTACGCATGATCCATTAACAAAAGTGGCAAATCGTTCACTTTTTATGATCAATCTCGAAGAAGCAGTAAGACGTTCTTGTCGAAATAGCAAAATGTTGGCTTTATTCTATCTTGATCTGGATAAATTCAAACTGATTAATGACCAATATGGACATAATGTGGGAGACTATGTTTTATTGATTGTTGTTAAACGGCTAAAAAATTTTTTTGGAACCAATGATATGATTGCGCGCTTAGGTGGCGACGAATTTACTGTGATTATTGAAAATGTTAATAATGTAAATGAGATAATAAGCACAGCGAAAATGATTTGTGAGTCTTTGAAAAGTCCTATTCATATTAATCACAAGGATTTGCAAGTGGGTGTCAGTATAGGCATCAGTCTGTATCCTGATGATGGAACAGATGCTGAAACATTGATACAGCGCGCAGATAAAAAAATGTATTTCGTGAAAATGCAAGGCGGGAATAGTTATAGTGATGTTTTATTGTAATCAGTCATTGGATGTGATTCTTTTAGGTTTAAGCTGGACAGATTTTGCATCTAATTCACTTTACTGGTAACGTGTTCGCAAGACCAGGAGGGCGATTGTGAATTTTATTGAAGGATCTATTCTAATTTTATTCATCGCTGTGATTTCTGCACCCGTTGCTCTTCGTTTACGTTTACCATTAGAAATATTTTTATTCATAGGAAGTTTTTGTATTAGCCTTATTCCGGGCTTGCCCAATATTAGAATTAATCCCACGATAGTGTTTGATCTTTTTCTTCCACCCATTTTGTTTTCCGCCGCTTACTTTACATCATGGAAAGATTTTAAATTCCATCTTAGGCCAATTACGCAATTGGCTTTTGGATTGGTTATCGTGACCATGTTTATTGTCGCGGTGATTGCTAAATATCTTTTACCAGATTTTAGTTGGGCTCAAGCTTTTTTACTCGGCGCCATTATTTCACCCACAGATGCTTCTGCCGCTACGTCGATTATAAAAAAAATGGGTAGTTCAAGACGTTTTGTCGCTATCCTGGAGGGTGAAAGTCTAGTAAATGATGCCACTGCCTTGATACTTTATCGATTTAGTTTAGCTGCCGTATTATATGGGTCTTTTTCTTTTACAGAAGCAGTGACACATTTTTTTGTGATTACAATAGGCGGAGCTGCATCAGGATTCATAATAGGTTATCTCGCTGAATATATCGTACAACGTTTAAAAGATGTTAGAGCAGAAACGACTTTTACTTTTATCATTGCGTTTACTTCGTATCTAGTTGCCGAACATATTGGCGTTTCCGGCGTGATATCAACTGTCGTCTGTGGAATTTATTTCGGCATTCGCTTTCCTGAAATTGCGGGTTCACAAACCAAACTAAGTGCAAAAGGAGCCTGGCCAACATTTATGTTTGTGATTAACGGATTTGTTTTTACTTTAATTGGATTTGAATTACCGTCCGTAATAAGGAATTTACAATTATATACAATGACGCAATTGATTCTTTACGGCATGGCGATCAGTGTTGCGGTAATCATAACACGGTTAATCTGGATTTATCCTTCAGCTTATATACCACGCGCGTTATTTCCTTCTATCGCTCGTCGAGATCCTATGCCTACATGGCAATTTCTATTTGCGTTTGGATGGTCTGGTATGAGAGGTATAGTGTCGTTGGCTGCGGTACTTGCCATTCCACGTCATTTGCCATCTGGCGCTCCTTTTCCTCATTTAGATTTACTGACATTTTTGACTTACTGCGTCATCGTATCCACGTTAATTATACCTTCATTGTCTTTGCCTTACTTATTACGTCGATTTCATTTAATTGATAAAAATAATAGATGGCAGGAAGAAGCGAAGGCACGAATACGTGCCATGAATGTGGTGTTGGATCAGATAAACGGAATCAAGCAAAAAGAAAGAATACCAGAGGAAATTTATAACGAATTTCGTCGTCAGCTGGAGCGCAAGCTCAAAGTGATTAGCACTCAATTAAGTGAGCAACCTTACTCAGTTTTAACAGAAGACTATACGGCATTAAAAAGATTAACGTTATGTGCCATCAAAGCAGAAAGACAAACATTATTCAAACTCAGAAAACAAGGTGAAATTCACGATCAAGTGTTTCACCTTTTGACTGATGAGCTCGATATTGAAGAAGAGCGAGCCAAAACATTACGAGTATAAATCCTCATTTACGCGACAGAACAATGTAACCCATTAATCATCGCAGTATTATTTTGAATCACGCTTATTTTTCCTGAGATTGTAATGGTTTGATTGGGTTGCACGGTCACATCACAAGAATTCGGTAATCCTTGAGAGGTCACACGAAAGTTATTATTCACGTCTGTCACATAAAGACCACTGATCTCAACCGGTCGATAGATGGGATACACTTTACCTCTTGCTGCAGCAAGAATGCTAAGACAGCCAACATTCGGTAAACATAAGAAGTATCGGTTATCATGCGCAGCGCCGCTGATTCTGATTTTGATCTTAGCTGCATCATCAGCAACTGCCACTTGCATACAGGTTACAGCCATTAAAGCGATCAATAACTTTTTCATCTTAAACCTCGTTTTGTGATTAATTATTGAACAAAAATGATAGCAGGTATGGCTTAAGAGAATATGAGCAAAAATGCGCCAAGAATAAGAAATATTCTTAAAATAACCTTAGAAATGCTTCGAGACGACGCAATGCTCGCAATACTTCCCTTGTTTTTTATTAATGGCTCGTCGGGCTCCGCCCTCCTGCGCTTTACTTAATAAAACAAGGGAAGTATTGCGAGCATTGCGTCGTCTCGAAGGGCGGTGGCTGACTGCTGTTAGAGGGATTTTAAGACAGTTAATATAAATTTAATTAAATGAGTACAAGTATTCCATTCATTGTATTGGATTAATAATTATATGGAGGTATACGGTATAATTATTATGATAACGAACAAAGTAACAGGTTGTTTGTAAAATAAAACAAACACACGTTTACAAGGAGGGGCTTATGAAAAGCACATTGGCAAAGCTGCTGTTAGCTCTCACATTCGCTTTGAGCTTATCAGCAGTATCAAATAGCGCCCAAGCCTATTATGGGGGCTATTACCATTACCATTATCATTATTGGCGTGGGGGATACAACCATCATCCTTATTATTATGGTGGATATTATGGTGGCTATGGTGGTTGCAGATGGATACATGGACACTGGGCTTATGGATATTGGTATCCGGGTCATAGAGTTTGTTGGTAATGTATTGTTATTTTTACTAACTATAAAAATAAATAAAGTAAGCAGTTCAGCCTTCTGCTCTCAGTGTGATTCTTGCTCAAAAATGATGATGGGGATGTCACGTTTAGTGAGTAGGGAGAGACTGAGAGCATTGAAGGTTTTATCCCATATCAATAGGTCTTGCCATTGCAAAATTTACATTTTTCTCCCAACGAGAACCTACTTTCCAAGCATAGGCATAAGGTCGATAGGTTTTGGAATCGACTTTAAGCAGCAATGTGCCAATGCCAATTCCAGAAGCGTGAGGTAAACGGGTGTCAGTGCTATGTCCCGTCGAAGCAGCGTCTGCGACCCTAATTAAGAAGGCATTTGCTCGAGGTACAGGCTTATCCATCACAATCATTACATGACCGCCTCTTTCATTACCTATTTTATTTTTATAACGAAATACCAGAATATCGCCAGGGCGTAGTTGTTCAACATCATCTACTGTATTCCAATGGGACCGAGAGTTTTCAGATAAGCTTGTAAAATAATGGTAATAATCATCTGATGTGGGTTTATCAGAGCCGCTCCAATGCGTTAAGTTAGTATAAGCCTGTGGATACACAGTTTTAAGCACATGATCAACATACATTGAGCAATCGACGACGTAAATTCCACGCGATGTATCAATGCGTGTTCCACCGAGTTTGTAAGCGGTGTAACGCAATGTCGCAATGGTTTTCCGTACGACATCAACTAAAGTTTTTTCTATTGATGTTAATAAATAACCAGGAAGATTGGCCTTTGTGATATTGGGTGAGTTAACTGGCGCAGGGTGTGTAGAGGCAGTGATGGCAGTGGTATGACTTTGCAACTGATTACGCCGTTTTTTTGATTTTTTTGCGGGATGTTTTTGGTGCGCTCTGGGTACTTTCTTTTTAGCTTGATGTGCAGCATGAGTTTTCTTTTTGGATTGAGACAAAGGTTTATGTGCGGTTTGAAGTTTTTTATGCGCAGTGGTTTGTGTTGTCGCTGAAAAACAGGGATGCAAAATAAACACTATCCCCGCGACTAAGAGTATTATTTTTTTAATACATTGTTTATTTTTAAGAGCACGCACAAGCGTGACAGTCACTCGCCATCCCAACATCGGGATAATAAAAAAGTAAATCATCTCTTCAATCCTGTTATTGTTTTTAGAAAAGCTTCTAAACGGGAAAGGGTACATTCTAACCCGAGCAGGAATGAGAGGGAGGATTTTTTCTAAGAATGTATATATATTGACTTGTTTATATTGAAGTGTACTAAATTTGTTAGATTGACCTGCTTCCCATCCTGGAAACTATCCTGTCATCCCGGAATTTAGCAGTGCTTAGTGAGCGTTTTTTGCGAGCTTAGCAGTGCTTAATATCCGGGACCCATCCAGACTTTTGCACAAGGTCACGGATGGGTCCCGGACAAGCGCTCAGTAAAAAAACACTTAGCGCTTTCCGGGATGACAGTGTGAGTGCGCGCAGTAAAAAAGATGACAGGGAGTAGTGCTGCTAAATTCTGGGACAGATATCGCCTCACCCCACATTCAAGGCTTGGAAATAAATGGATTATCTTTGATATAAAAGCGTAAATGTCGTTTTGCCCAATGTTTTGCGTAATGGACACCAATCCGTGGTTTTTTTATGACAGTGATAGGAAGCGATTCATTGGGATTGCTAATATAAAAATCTCGGCTGATCAAATCATGCCCGTGTAAAGTTTTATCAATATGCATGGCATGACAGAGTAAACCAGGGCCGCTGGTTTTCCCAGAGAGATTTTGGATGGGTTCAAGAGCTCTTAATAATACTGCGGAGGCATGTCCTTCTCGTTCAGTGACCACATTCATGCAAAAGTACATGCCATAAATTAAATAAACATAGGCATATCCTGGCGGACCAAACATGATTTGTGTTCGTTTGGTTAATCCTTTCGATGAGTGAGAGGCGAGATCATGGGGGCCTAAATAAGCTTCCACTTCCACAATTTTACCTACGCGCTCTATACCTTGTGAAACATGTATCAAATATTTTCCCAATAACTCTCTTGCGACAGTGACTGTGTCTCTAGCATAAAATTCGCGTGGTAGTGGTTGCATAATAGTTAGGGTAGATAATCGGTTATGCTGCAGAAGTTTTTGCAGCATAACCGAAAGAAATAATAATTAAGATTTAGTAAACGATAATAATTCCGTCGTTTTCCATTTACCTTCTTTAGAAAAATTAAAAGCAATTTTTGCCGTACCAAAGACTGTACAAGCGCGGCACTGATTTTTTGCTTCAATTTCAATGACGAAGCTTTGCGTTCCATCCGGCTTTTGTGTGAAGCTCGGCTTGTTTATTGCTTCTAAATAAAAATCATTTTTTGCATATTGTTGTTTAAGTTTCGAATCAAGATCGCGAGGATCAACCACGGTATCAATTAAGCATCCTGAAGGAGAAAGTAATGAATACTGATGACCACCATCGGCTGGATAGGTAACATCAATGATAGAAAAGCCGGCTTGTTTTTGTACTTGAATGAAATCAGCAGAAGCGTTGATTTGTTCAGCTAATTGATCGAGTTGGTGACAGGTTGAGTCCTTTGCAAGCACTGTTTTCACACATTTAACATCTAAATAAGGCCCATTTTTAGGACATTGATTAAATTTAGCTAAACATTGTTTATAAGCAGTTATGTCTATTCCATGGCTTAGAGTGTCAGGGTATGAACAAGTGCCAAGATTAATTTCAGGATCCGCAAAGACAGCGCTCGAAAAGCTGATAATAGCTAAGGCAGTGAGTAGGATATATTTTTTCATAAGTCATCCTTATTGCTGATAATGCGCCATATTATACCCATTACATTTCAAGATGCGAAGTTATAACACCTACATAACGACGGGAGCGGGATTTCTATCGCCATCTTTAAAGTGTCGAAGGGCCTCTTGGCGGGCTAATGTTAATAAATGCATCTTTACGACATATGAATTGTGCTGTTGTAAATGGGATCCCCGCTTTTTCTGCAGATAGCGTATAAGGTTTATCACTCGGAGGAAGATTAAAAAAGCCCACACCGCCATCTTCTGTGGTTGCAGTCAACCCTTTTGTAAATGGATTTGTTCTACCTTTAAAGAATGGACCAGTAAAAAGATCAAAATAAAAAGGTATCTCATTAACATTAGGTGTTAAGGTGATTGTCGCCCCTGGTTCACCTTGTCTTCTATCTTCTAATGTTCTTCCGTTTGCTATGACTGTGGTGACAACATGACATTTTTCTTTATCAAAATGAGCGCCAATTATTTTGGAAAACAAATAAAACGTTGCGATAGAAGGTATTTGAAAAGTGATGTTATGACGTGGACCCGTTAACCCTTCTGGTGGAACAATCACTGTCCCAGATTGAGTGGTTTTGTAACCCCATTTCTCGAAAATAAGTGTAATAGGTTTACCGATAGGATAATAAATAGGCCCAAATTGACCATGACTATCTGTTTTTAATTTTTCTCCAGTTTCTAATATGGTGATAGTTGCATTGGGTATATCACTCTCCGTTAGGAATGACCGTGCAAAACCAGTCACAGGGGCAGTGCCAGCATGTGATGTATCACTATAGGAGGGGAAAGAAAAAGTGATAAGAGAGGAGAAAAATAGTCCGTGCAGTATTGTACTTAATCGCATATAAAATCCTTTATTCATTGATATGAAAAGCGAACCATATTAACTGTTTGTACAATATAAAAGCCACCTCTGCCATAATGTATTGTTTTTTCAAGAGAAATCAGGTGGAATGAGCGCCCTTCAGTGTCATCGTCTCGTCATAAATAAAGTTTAGAATACAGGTTCAAAATGAGGAATGAGGCATGTGGAAAAAAATCCGTGAATTTTTTACATCCAGATTTGATACTTATCAAAAAGTATTGATGCTCGTAGGCCTCATCATAGGCTTACCTCTTTCTATTGCGCTTGTTGCAGGGGGTATCGCCGCTATCCCTTTTACAGGAGGAGCATCTGCAATTCCAGCATGGCTTGGCTATACATTATTTATATTTCTTACGACCGGCGCTTTTATTTCAACAGGAAATTATCTAGGCATAATGATTGATACGGTTAAGGATAAAGAAAAACCAAATAATGAAAAAATTGGAAATTTTATCTGTTGTTCCTTGGGATTGATTTTTTCTATTGTGACTGTGCCATTCGGAATCGCGGCAGGATGGAATATCTTAGCGGCATCGGCGACATTTCTCACAACGATTGGCAACTTTGGTTCTGCTGGAACTCGTCTTAGTAGAATAATTGATAATCTAACCAATAATAAAACGATTTTTGATTTAGTTAGTAGTAAGCCAGATAAAATTGCATCTGTTGATGTTAATCCTTCCAAAGAGATTATAGTTTCACCGCCACGTAGACGATTATCAGAGGTGCCAAGTCTGAAGCCGGCGCGAAGGTGGTCTTTTTCAGACATTCAAGGTGAATTATCACGTCGGCCCACTGTCAAGAATATAAATAACATCATTCCAGACATAAATCCTATTGTGGTAAATCCATCAGAGGAATTGAATAAAAAATTTGCGGCTGGAATAAATACCTACTCGGCTTTAAAGGGTAGTCATTTATCTTGGGTAACAAGACTTTTTGATGGTAACAGAGGCGCGAAGCGTGCCAATGTTTATCAAACATTATTTACTAATGCGAAATCAGAGTTTGAGAAAAATGTGATTGCTTATTCTCTGTTTGCTAGCGATGATGGGGAAACTTTGCAAAATACAATGTTTCAAGAGATGGGTTATACATCACTAGAAGAAGCAAGAAATAAGTTGTCTAAAAGCATAT
This sequence comes from uncultured Gammaproteobacteria bacterium, assembly GCA_963711205.1. Classification (GTDB taxonomy): domain Bacteria; phylum Pseudomonadota; class Gammaproteobacteria; order DSM-16500; family DSM-16500; genus Aquicella. The sequence goes on from CAVQDE010000001.1 coordinate 382,510, forward strand.
TAAGTGAGATAAATTCCGACGATAAAAAGGAAATTAATACAACGGTATTGAATAAGGCGATAGGTTCGATAGTCAAGAAGGCAAATAATATGACTACGGATGTTTGTGCTTATCAATCCTCCCTATTGAAAATAAGAGGTTTTAGGTGTGCATAAAAATTAAATTAACAGCGATGTTTATGTTTTGCGGCTCTTTGTTGTCTGTTTCAACTTGTATGGCAGAAACCACCATTCCCAATGATTTATTACCTGGATGGAATACTTTTCAGCAGTCTACGTTGCAAGCCGACATACGTTACCTGACGCAAGATGCTTCACAAGGCCGGCTTTCTCTGACATCGGGAGATAATCAAGCGATTCAATGGATAGCGGATCAATTTAAACAAGCTGGATTAAAACCTGTAGCGGGTACAGGTTATTTACAATCTGTGCCGCTCATTGAATATCTTCCTGATCCGAAAAAAAGTTATATTGAACTTGAGCGTGAAGGAAAAATCATTCGATGGAAGCAGCCTGATGTCTATACACAATTTCCTCGAAATATCGATGTCACAGGCGAAGTGGTGTTCGCTGGATATGGCATCACGGCACCAGAATTGCACTATGATGATTATCAAAAGATAGATGTTCATGGGAAAATTGTGTTGGTGTTTGAACACGAGCCGCAAGAAACTAATCCCGCGTCAGTCTTCAATGGGATCGCGAATACTCCCTATGCAACGCCGCGCCTTAAAATATTAAATGCGCAAAAACATGGCGCCATTGCGGTGTTGATAGCGCCTGAGCCGAATCGCAAACATCCTTCTAATCAAGAGCGATATATGCGTATCGGTGGTTCGATTAATCAAAAACTGCCATCACAAGTATTGGTAGATGATGAAATAAATATTCCTTCTGCTGTTATCTCAGATGCGGTGGCAAAACAAATTGCTGGAAATGAGAGCTCTCTCTCGCAATTACAAACAGCGATAGATAAAGAGTTTAATCCTCAATCCATGCTGCTTCCCGCAACGAAAATCACAATTTCAGATAGAAATAAATCGGGAAATAAATCGCATAGAACAGGAACCACTTATAATGTGATAGGTCTGTTGGAGGGAAGTGATCCTCTGCTCAAACAGGAAACTATTATTATTTCTGCACATCATGATCATGATGGAAGTAATGGAAAACGAATTTGGCGAGGTGCAGATGACAATGCTTCGGGTACGGTAGGAGTCATTGCGCTGGCGAAAGCTATGGCGGCAAATGCGAATTCACATGCCGGGATAAAGCCAAAACGTTCTATTTTGTTTGTTGTATTCGCTGCTGAAGAACGCGGATTGTTAGGCGCGTTTTATATGTCGGCTCATCCCTTGCGACCCCTTGATACCACGCGTGCGATGATTAATTTCGACATGATTGGCCGTAATGAAGCACCTTCGAAACAAACAGATGGCTTGGTCGATATTCCACGGGATACTAGTAATCGTTTAAATCTGATCGGAGCGCATTACAGTCCTGATTACGATAAAACCGTTGCACAAGAAAATTATTTTGTTGGACTTGTTTTAGATCACCGATTTGATAACGATTCAGCATTAAATATTTTTTTCCGCAGTGATCAATTTCCTTTTTTATTGCACCACATCCCCGCATTTTGGTGGTTTACCGGATTCCATCAGGATTATCATCAAACGACAGATACAGCAGATAAAATTAATTATGCCAAAATGGAAAAGATTCTGCGTTTAAGCTATTTATCAGCATTTTCTTTCGCCAATGAGCAAGATCCACCAAAATTTATTGTCAGTCCAGGTGCTTAAGTTCTTAAGGTCAACAAAGTATCCAAATAAGCGAGTAATTCTTTTTGCTGCGTTATTCTTCCCCTAAATCCTATATATTTATCTGGTCGAATGAGATAAAGCGTGGGGAAGGTAATGTGATATTGCTCATGAATAATTAAATTTTGATCGAGTATTTTCTGTTCATCCCAGTTGGTGAGATTATCTTGATTTGGAGAAATGAAAAGATATTTCATGAGATGTTTATATCGTTGTTTGAGAATGTTTTTGAAATTGATCAATTCGACACAATCCAATGTATCTTTTCCAGAAAAGATGAGTAAACAGAAATTTATACCTCGTACTTCATCCAATAAACGTTGATTATTAAACTTGACATCAATGAATCGCGAACCGGCAGAGGGTCCGGGCTGAGTCTTGACGCAGTCTTTTGTAATAGGACCCTCTTCATAATTGATTGCGAGTTCCGATATGAGCATGGCAGCCTTTTTTCGTATTTTTTTAAATTTCATTAAATAATGGAATAAAATGTTGCGGATTTTCTTTAATAAAAAATTATGTAGAGTCATGATGGTTGTTAATGCCGTGGTATTCTTTAATAATTTTTTTGCCACACCATGGCGTTCTTCATTATAACTAGTTAAAAGGGATTCATTCGCGTGACCTTTTATACACAAAGCGAGTTTCCAGGCGAGATTATAAGCATCTTGTATCCCTGTATTCATGCCTTGTCCACCGGCTGGCGAATGAATATGCGCAGCATCTCCCGCAAAAAAAACGCGATGGTGTTGAAAATTTGAAATGAGGCGTTCATGAATCCAAAATCCAGATGACCAAATGAGTTGATTTATCTTTAATGAAATGGGGCAATCTTTTTTTAAGAGATTTTCTAATTGATCCACGCTCAGTGATTTTGCATTATGTAACTCAGGAGAATGAGTGACTTCAACAATAATACGTACTGCATTTTTATCGTAAGGGATAACAATAGTCGGACCCGTATCTGAAAAAAACAGCGATATCTGATTTGTATTTAACTCTGAAGAGGTATTGATATCGGCAAGTATAAAATGTTGTTCCAGTTCTTTACCTTCAAAGGGTAATTGCAATTTTTGACGAATCAAGCTATGACCGCCATCACAGGCGATTAACCAATCTGTTTCAATGTTTTCAATAGTTCCATCTTTATGTCGTAATATCGCATGAATGGTTTTTTCATCCTCATTGAAATTGATTAATTCCACTTCCATTTCAATACGGATATTTTGTTGTTGTAGATATTCCTGAAGAATGGTTTCCGTTTCGCTTTGAGAAATTGCTAACCCAAAATGATATAAACTATCAAGTAAGCTGAAATCCAGTGAAGTAATCGTAATATTTTTTTCATAAAAAGTTCCCCCTTTAATCTGTGTACCAACCGCAAGTGCGGTGGTTAATAATTCTATATCGTCAAACACTTCGAGAGTACGTGTTTGCATGGCAAGAGCATTAGAGGTAGAAACAGGTTTGATTTGTTTATCAATAATACGAAATGGAATCTGATTGCGTTGTAATTCAATCCCCATCATCAGGCCAGTTGGACCTGCTCCCACAATGAGCACGTTAATAGGATTAGGCATAGAATTCCCCATTCATGATATTCCTTTTTACCATGAATAAGATAAATTTGTTAAGATCATCTCAATATTAAAATGGAATTGATAATGATGAATGTCAAATTAACGATGCGAGCTCTGCTTTTTATTGCTTTAATTTTATTTTCAGTAACGAGTTTTGCAATGTTTTGCCCATCGAACTTTAACAACATTGATGTGGGTGATAGCATGGGTCAAATCATAGAATCCTGTGGATTACCTGATGAGCAAAGTGAATATAAGGAAACTGTCACTGGATCAGTTGCTAATAGTGATGCGCAACCTAATCAACAGGTAAATCAGCCAAGCAATGACGTTATAAAGAAAGTCATTGTCCATACCAAGCTTATTTACCTGTTTCCTCAGCATGCCGCGCTACTGTTTGAAAATGGGGTTTTAAAAGATAGAGAATTTATCCGCTAGAGTGTTAGCGCAGATCAAAGGCTGACGTGTTATTCTCACGCATATCTGACAAACCTGCTGGGATTATATATATACCCATTACACTTCGAAATGCGAATTTTAACATCCCATCTTGCGTCGAAGTTTAAACGTTTTTCAATCGAAAAACCTCACAATACAACGAGTATTGCCGCGGTTTTTCTCAATCAAAACGTTTAAATTTCTCGCAATCTGGGCGTTAAAACTTCGCATTTCGAAGTGTAATGGGTATATAACATCAAACTCAGACATTCATCATAGGGAGAGAAAAAATGAAAGGAATAAGTACGTTTGCATTTCAATCTGTTCCAGCTATAAATGATTTTCCCTATTTTGTCTCGTGGAGTGGTGGAAAAGATTCTTGTTTGGCTCTTTTTCGCGCGATCCAAAAATATGGAAAGCCGAAATTTCTCCTTAATATGCTAACAGAAGAGGGTAGCAGAAGCCGATCTCATGGTCTTTCGAGAGCGGTGCTTGAAAAGCAAGCCCATTCACTACAGATACCTATTCTTTTTTATGCCGCATCTTGGAACGATTATGAATCTGTATTCATCAGCGCTCTACATGATTTAAAAAAAGAAGGTATTAAAATGGGTGTGTTTGGAGATATTAAAATTTCTGATCAACCTAATTGGCTTGCTCAACGGCAATGGGCTGATCATGTCTGTGAGCAAGCCGGTATCTCTGCTTATGAACCGCTATGGGAAGATAAGGTCGAAACATTATTACAAGATATTTTTGCGGCAGGATTTGCAGCTAAAATTATTTCTGTTAAAGCGGATTTATTAAGTGCGGATTATTTAGGAAAAATGTTAGATGAGAATTTAATCAGTGATCTAATGAAAAAAGGTATCGATCCCGCAGGTGAGAAGGGCGAATATCATACTGTAGTATTAGATGGTCCTATTTTTATTAAACCCTTGGAATTGAAGCAAGGAGAATGTGTTCTAAAAAATGGTTACTGGTTTTTAGATGTAGGTTGAATACTATAACCATTACATTTCAAAATGCATCCGCTGAAATAGTTTTGTTTTCTTTATTGTAGCCACAGTAAATTTAATGAGTTGACTGTGTCATCCTTGGACAACGCTAGGAGGAGGACGTTTATTTTCAAATTCTATGTTATTGATAAAAAAGATTAAAAAAATGCTATTGTTGTTAAGAAATCATCCATCGTGATAATTTAATATATATAATGTATATGATATTCAATATAGTAAAACTTATTTACTAATCATCTAATGGAATAGGTAATGAAAAAACTCATATATGGTTCTATTGTCTGGTTCATCGTGACACTCTTTGTAGTTTATTCCTTTTGCTTAAATACTGCTGCAGCTGTTTTTTCAGAACCCATCAGAACAACGCTGCATGCGAGTAATTTAGGTGTTTCCATCGCTGTGGGAGCATTTATTATTGGTTTTGCTGTAATGCAAATTCCAGCGGGCTATCTCTTGGATAAATATAACGCCAGATTAGTGGTAAGCAGCGGTGTTTTAATCTTGGCTATCGGTAATATCATTACCTCATTTGCGACCACCGTGGTGCTTTTTTCTATTTCTAATTTTATTCAAGGCCTTGGTGCCTCTTTTGCATTTATCGCTGCAGGTGTGATTATTTCACAATGGTTTCCAGCTCGCATGTTCCCTGTCATGTTTGGGCTTACCCAAACACTTTCTTGTATTTTAGCCGCCGTGATTCATTATGTTTTTAGTGTTGCACTGGCGACACATACATGGAATGAGATTTATAAAATATTGGCTGTACTGGGTTTAATCTTATTTGTTCTTAATTTGATTTTGGTTAAAACGCCTGCAGATTATTCGCGAATGGAAAGTGTTTCTTTAAAGCAGTCATTGTGTATGGTTTTTAAAAATAATCAAATCATTTTATGCGCGCTCGCTGCGACAACTTCCTTCGGCACATTGTTGGCCTACGCCGGTTTTTGGTATCTCAATATTCAGACATTTTATTCAGTAAAAATGCTTGATGCGGTGATGATCAGTGGAATGATATTCATAGGGATAGGCTTAGGCACACCTATTTTAGGCTGGATTTCCAATCAAGTGAAATCAAGAAAAGCCGTCATTCATGTAACACTTTGTTTAGGCACCATGGCTCTTTTGATGTGTATATATTTACCCCATTATCAAATTGGAACATTAGCCATTATTAAGATTATATCGTTATTGATGGGATTTTTGTTGTCTGGATCGATGTTGTATTACACCGTCGTGAGCGAAATTTCTTCCAACAGCACACGCGGCGTTGCGTTAAGTGTTACTAATACAGGTGTGTTTTTATTTAATACGGTGCTGATGTTTATACCGTATGTATTTATTACAACGACTTCCTCGATGTTTTTTACCTATCTTTGGTTACTCCCATTTTTTATTATTATTTCTATATTACTCACTTATTTCATTAAGGATTCTTTTAAAGATTAATTAAAGGAGCCAGTCATGTCTAATAACAAACGAACAGCTTATCGTGGTTCAATATTCTATTTCAGAGACAGCGCCACGTTTGAAAATCTTCCAAGAGCCGATAAAACAGAATCAAAAGAACATTATGTCTACCATGAAGATGGTTTACTCGTTATCGAAGCAGGAAAAGTCAAGGATGTTGGCAGTTATGCAGAGATGAAAAAGAAAATAGGTGACATAAAAGTGGTGGATTATACAGGTAAGTTGATCACGCCTGGCTTCATTGATACGCATCAACATGCTGCACAAAGTGCAATCGTCGCAGCCTATGGTGAAAAATTATTAGGATGGCTGGATCAATATGTATTTCCCAGTGAAAGCACTTATAGTGATCCTCATATAGCCAAAAAAGAGTTGAATTTTTTTCTTGATCAACTCGTGATGAATGGTACAACAACAGCAGTCTCTTATGGACCATTATTTTATGAGGCAACAGATATTTTATTTGAGGAATTACATAGAAGAAAAATGCGTTTTATCACTGGCAATATCATGATGGATAGAAACTCTCCTGATACCTTATGTTTATCAACACAAGCGAATTATGATATTGCAAAAAAGCTTATCAAAAAATGGCATAATAAAGGCCGCCTGTCTTTCTGTATTTCACCGCGTTTCGCCATTTCATGCTCCGATAAACTGCTGGAATTATGCGGTTCACTCAAGAAAGAACATCCAGACCTTTATATTCAAACCCATTTAGATGAAAATTTGAATGAAATAAAAGAAGTAAAAAAATTATTTCCTTGGAGTAAAAATTATTTAGATGTGTATACTCATTTTGGATTGAATGATGCGCGCTCGGTCTTTGGTCATTGTATTCATCTGACAGATGCTGAGCTTGAATCACTTAAAAAGTCACATGCTGTCATTTCCTGGTGCCCGATCAGTAATAATTTTCTAGGGAGCGGCATGTTTAATTTGGAACGAGTAGCGAAATACACAACGAACATAACATTAGGCAGCGATTGGGGAGCTGGCAATACGTTATCCATGTTTGCTGTGATGGATGATGCTTATAAAGTTTCAATGATACAGAATTATAAATTAGCAAGCATGGTACGCTGGTTTTTTGCGACACTAGGCGCTGCGCGTGCTCTGCAACTGGACGATAAAATTGGTAATTTTGAAGTTGGAAAAGAAGCTGACTTTATTGTTATTGATCCCGAAGCGACTCTCTATATGAGGTATCGTCGTGAAAAAGTAACGGATATTTTTGAGTTGCTTTTTATTTTAATGACGTTGGGTTGTGACCCAAATATACACGCAACTTATATTTATGGTGAGCCTGCTTACATCAAGAAAGAAAAGGAATCATTCACATTCAAAGTAAATCATCACAAGGAAAAGACCAAATAGAGATGAGAGAAGCTGCTGTCGGGAGATTTTTCCTCTCAAGGAAATTTATTAAGGTTATTTTTGCAAACTATTTAGCCATGGGATGTTCATTGGCGGTAAGCGCCGCTAATGTTTCATCTGATGCATTACATTCAAGCGGTACCGTTAGCTCAAACCCGGCAGCAGTCAACATTACACCAGGGACAGGCGCTTTACAGCGTTATGTTGAAAAAAAACTTGGGATTCAGGATGATCACGGCATTTATGTGGATGGCGCGTGGATAGGTGATGTTAACGATTTGTTTTCTGGCGGTATTAAGCAAGCCGATAGATGGACATCAGATAGCTTGTTCTTGTTAAGCATGACTGCAGACACCGAAAAATTAAATCTGTGGAAAGGCGGGCTATTTGGTGTGCAGCTTCTTCAATTTAATGGTCAGCCTACTAATGAGCAGGCAGGCAGTGTACAAGGCTATAATAGTTTGCCGGGTCCTCGCCCATTAAATCGATTTGAACTCTATCAATTGTGGTATAGACAAGAACTTTTTGATAAAAAATTATTAATACGGATAGGAAAAGTCGTACCCACATTAGATTTCAATAATGTGATCAAACCTGTTCCTTTGCAGCAAGATAATATATCTATTCCAGTAGTCAGTGGATTGATCTATACACCTATCTTTGTAAATTCGTCCATGTTGGGTGTCTTGCCCGGTTATTATAATTCAGCTTACGGTGTCACCATTAATTTTGTTCCCATTAAAGAATGGTATTTTTCTTTAGGTGTTTATGATGGAAATTTAGCTCAAGGAAAACAAATTGGTTTAACCGGCCCAAATTTTAATGGCTCTTATTTCTACATCGGAGAAACAGGATTTATTTGGCTGCTGGGTAAAAATAATTTGCCAGGTATGATAGGCCTAGGAGGATGGCATCAAAGTGGTTTGATACAATCCGCCCCAACGATTTTCGAGCATGGTGCTTCCGGTTATTACATTTTTGGTTCGCAGCGTTTGTGGTATAAAAATCCGGGATGTGACAATAGTGGAATTTCCGCTTTTTATCAATTCGGTAAAAATAATTCTGATGCACTGCCAATGGATAAATATATTGGTGCGGGTTTAACAGCTTTTGGTCTGATTCCTAGCCGCATAAATGATTCAACGGGGATAGGCATGGCGTATGCTTGGTTAAACCAACACATTTTTAACCGGCAGACAGAGCTTATGTATCAAGCTTACTATCAAGCGCAAATAATCAATGGAATATATCTTGAGCCGGTGTTGTCTTACATTCCAACACCAGGAGCAAGTAATGAATTGAATGCTTCATGGGCGGGAACACTTCGCGCTATCATACTGTTTTGAATCATCTGAAATCATATATTTGCAATCACCTTGATGAAGTAATAGCATGCCTGATTACGCATGCTTTCTAGCATGACATAAGTGACTTAATGAATTTACAATACGAGGATAAATGTGTGAAAAATACAATACCAACTAAGATCATACAATCAAGTATGATGATTTTCTTTTTTATATTTTGGCAATGCAGCATGGTCACCACGGTTTTTTCTTCACAAACAAAAAAGCAGGTGATCATTTTAGTTTGGGATGGATTACGTCCTGATGCTGTCACGAAAGAGAATACACCCCATCTTTTCGCATTGATGAAATCGGGCGTTGAATTCAAAGATCATCATGCCAGTTTTCCTACGGTGACTGTCATCAATGCTGCTAGTTTAGTCACTGGAAATCATGCAGGTGAAACAGGATTTTTTGGTAATGAGTTATGGCACCCCAATGCAAAAAATCATTACAGTGACAAAAAAGTCGATTTTCATCAGCCTGTCTTTACTGACGATAATTACATTTTACGCGACTTGAGTCTGAGTGGATTGACACTTAGAGATACATTATTTCAAATAGCAAAACAACAAGGCATTAAAACTGCTTTTATCGGCAACGTGGGTGCTCGATTTTTAGCTGATTCCCAATTGCCTGATATTAATCGATTGATGCCTAAGCAAAGCAAATTATATTATTTACAAGATGGAGTGACACCTGACCCAACAGATAAGCATTCTTCAAGTTATACTGCCATCGATGACTATTTTGCAAAAACATATCTATTAAACATTCTTCCTAAACAAAAACCACAATTGTCAGTGATTTGGCTAGCTGATCCAGATGGTACAGAACATGATTTTGGATTTGGAACACCTCGTTATACTTCAGCATTAAAAAAGAATGATAAGATTCTAGGAGAATTAGAGTACGCGTTACGAAAATTGGGTATGGAAGAGAATACCGATGTTTTAGTAGTATCAGATCATGCACAAAGTTTTATTTCTGGTCCTCTCGCACAATTTCCTTTGCGAACTATTAAAAATCATCAAGTCGGCGCACTGGATAAAAATGGCTATTCTACTTCCGGAGACATACGGGCAGCTGATTTAATGACGAAAGCAGGATTTCATGCTTATGATGGGGAAGGCTGTCGTTATGATCCTGTGCTTTCTGGAATCATGGTAAATGGAAAGTCACTTTATCTTACGCATACGGATATAACAGGTTCTATTTGTGGTCAAGTAGGGCAAAAATATAATACCCCTTCTTATAAAGTACCTGATTTAATACACTCTGATGCTATTATTATTGCTGCGAATAGTAGCAGTGAATATTTTTATCTTCCCTCACACAATTTGTCATTGATAAAAAAATTAGTACGATTTTTACAAAACAATGAAGTATTCGGTGCAATTTTTATTAATACTCAGCATTATCCACTTTTACCTGGAACATTATCTCTTGAATCTATTCATTTGGGACATCCAACTCAAGCACCTGATTTAGTAGTAGGACTTGCTTATGATGCAAATGAAAAAATTAATCATTTGTCTGGCATTGAATTTTGTGATTATCCTAATGAGCGTGGCACGCATGGCTCATTTAGTCCCATAGATGTTCATGCTTTTTTTGCTGCAAAAGGCCCCGATTTTCGCAACCACTTTCAAGATTTTCTTCCCACCGGCAGTGCGGATATTGCACCTACCGTTGCGTCTCTTTTAGGTATTTCTCTCACACAAAGAGAAGGCCGCGTTATTAATGAAGCACGTCATGAACAAGATGATCAAGATCATTCATTGCAAAAAATAATACTGACATCCACACTCGCTGACCATTTAAATATAGTAGATGCCTTGAATAACGCTACCAACAAAAGTCGATATCAAATTAATTTATACATTAAAAAACTAAAGCAGGGAAAAGAAACGTATACTTATTTTGATGAAGCACACGCAATAAGAGAGTGAAGTATGACGGCAAATAACGCTGATGCGTAAGTTTATTATTGCATTAATAATATATATTCCACCCGTTATTATTTATTTTTGGTCTATGATTGTGATTATATTGCGAAGGTAAAGTGTTAGGCGAATTTCGTGGAATAAACCTATTATGGCGATGATTATGGTGATAAGTACCCGTGTTTTGTGATCCCCAAGGAGTGATACTCCTGTAAGGTGTTGCATATGTACCATTATGTTTAAAAGAACCTCTCGCGAAATGAAAAGCCTCCACATAATTAGGTAGTGCAAGTGATAAGATTAAAATAGTTATGTATATGTTTTTTTTGTTCATTTATTATTTCTTCATAATGAGTATCATATAATTATTATAATCTATTATAACAATAATAGGGCTTGTTGTTTAATAAGTTCTTGACTAAAGATATTAAAAAGTTTTTAGATGCTCGGGACTTGCCTAAAATTGAACGTATATTAGACCGTCTTGATGTTGTAATAACAGCCAAAGATATGAATATCCCAGGCTGGAGACTACATGAATTAAAAGGTGGTCGAAAAGGTGAGAGGAGTGTAACAGTGAGAGACAATGGGAGAATCACCTTCAGATTTGAAGAGGGTGAAGCCCATGATGTTAATTTGGAAGATTATCACTAATGAGTTTGAGATCAAAAAATCGTAAGCCGACACATCCAGGCACAATTTTGCGCGAAGATGTGTTGCCATCTTTGAATATGACCCAAATAGAGCTCGCGGAGCGCTTAGGTGTTTCACGTCGTACTGTTTCTCAAGTTTTGCATGAGCATCGTCCTCTTACTCCAGATATGGCGATTCGCTTGGCATATTTTCTCGGTACAACCGCAGAAAGCTGGCTTAACATGCAACAGGCTTTAGATGTGTGGGAGTTGGAACGAAAGAATGCAAAGGTGTATGAGCAAATTGAGAAGGTGGCTTAGATTTATTGCAGAATTTTATGAGTATCGATTTCATCCAACATATTTTTTTCCATTTTTTTAAATATGCAAAATTTTGCAAATCATTTTTCTCAGGATGTAACAATAGAGTGGAATGATCGTCTCTTCTTCAATGGGTTATTGATTCTTGAGTTACACTGCATTTGATGGTTGAAAATGGTGCATGGATTGCACGGAATGAATTGGGAATCCTACTACTGGGCCCACTAGGACTTGAACCTAGGACCAAGGGATTATGAGGAGGTGCTTTGAGGTGGCGGTGGAATTCTGGATTGTTCTAAGTTGTTAATTTTATGTGTATTTTTAGTGGGTGGTGGTTCTGGTGATGTCTGCAAAATACCCCATTTTTCGCTAGTTTTCTTGGCACGATTACACAGGAATTACACATGCTCAATTTGTTATTTATATTATATATGTTATAATTGGTATATAAGAAAAATCATGGAAAATCGCATGGAAATCATTATTACTCAGTGGGCATTAGACTCCTATTTGGATTTGAAAGCTGAAAATGTTTTTACAGTTGAAGAATATAAAGATGTGCTTAGGCCGGATGTTCTTCGATTGCAGGGATATCCAGCTGATCCGAAATTTAAACAAGGAAAATTTTGGTCACCTGCTCAAGACAGAAATGGCGGAGTAATAGCGGATGGCTACAAAATGAAATGGCATCAAATTGGAAATGGGCGAGTTCAATTGAGATTGACGGTAGGGATATTTGGTAATGAATGTATTTTATGCGAAGCATACGTTAAAAAAGACGATAAAGTTGATAATCGTAAGTTAGCAAGATTTAAAGTTTATTTGGATTTGATTCGGCAAGGAAGCTATACGGTAAGGGGGAAATTAACATGACAGCTCAAGCACAAACTAAACGCAGTACTCATAAAGTATCACAAAAAAAATCATTATTTGGAGATGATAAACACTCCCCATCTTCTGATCAAATGAAATTGTTCGATATCGCCATTGAAATGAAAAAAGCAGGCTTGGCTGATGCTTTTATTGTTGATGCAGTGCAGACCGCATTGAAATTTGAAGGTGTTGCTGACCTCATGCATCTTTGGTCGGATGAAAAAGATAGCAAAGAACATGACGAAATTATTGCTGATATTCAAGACATGATTGACGCTTGCAGACAAAAAGAGAAGTCTGAAGAAATATATATTAAGTTTAATGATTTGGATTCGATTGCTAAGAATATTCGTGCATTTAAAGACAGCCTTTGCCAGGAAGTTATGAAGCGTGGTGGAATTAGTAAGTTATCTGAAGTAACTGGAATACCACAACCTTCTTTATCACGGTTTTTTAACTCTAATGCAATGCCACAAAGAGCCACGGTTTTAAAGATAGCTAAGGCTTTAGATTTAGATGAGATTAAGATGGATATTTTGTGGAGTAAGTAATTTTCTAAATAAATTTTATTGTATTTTAATATTCGTACAATCGCAGGAGTAATATTTTGAAATTAGAAGAACATGTTTTAAGTGCAATTCAAGCTTTTGATCGTAATAAAAAAGATGAAGCCCTTATGCATGCGTCTATCGCTATTGATGGTACATCTAGAAAGTTGTTTTCTAAACAACAAACAAGCAATAAAGATTATAAATCATGCATACGACAATACTGGTGGATCATTGAGCGATTTATAGGTGATGGGATTAATCTTGAAGAAACTCAATGGACTAATGTCAAACTTGATAACGGCCACGGGAAGCTGATTATTAATCCAGATTTGGCAGATATCATTTATCACATATTCAGATGCAGTCATGTACATGGAAAAGAGATCCCTATAGGCTATGAATTATTACCAGCTGAAGATGGGCTTTCTACGTGGGTAATTGGTAGGGATAGTAGAGTTCACATGCCAGAGCGTATTATTTGGGCTCTTTTGGCGGTTTCTGTTTTTTGTAAAGCTAATTCAGAAATTAAAACTGATGGAGAGTATTATCTTTCATGGGGAAGTGAAAAGCTGGGGATAGGTATCACAAAGTTTGTAATAAAAGATTGGTGGGGTAGAGAAGATGATCTAAGAGCATTCTTTTCTGAACGCCCATGTATCAGGATAAAATTGGAAGGATTTTAAGGAAATCACCCAAATCAAGGCATCTTGATCCCACTGGAATATGTCTCCAATGAAAATCTACCATCATCATAATTCAATATGGCATACCCGTTTTTCGCATCTGGCAAATTGATATTCCACATTTTTTTAAACCAATAATCTTTTTTTGGAATCGTACGTTTAATGAGTTCGTATGCAGTCATGGATTCTTCAGTGAGAAGACCTAATTTAAATTGCTCTTCAATCACATCACTTTCGACTTGAAACCAATCTAGCGCTTCGTTAATTTCACGAACGGTGAATTGATTCCATACGCAAGTAAATGGAGCACCCATGTGTCCGCTAATCCAGAAGTTTGGCATAAAATGCGACATCAGTTTCGTCAATAAAGGTTCTTTTCCAGGGCTAACATGCGAAACAAAAATCGATGCTTTACCTTTGTGCTTAACTTTGTTATATAAAACACCAAACTGATGCAACGTCGACCAGACTTTTCCGCTGTTACCAGCTATTGGATTATCAAATAATTTTTTACTTACTAAAAAATTTCCGCCTAATCCATAGAGTGTATATTCTAAAATCCCATTGTTTTTGAATTCAAAAATATTTTGTTCATCTAGTATATTCAAGTTATTAACTTGTGTTCCTTCTTTAATTTTCCTGAGCACCTGCACATCTTCATGATTTCCATAGACTGTATAGACAGGAACAATAAATGTTTTATTGCCAGAAATATAATCAGGAAAATCACCTAAAAGTTTATGATTATTTACAATTTCAATTAGTGTATTGCGATCAGTCTGCTTGTCTACTTTGTATTTATCTCTAATTGAAGAATGGGTAACTAATAAACGTAATTCTCGCTGGCTCAATCGTTTTATACTAAATTCATCGTAAAAACCAAAGTCACCTGCGTGAATGACGAAATCCGCCTTAGTTTGAAGGGCTAGCTCATTTATAATATCTAATTTTCCGTGTGTATCACTGAGCAATAACCTTTTATACATTGGAAACAATCCTATTCCTTATCTCAAATTCGAATTTTACTAATGCCTAACACAAATCATTCTCAATAAATTTTTTGTCTGCAATTCTAAACGCGCGCGCCATAAGATCTTGCTCTCTTGTTGATAAGCCCAGAATATTTGATTCTTTCCGCCACCTTTTTACTGCTTGGATAACTTCTTTCATTATCTTCTCAGCTCTATCTGGCTTCACTCTAAAATATTCTGCAACATCCTTAGCAAGCTCTAAATCTTGAGAATTGTCCGATTCAGAAATATTTAAATTCAAACCATCTCCGCTAGCAACGGGGTTGATATCAAAAGCTGGTGATAGTATCCAACCCTTTGGCTGTTGAAGAATAAAACCATGATTGCGTAAATGATCATCCACATTGGATATACAAATATAGAAAACAATTCTGCGCCATAGTTGCTCTAAATCCTCATCAGGACGTGCGCCTTGTTGCATAATAAATTCAGCAAGCTCTAAATAACTTACTCCTTTAGATGCATCATCTCCATCAGATCGTTGCAGTAATGTCATGGCAGAGGCAAAATGAATTCGATTACCGGAATTGGTACGATCAAAGCGTTTACTAAGAAAAGTATGGTAGCGGCTATTAAATTTCTCTAACTTTGCTTCAGCCATTTCAACTTTTGCATGTAATGCAAGTTTGTAAACAACCATTTCCCAAGCTCCAATATTAATTTCATCATTAGCGCTAGGAAATTTAGCGATCCACAAACACTTACTCTCATCGATAACACTAGCTTTGGGTCGTGCACCACCCAGTGATCCGCCTGGTGCGATTAACATCTTTAACCATTTCGAATAGCTCGGGTTTTTCTCGGCATCGTTTTTTTCAATTTCTAAGCTTGCATGTTCTAATTCTCGCAATGAAGTCCAGTGGGGCGAAGCTTGTTCTTTGTTGTTATCTAAAAATGGCCCATTGGGATCAGTACGAAATCGAAGTGCGCCCATTCGATGTTCATCATACACACCTAAAAGATAATCGAATTCTAAGAGTTTGCGTTCTTCTCTTTTTTCTTCGCGTGCAAGCTGTGCTTCTCGACGTTTCATTAAGAAACGTCCCCAACGATCAGGTGATGAATCAAGAAATACACCAAAATTATCTTGATGATCTGGAGCGTAATGTTTGCCTGGGAGTAATTGAAGTGATGGATCTAAAGCATGCGACTCCGCTTTCTTAAGCCAATCATTATCATATTCAAATGAAAATATTTCCTTACCTCGCGAAGGTGTTGCATGTAAAACGCCCACTATAGTTGGTTGAGATAAGCCAACCCAATCAGCATAGACTTCTATAAAACGTTGATGTGTCTTACGCATGTTCTTTCTTCTTTGCTAAATTCCTGCTCTTAGGTGCGCGTGCCTTCGTGGTCAATCCTGCGTCCTGCAATTTACGACCTAGCTCATCATCACGAGCTATTAGTCGCAAATCTTTTTCGAGCCCTAAACTGAGCAGTACATTCGCATAGGCACCAAATGTGACACTAGCATCTCCTCGCTCAATGGCTCGTAATGTATTGCGGGAAATACCAGCGCGTTCTGCTACCAAGGCGGCTGAAAATTTTCGACGCAGCCGAGCTAAGCGAATATTTTCACCCAGCTCCGTTAGTAATCGTTGTAGTGAAGGAAGAATAATGTTCTTTTCTCTGCTCATAATGGTCAATACCTTGATCAATAAAACTATATTTTGCTCATAGTATTGATCATTATAGTAGAAAACAGGGCTTTTTGCCAGGATCGCTCATGAAAACAGGGTAATTCATTGTTTTTTAATGGATTTACTTTGAATTAATAAAAACAGTGTATACATATTTGTAATCATTACCACATTAATATGTATATAAATTTATATACAAAAATGAATATAGAAGGACTTCAGATTACGGTTATATTCGTGTTTATTCCCCAATTTAGGGGATGTACGCGAATATAACCGTTATTATTAGCTATCCATTAGGTTGCAAAATGTAACTATTTTCGTTGCTTTTTGCGACTGTGCAGTAAGCGATCCATCCTCCACACTCTTTAATTGAAAAAATATTTTCAATATGCTTACTTTCATTAACACGATGGAGGTAACAATGAAAGCAGCTATTGAAAGCCAAGAATTTTGGCAACAACATATCGACAAATTAAAATTAAGCAGTTTATCCAGAGCACAATATTGCCGAGACAACGAATTAAACTACGACAGATTTGGTTACTGGCTTAAGTCTGCATTTATTCCTGTTAAGGTCAAAGCAACAGAGATGACTATGACTGATGTGACATTATGCACACTTGAATTTCGGGGTTGCCTACTAAAAATACATGATCTCTCAGCATTATCCTTTGTTTTGGAAAGGATGGCTTGAGATGATTTTTACGATGAGCGAGCCAATCTGGCTGCATCCAAAACCAATTGACTTTCGTAAACAAATTGACGGTCTTATCACATTGGTTGCAGATCAGCTTCTGTTGAGCCCGACATCAGGACAATTATTTTTATTTCGAGATCGTTCAGGCAGTAAAATAAAAACGCTATGGTGGGACAGAAATGGATTTTGGTTGTTTTATAAACGCATGGAGAAAGGGAGATTGAGATTTCCGGCCTCGAATGAGAATGTGCTAACGATGACAAGAGATCAATTAAGCTGGTTATTATCAGGTCTTGATTGTTTGAGCCACTCTTTGTTGCCAGAGGTCAAGGCATCTAATTTTTATTAAAAGAATTTTTAAAAATTATTATAAAATGCCTATTTTTATAGTATAATTCACACATTATTAGTGATGAAGCTTAGCCATGCTCGCAGAAGACATAATAAAAAATTACGAAGAAAAAAATCAAGCGCTAAAATCCGAATTAATCAATTCTCAAAATCGTTGCGAGCTATTTGAAAAACGCTGTGAACAATACGCGCAAGCCTATGATTCCCTGCTAGCGCAAATAAAGGAATTGCAGCGTTATCGCTTTGGGAAAAAATCCGAACGATACATTGATCCTGAACATCCACAACTGAGCTTGCTCGACGATAACCAGAATAAATTTGCAGAAGCAAATACAGCTGGTGAATCTATCGCCGGCGAGATAAAAGTTGCTGCTCCTATTCGAAAAAAGAAAAATAAAAGCGAGAAAAATATTCCTGTTCGCGTCGAAATTATTTCAGTGCCTGATGAGCAAAAGCAATGTTCTTGCGGTAAATGCAAACAACTGATTCGATATGAAACAAAGCGATTAATGCATCACCAGCCAGCAGTTTATGAAATCATTGAGCAGCGTCGAGAAGTTGTTGCATGTAAAGATGGTTGCGATGGTGAAATTATCACAGCACCTGCACCAATACACATATTACCAAAAGTAAAGGCTACTGAAGAATTTTTATCGTTTCTCGTTGTTAGTAAGCTAGATGATCGCCAACCGCTTTATCACCTGGAAAAACAATTGCACGAACGTTATGGCATAGATTGCTCACGTCAAACAATGGCTCGCTGGTTAATTGATCTGATGTTTCCATTACAACCAATTTATAATCTACTAAAAGATAACATTATTGAATATGACATTGCCAGTTGCGACGCCACTATGCTTCAAGTGTTGGATGAGCCCGGGCGTCGCGCTGAAACAAAATCTTATGTATATTGCATACGTGGCGGTGCACCTGATAAATCTGTCGTACTCTATGATTACAATGACAAACTGCATAAGCAATTTGTAAAAGATTGGTTTGAAGGTTTTGACGGTTATTTGCATGTCGATGGAGATGATTTCTTTGAACTCGTTGGTGAGTTTG
The DNA here is from genome assembly GCA_963711205.1 of uncultured Gammaproteobacteria bacterium. Classification (GTDB taxonomy): domain Bacteria; phylum Pseudomonadota; class Gammaproteobacteria; order DSM-16500; family DSM-16500; genus Aquicella. Next base: position 401,349 of record CAVQDE010000001.1, read on the forward strand.
CTAACCTCGTGAATTGTAACTCGCATGCAAGAAGAAAGTTCGAACCCCTCGCACAAAACACAAAAGGCAAGGGATTAGCTAAAGAGGCACTGCGCTACTTCAAAGAACTTTATAAAATTGAGCGTGAGGCAAAAGATAATAAACTCACCTCAGAGATCAGCGTTATGCACTGCGACAAAAAAAATCGAAGCCTCTAATGGAAAAATTTAAACAGTGGCTTGATGACCTTTATCCAACTACATTGCCGCAATCAACGCTTGGGAAAGCAATGAAGTATTGCATTAACCTATGGCCGGGTCTGATGCGTTTCCTCGATGATGGCCGTCTTGAGATAGACAACAATCTCACTGAGCAACAGATCAAGCCGCTGGTGATTGCACGAAAAAATTTCCTATTCGCTGCTACCGTTGATGGTGCCAACGCCTTGTGTATGCACATGGGCTTTATCCGAACCGCTAAACTCCATGGTCACGACCCTTATTATTACTACGTAAAATTATTAAAGAGCATTCCTCACTGTAAAACTGTTGAGGATTACGAAAAATTATTACCGTGGAATATCATGCTATGAATGAATTACAACTTAAAATAAATAATATCACCAACATCCTTGCAAGCGATTTACCCAAACCTCAAAAAGTCCTCTCAGCCCTCCAACAGTTCTCTGGTTTGGATATTACTCATTTTAGTAAAGCTGCAAAAAGAAGTATTAATAAGCATCTTGGAGCGGTGAATGGGATTGTTTCCCATTATCCGGCCATTAGCCATGACAATTATCACATAATATCTGATAAGCATTTAAACGGCATGTTAAAGAACATCCAGTTACTGTGCCTTAATCTTTTGGCTGCTGAATTAACATCAGAATAAAGAAAATTTATGATTTGTTGAAGATGATCTTGTTGGATCGCTTACGGTGCTATGTATTCATATCAACCTTCCCAACCTTGAACAAGCTATTTGTGGTCAGTGAAATCGTGGAAGAGAGGGGAATAGGACGTAAATAATAATGAAATGGCATGTTAAATAAGCAAAATGCATGATTATCTATCTTATCTTGAATTTTTACCCTCACATGTATTCTTCACAAAATCCCTGAGGATAGAGATTTGTCCCTTTTTGATCGAATGGGTGTCGAATCTCAAAAACTGCCGGTTCGGAGCGCACGTTGCTTCGCAACGTAGTAAGCGCGCACTTCAACTGCCAGTGGGGCTGTTATTAAAAAACGAATCAATAAAAGCATCATCACTTTGCTCTTGCGTGAATAGAGGTGCCTGTTCAACGCTAGCCTGATGTGTATTCGCTGCAGCTAAGTTCGTTGCTCTCACATTACTACCAAATAATAATTGTTTGGAAGTGATCGTTTTTCGATAATAATTATTATTTGTTGTGCTAAGAGAGAATCCAGTGACAACTTCACGGTTATCTTCTACTGGAGGATCAACAATCTGTTGTTGATGAATGGGCGCTATATTTCCAAACAACAGTTCAGAAGAGGAGTATCCAGGATTAACTTGCTGGTCTGATACGTTACTTACCTGGGCAGTTAAGTTTACATCTGATTGCAAATTTCCCGAAAACGAAGACCTATTATTTGTAAAATAATTTTGCTGTTGCGTATTTCTATCATCTAAATTCAAATAGTCGAAATAACCCCTAGCTTCCATCTGTTGGATAGATTCTAAAATCGCATCGCGCATATCGAGTTCCGTTTTTTCATTAAATGGAGTGGTTCTCTGCTGTTCTGATGTATTTGCGTGACCTACTGTATTAGCGTTAATACCTCTCTTTTGTCTTTTTGAGGCAGGTTCACTGGCTTCTAGGGTACCTCGTTTTCTCTTATTAGCCTCGTAGGCCTTTTTTTCTTCCTTATGGGCCTCGTAGTAGGCTTTGCTGTTGGCCTTTATTTCTTCCTTATGGGTTTCTCGGTAGGCTTTTTGGTTAGCCCTTATTTCTTCCTTATGGGTTTCTCGGTAGGCCTTTATTTTTTCCTTATGGGTTTCTCGGTAGGCTTTTCTATTGGCCTTTCTTTCTTCCTTATTGTCCTCGTAGTAGTCTTTGTGGTAGGCCTTTTTTTCTTCCTTATGGTCCTCGTAGTAGGCTTTGCCGTAGGCCTTTATTTCTTCCTTATGGTCCTCGTAGTAGGCTTTGCCGTAGGCCTTTATTTCTTCCTTATGGGTTTCTCGGTAAGCTTTTTTGTAGGCCTTTTTTTCTTCCTTACGCTTACGGGTTTTCCGGTTGGCCTTTTTTTCTTCCTTACGCTTACGGGTTTTTCGGTTGGCTTTGGTTATCTTTATATTTTCTGTCCCACTAGCGTTTCTGTTCAACATAGGTTAATTCTCGTTCTGTAATGTTTTTGTTTTAGGGAAATGTATTTTAGCAATAATTGTTGGTTAAAATATTAACAATTCTTAAGAAAAGTCCCACTGTCGTTCAAGATTAATTTTAGATCGATGAAATTAGATATTCTTCTGTGTCTTTCTAAGTTCCAATACCTTCCTTTTGGATGACCGCTTTTGTTTTTTTGATCTTTAATTTTTCTCTCGTCTTACATCTTTGCAGTCAAAACATAACTATCTTGTACAAGCCAGTTATAGGCTGAGCCTCACGGGTCAAAGAGTTTTTCTTTTAGCCATAGGAAAAATTAAATCATTTGTAGTCGTATAACCATATATTTGTAGTCGATAGGAAGGTATTGGAACTTAGAAGACACAGAAGAATATCTAATTTCATCGAACTAAAATTAATCTTGACGAACGATAGTGGGACTTTTCTTAAGAGTTGTTAATATTTTAACCAATAATTTTTGCTAAAATCCATTTCCCTAAAACAAAAACATTACAGAACGAGAATTAACCTATGTTGAACAGAAACGCTAGTGGGACAGAAAATATAAAGATAACCAAGGCAAACCGAAAAAACCGTAAGCGTAAGGAAGAAAAAAAGGCCTCCGACAAAAAATACCGAGAAACCCATAAGGAAGAAATAAAGGCCCACAACAAAGCCCGCTACGAGGCTAATAAGGAAGAAATAAAAGCCCAACAAAAAACCTACTACGAGGCTAATAAGGAAAAAATAAAGGCCAAAAACAAAGCCTACCGAGAAACCCGTAAGGAAGAAATAAAGGCCTACAGCAAAGCCTACTACGAGGACCATAAGGAAGAAAAAAAGGCCTGCAACAAAGCCTACCGAGAAACCCATAAGGAAGAAAAAAAGGCCTACAACGAAGCCTACCGAGAAACCCATAAGGAAGAAATAAAAGCCCAACAAAAAACCTACAAGGCTAATAAGAGAAAACGAGAGGCCCTAGAAGCCAGTGAACCTGCCTCAAAGAAACAAAAGAGAGGTATTGACGCTAATACAGTAAGTCACGCAAATGCATCAGAACAGCAGAGAACCACTCCATTTAATGAAAAAACGGAACTCGGTATGTGCGATGCGATTTTTGAATCTATCCAACAGATGGAAGCTAGCGGTTATTTCGGCTATTTGAATTTAGATGATAGAAATACGCAACAGCAAAATTATTTTACAAATAATAGGTCTTCGTTTTCGGGAAATTTGCACTCAGATGTAAACTTAACTGGGGAGGTAAGTAACGTATCAGACCAGCAAGTTAATCCTGGATACTCCTCTTCTGAACTGTTGTTTGGAAATATAGCGCCCATTCATCAACAACAGATTGTTGATCCTCCAGTAGAAGATAGCCGTGAAGTTGTCACTGGATTCTCTCTTAGCACAACAAATAATAATTATTATCGAAACACGATCACTTCCAAACAATTATTATTTGGTAGTAATGTGAGAGCAACGAACTTAGCTGCAGCGAATACACATCAGGCTAGCGTTGAACAGCCACCTCTATTCCCGCAAGAGCAAGATCAAAGTGAGGATGCTTTTATTGATTCGTTTTTTAATAACAGCCCCACTAGATAAGTGCGCGGATTATACCAACTCGCACTTTGACGTCATTCCAAATATAATTACTTCCGATAACGCCTCTTCTCGGAAGTAATATATAGGTATCAAGATGAGCACAAACGAGCTAATAACGAAGACCGGCACTGAGCAACAAGTGATCGCTCATAGACAATTAGATAATCTCGCCAAAAGTTATATAGAACGATCGCTCGCCCCGAGCACGCGTAAGTTTTACCGCATCGATTTCGGTATTTTCTCTAATTGGTGTGCTGCATTAGGATTAATCGCATTACCCGCCACCCCCGACACGGTGGCACGCTTTCTCGCAGCGCAAGCAAGTAACGGCATTAAGCCAGCCACACTCATTAGACGATTAGCCGCCATTCGTATGGCACATGTTGCACAAGGCCATTCCTCCCCCACCGAGCACAAAGGTGTTAAGGCGGTGCTAAAAGGTATTAAGCGCGAGAAAGGTATAGCACAAAATAAGAAAGCGCCCGCTACCGCCGAACGAATTGAAGCCATGATCGCGCACCGCCCGCCTTCGCTTATTGGATTACGTGATAAAGCATTATTGCTGCTTGGCTTTGCCGGTGCCTTTAGACGCTCAGAATTAGTCGCACTCACCGTGAATGATATCGAGCGCACCCCAGAAGGGATTAAGGTAACTATCCGGAAATCCAAAACTGACCAAGAGAAACTTGGCCAAGTGGTTGCGATATTAAACGGTACGCGCTTCCGTTGCGTTGATGCTCTTATGAGCTGGCTTAAAGAAGCGAACATCAATGACAGTTATTTATTCCGCCCTATTAAGAAAGGCGGCCAGGTACAAGCGATGGCGCTCACCGATAGAAGTGTGGCTAATATCGTTAAACATTACGCTGCAAAAGCAAGCTTGACCGTCGATGATTTTAGCGCACATAGTTTACGTGCAGGCTTCATCACATCGGGTGCTGCGGCTGGTGCAGATTTATTTAAACTCATGGAAGTATCGCGCCACAAAAAGCCTGAGACGATTATTGGCTATGTGCGAGAATCTAAATTGTTTGAGAATCATGCGGGAGAGAAGTTCTTATAATCCCAGTACTTAATTAATTAAGGAGAAAATTGTGTGATGAACGGATTAATTAAATTTGTTAGAGATTCATTTGTGTTATTAATTGCCGGTACTATAGCGGGTGTTTTATTAACTCAATATTTTCAAATGAAGAGTGCTGAAAGAGAAGAAGCGAAAAAAACCGTGAATGATGTTTCTCTTTTGATTATGAAAAGAATGTATGAACTAGAACGAGTAAATACTGCATTAACCCTAGGCTCTCTAAGCAATGCTCAAGAGTATTTTAAAAAATATGAAGGAGATGCAATTCCAGAATGGAATATCAAATCTATAATTTATTATCAGGAACTCGAAAGAAATTTCGATAAAGAGTTAGCCGATAAATTTACGTCTGTTACAAAGGAACCGACATCTAACTCTCTTTATTATTATTTACTTAAAGCAAATGTCTCTATTCAGGAATGGAAATTTTGCATGGAAAAAAATATGTTCCTTCAAAAGGCAAAAGCGGATTGCGGTTTAAACAACTGTAATACATCTAGCTGCGAATCACAAAGTAGTTCAGCTAATCATGATTTGAGCGCTCTTTTAGATCATGGAATAAATTATATAAAAGAATTGAATGAAGCCTATGAAACAAAGTACCAATCTTGGTCAACCTTCATATATTTCCTCTCAAGATTTTGATGTTTGTTATTTTGTCTTTATTTGCAACAAATTGCTTTTCAATGCTTTGTCCAACAAATTTTAACACTATCGATATGGGTTATACGATCGATCAAGTAATACAGTTATGTGGTCAGCCAGATCAGCAAACTGAATATAAAGAGACAGTTACTTTTTCTAATGCTAATTCAGGTGGCCAATTTTATGGAAACTATTATCCATATCCGAACAGTTATTATTTGCAAGGCCAGGGTAATTCTCAGCAATTAAATGATGTGAAAGAAAAAGTGATAATTCATACCAAGCTTATCTATCATTTTCCGCAAGCAACAACACTCATATTTGAAGATGGAATATTAAAGGATAGAGAGTTTCCTCATTGAGGAGCCAGCTATGGATAAAGAACAAATGGTTAAAAATGCTGTGGAATTGGCAAAAATGCAAGGCGTTCAATTTCGTGATGGGTCACTTTCTTTTAGACCTGCAAGTGGGCAACAGAAAATATTCTTTAATGTCATAATACTTACAAACACATCACTAAATACAGCAGGTCATGCAAGTTTAGATCAACACTTTGACATTCTGACGGATATAATGAAAAAAGATTAGCAAATGTTTTTATCGATTTATTTAATGAATTTAATATTGAAAATAAGGCAGAAAGACTTAAGTAAGGCTATATTCGTTGAGCCTATAATAAATAAAAACAAGGTCCTAGTGTTGTTCGATAAAAATGTGATTTTCATTAAAGTGTATAGATTGAACTCCTCCAAATGATTTCCATATCTTGTCCGCAATATTGTGAATGGCGATATGCGTTTGACTATCATTTTCAAATTCGGAGATAATTTCTGGCTGTAAAATAAGATCATTATTAGGATATTGTTGATTGTTTAAATGTTCCAATTCTAAATTTTTAATATTCAAAAGAGCTAAATGAATTTTAATTGGTTTTCTTATTTTATTTTGACCTTGTTCTCTATAAAAATTAATGTTTCTTTTTATGCAATACCACAGATGCCTCTCAAATTGATAATCAATTAGATATTTTCTCTCTAGTGATGGAGCATTAAATAATCCATAGTTTATTGTGTCGGTAAAAATAAAGGAATTAAGAGAGCATGCTATTTCAATAGAGCCATTAATAAGCAAATCTAAATAAGAAAGTTGTTTAGAATAATATATGAGCCTGTTAAGGAAAATTTGTTCTGGATTAAAATCATGAATAAGTAGAGCTAGTATTCTTTTGGAACCGTTAGCAATGACTCTTAAATCCAGATCCCCATCTATGTTAGGTAAAATGTGTAAAATAGCCATTGGTCCTTTATTTAGCCTTATAGACCCATTGCCTTTTTTAATCTTGTCATACAGGTCTTTTAGTGGTTCAGAGTCGTAAGCGCTTTCCATATAACAAACCTTCTGTCACTGAGTAACTTAATTTTAACCTAATTCGGTATGACAATAATGAAGGAGGTTGTCACCATTACACCAAAACTACACACACTCTTTCTTGTCGCGGCGGGAAACTCTCGTAACTCTATGATTTCACTATGGGCCCACTAGGACTTGAACCTAGGACCAAGGGATTATGAGACATACGAAATCTATAAGCAACAACATTCCATTACAAAATACAATAATGAAATCAACTAAATAGAATGGGCTTCTTATTGTGGTGAAATGTAATTATATGTCGTTCTTTATCTTCTAATGTCCCAGGAATGTCCCTTAATGCTTGGCCTATTTGATAGGGTTTGAATTGTATAAATTGAATCTTCAGTTTCATTGTTTATTTTTAATTTTAGCTAGGTGATCAGCTAACCGTTTAAATCCTTTAGTGGCGTCGCTTGGTACTTTTTCATCAAGTATTTGCCATGCTGAAAGCATTTTTTGATCTTCATCGTTCAATTGATGGGTTCTTGTGAGTTTATTTATCGTATTGCCTACAGAATTAGAGTCGCCGCCTGAATTAAGAATGTCTTTTAGGTTTGAATCGTAGACAAGCTTAGAAATTCTAGCAAAATGTCTAATGTTCATTATATCCATAACATAAAATCTTTCCTTATCCATTGGTAAGAAAACTTTTTCACGCAACACTAGCACTTCATGTTTATCTTCAGGATTTAATTTGTCGTAATCGAAAGTTTTCATATTGTATTTATTCATTATTTGTTCGAGTCTCTTCCATGAAGCAATAAATTCTTTGCTTGATTTGCTCATCTCCATGAGAGGGTTAATTTCTTTGTTATAAAGGGCTGTATCTAATCTGCATTGATTGCTGATAGTAGTTTCCGCATTAATTTCTTTATGCATGGTTTTTCTCCATGTTACTAATAACTCGAAATAAAATGCATTAGCACCTTTCACATCTGGTGTTTTGTCATAATAGTAATAATCATCAGCAATTTTAAGAAGCTGTTCAATAGCAGTGAGATCACGTTCGTAGTTGCTTTCTACGACAAGCACCATATTCATTGAGCCGATTCGCTGTGAATTTTCACTAAATGCATCAGTATCCTTAATTGATAATTGCTCACCTATAGATTTTTTAGGGTCTTTTGCGTTTTTGCTAATTTTTTCGATTTCATTCAACGCAGATTTTGAATTGTCACCAATTTCAGCTTGTTTTTGAACGGATTTAATAAGTAGATCGCTAATAATTTTGTCCGTAGTACAGGCGCTTTTTTCTGACGAAGGAATGTTATTGTTCATAACTAGAGCGTACGCCGAGGTATTTATCAACAGTGCCAATGATATAACAAAATTTTTCATTCACATTCCTCGCTTTCAAGAACAGCTGTTTTCAATAAGAACACGCTTCTCTTTGATACAACATCAACTTATCCCCCATATTTTTTATATTTCCAAACACCCAATAATTGAAATGCTTCAATAACGCTTGTGACGCAGGGCTGATCTAGTTTATTTGGGTAAGTATGTACAATAACCTTTAGAGCAATTACCACTGCTGCGACACTTAATTTGGTGTATATGGGTATGTTAAATTCGAAAGTAGTACGCCCATCATTCATTGCTTTCTCTGTGTTAAGTGTATCTCCAACTCCCCATATATATCCTGAACATTTTTCAGACTCGACGGGGTCAGAACTATTACACATGGCGATAAGTTCTTTTGTATATTCGGGAGCTACATTATTTGCAAATGACCGAGAACATATTATTGCTAGTGATATAGTTGCGAGAAGTTTTTTCATGTTTTTAATCTCATTTTATGATTTATCTTCAGAAAGATTCATCATTCATATACCTTCTTATTTGATTATCAAAATAATCATTAGCGGAAATTATAAATACTTTGAAGAATGACAAAAGCTGCGGTGTCATTTTCATCGTCCTGACCTATTCTGGCTATATTTTATGCGAATAACTGATGAATGATACGCTATTGTACAACAAATACAATATGCCTCTTATTGGGTGTGGTCTGATCAGGTGTCATCAGTTTTACTTTTTAGATGGAAAAAAGACACCCTAATCTCGTAAAAATAGGCAAGAAAATAAGAGAAATGCGAAAATCAAAAGGTTTTTCGCAAGAAAATTTCGCCGCAGAAGCAGGATTAGGACGAACTTATTTTGGTAGAGTTGAAAGAGGTGAGCAAAACATATCCATACAGAATCTGATACAGATTGCATTAACCCTAAAAGTTGAAGTAAGCGAACTAATACCTCCCTTACATAGTCTTAAGAAACCTCATGCTGTTAAATGAAATCAATGATCTTTCGAAACGCTCGCCTATGCTCGGCAATAAGTCGCTCCGCACTTCGTACATCGGCACTACGTAGACCATGCTTCCAAGCGTTCATTCGACTTTTCCTCTTACCTACATCAGTTTTAACCCCTGCCAACTTCCACGGCTTCCACTTGTGTATTTGCTGAGATTGACGTAAACGTCGCTCTGGTGTCCAACCGTTGCTCATTATTTATCTCCAATAATTCGTTTGCAGAAATTTTTTGGTTTTCATTTTGAATCTCATTATTCACCTGCTGATTAACCGCATTATTTTGCTGTTTAATGAAGGTAGATCGTCGGGGGTGCTTTATCTCGACCAACGCAGCGAGCGTTTTCCTACACTGATTCTGAGCTCTTAATGCGATATCTGAAAAGGTTTGTGCCTGTGGTAAAAACTCACTATTACCAACTTGAGATAGACTGCGGTGAAATAGCACATTAAGCGTATTGGCTTGCGTCATCAGCATAGCCTCTATTTCTTGGAGATCGCCTTGATTTACTTGTCGAACACTATCACGCATTTTATCGATTAACGTTTCAATATCCAGACTCTCTTCGTGCAACAAGTCAATGGTAAATGCAGAAGTTGCGTTACAACTCGTATAAATTTTTGCCTTATCTATAGCTTTTCTCTTTGCTTGATCTTTAGCTGATAATTCAATTGGCTGCTTCACTTCCTCAAGTTTATTCATCTCTTTCTCCTTATTTGGAACAGCATTTAAACGCTATGAAAAAATTTCTCTTTAATACTGATAAGATTGTCTGTGACTTCTATAACGCTGCTGTAAGTCTTTTGTCGCACAACCATTGGTGTAATTATCAAATCGGCAGTGTGCACCGCTAAATGTCAGTTTTACGTTGCCAATTGAACCATTTCGATGCTTCGCAATGATAATTTCAGCAACTCCTTTATCGATACTAGCTTTGTTGTAAACCTCATCGCGATAGATGAACATTATCAAGTCAGCATCTTGTTCAAGCGCACCAGATTGTCGTAGATCAGCCATTCCGGGGCGTCTATCATTTCGCTGTTCCACTGAACGATTAAGCTGAGAAATTGCGATGACTGGCACACCTAAATCACGAGCGAGTAATTTAAGACCACGTGATATGTTACCGATACGTATGGTTTCGTTTTCGCCTTCGCCCGTCATTAATGTGATGTAATCAACAACCACTAGCGATAGTCCATGCTCACGCTTGATGCGTCTACATTTCGCTCTAATATCTGAAATGCTTGCTGATGAATGATCATCAACGAATAATTTCGCATCAGTAAAATGAGGAATAGAGGCAGTCAATCTACTACATCCTTCAGTATCGAGTGCTCCAGATTGCACTTTTTCAGCATCTAATTTCGCAACACTGATTAGTGACCGCTCTATTAACTGTTGCTTACTCATTTCCAAACTGAAGATTGCTACGGATTTTTTCTCCACAAGAGCAACATGCTCCGCAATATTCATTGCAAGGAGCGTTTTTCCCATTCCAGGTCGACCAGCAAGAAGAATTAAATCACCCCCATGCAAACCATGGGTTAATTTATCTAGGTCAAAAAATCCTGTAGAAATCCCCGTTATAATCTTCTTGTTTCTTTGTCTTTCATCAATTGAGCTTAAAACATCACCCAAAATATCTGAAACTGAACTAATACCCGTTGGAACTTGTTCAACAACTTCAGAAATTCTTTGTTGCGCATAATCTAAACGATTTTCTTTTCTTTCACTCACACTAAGAATTACATCTTGCGCAGCCTGAACTAGATGACGATCGATACTGTTTTGCTTAATCATCTGTGCATAGGTTTTAATATTGCTAGATGAATAACAGCTTTGAGCTATGTCACAAATTTTTATCAATGATTCATCATTTTTTTCATGATACTTATCTTTTAACATGTGAGACACGCAAATAATATCTGCTTTCTTGCCATCAGAGATTAATGCACAAATGACTCGATAAACATCTTGATGTAATGGTGATGAGAAATCGCTGTCCCTGATAAGATCACCAATTTCATCGAGGCAGCTATTATCGTGAAGGAGACATCCCAGTACAGCCTGCTCAACATGTAAAAAATTTAAATCACTCATACGGTACCTCCCTGATACTTTCCTTCAATGACTTTGGCAAAATTTCCTGGAAGAATGAGCCATTCCAGATCAGCAACAAACGGCCGTCTGCCATCTCGACCGGGTACATTTCCTATCAAGAAATCAAATTTTTTTACATGTTCAAAAAACCCCTTCCACCATTCTAAGTTTTGGTGCTTTTGATCTTCCCTCCAACGCGCCTGAAGATGACTACGCCTAGATTTAGTCCATATGCGAACTTGTGGGCACATAGGCAAAACTTCATGATAAAGGTTGATGATTTCATTGTGAGGACAATTTATCTGAACTGTAAGTTTAATGGAGTCAGTATCACTGACGACATCTTCCCGAAGGGAAGATAATTCTTTCTGATCCTGTTCTTGTTCCTGTTCCTGATTAACGATAGTCTTACCGTAAGGCTTACCGATAGCTTTAGTAAAAGCTTCCTCGAAGGCTTTCCCTAAGCCTTTAGTGAAGGCTTGAAGTTCTTGATAAGCAAAATCTTTTAAATCACATTCAGGTATTTCATCCCAATGTGTTGCCCAACTTATTATTACGTTCGGTGATTGTGGCTTGTTATATTTAATCGCATTAGGAATAAATATTACCCGCGCATCTAAATCTGCCTTTACTAATCCTTGCGCAATGACTTCACGAAAGGCTTCTAGGAAGCCTTCGGTAGTCCAGCGCAATTCTTCAGACATTCCAGCAGCACCAGCTCGGTATAACCCAGGAATTGACGTTGTATTGGGATTTGTTAGTAGATAAAGAAATAACGCTTGTCCACTTGGCTGTATTGGGCTTAGAGCGCGAAATTTTTCATCACCCCATAGACGAACATCGAGAGTACGATAACGCATGTTATTTACCCTCCGCATCTGATGTAGGATTAGAATGCATTTCTTGACAAATCTCACCAAGCTTTTCTAATGCCTTACCAAATAAAACGTTATACTCCCTTTGCTGAATCTCTCCCTCATTGCGCAAGCCATTCTGAATATCAGCATTAGCATAAGCAGAACTACGCAAATGTCCCTCATAAGATAGTTCTATTTGCTTTAACCAAAATTGGAGATGCTGAATTTTGTTTCTGATATGATTGATCTCAGTGTTATTGCATTGGGGCGTTTTAATCTTATCTTTGGTCGGATGTAGATTATTCATGAGCGCCTCCTTGCCATTTTCCTGGCATCAAAACATACTTCGCGACACGATGACTTCCTCCGCCCGGGTTAAAATCGTTTGCCCATTCTTTTTTGATATTGAAGCCAAATTGATGTCTCAGTTCATATATTCTGGGCCCGACACCTAGTATGTCTAACTCATGTCTAGCTTCGACTGTTGTGCATGGCTTTTCTTGCAATCTTTTTAGCAAACGTGATCGCTGTATTTCGAGAGTATTATTTAGCTTTTTCATTATTTGCTACCTCCTTGTTTTGATATCCAAGATTCAAATTCATCCAAATCAATAAGGATCTTGCGACCGATGCGTTTTACGCAGCAATTGAACCCATTAGTTTTTTCATTGAAAATAAGCCAGCGGATTGAGCTTTCTGTAAAAGCTGGATAGAGTGTTGGTATCTGCTTAACAGTATTGAATCTTGCAGCTGTTTTTGAAGCTGTACTCATCATAAAAACTCCTGAATTAATGATTAATCACAGCTAGTGAATAAAAATGGCATACAAGAGTAAACGTTGATGCCGAACAAATGTAATTGTCCGTAGTACTTCGAGATTACATAGCTGAATTAATTGGAATAATTCTTATGTTGAGCGAGATTTATTAATTTCGGCATGAACCAAAGTGATATGCCGAAAATGGTTCATGCTGAAATTAATCGATAAATATTTTTTTTTTCTAGCGATATAGGATGCGAACTGTTTTTCTTCTCTAATTTTTTTAGCTATGTTTGAAATTTGGCTATCCTCAATTACATTTCTGTTTGCTGCGATTGTTGCAATTCTATTTGCACGGTGACCTGGATTTTCTTGGGCAATTTTTAATATAGCTGGCATGATGATTTTCCATTTTGCGTCCGCATCTTCTGCTCTGATCAAGCCTGATTTTTTACCAAATTTACGGGCATTATTGCTTACTTTGCTTTTGTTGGGTTTTTGCTGTGGGATCTGATTATTTGGAAATAAAGTTAAAAAATCATCTGTCCTTTCAAATGCATGAATTTCTTTCTGCATGAAATATAATGTGGGTTGTATGTCATGAACAGCTTCAAGGCGTTGGCAGTAAACTCCTAAGATTCTGTTGCTTAATGGTGGGTCTACCCAAATAAATATGCTATTTCTTATGGCATGAATCATATTGTTTGAGAAAAAATGATCCAGTAAAATGCCCCCAGGTATCGCCGACTGTTTAGCTAAGCGTGAAAAATTTGGGTATGGATATTTATAGTGAATGTCGATTTCACCTTCGGCGATCTTTTTCTTTGTTTCAAGAGCTATATTTTTGTGATTAAAATCTTTTAATCGCAGTTCAATAGTGTGATTGATATACGCCCAGAATATTCTGCTTTCTTTGCACGCGGCAATGATGTTTTTATCGTTTGTGTTCCACCTAGTTATAAGTTCGGGAAGGCTATAAGTTAAAGGGAGGGTTTTTTTAGCTCTTTCTTCATCTTCCTCACATAGATTGTACTCATGATACTTAATGATTTTCTCAAATTCTGGCGTGACTAATTCTATTGAGCCGTGACCAGTGATACGCTCGATTGTTACTGGTGTGTTATCATTAGTTACTTCGTAAGTAAGCGAAGTTCGCTGTACCATGAATTTTTCTTTGACTGTTATTAACAAATTTAACCATTCCCATGCCTCACTGATTTCGGACATTTTATTTTCATTGGCAAGTTTTTCCAGTAATCGGAGCCGGCTGTTTCTGTAGGTTCGAGTTAGTTGAATTGTGTTATCTACATCAGAGGGTAATGAATCTCTAGGAATTACTTCTTTTTTCCGCCGAGCATGGATGTCAACTGATGGTAGATATTGTGTGATTTCTATCAAATCGGTGACGAATCTAAACGCTATAGCCAGGTTAAAAAATTCTGAAATATGCAGTTTGCCACTAACTATTTTTTGTTTTGTTAATATGGTTAGTTTATTGCGCAAGTCATGCGCTCTTTGTGTAACTTGATGGATTACCTTTATTTGTTTGAGCTCGTTTTCCAACCATACTTGGTCAAATGTGTGATCCATTTATTAGGCTCCAAAAATTTTCTTGTTCATATCAGCGACAACTTTGCTAACGTGAGCGTCAGATAAATGTGCATAACGCTTTACCATTTGTAAGGTTTTATGACCGAGAATTTCTGCGATTTCTGCGAGGCTGGCGCCGTTCATTGCTAGATAAGAGGCGCAGGAATGTCGAAGATCGTGCCATTTGAAATCGATTATTTCAGAGCGTTTTAAAGCATTTTCCCAAGGGGTGCGCACATCAACAGGGTCTTTAAGATTTTTACCAGGAAAAACTAAATTGCAGTTTACGTATCGTATCTTAGAGTGTTCTTTCATCAATTCGAGAGCATGACCCGCAAGCGGTAATATACGGCGTTCACCATTTTTTGTTTCATGTAATGTGATTATGCCACGCAGTAAGTCAACGTCTTGCCAGTGAAGTCCTAATATTTCCATGCGGCGTCCACCGGTGGAGAGGGCTAATACCACAGTGATATAAAGATAATGGCTGTCACTTTCTTTACAGGCAGCTAATAGACGAGAACGTTCATCATCGGATAAAAAGCGCACACGACCGCGAGGCTCTTTTGGTTTTGTGACTTTGCGCATGGGGTTGTCATCGAGCCAACCCCATTCTTTAACTGCAATTGTGAAAACATGAGAAAGTGCGGCAATATAGCGCACAACTGTTGAAGGTGAGCGTAGTGTTCCGTGTTTTGTTTTTTCCTTTGCTAGTTTATCTCTTTGCTCGGCAATAACAGCGGGGGTGGTATCGGCTAGCGAATATTTGCCAAGCTGTGCTTTCCACCAATTAAGGTGCAGTGTTCGATTCTTGATGTTCTTTGGCTTGTGGGGGATAACATCAGCAATATATCGATCAATCATTTCACCTAATGTTCGTCGCTTTGCCTCAGAGGTTTTGAAGTGTCTACCTTCGCGTATTGCTGATTCAGTTTGTTGAGCCCATCTTTTGGCGTCGGTGAGGCGTTCGAAAGAAGCGTTTTGCTCAGGAAAGCCTTTCAATCTCACTTTGACTCGGAAAATTGGTTTTCCATCTTTGGTTATTCTTTTTTCAATACTTGCCATCTTAAAATCCATTTGTGATTATGAATGGCGGAAGGGTACATTAATCAATAATAAATGGCAACATAGGATAGATAATCCTATGTAAAAAACATATAATCATTTGATTATTTTTATTAAAAATAGATTAAATTCCGCTCTTGGGACATTTTTGGGGTAGTTGAGCTGAGAAAAATGGGTATTTTGGAGAGTTTTGTGCAAAAAACAACCTGGCATTAATTGCTATAATTGACATATGTGTGTTTATGTATAAAGTGACCAGTCTTTGAAATTACGATATAACGTTAACCCCGAGTCTCTATGATAAATGATCAATTAGAAGCTATTATACTTGCTATTTTAGTTCTTGCTAAAGGAGAAGGGCGGGGCAAGATTCTTCGAACAGTTTTGATAAAATTTTTATATTTGGTAGATGTTTATGCTGCTGAGGCAAGTTCTGGTAAAGAAACTCTTACCAATCTTGAGTGGACATTTTTGCATTATGGGCCTTACTCAGAAAGGGCTGCAAAGGCTATTGAAGGTCTTGCTAAACGTGGCATGTTAGTCGAAGAAATTATAGGAGCCGAATTTAGCGGGGATAAGGAATATAAACTCTATTCACTACCTGATTATTCTTCACCAAAAAGTTTGTCGGATTTAGGCGCGCCTCCACGAGTTAAGTTAATGCTATCTTCAGATATGAAGCGTTATGACAAGCTTTCTTCTTTGCTTAATTATGTCTATTTCAATACAGCGCCAATGAGGGACGCAAAACCTGGCGATATTTTAAACTTTAAGGATTGTATTAAACCAACTGTTGCTGAGTTCAAGGTTATTCAAATGAAACCATTAAATAAGAAAAAAATTGCTGAAAATAAAGGTAAATTGAGAGAGCTGATCGAGAAAAGAAAGGCGCAAGCATCACTGTCTTTTACTGGTGAATATGATGAAGTTTATGAAAAAGGCATGGCTGCATTGGAGGAAGAACCTTTACCAGAGGGTTTAAAAGGCCGGGCTTTTTTAGACATAAAATAATAAGAAGGGCAGCATAGAATGGGTGTGTTACAGTACTTTGATAATTTTTTTGAAGATAAGCCTAAGGACGAAACATTGCCACGAGTAGGAGATATTTGGTGGGCTCCAACTCCCGAGGTTAGTGAAGTCCCTCGTATTTTTGAAGCTTCGCGTGTGGCACCACAAGGCCATGAAATTACCGAATTTGTAATTAGAGAGATCAATCAGCAGCACTTTACCCAGCGTGACCGTCTACCAATTAAATTGTTAACTCTCAATGAAACAGAAGAGCTGGTAATAGCTAAAGCAAAAAAGAGGCCAGTAGTTGTCCTTGCATCTTCATGTGCTGAGGATGTTGATAGTGTAAATATTGCTAACTCTGCCCATAAGCGTTTAGCAAAAAAGCTGGGTGTCCCGTTATATTTGGTGGCGCCACTAGCAAGTGTCTCTACTATAATGAAAGTGACGACATTTGGGCCCGAGTTAGTTGCTCGAATCAGAGCCATGCACTACCCACATTTATTTTGCTTACCAGAGTTGGATAATAAGTCTGAACCTAAATCTATTGTTCGTCTTGATTTGGCCTTTTCAACCTATCTAGGAAGGGGTTGTGAGCCACGTGGAAAAAGACTACATGAAGAACCATTAACGGTTTTGTTATCGCAATTTGCTTATTTGCTGGGTGAGGTTGGTAGCAAAGAGTTTCAGCTAGTGAAAGGGTTGGTTAGCGAATCTTATCCTTAATGTCTAGCGAAGGGTTTTAAATCTATGTGGATTTTGAATAATTCTCCATAAATATCCTGGTTGATGAGTAGAATTAGGAAATAAATAGGATCATTCAGGTTTATCTTTAAACCAAATACCCTTTATGATTTTTTGATTAACAACGAAATGCTCTTTGCAGAAAAACCTAGTTCGCCGATTAAAATCATCGAGTGCTAGATCACTTATTTCAAGGAAGCTATTTTTTATTGGAAGATTGCCCCAGTAAAGACAAATCATTTGTTGAGGCGATAGAGGAAAGGTCACCTGTACTGAAGGATATCCTAACCCTAACGCTCTCATTGTAAATGGTCGGTTATATAGTTCTGGGTCAAAAACTACACATGGATTATCAGATGTTATAAACCCAGGTTGGGCAGAGGTATGTAGTATTGTGAAGTTCATCCTTATTAAAATTTGCGCTGTTGCTTCTGTTAGAGAAAGAAGAGTTTTTTGTAGAGGCGCGTTTCGAATTTTTTCTGTTTGGTCAATAGTTAATGCGGTAGTTTTACGGCCATGAGAATGAATTGGGGGAATGTTCGAAGACGATGACTTGGCGCTTTCTTCTACATCTTTCATTACCTTAAGCAGTTTATCCCATTCCTTTTTGTGATGGTCACGCTGACTTTTAGTGCGATTAAGCATTGCTGCGATAAATAGAAAGAAATTTTCAAATTCTTGAACTGTAAGTGCTTTGGTTTGAGATATTTTTGACCGCATTATTCTGGAGAATGTAGATTCAAATGATGAAAGCTTTGCTTCAAGCGATAAATCGCGGCTACCATCCGGCAAATAATCCGTATAAAAATCACTTTCAGAAAAAACATTCTTTGGTGATTTCTTTTTGCATGTATTTCCATCTTTGCTGAATTTCCACAAATATCCTGGTGACTGTGTACAATTGGGGTCTATCCAAGCCTTGAGATAAGATTCTGGCACCCAATGTTGATTCTTATTTTTCATTTCTTGATCCTTCAAGAATGTAATTACTGAGCAATTATATATTGCCAAAAGCTGTGGTTTGTTAATTATAAATGTCCCAAGAGTGTCCCTAGGGTATTTTATAGAATATTTTTGGAGGGTATAAAGCTGTATGTTTTTACTTATTATTCAATTACTTGGGCCCACTAGGACTTGAACCTAGGACCAAGGGATTATGAGTCCCCTGCTCTAACCAACTGAGCTATGGGCCCGTATCGGATAGGAGAGGCCAATGATATATCGAAGTGAATTGGCTTTCTAGTCTTAAGTGAGGGTAAATCGGAGGGCAATCATTATCACCATCCTCCCCCACCGCCACCGCCTCCTCCACCACCTGAAGAGCCCCCGCCGCCGCTAGCAGAGGAGGACACCGAGATAGAAGAGAAGCTGTTGCTTAATCCGGTACTGAGCAAGAGAGGCAAAACGGCGAAAGAGACAATTTCTAAAGTCGGTCCGGAATACCAAGAAGGCTGATAGGTGTTAGTGTTCTGTAAGACAGAGGCCTCTCGCAATACATTTACGAATTGTGCGCCCCATTCATTTTCTACATCCAATGCAATGGCATAAGGAAGATATTTCTCGAATAATTCGGGTGTTTTTTTGGGTGGATTAAGTTGATTTAGCCGATATCGTTCAGTTGTAGAAAGAAATAATTTAAATCCTTCAATTTGATCCATTAATTTACGACCAGCAGAGTGGGTGCTTTGAGTAATTGATGAAACACAATATTAAGCACCACCATAAAAAATAATAATGGCATCGTGTATATCGGCATCACAGTGCTGAATGTATAAATAAGCACGACCTCGGCAATTAAAAATGGAATGACGAAGATATTGGAAGTAATGGCGCTGATTATTTTTTTAAACGATCCTGATATTTTTGCTAGTTCAATAGAATGAAACGCTTTGAAAAGCATGATGCCGCAAGCAAACGTCCAGAAAGACAAGCTAAAAACCGTACTCGCCGCTTTATGGACATCATCTGAAGAAAAGATAACGGCAGAAAAGGCTAACAACGTAATAAAAATACCAGGAATGAGATAAACAGAATTGGTGATGAAATTATCTTTTTGATATTGATAACGCAGACTTTTATCTAAATTCGCCCGCGCGGAAGTAATTTGAGTATAATTTTTTTGAGTTAAAGTAAGAGGAGAACCAGAGGAAAATAAATCATAGACCATCATTTTTTCTTCAGTAGCTAATTTATCCTTCGATTGTTCTTTCTCGGTCAATGAAAAAACATCGTCATTATTTTCTATGGTGAGATATCCTTCTGTTGCCAGATTAACAATCGCCGCTGTAAACACTTTCATATCAAATCGCATGCGAAATATGTAGCGCATTGCTTCCGGTGTTAAATTCGCAGGGGGTTCAAACAGAGGGAAAATGGTACCTTTAGCGGGATCACGACCATAGAAGTACCACACAACCAGAAAATAAATGATGAGCAACACAGCCATTTCAATCACAATGTAATCCCACACATCGAGTTGTTCTGCTAATAATTCTCTCCATGTGGGAGGATGCACGAAGCCTTTTGGCCATGCGACTGCTATGGTGAGTCCTTCACTAGGTTGCAACATCCGTGTGGTGCTAAATATGATTTGA
This sequence comes from uncultured Gammaproteobacteria bacterium, assembly GCA_963711205.1. Classification (GTDB taxonomy): domain Bacteria; phylum Pseudomonadota; class Gammaproteobacteria; order DSM-16500; family DSM-16500; genus Aquicella. The sequence goes on from CAVQDE010000001.1 coordinate 421,456, forward strand.
TTAGTGGATGGTTGTGAGACAGTAAAATCTTTTCCTTGTAAACCTAAGTATCCTGTGTAACCAGCTTGGCTGATTATGCCAGCGCCAGCAGGAAGCGTAATCGTCACTTTAGCGCTATCAATGGAAAATTCCCAATAGTTTCCCGTAATATTCCAATACAATTCGTCGGCATCTTTTAAAAAATTAACTGCATTCGATGCTTGATATTGAAGGGTATAAGTATAATAACCACGCGGAAGAAAGATATTGGGATCACCAATAAAAATAGAAAAAAAATGATTCTCATTTTGAACATGATATGGCGCATTGACGCCATTAAAGAGTATGCGTTGAATTTGATAATGAGTTCTGTGGAGAGCGCCGTATGAATCTCTGTACTGCGTAACAAGACGCCGCACAATGCCATGCGTTATATTTTCTTGATTCGCAAATACGATAATAGTTTCAGTCACATCAATAGATGCGTTTTCATTGACAATAATATTGCTATCAAATGAATAAATTCTTTCAAGAGGATAAACGGCGGCGAAAACAGTAGGGGTTAGAAAAATGCTGCATAGAATGAGGAATATGAATCGCAATATTTTTTTTTGTAACATCTGATCTCCTAGATGGGTTCTCCTCTTCATTAGGTCAGTTTAACAACGGGTACGTCACGTTCTTTCGCATCATCAATTTGAAAAAATTCTGCTGGACTGAAGTGAAAACTCTGGGCAATGAGATTGCCAGGGAATGATTGTATAGCAATATTTAAATCTCTCACGGTTCCATTGTAATAACGTCGCGCGAGTTGTATTTGATTCTCAATATTAGTTAATGAGCCTTGTAGTTGAATGAAATTTTGACTGGCTTTTAAATCGGGATAATTTTCTGAAACAGCAAATAATTGTCGTAATGCATTACTAAGCATATTTTCATTTTGCGCACGTTCGGGAATGCTTCCGGAAGAAAGGGCTTGGGTACGCAGTTGCGTCACTTGTTCCAAGACGCCACGTTCATGTCCCATATATCCTTTGACACTTTCGACTAAATTGGGAATAAGATTAGCGCGCTGTTTAAGTTGAACATCAATACCGCTCCAACCTTCCTTGGTGAGATTTTGTAATCGCACCAAGCGATTGTAAGCGAAGACGCCATAAAGAATTACCAGGACTATAATAATCAGCAGAATAGTCAATGTCATAACTACTCCTTTGTTATTTTATTAAGTATATACCTTTTACTTGCCATCTTTAGGAGAACGCTTCTCTTTTAAAAGCAAGTTTTGCTCGAAGACACATTGCCTTCGAGCAAAGATGACCTTATTCTTGTTCTTCTAAGAAGCTGCGAAGTTGTTCTGCACGAGACGGATGACGTAATTTCCGTAAGGCTTTTGCTTCGATTTGACGAATACGTTCACGTGTGACATCAAATTGTTTACCGACTTCTTCTAAGGTGTGATCGGTATTCATATTGATACCAAAACGCATGCGCAATACTTTTGCTTCGCGCGGAGTGAGTGATCCCAATACTTTTTGCACTGCTTCTGATAAGCCAAAATTGGTCGCAGCATCGATCGGTGACATGGTGTTGATGTCTTCAATGAAATCACCCAAATGAGAATCTTCATCATCACCAATAGGTGTTTCCATGGAGATAGGTTCTTTGGCAATTTTGAGAATCTTTGCGAATTTTATCTTCTGGAATATTCATCCGGCGACTTAATTCTTCAGGAGTTGGTTCTTGGCCGGTTTCTTGCAACAATTGTCGTGAGATGCGGTTTAATTTGTTGATGGTTTCAATCATATGCACGGGAATACGGATGGTACGCGCTTGATCAGCGATAGAGCGGGTAATGGCTTGGCGTATCCACCATGTGGCATAAGTTGAGAATTTATAACCGCGTTGATATTCGAATTTATCCACGGCTTTCATCAAACCGATGTTGCCTTCCTGAATCAGATCGAGAAATTGCAAACCACGATTGGTGTATTTTTTCGCGATAGAAATGACCAAGCGTAAGTTGGCTTCCACCATTTCTTTTTTCGCACGACGTGCTTTCGCTTCACCGATAGAAAGACGACGATTGACTTCTTTAATTTCAGCGATAGTCATGCGCATTTGTTCTTCCAGAGAGATCAGTTTTTTCTGCGCGCGCTGAATGTCAGGTACAAATTGTTCGAGATCGGTGAAATAAGCTTTGCTTTCGTGTTGATGTATCCATTCAACATTGGTTTCATTATTAATGAATGATTGAATAAATGCTTTGCGTGGTAATTTGCCTCTGTTAACACAATAATCCATGATCGCGCGTTCTTGAGCGCGAATTTCATCAAGCATGCTGCGCATTTTTCTGGATAATTTATTGAATTGACGCGGGGACAATTTAATATCCATGAAATATTTAGCTAGTTCTTCACGCTTTGTTAAGGATTTCTTGTGTTTTTGAGCCATGTCTTTTTTTCGCTTGCAATGGCTTCATTATAAAGTTTACGTAATTCTTCAAATCTTTCTTTTGCTTTAACAGGATCAAGCCCAGCTTCATCATCAAAGGGATCAGCCTCTTCACTTTCTTCTTCATCCTCAGCACCAGGTTCAGCCGCTTTTGCTTTATTGCCGCCACTGCTGGTAGTGACTTGGCCGCCTTCTTCATCTTCGCCTTCTTCATCTGCAAGATCTGGTTCGATGTAACCGCTAATGATATCACTTAAACGGAGTTCACCTTTTTCTACACGATCAAAATCACCCAGTACTTCAGCAATCATTTGTGGCTGATAGGCAAGGGTAGTTAGCATTTGATTCATGCCTTCTTCTATGCGTTTTGCAATAGCAATTTCGCCTTCACGGGATAGAAGCTCCACTCGTCCCATTTCACGCATATACATGCGCACAGGATCGGTGGTGCGGCCTAGTTCGCCATCCACCACGGCCAAGTGCATTGGCGACTTCTTCAGCGGCCACTTCATCTTCGGAGGCTTCATTTTCAGCGAGTAATAATTCTTCCATTTCAGGGGCTTCTTCAGAGACACGGATACCCATGTCATTGATCATACTGATAATATCTTCAATCTGTTCAGGATCGGTGATATCAGCAGGTAAATGGTCGTTGACTTCTGCATAGGTCAAATAACCCTGCTCTTTACCGCGAGTAATCAGTTCTTTAAGACGAGATTTCTGGGATTCTTTTTGGGAATCTTGTTGATCCATAGAGTGACCTGCCAATATTTAAGTGGTGTTTGTATATAGTATAAATCAAAAATTGAAGGAATCTTATATTATCTATGATTTGGTCAAGAATGTCATTACGTTGACGATACGCTTTTTTTTCCCTATCCACCTAGAAATTCAAGTTTTTCTCCTTCGCTTAAGTCTTCTTGGGCGGCTTTCGCCAATAACCGGTTAATTTCTTCTTCAAAGCTCAATAAGGTGAGTTGGCGAATGGCTCCGAGAAATTCATTATTAAGCCCAGTTTCTGGCACCATATGTTCCCATGAGTCGAGTTTGGCAAGCAAATTTTCTTCTTTCTGTCCTCGCCAGTGTCTCCAATAGTTGACCTGTCGTTATATTTGGGTTTTTTTGTATGCTCTGTCAATGAGCTGTGATAATAGGGTGTACCAGGGCACTTGGCAAGGCGTAATGGTTCTTCTATCAATTCGACCAAGTGAGGGTGCTGCAATAAGCAGCGCAATAGCGAGACGCGCAGGGGGTCGGTAATTTGGTTTTTGGGGCTGACACATCTTGTAAAGCAGTAAGGGCATGGGGTATGGGTTTCATCGGGTTGTTTCACTTGTTGTTTGAGTTCATCAAGATCAATCCGTGCACGTTTACTTAATTCTTCTAACAATATTCCTTGGAAAATATCGCTGCGTAATTGCTTAATATAATTCAGAGCCTTTGCGGCAAAACGGGCGCGTCCTTCCATGGTAGATATATCGCATTGCTCGGCTTAGGGTTTGGAAGAAAAAAGCGGAGAGAGACAGCGCCGAAGAATCCGTTTTTCAAAAGCCGGTTTGCCTTCTTTACGTACCAACGTATCAGGATCTTCTCCATCAGGTAAAAACAAAAATCGAATTTGAAGCTGATCTTGCATGAGAGGGAAAATGACTTGCAAAGCACGCCAGGCGGCCGTTCGGCCAGCTTATCACCATCAAAACAGAAAATAATGTCAGAGGTATAGCGCAACAAGCGTTGTAAATGATGGCTAGTCGTGGCTGTTCCGAGTGTTGCAACCGCATACGTAATGCCATGCTGAAAAAGAGCAATCACATCCATATAACCTTCAACAATGAGCATATGATCTAGTTTGCGGTTGGCTTTCAGTGCTTGATACAAGCCATATAATTCATGGCCTTTTTGAAATAAGACGAGTTTCCGGGGAATTTAAATATTTGGGTTCGCCCTGATCAATGATGCGTCCACCAAAGCCAATGATACGGCCTCGATAATCATGAATAGGAAACATAATGCGGTCACGAAATCGATCATAATAACCACCTTCCTCTTTTTTGATGATTAGACCGGTATCTAACAGTTTCTTTTTATCTGACTTCAGATTTGCCGAAGGTGATCAAGCAGATGATGAAAACCATGAGGATGCATAACCTAAATGAAAGTGTTTGGCGATTTTGCCCGATAATGCCGCGGTTTTTTAGATAGTCGATGGCGCGCTGTGACTTGCGCATTTGATCATAATAATAAGCTGGCAACGGTGGTCATGAGAATCATAAAGCGTGGCAAGGATTCTTCTTTTTTGGCGGCTGGTGCTGGTATGGGGCACTTCCATGCCGGCTTGTCTTGCGAGTGTTTCTATGGCTTCGGGAAAACTCAGGCGCTCATGTTGCATCATGAAATCAATGGCATTGCCGTGCGCGCCACAGCCAAAGCAATAATAGAATTGCTTGGGTTGGCTAACGGAAAAAGAAGCGCTTTTTTCATTATGAAAAGGACAACGAGCAAAATAATTACTGCCAGATTTTTTGCGCAAAGGTATGTGTGCGTTGATGAGATCAACGAAATCAATTTTGGCTAGTAGTAATTCGATAAATTCTCGTGGGATGTTCACTGTTACCTCAGAGTAAAGCTGAGATTATGACGTGAACTAAGGCCTGCTGACAATTCGCTAGGCCGAGCGCCCGAAATTAGCCCAGCTTTTCTTTAACTTTCGCGCTGACAATAGTCATATCAGCTTTGCCTTGGAGTTTGGTTTTTAACAACCCCATGACTTTGCCCATGTCTTTGGCAGAGGTAGCTCCAGATTCTTGAAGAGCAGCCGCAACGGCTTGGTCAATTTCAGCGTTAGATAACTGTGCGGGAAGATATTGCTGAATGATGCGAATTTCTTCCGCTTCTTTTTGGGCTAAATCAGCGCGGTTTCCGGCTTCGAATTGAGAAATAGAATCACGGCGCTGCTTAATCATCTTATTGAGGGTAGCGATAATTTGCTCGTCAGATAAGGTGATCCGCTCATCCACTTCACGCTGTTTCAATGCAGCTAAAATGAGACGTATGGTGGATAAGCGGTCTTTTTCTTGCCCGCGCATAGCGGTTTTCATATCTTCAAGGATTTTGTCCTTGATAGTTGCAGTCATGTTCTTCCATCCATCTGAAGAGGTTATCGATTAAGTTACGCAGCTTCTTTCTTGCCGCCAGTGCCAATAGGCTGACGGTCACGTTCTAAAGCCATGTGTTCACGCAAAATTTTCTTCTGATAGCGCTTAATGGCAGCCGCTTTTTTACGTTTACGCTTCCAGGTGGGTTTTTCATAAAACTCATGACGTCTTAAATCAGCAAGAATACCGGCCTTTTCGCAAAGACGCTTAAAGCGACGTAAGCTTAACTCAAAATTTTCATTGTCTCTTACACGTACTGTAGGCATAACGAAAGCTTAATCCTGTAAAGTTATAAATGAAGAATCGCCAATTCTAATGCTAGATAGTAAGAAATGCAAAGTTTTGGTTGCATAAACTCGGATTGAATTTTCTCCCTGACTCTCTCCAGCTAATGCCGAGGGAGGGAGTGGGTCACAGATTGGGTTGAACACATGGGGTTCATTGCTATTTTTTTAAACGCCATTTTAATCGCAAAAATAAACGAGATCAGATGGAGAGGGGATCATAAAGGGAGCACTCTCTGAAAATAAGGGATAGAATATGGCACCGTTTTGTCATCATGGTAAAGAAAAATGCGTGTTTTAGGCATAGAGACGTCTTGTGATGAGACAGGTATAGCAATTTATGATTCGGAGCGAGGATTACTTGCCCATACGATTTATAGTCAGACTGAGATCCATGCAGCATGGGGCGGAGTAGTGCCTGAACTGGCTTCCCGGGATCATGTGCGTAAAGCGATTCCACTGATTGAAGACACGTTAAACCAAGCAAAGCTTTCCAGTCACGAGATCGAAGGCGTGGCTTATACGAAAGGCCCGGGGTTGGTGGGAGCCCTGTTGATCGGAGCCATGTTAGGCCGTACCTTGGGATTTGCTTGGAATGTGCCGACGGTGGGTGTACACCATTTAGAAGGGCATTTACTAGCCCCATTTTTAGAACCTAATCCACCGCAATTTCCTTTTTTAGCCTTATTGGTGTCAGGTGGTCATACTGAGCTGGTAAAAGTGGAGCAGCTAGGTCGCTATGAAATTTTAGGTGATACGTTAGATGATGCAGTGGGTGAAGCCTTCGATAAGACTGCCAAATTATTGGGGTTGGGCTATCCTGGTGGCGCTGCGTTAGCAAAACTTGCGGAACAAGGTGATTCAAAGCGTTTTCATTTTCCCCGACCTATGATTGATAGACCTGGTCTTGATTTTAGTTTTAGTGGGCTTAAGACATTTGCTCTAAATACCGTAGAAAAAGAAGGCTTAGCTGAGCAAACAAAAGCAGATATTGCGCGAGCGTTTCAAGATGCCGTTGTTGAGACGCTATCAATTAAGTGTCGTCGCGCGCTTAAAGAAACGGGTTTGCCGCATTTAGTGGTAGCAGGAGGTGTAGGTGCCAATCAAGCTTTGCGCCATGCACTACACGAGATGTGTAAGAAAGAAAATGTATCTCTTTATTTTCCACGTTTAGAATTCTGTACTGACAATGGTGCGATGATTGCCTATGTCGGTTGCCAGCGCCTTTTAGCTGGTGAATGTGATGACTTGGGCGTTGAAGTGTATCCGCGTTGGGCGTTGGATAAAATATAAGGCCTGTTGACACTTCTACTATGCCGGTCATAAATCATTGATTTTCTGCGATCCGCTGCTCACATACCAACAACGTATGCTGCGCTGCGGTTCTCAAAAATCAATGATTTCTGTCTCGGCCTAGCGAATTGTCAACAGGCCTTATAGCATCACTTTTATTCTAAGAGCGGTTTTCTCAAGAAGCTGGTTTTGTTTTCTTCCCAATCTTACTCTCTTCGCCCGCCAATAATTTGGCAATGTTACTACGATGTCTGAGGATGAGGAGTAAACTCATGAGAGCTATCGTGATAACAAAAATGATATTTCCTGTGAAATACCAAATATAGAAAGGAGCAAGAAGAGAAGCAATAAGTGAGGCAAGTGAAGAATAACGAAAGAAAACCGCAACAACAAACCAAGTCAGCATCCAACATAATCCCACTGGCCATGACAATGCGATGAGACATCCCAAGGCAGTGGCAACCCCTTTACCTCCTTCAAAACGGAAAAAGATAGGAAATAAATGTCCCAAAAATGCAGCGAAAGCAATGAGCGCAAGCGCTGCCGCATCAAAACCAAGCCATCTTGCAATCAGTACGGGTAAGAGTCCTTTGAGCATATCTCCCAGCAGCGTGATGATGGCGGCATTTTTGCCGCCGATACGCAATACATTAGTTGCACCAGGATTGCGAGAACCCAGTGTGCGCGGATCTGGCAGCCGCATGATTTTGCAAACAATGATTGCGCTAGAGAAAGAACCGATGAGATAGGAAATATAAGTAGCAACAGCAATTTGTAGGTTAGACATAGTTACTTGGCCAAAGTTGTTTTATAACATGCTTCTTTACGAGTAATAAATGGTTTTTCTGCAAAAAATGCGTTATGAACACATACGGAATGATGCTACGATCAATGGTAACTCTTGCGCGAGTAAGATATCACATAAAAAAGTAAAAGGCAGAACGATATGTCAGCAAATCCACACCATCTTATTTGGATTGATCTTGAAATGACTGGTCTTAATGTAGACACAGACCGCATCATTGAAATGGCCACGGTTGTCACCGATTCAAATTTGAATGTCATCGCTGAAAGTCCAGTGTTTGCCATTCATCAATCCGATGACTTATTAGATAAGATGGATGAGTGGAATACAAAACAACATAACAGTTCAGGCTTAGTTGAGCGTGTCAAAGAAAGCTGTATCACCGAAAAAATGGCAGAAACATCCATGCTAACATTTTTAAAAAATTATGTTCCTGAAGGGAAATCACCTATGTGCGGTAATAGTGTTTGGCAAGATAGGCGATTTTTGGCTCGTTATATGCCCGAATTAGAAAAATATTTTCATTATCGTATGATTGATGTTAGTACCCTAAAAGAATTAGCGCTGCGTTGGGCGCCGAAAATTTATGGTGGTTTTCAAAAAGAATCACGTCATCTCGCGTTAGATGATATTCGCGATTCTATCGCTGAGCTTAAATATTATCGTGAAAAATTACTCAACTCTTCAGTGACAAGTGAGTGATGATTTGACCTATCTGTTCTGTGTCGTTCTAGTGCCCATGTGACATGTTCGCGCACCAATGCGGAAGGATGCTGCAATTTCTTTTGTAATGCATCTATAATAGCCGCCGCATCCTTGGGTGAATTCCCAAGTGCGACAGCAATATTTCGCAACCAACATTCATAACCTATGCGTCGAATCGCTGAACCCTCGGTCTTATGCAAGAAGTCATCTTCTGTCCATGCGAACAAGGCGAGTAAATCAGGAGAGGTCAGTGAATGTCGTGGATAAAAATCTTTTTCGTTAGTGTGTTTTGCAAATTTATTCCAAGGACAAACAAGCTGACAGTCATCACAACCATAAATACGATTCCCCATCAAGGGTCGTAATTCAAGAGGAATAGCTTCACGCAATTCGATAGTCAAATAAGAAATGCAGCGTCGTGCATCCAACTGATAAGGACCGATAATAGCTTGGGTAGGACAGATTTCTATGCAGGCTGTGCAGGTACCACAATGACTTTTTTGAGTGGGGACATCAATGGGTAAGGGAATGTCCGTATAAATTTCACCGAGGAAAAACCAGGATCCCGCTTTTTTATTTATAAGATTAGTATGTTTACCTATCCATCCTAATCCAGCTTTTTCGGCAATAGGCTTTTCCAAAACAGGAGCGCTGTCACAAAAAGCACGATAGCCAAATTCACCAATGGCGGCGCTAATATTTTCTGTGAGTTTCATTAATCGTTTGCGCATGAGACGATGATAATCACGTCCCAGCGCATACCGGGAAATATACCCTTTTTGAGGATTGTTTAATGTCGTTACGGAATCAGTGTCGGGAGGCAGGTAATCCATACGTGCTGAAATAATGCGGATTGTGCCAGGAATTAACTCAGCAGGACGAGAGCGTTTCTCGCCATGTTTTTCCATGTAATCCATCTTTCCATGGAAACTTTTGGCTAACCAGAGTAAAAACCGGTCTTCATAGTGAGAAAGATCAGTATCTGTAATACCAATCTGCTGAAATCCTAAGGATTTACCCCATTGTTTGATTTGTGTGACAAGTTGTTGCATGGAAAAATTTTGCCACGAACGTGAAATAATAGCTAGAATGAGAACTGTTTTTTAGTATAACTATTCAATATTAAGTAATGTGCCCATTTAACTTTACTAAGAAAGTTGTAACAAAGAGAGGTGAACTATGGATTTCAAATTATTAGGAAGTGTTTTATTGATCGTAGGGACATCCATTGGCGCGGGGATGTTAGCGCTTCCTATTGCTACTGCACAATTAGGTTTTGTGGGTTCCTTGATTTTATTATTCATATGTTGGTTCGTGATGACGGCTGGCGCGTTCTTATTGCTAGAAGTCAACTTGTGGATGCCAATGAACAGCAATCTCAATACCATGGCGAGACACACGATTGGCCCCGTCGGACAGATTTTTTCCTGGATTGTGTTTTTACTGTTGTTGTATTCATTACTTTGCGCTTATATCGCAGGCGGAAGTGATTTGTTTCACAATTTATTATTAACGCGAGGTATTGAGATCCCAGTCTGGATTTCATCTATTGTGTTTACTTGTATTTTTGGCTCTGTTGTTTATTTCGGTATCCGCTCAGTGGATTATGTGAACCGGGGTTTGATGTTCATTAAGTTTGGAGCCTATATTTTATTAATTGTTCTTCTCACGCCTTTAATCTCATCAAGCAAATTAGCAGCAGGGAATCTTCACCATCTCACATCTACCACGGCCATCATGGTTACTATAACCTCATTTGGATATGCGACCATCGTGCCCAGTTTACGTATTTATTTCGCTGGCGATGTAAAAAAACTGAAAAAAGCGATTTTAATTGGTAGTTTGGTTCCACTCATTTGCTATGCTATTTGGGATGCTGCCATCATGGGCGTGATCCCACTTGAAGGCGACCATGGATTGATCTCGATTCTTAAGTCGCAGACATCTACCAGCGACTTAGTAAATACTTTGAGTGACATTGCTGCTCAAAAGTCAGTTACCTTTTTCGCTAAATTATTTACTTCTATTTGTGTGCTGACTTCATTCCTGGGTGTGTCACTTTGCTTAGTGGATTTTTGGGCAGATGGATTGCAAGTTGAAAAGAAAGGCATAAATAATTTAATCATCATAGCAGCGACATTTATTCCACCGCTAGTTGTGGTTTTATTTTTTCCTAATGCGTTTATCGCCGCGCTGGAATATGCTGGCATTTATTGTGTTCTCTTACTCATCCTATTACCTGCTTGGATGACCTGGCGTGGTCGTTACCATAAAAATTTTAAACATGTATTCACAGTAGCCGGTGGAAAAACATTGTTAGGCGGGTTAACCATTGTTTCAATTATTTTGATTTTTGCATTCATCTTACTGGCATTGAAAATCATAAAATAATGGCGTGTTATCTTCAGGCCGAATTATTCTCGTCGTCCCGCGGCTTGTCCGCGGGACGACGTCATTACGGACAAGCCGCAGGCCGATGATACGCTCGGCCCAAAGATGACGGTAGCGAGGCGACGGCTAATCACCTCGTTTGACATCCATGTATTATTTTTATACCATGCTTTGATTATGAAAAAATTTTATCCCATGACAAGGAATAGTATGTCTGCCTACCCAGTGGGTTCTATGAACTCGCATTTTCTTATGCTCGTCTTTATGCCCTGTTAGGGCAAATAATTACTTCTACATTCCGTAAAGTTAAAAAAAAAGAGAAAAAAATCCTAAAGGGATCATGAAGCGTTAAGAATTAGTAAGTTAAGATAGACATTATCTTGAGGGTTCAATCATGAATTCGAAATTGATTGGCGGGATCTTATTAGTCGTTGGCACCACAATCGGTGCAGGAATGTTGGCGCTGCCAATTGCAACGGCACAATTGGGGTTTTGGTGGTCTTTGGTTTTGCTTATCTCATGCTGGGGAGTGATGACAACATGCACTTTTTTATTCCTCGAGGTGAACTTGTGGTTGCCGCCCAACAGTAACCTTGTTTCTATGGCTGGGGCAACCTTAGGAAAAGGCGGCCAAGCAGTCACTTGGGTGGTTTATTTAGTATTACTCTATTCCATTTTATCTGCTTATATCGCTGGCGGCGGAGATTTATTTCATTATTTATTAGCGACTAGCGGAATCCAGATTCCATTAGCTGTAGCCTCACTTTTGTTTACCGTATTATTCGGCATCATTGTTTATTTTGGTATCCGTTCAGTCGATTATGTTAATCGTGGGTTGATGTTCGGAAAACTGGGCGCACTCATTATCTTAATTCTCTTAATCATTCCTTTTATCTCAAGTGAGAATCTGGGCAGCGGTGAAGTGAAATATCTTATTCATCCTACCAGCATTACAGTGACGGCTGTTGCATTCGCTTGCATCCTGATTGTTCCCAGTTTGCGTACTTATTTCGGTGACGATGTAAAGACATTGCGAAAAGCTATATTTATAGGCACGTTGATTCCCCTCATTTGTTACATTGGTTGGGACATGGTCATCATGGGCGTGATTCCACTTGAGGGAACACCGGGATTAAAACAAATGTTGCACTCATCCAGTTCAAACAGTGATTTAGTAGCAGCGTTAACATCTATTCTGAAACAAGGAACGGTGACAAGCTTAGCAAAATTCTTCACCTCCATTTGTATGGCGACTTCATTTTTGAGCGTGTCACTTAGTTTGTCAGATTTCTTGGCAGATGGATTTAAAGTCAGAAAGCAAGGCATCAGCGGAAACGTATTGGTATTTGGAACCACATTTTTGCCACCGCTTTTAGTGGTTTTATTTTATCCTGATGCCTTTTTACGTGGCATACAATATGCGGGGATTTGTTGCTTCATTTTAATGATTTTATTACCACCACTTATGGTATGGCGTGGACGCTATCTTCAATCCATCCCTTCCAAAAGTTACCAGCTGCCAGGAGGCAAGATCTTATTAGCAACATTAGTCCTATTTGCATTACTCATGCTGGGTCTGTCAGGACTTGAAGGTAAGATTGCACTTATCTTATTAGTCACAACGTTGTTGATAGGGTTTACTTTTGAAGAAGTAAAATAACATACATGATACAAGATGTTGCAAATGCATGGATTTGGTTAGGATTTTCTATTTTTATTTTCCTTGCTCTTTGCATTGATACATTTCTCCTCAATAAAAAACACATACACGTGCATAAATCAATGCGCGTTGCATTTGTTTGGACGCTGGTTTGGGTTTTATCCGCACTGATTTTCAATGCATTACTTTGGGTCTATCTGTATTACACCACGACTACTTACCTGGCAGATGAAATCTCATTAGATTTCCTCACGGGATATTTGATTGAAAAAACCCTCTCTATTGATAATCTCTTCGCCTTTTATCTTATCTTCGATCAATTTCGTATTCCGGGTGCTTATCAACAGAGGGTTTTTTCATACGGTATTTGGAGTGCAATTATTTTCCGATTGCTGTTGATTTTGTTGGGAACGTGGTTAGTTGCCCATTTTCATTGGTTATTATATCTCATGGGTATGTTCTTGTTACTCACAGGGATCAAAATGTTTTTTGTCTCGCATAAGAAATATGATCTTTATTCAGGTTCCCTCTATCAATGGCTTAAACGACGTATACGAATTACCGATAAAATAGAGGGCGAACATTTTTTTATTAGAAAAGGTGCGTATCTTTACGCTACGCCTTTATTCATTGCTTTAGTCTTTATTGAAATCAGCGATTTGGTATTTGCATTTGATAGCATTCCTGCCATTTTTGCTATTACCACGGATCCTTTCATTGTCTGGACATCAAATATTTTTGCCATTCTCGGATTGCGGGCAATGTATTTCTTGCTGGCAGGCATGGTGGCTAAATTCCATTTGTTGAAATATGGTATTGCACTGATTCTTGTTTTTGTAGGATTAAAAATGGTAATTGCCCCCTGGGTGATTATCTCTGTAGGATTCTCATTAGGTATCATAGTGGGAATATTAGTGTTATTTATCGGATTGAGTAAGGGCTTGTCACCACGTTCTTAAGGGAATTAGAATGCAATCTATCAAAACACCAATTTATCAAACCGAAGAAATTCGTGAATTTGAACGTCTAGCACAAGAGCGCTTTGGAATTACTGGTCAAGTGATGATGCAGCGTGCGGGAAAAGCTGCGTTTGACTTTATGCAACGACGTTGGCCACAAGCGCAAAAAATCGCAGTATTTTGTGGTGGGGGTAATAATGGTGGTGATGGTTATGTCGTTGCTCATCTTGCTCATGAACGAGGACTTTCTGTTTCCATTTGGCAGGTAGGGAATCAGGAAAACATGAAAGATGAAGCTTATCAAGCCTATGAAGCCTGTAAGCGAGATAACATTGATATCAATGTATTCAATGACAAAGTTAATTTGCAGCATACCGATATCATTGTGGATGCGATATGTGGTGTGGGATTACATGATAATTTGCGCGAAGATACAGTCGCTACGATTAAAAAAATGCAACGTGCTCAAGTTCCTATTTTTGCCATCGATGTTCCTACTGGAATTGATTCTGACACCGGACAAATTTTAGGAGCTGCCGTGCAAGCAACAGCAACCATGACTTTTATTGGCATTAAACTTGGGTTGTTAACTGGAAATGGTATTGCTTATACGGGCGAGTTGGTTTGCAATGATTTGCAATTACCCTCTGATTTATTTTCGTATGTGGCGCCAGTGGCTGAGAAAATTCATTTAAGTGCTTATTTCACTTATCTCAAACCGCGTTCCCGTGATTGGCATAAGGGCTTATCAGGTCATGTGTTAATCGTGGGAGGTGATGTTGGATTTTCGGGTGCACCGCGAATGGCGGGAGAAGCAGCGCTTCGAGTAGGTGCAGGGTTGGTAACAATTGCCACACGACCGGAAAACGCACTAATGATGAATATTACTTGTCCTGAACTTATGTGTCGTGGTGTGACCAAAGCAGAAGAACTTGATCCACTCATAGCAAAAGCCGATATCATTGTGCTTGGTCCTGGCTTGGGGCAATCAGACTGGGCAAAAACACTATGGAGGCATGTTTGCGAGCAAGAACTTCCTTTAGTGATGGATGCAGATGCACTTAATCTTTTATCCGAAACGGAGCGAGTAAAAGAGAGTTGGGTGCTTACCCCGCATCCAGGTGAAGCGGGGCGTTTGATCAATGAGACGGCGCAGACGATACAAGAAGATCGTCTGACTGCGATTAAAGCAATTAACAAACGTTATGGTGGCGTATGTGTGTTGAAAGGAGCAGGGAGTTTAGTGTTGTCACCCAATTCTCTGCCAGCACTATGTGATAAAGGTAATCCTGGCATGGCTTCAGCAGGCATGGGTGATATCTTAAGCGGGGTGATAGGTGGCCTGATTGCGCAAGGTATCCCGCTGAGCGAAGCAGCAAAACTGGGCGTCACGTTACATGCAATGGCTGGCGATTTAGCCGCGAAAGAGGGTGAACGAGGCTTGATAGCAATGGACTTGATGCCTTATCTGCGACGCTTAAGCAATACGACAATGTGGGGGTAAAACGTCATACCCAGCCGAGCGGATCTATGCTTCGAGACGGCGCTGGCGCGCCTCCTCAGCACGAACGGAGAACTTATCCCTCTCTCCGTTCGTGCTGAGGAGGCGCGCCAGCGCCGTCTCGAAGCATACGGCCCGAGGATGATTTTTAAGCGTCACAGTTTAGTAAGCAGGGTTGAGTTACATGATCATTAAATATTTTCCCACAGAAGCTGACATGCTTGAATTTGCTGACCAGTTTGCAAAAGCTGTGGTGAGTATTTCCGGTCTCATTATTTTTTTATATGGTCCTTTGGGTGCGGGTAAAACAACATTAACTCGAGGCATATTGCGTGGTTTGGGTTACAGGCAAAAGGTAAAAAGTCCAACTTATACGTTAGTTGAACCTTATGAGGTGAATGGAATACGGATATTTCATTTTGATTTTTATCGTTTAGAAGATCCAAAGGAACTTGAGTATATCGGCATCCAAGATTATTTTTCATTAAACGCAATTTGTTTAATTGAATGGCCAGAGAAAGGCGCGCCGTTGTTGCCCACATCAGACTTATCTTGTTATATTTCTTTTAAAGATCAGGGCAGAGAATTGTGTCTTGAAGCACATTCTGAGCTGGGTAAAAAAATATTGGAACGACTGTAACGTATAAAGGAAGGGATATGCGACGGTTGCTCTTCGCTCTAAGGCTGTTAGTGTTGTCGCTGGTAGTATTACCTTTGATTGGCTATGCATCGCGACCCGTACTTCTTTCCGGTATGGTGATAAAACCCTCGCAAACAGTTTCTCATATCACCTTTATTCTTAATAAAAAAACCTATGGGCGTGTGAAATATCTCCCTCAAGCTCATAGACTCACAGTTGAATTTGCCAATACATATAAACCCAATACATATAAATATTTTGTGACACAAGGGGCGAATTTAACTGGTTCTAATATAAAAAAGATAAGAACAAAACAAGCAAGCAATGGAGTGTTACGTTTTATTTTTCAAGTGCATGGTAAAATCAAATGGACCATCTATTTTTTAGCAAATGATGAAAATAATGAAGCTCGTTTACAGTTGGATATTTTTTCTGGGAATGCAACTGTCGTTCAAAGAACGGCGCCTTCTGCATTACGGCAATTAAAAAAGACTTTTCAAAATGATGTTTTGCAAGCGTTAGATAATGTTTCCGTAGAAACAGATAATCCTGCTGGAAATAAAAATTTACCATCGAATTCTGTATTGCCGTCTCCTTCTGCGCCACCTGTATTACCTCATACTAAGTCAGAAAACTTGGCGTTCGCAAAGAAGGCTGTTGTTTCACAGGACAGCACCTCCACGCCAAACCATGCTCTTGCTACCCCACCTATTTTTACCGTGGCTATTGATCCAGGCCATGGTGGAAAGGATTCAGGTGCGCGAGGTGCAATGGGGGTAGAGGAAAAAAATGTGGTACTCAGCATAGCAAAAAAATTAGCCGAAGAAATTAATCAGCAACCGTACATGCATGCCGTGTTAACAAGAGACGGTGATTATTTTGTCCCTTTACGAGATCGTTTAAAATTTGCGCGCAAGGGGAAGGCGGATATATTCATCGCAATACATGCAGATGCTTATTTTAATAGCATTGCGAGTGGTGCCTCTGTTTATGCCTTGTCTCAGCGCGGTGCAACCAGTGAAGCGGCACGTTGGCTCGCGCATCGTGATAATTACTCGGAACTTGGCGACATAGAATTAAACTCACTATCCGATAATGATCCTATTCTCCGTTCTGTGATGGTGGATTTGGCACAAACAGCAACCATTCAAGATAGTATTCGTTTGGGTAATAAAGTGCTTGATGCCTTGGATACAATTTCTTCATTACATTATCGGAATGTCGAGCGCGCTCCCTTCGTGGTATTGAAATCACCGGATATCCCTTCCATCCTGGTCGAGACGGGATTTATTTCAAACGCACTGGAAGAACAACGTTTAAATGAGCCTAAATATCAGCAGAAAATTGCCCATAGCCTATGGCAAGGGATTAACATGTATGTCCGTCAATATGCTGATAAGGGAGAGTGATAACTTGTTCTTCGCCTCTGTCATCCCGGAATTTAGCGTCCCTTAACGAGCTCGTCGTCCTGCGGCATGAGCACGCTCGTCGTCCCGCGGACAAGCCGCGGGACGACGAGCTACAGTGGGGCCCCATATTGACAACGTAGCTCGATTACGGCAAAAGAACGGCTGATACCTCATTATTTAGCGATAACATCATGGTCAAACGAATACATAAACTATCTTCTTTGTTAGCGAATCAGATTGCAGCCGGTGAAGTGGTTGAACGTCCCGCCTCGGTGGTGAAAGAGTTGCTGGAAAATAGTTTGGATGCTGGGGCGAAGCAAATTGATATCGATATCGATCAAGGCGGGACACGATTGATTCGCGTGCGTGACAATGGTTTAGGGATTCATCCCGATGATTTGCCTTTAGCATTAGATAGGCATGCAACCAGTAAAATTCATCACGCTGATGATTTGATCCACATTATGACGCTCGGATTTCGCGGGGAAGCATTAGCTAGCATTGGCTCTGTTTCTCGGTTAACCATGGCTTCCGCAGTCGCGAAACAAACGGGTTGGGAAATCACGATGGCGGGTGACGGTGAACCAAAGATAGCACCGGCAGCTCACCCTACAGGGACCACGGTAGAAGTACGCGATTTATTTTTTAATACGCCTGCACGACGCAAATTTTTGCGGTCAGAAAAAACAGAATTTGATCACATTGATGAACTCATTAAGCGTATGGCTTTATCCTGTTTTACAACGGGTTTTACACTTAAGCATAATCAACGCTTGATACGGCAATACTATCCAGCACAAGAAGGAAAACAGGCTAGCGAACGGCTAGCCGCTTTATGCGGCCCGGCTTTTGTTGAACACGCTCTTCATTTGTCAGCTGAAGGAGCGGGTATGAAATTAACGGGTTGGATTGCGCAACCCACTTTTTCTCGCAGCCAAACTGATTTGCAATATTTTTACGTAAATGGACGTATGGTACGGGATAAGTTGGTCATTCATGCATTAAAACAAGCTTATCATGATGTGTTATATCGTGATCGTCATCCAGCCTATATTCTTTTTCTCGATATTGCACCGGCGCAAGTGGATGTAAACGTCCATCCTACCAAGAATGAAGTTCGTTTTAGAGAGGGAAGAGTTGTTCATGATTTTGTTTTACGTTGTGTGCAGGATGCATTAGGAAGTGCAAGATCTTGGGAATCATCTTGTGATCATTCCCATGCATCGTCCAGTGATCCCGTTTTAAAACTTAACGAGCGAACTCCATCGACTTTTCCTGCTGCTGCAAAAAAAGAAATTGGCGTGACCAACCGAAAAGAAGTAAATAAAATCCAAGAGCAACTTTCAATTTATCGCTCACTTCATGAAGATTTACCTCATGTCACTCACCCAGAATCTCCGCCACTTGGTTTTGCTTTAGGACAATTGCAAGGTATTTATATCCTGGCAGAAAATGCAAAAGGATTAGTGATGATTGATATGCATGCTGCACATGAACGCATCGTGTATGAAAAAATGAAACAGGCACTCGCGCAGCAAAACATCGCTATTCAGACTTTGCTTGTGCCAGTGACACTCGCATTGAGTGAGCGCGAAGCAGATTGTGTTGACCAACATCCAGATTTGTTTCAGCAATTGGGTTTTATGGTGGAGCGCATTAGTCAAGAAACACTGGCTATACGTGCTGTTCCACAATTATTGGCCCATGGCCCCATTGAACAACTGATTCGCGATATAGTGGCTGATTTACTTCAACAGGGTGAAAGTTCACGCGCACAAGAAAATATTCATCGTCTCTTGGGAACCTTGGCTTGTCACAGTGCAGTACGGGCAAAACGTAAACTCACTTTACCCGAAATGAATGCTTTGTTGCGTGATATGGAAAAAACAGATCATAGTGGACAATGTAATCATGGACGTCCGACGTGTGTTGAATTATCGCTAGATGAATTAGATAAATTATTTATGCGAGGACGTTAAGAGTGTTTCACGTTTCCCAATCACCCATTCTCTGTTTAATGGGGCCAACCTCCTCAGGGAAAACTCATTTAGCCGTTGAATTGGTTAAGCGGTTTCCTTGTGAGATTATTAGCGTGGATTCAGCGATGGTTTATCGTGGCATGGATATAGGTACTGCAAAACCAACCCCAGATATTTTGCAAGTAGCGCCGCATCGTTTAATTGATTTGTTGGATCCAAAAGACATTTATTCAGCGGGACAATTTAGAACAGATGCTTTACAAGAAATTGAAGATATTATTGCACAAGGTCGAATGCCATTATTGGTGGGCGGTACCATGTTGTACTTCCGCGTGTTGACCCAAGGTCTTGCTAGCTTGCCGAAGGCAGATCAAGCATTGCGCGCAGAATTACAAGCACGTGCGGAATGTGAAGGATGGGAATCTTTACATGCTTTTCTTGCTGAAAAAGATCCACTGGCAGCTAGTCGTATTCAACCTCGCGATAGTCAACGAATTCAACGCGCACTCGAAGTCTATTTGTTAACGGGGAAAACGATTTCAGCTTGGCAAACAGAAGAAACCAATCCTCTTTCAGGATATCGTGTTTGTTCACTCGCTTTGGCCCCTGCCGATCGCATGCGTTTACATGAGCGAATTGCACATCGCTTTTTGCATATGTTAGAGCTTGGCTTAATTGATGAAGTGGAAGGCTTATATGCGCGTGGTGATCTTACCACCGATTTGCCGTCTATCCGTTCTGTAGGTTATCGACAGGTATGGGCTTATTTATCAGGTCAGCTAAGCTTTAACGATATGAGAGAAAGTGCTATTGCCGCAACGCGACAACTTGCTAAACGGCAAATGACTTGGTTACGTTCTTGGTCAGAACTCACTTGGCTAGAGGCAGACGATTCTAATGTGGTAGACCAAGCATCCCATTGGGTAGATTGCATTATCAAATCATTGTCATCCTGAGTCACGCTTCATGCTACGAAAAAAATTTATGGGATAAAATAATCTTGATCTTCAGCTTGTCGATTTTCATCCAACCCGCCAAAATCAAGTTTGACCAGGTTGGGATAATTCGACAAAGCTGTTTCAGATTTCTTATTCTTCAGAAGGATTAGAAGGATTAGCCGTCGTTTCTTGTTTTGCTTGAGGTTCATGTATTTGATTGACAGGGGGTTCTTCAGGCTGGTCCACGTTATTAATATGCGTGTACCCTGCGGCAATTTCTCGTAAGGCGACAACGGTTGGTTTATCATTATCCCACTCCACTCTGGGATCTCTACCACGCATTAATTGTCGTGCTCGTTTTGCAGCAATGATGACTAATTCAAACCGGTTTTTAACGTTTTTCAAACAATCTTCAACAGTCACTCTCGCCATGGGTGAATACCTTCGCTATTTAATTGAATATAGGAATGAGAAAACCACTAATGATACAAGAAATAAGGAGAAAAAGGTACCCTGTATACCTAGTTCGTTAATGATGCTAATCTTCAGAGCAATCCTGTTTTGAATGCATGGGTATGAGTAAAGAAAAGAAAAATAATACTTCTAAACAATAGCTTATCTCCATCCGCGGTAAGTATTCGGTTTAGACGTCAGTAAAATCAATCAGCTATCCCAGCAGCCCGGTCGTCCCCTTGCGAAAGCGCCCGCGAACTTTATAGAGTCACAGGCGGTATTCGCCGAAGACAAGGGAATCCAGTGCGATCTTGATTAGGGCGTGCTTTGATTATCCAGAACTTTCATAACTAGGCGGTCTTGAGAGAAACTGCCTTTGCTTTTCAGGCATTTTCCAAGGTAGAAATGGAGTGATATCTTTTGGCGGTGCACCACCTACTAATGCACATTCATAAAAATAAGCGAGCAACCATGTATGCACATTGATTTTCCACAGCTTAAGCGTTTTGAATAAGGTAAATAATGCTGCAGCTAATTCACCAGACCATACTGCTCCAGAACCGTAATAATTTTTTCTTCCAACTACACTTGAACGTAAACCTCTTTCAGCTATGTTGTTATCCATCGGAATTTCAGGGTGATCAACAAAGATGGTTAGTCCATTCCAATGTTTATTTAAACTTTTTAGTAATTTTTTTGCTGAGGGTAAAATCATTATATCCGCAAGTTGTTTGGCTAATTCTTTTTTCATATCGGAAATAGCGTTTTTAAGCTCACAATCTTTCTCTCGAAATAATTTTGATTTTTGTTTGTGTCGAATTCGTTGATTATTTATATGGTAAAGTTTACCAATACGATCAACCCAAGATAATGCCCATGCTTCCTGTTCAATATACCCCTTAGCATGAGCTAAAAAATCGCGCCGAACATGCGCCCAACAGAAAGCTAAAACAAATAAACCATTTTTTGCTATCACTTTATAAGCACTATAGCGATCAACATTTAATTTTCCACCGGCGTGATCTTCTCCAAAATATTCAATCAATGCTTCAGATGAACGATTTGGGTGTATCTTATAAACAACGGTTTCAGCATTATGGAAAATCCATAGATACCAATTATGATTTTTCTTACCTTCGATTGTTTCAAATACTTTCCAACCTGTTTCATCAGCATGCCAATGATTTGCACCTATGCTTTGTTCAACGATCGCATCATAGAGCGGAATAAAATAAGGTAATAATTTTTGAAAACCATCTGTTATTGTTCCGATAGAAAGAGATAATCCATATCCACTTAATTCTTCAAGCGTACGGTTGATGGGTTGTTGGTATTCATATTTCTTTAAAAGTAATAATGCCCAGATTGAGATACCTAATTTACTTTTAGGTAATAACCGTTCTGTAATCGGAGCACTTAATAATTGAGGATCAGGATTTTTTTTACAGAAGCAATGACGTTTATATTTTTTCCGATAAATAATACGACGGTGCGCTTTTACATTAGCAACTTCTAAAATATCAGATTCCGCATAGCCAGGTAACTCTTCATAAGGTAAGTGACAACAAGGACAAAAGCAGCTCTCTTCTGCCAATCCAACCTCTTCTTCCACAATAGGTAGATGGCTGTAATCGCGTCGCCCGTGACCTTTGCTTCCAGGTTGTTGTCCGCGATTTTTTTTAGATTTTTCTTTTTCTGATTGTGGATTGATATCTTGGATTTTATTATTTTTTTCCGAGCTTTTTCCAAATAACTCCTGTTCTCTCTTGCGTAACCTCGCTTTTAGTTCTTCATTTTCAGCAATAAGTTGTTCTTCACGCGTTTTGACTTGGTGAAACTGCGCTTCCCAGTAATGAGCTTTGGTTTTATATTCAATCATTTCTATTTTTATAAGATCATATTTAGATTCTAATTCAGCATAACGATTGCAGCAGCTTTCATGAATGTCTGATTCATATTTATTAAATACAGTATTCTCAGGTACAAATTCCATTTAACTTGAAACTAACCTTATCAATCATTTAAGCGCAAAAAGATACTCACTTTAGCGCGCATTTTCAATCTTAATTTAACTAGCTAGATAGAATCGTTTAAATAATCGGCTTTTCAAGCACGTCCTAATCAAGATCGCACTGGATTGTCCCCTTGTCTTCGGCGCAATACCTCCTGTGACTCTATAAAGTTCGTGGGCGCCTTCGCAAGGAGACGACGAGGCTGCTGGGATAGCTGATTGATTTTACTGACGTCTAAACCGAATACTTACCATCCGCGCGGTTAAAAAAGACTGAGACAAAACGAGTTGCTTTGAATAGAATAAACGCCCTGACGGTTCGATAACTATTCTCACAAACAAAAGAAAAATGAGGTTGTTTTTTATGGAAGCTCATCGGGATCCTCCCAAAGGACCGGCCGATACAAAACGAATTGGTCCTTCCTGGATAAGAGAAAAAGAAAAAAATAAGGGAGTGCATAATAAAGGGCATTTAACAGGGTTTTATGTGGATGAGAGCAATCCTATGAGAAAAATCTTATTCAAACAAGGCTCTAATCCCGCTGAAACCATTGCTGAATTCGTTACCGCTAAACTCAGCCGCCTTTTTAATCCGGATGCTCTTCATCTATTCGCCGATGTGTCGCTCGCTGTTTCTAAGGAAAAATGTGTCATCGATGAAACAGGGAAGGAAGTTGTCGTTCCTGATGAGATAGGTAATGAAGTCTATGTGGGTTCATTAATATTTGTAGATTCGGTGGATTTATATGTCGATGCTTATCGTGCCTACAATCAGTCACTCCCTGATGATAGACCTTCTATTGCAGTTCCTAGCGCACGACCAGGCTGGCTGGTGAAAGATAAGATTATTAATTCGATGATCTTGCGCGGGAGATATCCTGAATTTCATAAAATAGCAGTGACTGCATTAATTACAGAAGATATGGATATTAATTCCGCAAATATTTTGGTAAGACCAGGAGAAAATGCGAAGGGAGTTGAGGAGAAAATTTATGATAAAGTGCAGGCGGTGAGAATTGATTTTGGCTGCGGACTCAAAAACTTAGATGAAAATTTACATTTATTTGAAATGTTACGCTATTACGCTTGTACACCACCCAATTATTTTTTAACCTACGAGCCACAAATTTTCGGTAAAACTGGTTTTTTAATCGAGTTAATCAAATTTAGTGTTTTTCCTGTTGGGCAAATAAGCAAAGGTATTACAGATATCCTCAATGAGTTAGTGCAGTTTTTCGGAAAAAAACCCTTATTTGAATTTGCTGTTCTAATTGGCGTAAATAATCACATCAAAAAGGAAAAAAATACCACTATTGATATAGACACTCCGAAGTATCATTTGATTTCATATATCGATCTGTTTTTACGTCATATGTTCATTGCGCGTATGCTAGCGGCAGAACATATGGCATTAGCGATTGTCAAAGAATTAAATATTTCCATGGAAGAATTTATCTGGATGAAAGAAAGAAGTGCCGAAGAATTTAAAAAACATTTTCCTAAGCAGTTCAACGAGGAACAACAAAAAAAATCTATAAAAGCTAGCATGACTAAAGAGGAAATTGAAAAGGAGTTAAATGAATTAGGGGCAGAAGAAGAATTAGGTGAATTAGGCGAGAAATTGAAAAGGGATGCAGAACGATATTATTTTGAAGATCCTTTCATCATAAAAAAATTAGGAGAATATGGCTTACTAGATAAACTATTAACTACTATCAATACACATCCAGCTAAGCTCATTAATTTACATTTGCGCATTGCTGCTTCTGGCAAGCAAGAAATTGTTGATTCTCTTCTCCCTTTTTTTAGCGTGTTAAACGAGGATGATGTAAATTCTGAACTGGCTAAGCTTGATGAACGGGTTTTAATTGCTATAGCGGCTAACGGTATTCCTTTTATACCTAAGCCAAAAGAACACAATGCGAAATTTTTTTCACACCTAGACCCAAGATTTTTATTGAATTATGTGATTAATTCAAATTGCCCAAGTTTTAAAAAATTATTAGCATTATTTTTTGTCCTGTCTCCAGATCATAAATTACCGAAAATACGCGAAACTATACTCGATGAATTCAAGTTATTTGTTGGGAGCCGGGCTTTTCAGTTAAGCAACGTGATAAAAACGATTCTAATTAAGAAGTTTAATTTCAACGAATATAAATTAAACCTCATGATATGCTCATTTACGGTTAATGATTTGCTGAAAAGAATCGCAAAACAATACGCGCAAGAACAAGCTGAGAAACGAGAAGCAGAAAATTTTCCACTACAAAAACAAAATGGGCCTATGTAGGAAGTGTCGCAAGTCTAGCGTCATCCTTCAACAGAGCATTATTCAGCATTCAAACAGATTAAATCCGCGATTAATTTAAAATGTTTCTTTGTTTGCCGATTTTGCAAAAGACGCCCAGCTTCCACAATTATTTTTAAATCGTGTAAAGCATTGACGAAATCATCATTTACAACGACATAATCAAATTCATGAATATGGGAAACTGTTTCTTGCACGTCAGCGAGACGTTTTTTAATAATTTCAGGATGATCTTGATTGCGTTTGATGAGCCGGTTTTGTAAATCATTCAGTGAGGGCGGCAGAATGAAAATTCCTATGGCATGGGGAAATAAACGTTTAACTTGCTGATGACCTTGCCAATCAATTTCTAATATGACGTCTAATCCCTGGGTTAATGTTTGCTGAACCCAACTTTTTGATGTGCCATAGAAATGATCAAAAATGATTGCATATTCGAGAAAATCTTGATGAGTGATCATGCGATCAAACTCATCTTTATCGATAAAGTAATAATTGACACCATGCATTTCGTTAGAACGTTTAGGACGGGTGGTGTGAGAAATGGAGACAGTCATTTTAGGCATGGAATCAACCAGCGCTTTTACCAATGTGGTTTTACCTGTCCCTGAAGGCGCAGCAATCACATAAAGGTTGCCTGTATCAGCCATAATTTTGCGCCTCTCCTTCTTGCGAGTCTTGAGATGAGGGTGGCTTATTGATGCGATCGATGATCCACGAGCTTGATGATATTTTATTACCTAGGATACGGACTTCGCCACCATAACTACGAACAATATCAGCGCCGACGACTTGATCCAATTTATATTCGCCCCCTTTTATCAGAATGTCAGGTTGGATTAAGCGCAGCAAACGTTCTGGTGTGTCGTCAGCAAATGGAACAATCCAATCGACTGAGCTTAAACCCGCCAGCACGGTCATGCGATGTTCAAGGTGATTAATGGGTCGGCCGGGCCCTTTCAATTGTTGGATAGATTCATCTGAATTCACAGCGACAATCAAATAATCGCCCAATTGTTTAGCCATTTGTAAACAAGTCACATGGCCTGCATGGAGAATATCAAAACAGCCATTAGTGAAAATGGTTTTCTTACCTTGAGCGCGCGCTTCTTTGACGGCTCGCAGTAGTTGTTCTTCATTGACAATGCCAGTTGCAAAACTGGTTTTGCCAGTTAAGGCGACTTGTAATTCTGGCGTACTGACCGTCGCTGCGCCTAATTTGCTTACCGCTATACTGGCGGCTAAGTTGGCAAGCGCAGTGCCTTGCTGGAAGTCCATGCCTGCTGCGAGCGCAGTGCCTAATGTACTAATGACTGTATCGCCAGCACCTGTCACATCCAACACTTCACGCGCATAAGCGGGTAGGTGAGTGACAGTCTCTGGTTCAATGAGGGTCATGCCATCTTCGCCGCGTGTGACCAGCAGCGTGCTTATATCATATTCCTTAAGTAGAGCGCGGCCTTTGTCGATAATATCTTGTTCATAGTCACAATGCCCAACGACAGCTTCAAATTCCTTAAAATTAGGGGTGATGATGGTCGCATGCCGGTAAATGCTAAAATCATTGCTCTTGGGATCCACTAAAACAGGAATACCAGCATGTCGTGCCAGCTGGATGAGTGTTTGGGGATCCGATAATGTGCCCTTGTTGTAATCCGATAAAATCACAAGATTGGCTTGTGGCAAATGTTGTTTATAGCGTTTGATTAATTCATCTTTATCGGTTGAAACACATTTTTCTTCGAAATCCATTCGTAATAACTGTTGATGACGGCTGATGACTCGCAATTTAATAATGGTAGAAATCGATGGCATTTTACAAAGATCGTGGTTAACAGCGGCGGCTTTCAATTGATCGTTTAACAGTTGGGCTGCTTCATCATCTCCCGTGATACCTAGCAAAATAGCTTTTGCGCCTAATGCCGTAATGTTCAGAGCGACATTACCTGCGCCCCCGGGACGGTGATCAGCGCTGGCAATTTTGACAATAGGTACAGGCGCTTCTGGCGAGATGCGGGAAGCATCACCAAACCAATAACGATCAAGCATCACATCGCCAATGACGAGAACCGACGCGGTACTGAAATCAGGGACGTTTTTAGGCAGGGGGTATGGCATGATGTCCTTGTTTACACGTTAGTTAAAATTTGCGAGATTCTATCATTTAAAGGCTAGGAGCGGTACTGTCACTCGTTTACCCCTTGCAAATCTTCCCGCTATCTAGCAACATTGTCGGTCTTTATTTGATCTAATCCGGAAACCGATACGTGCGATATCTATACACTTTCTTATTTTATCTCGCCTTGCCATTTATCTTTATCCGTTTGTTGTGGCGGTCAGGGCGTCAATCCGGCTACCGGCAACGATTGGGTGAGCGTCTGGGCTATTACCCTTTTACATTAGATAAATGTCTTTGGGTTCATGCGGTTTCTGTGGGGGAAACGCTTGCTGCTATTCCATTGATCAAAACACTTCAATCACGCTATCCCCACCTGCCTATGTTGGTGACCACCATGACACCGACTGGTGCTGCTCGGGTCAATACAGCATTTGGAAATAGCGTCTATCATGCTTATCTTCCTTATGATGTGCCATCTGCTACCCATCGATTTTTGAATAGCATGCATCCAGTGGTCGCGATTATTATGGAAACCGAACTATGGCCCAATCTGATTGCGGCTTGTCAGAAAAAACATATTCCCATTTGCTTAGTGAATGCGCGCTTATCAGAAAAATCAGCGCGGGGTTATCATAAGATCGCCTCAATCACCCGTAAAATGTTGCAAACCATTAATGCGATTGCTGCACATGGCCAAGTGGATGCAGATCGTTTTATTGCATTAGGAGCGCCTAAAGAACGTATGCAAGTAACTGGCAATATCAAGTTTGATTTAATGTTGCCGCCTGATTTAACCGCTAAAGCAAGTGCTTTGCGTGGGTTATTAGGGAAGCAACGATTTATTTGGATTGCGGCCAGTACGCACGAAGGTGAAGAAGAGATAATTCTTGCAGTCCATAAAAAAATTCGTGAGACAAATCCCCATGCTTTACTGATTTTAGTCCCACGTCATCCGGATCGTTTTGATGCCATTGCGAAATTATGCTCGCAATCATTTATCACCGCACGACGTAGTCAGAATGAACAGTGTGCATTAGAAACAGCGGTTTATTTAGGCGATACCATGGGTGAATTATTGTTACTGTATGCGGTGTCTGATGTGACTTTTGTGGGTGGAAGTCTCATTCCACGGGGCGGTCATAATATGCTTGAGCCAGGAGCATTAGGCAAACCCATTTTGACGGGCCCTCATTTGTTTAATTTTGCTGAAATCAGTGAGCTATTTATTACTGAAAATGCACTCATCAAAGTGAAAGACGTAGATGCATTAGTAATGCAATTATTGGATTTAATGCAGCATTCCGACAAACGCCATCAAATGGGTGAACGAGCTTTAAAAGTAATAGCTGCAAACCGCGGCGCCTTAGCCAAGCAAGAGCAGATCATTGGTCGTTTCGTCCAAGGGTGATGACTTTTTCAATTCCACTGTCATCCCGGAATTTAGCAATGCTTAGTGAGCGTTTTTTGCGAACTTAGCAGTGCTTAATGTCCGGGACCCATCCCAACTTTTGTACAAGAGCATGGATGGGTCCCGGACAAGCGCTCAGAAAAAAACACTTCGCGCTTTCCGGGATGACAGAGTAGGGTGCTCAGAAAAAAACACTTCGCGCTTTCCGGGATGACAGGAAAGTTGAACGCCCAGCGCAGATGAGTAGGTTGAGCATTAACCCGTTGCCCGTAAGTTCGCATGAGAGCCCTCAGTCTCGATGAAACAAATCGGCGTCACTTTCGGGTGATTAGCAAAATCTGCTGGAGCAATGAATCCCGCGTTATTGTAAGCAATGGTCACGCCAATCGATTTGAAACATGTGTACGCATATTCAGAGCAAATAAACGCACGTTGTTTTTCAGCGTCAGATTCTTGGCCTGGCAAGCCTAGCGCATGGAAACTGAGTCGAGTGGCAATATGCACGATTTCTTCGGTTCGATAGGGATAACCCAAGAGATCGACGGCTGATTGGGATAATTTCGCAATACTGCCTTCATGCACGTCTTGATGACGGGCAAGCATGAGGCGTCCAGGATAGGCTTTTCCTGTCCCATTGTAATCACGAACATAATTACTCAGTGGCACAGTTCTAACACCTATGCTTTCCACGCTTTCGAGCACCATAATGCGGTTGATTGAATCCACACGCAAAATGAAACCAACATGGCTCCACACACTGCCGGTCGCTTTTTGAATGAGTGTCGAAAACATTGAATTTCCTGAGCACAACAAAATATCGCCAGAACGAATTTCATGACGTAATTCTTTATATTGTTGGTTTTGAAGATGAGGGAATGCTTCCACAAGTTAATGTCCTTTTAGCAAATTGTAAATCCATAAAAGCTTTTTTCTTATCAATAGGGTTTCGTAACAAATAGGCTGGATGATACGTCACAATTAAAGGCGTATGTTGCTCGCCATAGTGATGTAACTTGCTGCGTAGAGATTCTAATGAGGATTTTGTTTTCAGCAAATGATGTGCAGCAATTCTGCCTACAGCAAGTAATAAATGAGGTTGTACAAGAGAAATTTGTTTATCTAGAAAGGGGGTGCAACATGTCACTTCTTCTGGTTGCGGATCACGGTTGTTGGGTGGACGACATTTTAAGATGTTGGCGATATAAACATCAGCCCGAGTGAATCCCATGGTTTTGATCATCGCGGTGAGTAATTGCCCAGCACGTCCAACAAAGGGTTCTCCCTGTTGATCTTCATGAAATCCTGGTGCTTCGCCTATGATCATGAGATGCGCACGACGATGGCCTACGCCAAACACTGTTTGGGTGCGTGTTTGATGCAAACCACAAGCCGTGCAGGCTGTCACAGTTTTTTGCAGCGTGTCCCAATCAAGTGGCGGTGTATCTATTACTTCCTCAGTAAAAGCAGCTTCTTTTTTTCTAAGCTGCCAAGCAGTGATACCTAAGGCTTGTAAGTATGGATGATTCATGACAGATGGCCTGAAAATTTTCCCCATTGTGCAAATAATGGGGATTGAAATCAACTTGTCTATTCTCGGGATGAGATGGTGGGCGGGGCTATCTCTTACGATAGGGATAATACTGCGGCTCCCACATGGTTTTATTGATAAGGTCTTTCAGATCTTCTTTATCTGAAATTCGGGCTAAATTTTCTTTACGGGCTTGCTCAGCTACCGCTAACGCAATATTCACACTCACCATTTTCGCTTCACTGAGTTTCGGGAGTAAGGGCGCCATTTTATCTTGATTAACAGGCGAACATTGACACAAAGCTTGGGTGGCTGCCCACAACATATCGTCAGAAATATGTTTTGCTTTGACTGCAACCGCCCCTAATCCTATACCTGGGAAAGCAAATGCATTATTGCTTTGAGCGATGCGAAACCATCTGTCGTTATAGTGAACTTCTGGAAAAGGGCTGCCTGTTGCGATGAGGGCTTGTCCATCTGTCCAAGCCAATAAATCGTCAGGCTTGGCTTCTGAGAGAGAAGTGGGATTGGAGAGCGGCATGATGATAGGGCGTTCCACGTTGGCTGACATCAATTGCACAATTTCTTTATTAAATGCCCCTGCAACGGTTGAGCAGCCGATCAGAATAGTCGGCTTCACATTTTTAACCACATCGTACAAGCTAATCATGGATTTATCGCGTAATTTCCAATGCTTGATCTCTTCTAGTTTGCGAGCATATGGAACTTGGCAAGGCATAAGAGGAATGGCTTCTGTTAAGAGGCCCGGTTTATCAAGCAACCATAAACGCTGCCGAGCTTCTGTTTCACTCAATCCATTGCGTCGTAATGCGCCATAAATTTGATCAGCTATCCCTGCGCCTGCTGTGCCTGCACCTAAAAGCACTATACGATGTTGATTCAATGGTGTACCACTTGCGATTACTCCGGCTAAAACTGAGGCCAGTGCAATGACCCCGGTCCCTTGCATATCGCCGTTAAATGTACAAATTTTATCTCGGTAATAACTCAAAATGCGGCGGGCATTATTCCGACCCACATCTTCCCAATGCAGCAAAATATGGGGAAAACGGTGTGTAATTTTTTGCACAAAGGCATCAATGAAATTATCATAATCAGCTCCTGTGATGCGTTCATGCCGCCAACCTAGGTACATGGGGTCATTCAGTAAGTGAGGATTATTAGTGCCTACGTCTAATTGGATGGGCAGGAATCGATGCGGACTAAGACCGCCGCATAAGGTGTAGACATTGAGCTTGGCATGTGAAATGTTGATGCCGCCAATACCTTGATCGCCTATGCCTAATACAGATTCCCCATCCGTGACAACACTCAGATCCACGTCCCGCATAACTCTATGACTTAATATTTTATCGATGTTGTTACGATCGGGATAACTGAAGTATAGACCCTTGGCTTTACGATGTTCTAAGCTAAATCGTTGTACTGCCTCACCGACCGTAGGGGTATAAATAATAGGAAGCATTTCTTCAAGATGCAGACTGACCAATTTATAAAACAAGGTTTCGTTATAATCGTGCAAGACATTGAGATAAATATTCTTAGCAAGAGCGGTATGATGCTCCTGATATTGCACGTACATGCGTGCCACTTGTTGTTCAAGTGTCTCTATTTGATAAGGTAAAAGACCAGAGAGGCTGAACTCTTCGCGCTCTTCGTGAGTAAAGGCACAACCTTTATTTAATTTCGCCGAACTTAATAAACTGTTACCCGTTAAAGGAGTTTCAACATGGCTAATATGGCCTGCTTGATTACGGATAATTTTGAAATTTAACATAGGGATAACTCTTTTCTCTGGCTATATGTCGTTTCCCCAACCTGATCCTTACACGCAACAACTTATTATACCGTATAATGTGTTACAGTATGGCACGCTGAGGAATGAAAAATGAAAAATATCGCCGTTTATGCCGGCACATTTGATCCTATTACCTTTGGGCACGTAGATTTGATTGAACGTGCAGTGTCGATTTTTGATCGTATCATTGTTGCGATCGCGGCTAGCCCCAGTAAACATCCTCTTTTTTCTTTAGAAGAGCGAGTTCACATGTCTGCTGATGTATTGAAGTCTTACCCCAATGTAGAAGTATTAGGATTTGATTCTTTGCTACTCGATTTCGCAAAAAAGCACGGAGCAAATGTGATTTTAAGAGGGTTAAGAACAGTGACTGATTTTGATTATGAGTTTCAACTGGCGAGTATGAACCGACATTTAAATCAAGAAATTGAAAGTATTTTTTTGATGCCAGATGAAAATTATATGTATATTTCATCAAGTCTTGTACGCGAGATCGCTTTTTTGGGCGGGGATGTGTCAGCATTTGTTCCTGATCAAGTTGTGCAAGAATTAAAAAAGAAAACGCAAAAATGAGGTTGTGGGATGTCATTAATCATTACTGATGAGTGCATCAACTGCGATGTGTGTGAACCAGTTTGCCCAAATATAGCCATTTATCAAGGCGAGTTAATTTATGAAATTTCTCGTGATAAATGTACGGAATGTGTTGGGCATTTTGCGGAACCACAATGTGTTGCTGTTTGCCCAGTCAATTGCATTATCAAGGATGCTTGTCATCCCGAAACAAACGAACAATTATTAGAAAAATATCAACAATTGACTCAAGCAAAAGAAGAGAAAAGTATTTAATTAGCGAGGGTTATTGCTGATCGCAATCATCTCTATCATAGGTGCGTTGAACCAACGGTAGATCAGCATTTTCAATTTCTGCTTGGCGTGTATCACTGGTCGCACCATTAAATACCAGATCACTCTTTAATTTATTGCAAACAACACGTTTAGTGGTTCGTGCATTCATGTTCGCGCAAGAAGAAAGAGTGAGGAAGAAAAAGAGGGGAACAAGTAAAAGAAGCAGGTATCTAATCATTGATGCTAAACTCCTTATATTTAAAGAAAAGTATAACTCAGGAATCACCTTCTGAATATGGCATGAATGGGCTGACTATGAGTCATCTGACGATATTATTTTTCCCCGAAGGATTGCAATGAGTTGTGTAACGGCTTATTCTCCTTGAGTAAGTACAAAATCGGATCTGCTGCCAAAGGCATAAAACATAGGGAAGTTAGTGATAGGTTTTATTGATGTCAACGTCTAAAAAGTTCAAAAATAAAAGTGATCCATTTGCAGAAAGGGAGTCTCAAAAATATGAGAATCCCATCCCAAGTAGAGAATTTATCTTAGATTATCTCGCCGAAAGAGGACGTCCAGCGACATTGGACCAACTCATCGCTGAATTTGAATTAAGTAACTCTGATGAGCAAGAAGCCATGCGTCGACGTTTAATTGCGATGACGCGCGATGGGCAATTATTGAAGAATCGCAAAGGAGCTTATGGTCCTTTAGCGAGCATGGAATTGATTGCAGGCCGAGTGATAGGACACAAAGATGGGTTTGGTTTTGTTGTCCCCGAGACAGGTGGCGAAGATTTATTTTTAAGCCCACGGCAAATGCGCAATGTCTTTCACGGTGATCGTGTTTTAACCCGTGTCTCTAGTGTGGATACCCGAGGTCGTCGTGAGGCGATGCTGGTCGAGGTACTTGAACATAACACACAACAACTCGTTGGCCGTTTTTATACAGAATCGGGTGCTGCTTATGTTGAACCCTCTAATTTACGCATGACCCAAGAAATTCTTATTCCCCCTGATGATATTAATAATGCGAAAAAAGGTCAGATGGTTGTGGTTGCGATTACTGCACAACCTACGCAGCGTACACGTCCGCTGGGAAAAATTGTTGAGGTGTTGGGCGACCATATGGCGCCGGGTATGGAGATTAATGTTTCCATTCGAAATCATGAATTACCCAATAGTTGGCCTGATGACGCTTTATTAGAAGCTTCGCGATTCGCATCTCATGTGACTGAAGATTCATTGGATGGACGTACTGATTTACGTTCATTAGCGTTTGTCACGATTGATGGAGAAGATGCGAAGGATTTCGATGATGCAGTTTACTGTGAACCGCGCGAGAAGGGCGGTTGGATGTTATATGTTGCCATCGCGGATGTGAGTTATTATGTGCGGCCTAATACAGCGCTGGATAAAGAAGCGTATCAGCGCGGAAATTCGGTTTATTTTCCTGGCCGAGTGATTCCAATGTTACCCGAAACTTTATCCAATAATTTGTGTTCGCTCAATCCTAATGTGGATCGTTTAGCGGTAGTTTGTGAGATGACTATTCATCCCACTGGCAGAATCATGCATTATCATTTCAGTGAAGCCGTATTTAAATCGAAGGCGCGTCTGACCTACAATCAAGTGCATGCCATGATGGAGAAAAAAGATAAGCGCATGCAAGAACAGTTTAAAGATCATGTTCCGCATCTTACCCATCTTTATGATCTTTTTCGTACCTTACAAAAAGCTCGTAAATCTCGTGGCGCGATAGATTTTGATTTGCCTGAAACCAAAATTGTATTTGGCAAAGATCGTAAGATTGAAAAAATTGTTCCTTATGAACGTTTTGATTCGCACCGTGTCATAGAAGAATGTATGTTGTGTGCAAACATCTGTGCCGCGCGTTTTCTCGAAAAAAATAAACAACCTGGTTTATATCGTGTTCATGAAGGACCCACTGAAGAAAAATTAGAAAACTTAAGACGTTTTTTGAATGAAATTGGATTAAAGATGCCAGGTCATCGCGAGCCGGTGCCAGGAGACTATGCGCATATCTTGCGTGTCATTCAAGATCGTCCTGATGCGCATATGATTCAAACCATTTTACTTCGCTCTATGAGTCAGGCGGTTTATAGTCCGGAAAATAAAGGCCATTTTGGTTTAGCATACGAAGCTTATGCCCATTTTACTTCGCCGATACGGCGTTATCCTGATCTGATGGTGCATCGCGGCATCAAACAAATTTTAGCGCATAAACAAGTTCAGCAAGAGGAAGGAACTCTAGCTAAAGTGGGTGAGCATTGCTCCATGACAGAGCGACGTGCGGATGATGCCACTAATGAAGTGACCGATTGGCTTAAATGTGAATTTATGATGGATAAGGTGGGGAATGAATTTCCTGGTGTGATTTCAGGTGTGACAAGCTTTGGTGTATTTGTCGAGTTGGCTGATATTTATGTAGAAGGCTTAGTCCACATGAGTGTTTTGCCGGATGATTACTATCATTTTGATCCTATCAAACATGCTTTGATGGGCGAGCGTTCTGGCAGACGTTTTAGTCTTGGTGATCCTATCAACATTCAAGTCGCGCGTGTGGATTTGGATCAACGTGAAATTGATTTTGTACTACCAGAAGCAGAGCGTGGAGAGCCGAATAAAAAGAAAAATAAATCTGCGCGTTCAGATAAAAAGGCCAGTAAAAAAGAATCTGGTCGTAAGCGTAAAAGGAAAAAAAGCTGAGTTAGGTTTAAATCATGACAAAACAATTTATCTTTGGCATACACACCGTTTTATCTCTTTTACAAAAACAACCAGAGCGAGTTTTTCGTTTGTGTATTCACGAAGAACGTCATGATAAGAAAATGGAAATGATTGTTAAATTGGCAAAGCAGCATGACATCAATATCGATTACGCCTCGCGACAAGAATTAGATAATATGACGCAAACAGCTAATCACCAAGGTGTTGTCGCTTTCTGCACTAAGGCGCATGTTTATTCCGAAAGTGATTTACCTTCATTACTCAAGAGTGTTGAGGGAGCGCCGTTTGTGTTGATTTTAGATGGGGTGCAAGATCCGCATAATTTAGGCGCGTGCTTTCGCTCAGCAGATGCAGCGGGCGTGCACGTTATCATTGCTCCTAAAGATAAATCGGTGGGATTAACGCCTGTCGTGAGTAAGGTGGCGAGTGGTGCAACTGAAACAGTGCCATTTATACAAGTGACCAATCTGGTTCGCGCACTCGAAATGTTAAAAGAGTTAGGTATTTGGATTTATGGTGCGGCGGCTGAAGCTACCGAAACACTTTATCAAACTGATTTATCGGGACCTGTTGCCATCGCGTTAGGCGCAGAAGGAGCGGGTTTGCGTCGATTAACGCGCGAGCATTGCGATGTGTTATTACAAATCCCCATGCGTGGTTCGGTATCAAGCTTGAATGTGTCAGTGGCAACTGGCGTATTTTTATTTGAAGTAGTTAGACAGCGGTTGAAATAGAGTTAGGATTAAGCCGCCACTCTCGAATCATCGTGCTTTTTACGACCCTTTGTTGCTGTAATCTCAACCTGAACATTCAGTCCATCACGATCAACAAGGTCTTGCAACGCCAAGCGGATAAACTGCTCCTTGGAATAACCCAATATTTCAGCGTATTTTGCAGCAAGTTTAGGACTAACTGATTTTCGCCCATGTTCAATATCGCATAGATGCTGCCTAGATATTTTAAGCGTGTCAGCAAAGTCAACTTGTGAAATGTCATCTGCCTCACGGATTGCCCAGAGCATCTTACCAAGGGTTAATTTAGTACCAGTAATTTTTTCAAGATCACTCAATGTTTTTTGTGTCATTTTGCTTTTAATACTCATGTTTATTTACCTCCTCAACTTCAATGAAGCTAATCACCCCATCTTTGTTAATGGTGTATATAGCACGATACGCAATATTTAGACGTATTGAGCGTTGTTCTTGTGGCTTTCCTTTTAATGGTTCGTCATGATAGCCAGGAATCTTTCTTACCTCGCTTAATCCGCTATGACCAACTGCATCAATCCAAGCCTGTAGCTTTAAAGCGATAGGTAAACGGAACCTTTTTTAAGTCCTTTTTCGCCTTGGCCGTGAGTTTGACGTCATAAATATCTTTCATTAAAGAATTGTACATTAATTTAGTGTACAATTCAATAATAGTTATCTACAGATTCTGTGGAAATATGCGGGGTTCTATACCCATTACACTTCGAAATGCGAAGTTTTAACGCCCAGCTTGCGAGAAGTTTAAACGTTTTGATTGAGAAAAACCGCAGCAATACTCATTGTATTGTGAGGTTTTTCGATTGAAAAACGTTTAAAATTCGACGCAAGATGGGATGTTAAAATTCGCATTTCGAAGTGTAATGGGTATATATAAGCGATATAAAATTTTCTGAATATCCATTCACAATGCGGCACCTTTCTTTCAGAAAATAGTTTTATTACATTGTTTATTAAATACATTAAAGATTAATTAATATTTTCTTTCTTATCCTCCTTTATAATTTAAATAAGAGAGGATCATAAATGAAAAATATAATAATAAAAATATTACTTATGCTTTTCATTGCCTTTATTAGCAATAGCTTGATTTTTGCAGAGGAAAATTGTGAAAGTGGTGCTTGGCTAACAAAGAAATCTGATGATGGTTCTATAGTAGTTTGACTGTCAAATTAGATCGGAATT
Organism: uncultured Gammaproteobacteria bacterium; assembly: GCA_963711205.1. GTDB lineage: Bacteria > Pseudomonadota > Gammaproteobacteria > DSM-16500 > DSM-16500 > Aquicella. Next base: position 458,806 of record CAVQDE010000001.1, read on the forward strand.
ATTCCAAGTAATTATCGATAACTTACTCAATCAGCCCAAAATCCTCGCCCAGAGTTAGCCTCAAAAGGATTTCTTCTCAGGCGATAAGAAATTTTCGACGACTTTCTTCTTTCTCTTGACTGGATATTTCTGGAAAGGAAGATTTATCCTGAAATAAGCTCAATTTTTGTAAAGCTTCTCTTTGTGTAAATTGCACTAAAAGCAATTCACCTTCTTTTCTATCTTCTTCATTTAAGAAAGCTAAATACCAATTAATGACGTCCTTATTCTTATTAAATTTCCTTGAAAGAGTCTTATCAGAGAAATTTTTTTTCTTAGCAGAAATTAAATCGTAAAATTCCTTAAAACCCACGAACTCGTTTTTCTTGGCGATGGATAGAAGCGATTCTTTTTTGTATCTGATATCTAAATTGATATCGTGTTTAATGAGTAGACGAAGGTATTGTGGACTTTTAGATCTAATTAAAGATACAAAAAGAGGAATGAGTTTTTCCTTGTATTCATCTGACGAGTTGAGTTTTTTAATGAGTAAATCAATCATGTCGACTGGGTATGCATAAGGATAACGTATGATTCGAGTTAACAGTTTTGATAATTTTTGGAGATCGTCACATTTCTCGACAAAGAATTTAAAAATTTCCCCTTTATTACTCTTTGCCATGTAATCAAGTGCAGTCTTGCCTCTATTATCAGGAATATGAGGATCTGCTCCCTTTTCTAGCAATAATCGAATCATCTTAGCGCTTTGCATGTGGACGGCTTTATGCAGTGGTGTCCAGCCATTTTTTTTTCGCGGTAAATTCAAATTCACTTTTTCGTTGTTAATGAGTTCCTTAACAACATTGAAACTTTTCCCGTCAATGGCTAGATAGAGAGGTGTTTTTTTATAATAGAGATTTTCTTCATTCAGTTGTGCCCCCTCTTTAATTAGCTTGTTTAATTCTGTGACATTATCATTGCAAGCGGCAATGCAAGTTGAATTAATTAAATCCCATTCTTTCAGCCGGTGTTCTTTTGAAGGAGATTTTTTACGAATTTTTTTGTATTGGGATGATGCGCGTAATTGTTTAAAAAATCGTTCACTTTGTTGTTTATTATTATCTACCGTGTAGAGCGAAGTTTGAAACGCAGTGATCTTTTTGTCCCAAAAGGTGGAAAAAATGTTCTTAGCTAAATTATCAATATCATTATCACTATCATTAAATTCCTGAATGGGTAATGCATTAGCATTTATCAAAAGCCATTTTTTCTTCGTATTATCCCAGCATAGGCTTGCGCAATGACCATAAGGTCGGTTAAGTGGCCCTGTTTCTAAGAATAGGGCAACATTTTGCTGATTATGTTTGGCTAATTGTGTCATAGTGCTGAGATAAGATTTAAGTTCAGCGAGCGTATACTTTCCACTCCAATGGCCAATCTTAACTAATCCTCCTTGTTGCTCAAGGGCTGCCGAAGCAACGTAAGGTGCCACTTTTTCTGAGTTTCTTTGCCACAGTTTTTTCTCAAATACATCCTCATGACTTAAAGGTTCTTGAAATAAGGCAATTCCATCAAAAAACGCCCACAAATCAATTATTTTCTGTTCCTCAGTAGTAAGAGTTAATTTTTCTCCTTCTTTAAGCTGTTGACGACGTTTAATAATGTTTTTTTGTATTTTTTTTAATTTATCCAGTGTATTTATATTCTCTAGATACATCTCGTAAATTTCATCAATACGCTGATTAAATTCCTCTAGCTTGTCACATAAGAAGGCTTGCAATGCCATCATGGCTAATCCATGACAAATTCCCATCTTATTTTCATAAACAATCGTTTTGTCATCGGGATTTTCTTTTAGCAAACTCATTGTCTCTATCAAATAAGCTTGATTCTTATAGCTCTTTGGCATTTTGCTTTCCTTATCAAGGATGACACTCCTTGTTTTTTCTGCATTTCGAAGTTAGTGTTTTTCCCCCACAAAATTTAATATCTATTTTTTGATTATCTTGCCTACACATTAAACCGGAAGTGCATGATGTCACCATCTTTCACGATATATTCTTTGCCTTCTAAGCGCCATTTTCCCGCTTCTTTCGCCCCTTGTTCGCCAGCATAACGAATGAAATCATCGTAAGAAATAACTTCAGCACGAATAAATCCTTTTTCAAAATCTGTGTGGATGACGCCAGCTGCTTGGGGCGCGGTATCACCAATATGAATGGTCCAAGCGCTTACTTCTTTTTCGCCCGCAGTAAAATAAGTTTCAAGATTTAATAATTTATAGCCGACATGGATGAGACGGTTTAAGCCTGGTTCTTCCAGATTTAATTCAGCAAGAAAAATTTCTTTTTCTGTGTCATCTAATTCAGCAATTTCTGCTTCAATGGCAGCACAAATGGTTACCACTTGTGCTTTTTCACTGCAGCAATGTTCTTCACTTCATCTAGTAATGGATTATTCGTAAAACCTGTTTCAGATACATTGGCTGCATATAAGGTGGGTTTTAATGTGAGTAAATGGAACGAATTGAGTAAAGGTTTTTCTTCTTTAGTGAAATCAAGAGCGCGAGCGGGTTTGCCTTGATCAAGTTGTTTTTTAATACGTTCAAGCAAACGCCAATTCTATCAGGGCTATTTTATCGCCTGATTTTGCTGCTTTATGCACGCGTTGAATAGCTCGATCTACTGTTTCAAGATCAGCTAACGCAAGTTCAGTATTAATTATTTCAATGTCTTGGGCCGGGGAGATTTTACCAGCCACATGGGTGACATTAGAGTCTTCAAAACATCGCACCACATGTACAATGGCATCGGTTTCACGGATATGTGACAAAAATTTATTGCCTAAGCCTTCACCTTGAGAGGCGCCTTTAACAATGCCTGCGATATCAACAAATTCGACCGTGGTTGGCAAAATTCGTTGTGGTTTCACAATAGCAGCGATTTGATCAAGACGTGGATCAGGCACACCAACAATGCCAACATTGGGTTCAATGGTGCAGAAGGGATAATTGGCAGCAGCGACACCTGCCTTCGTTAAGCAATTAAATAGTGTGGATTTACCTACATTTGGCAACCCTACAATGCCGCATTTTAAACCCATGATAAGTTTCCTCTTAATGGCGTCATCCTCGGGCCGAGCGCAGCGAGGAACCGGGGACCTCTTGAATCATCCTGAGGTCCCCGGTTCCTCGCTGCGCTCGGCCCGAGGATGACGCTGGTGTATAGCTCGCAATTAGTTAAAGTTCAGCTTCAGTATGTAATTTATGCATTGCTTTTTGTACTTCACCATTGATGATTAACGGCAGGATTTCATAGACTCTCTGCAAGCTTGCATCAATTTTTTTTCTATCGGCTTTGGATGGATTGGCTAACACATAATCTATAACGTCTTTACTATGAGCAGGACGTCCAACACCAATACGTAAGCGATAAAATTGTTTGGTATTTAAGTGGCGAATAATATCTTTTAATCCATTATGACCACCATCGCCCCCATCCAATTTTAATTTGATAGTGCCCACGGGCAAGTCTATATCATCATGCGCAATTAACACTCTTTCGGGCAAGATCTTGTGATAACTCATGCAAGCGCGCACAGCTTGGCCGCTATGATTCATGAAGGTAGTGGGAATGAGTAAATGACAAGCTTGTTGGTGTAGTGTCATTAAGCCATGCAAACCATGATATTTCGCTTCGTGACGCAACTGAATCTGGGCGGAACTCGCTAACTCATCAACAAACCAAGCACCAGCATTGTGCCGTGTGTCTGCATATTCTTTTCCTGGATTAGCTAACCCAACGATGAGTTGAATCGACGATGACACGGTAGCTCCCGGTAACAAAAGATGAAAAAGGTGGGCAACGAATGTACTGCCCACCATTATGCTATTTTTCTTCGCCTTCAGCTTCACCTTTTTGCGATATCGCTGGAACTTCAGATGGTGCGATAGGAGCTTCAGTGGGTTCTTCCACGGGTTCTTCTTCTACTCGTGGCATATGCAGCGAAACAACAGGTTTATCATCATCATGAGTTAAAGCTACCAATTCAACGCCTTCAGGTAACTTGATGTCAGATAAATGCAGGATTTGATTTAACTGCATCTCAGAAAGATCTAATTCAAGATATTCTGGCAAATTATCTGGTAAGCAAGACACTTCAATATCACTCATGATATGAGAAATGACGCCACCTGCATCTTTTACACCCGGTGCTTTATCAGCGCCGATAAAGTGTAATGGAATATGCATATGGAGTTTTTCATCTGCACGCACACGTTGGAAATCAACATGTAATATGCGAAGTTTGTAAGGATGTCGTTGCACGTCTTTTAGAATGACGCGCTCAGATTCCGAACCGGTCTTTAGGGTCAAAATATGTGAATAAAACGCTTCGTTTTCGAGCGATTTAGATACATGCTTATGTTCGAACGTTAAGGAGAGAGGGTCTTTTCCACCACCATAAACAACGCCTGGAACTTTTTCTTCGCGACGTAGGCGGCGGCTCGCACCTTTCCCTATATCGTGGCGAACATTAGCTTCGATTTCGAACTTTTGTTTCGATGCCATTGTTTTAACTCCACTTTATAAGATAAGTAAATAACAGTTGTGATTCCTCTCCCGCGACCAGAAGAGGATCGCATATTGTACACAGAATTGGCAAAGATGCTAGAGCAAGCTGAAGAAGCGTCGTCACTAGGCTCATCTGCAGGCGATGCTTCTTTCGCGGAAATGCCTGTTAACTTCTGCGTTCTATCAACCTCGGCACGATTTCACCATCTTATTTTCATCAGCGATATATGATTTTATGATTTTAACTGCATTGAGTTTGGCATTTTGGTTGCCATTCCCAGCAGTTGACACGTCAATGAGGGTGGTATTATTGGCTAATGCTGTTAAGCCAGCAGCACCAATGTGATTGTCGGAAACAGATAACCATCGGAGTGTCGTATTAGCCGCAAGACTAATCGCGCCCGGATTACCAATATGATTGTAATTAAGATCCAAATCAGTGAGGTGAGTATTCTTGGCTAAGGCAATTGCACTGTCAGGCCCAATATTATTGATGGATATATAAAGATGGGTGATGGATGAATTATTGGCTAAGGCTAATGCACCTCTATCGCCGATATTATTTTTATCCATAGAAAGATATTCGAGCGCAGGATGAGTAGACAGTGCGATTGCACCTTCGGCATCAATGTTGTTATTCGCCAGATCTAAATATTTCATTTTTGTATTTTGCGCAAGCGCTTTGGCCCCTTCTGCGCTCACATGATTATTTCGCAAGCTGAGATACATGAGGGAAGGCATCTTAGCAAGCTCAGCGACGCCTTGGTCGCCAATATTATTGTCACTAACATCTAACCATTCAAGAGTTGTATTTTTGGCTAAGGCGGCTGCCCCTGCTTCACTGATATCATATTGCCTTAGTTCCAAAGCTTTAATTTGTGGATGTGTGTTTAGATAGGCGACTAAAGCAGGAAAATCTTTTTCCTCTAATACGCAGGAATGTAAAAGGGGAATTTTAAATTTTAACCCTATACCGCAGGTATAAAGCACGCCAATATGATCATCGATTTGATCCATACAATTAACTGGGTTTTCAGCAAAGAGAGGAGAAGAAAGTAAGCAAGCGATAAGTGAAAAACTGAGAAATTGTTTCTTCAACATAAGACCGTCCTTGGTTTAGTAAACCTTGATGTTTTCTTTAGCTAAGTGACAAGACCTTAATCCAAGAACATGCGGCTGAGTGACCCAGCACCACTAATACGGCGAATGGCTTCGGCGATGGTGTGGCTCAAGCTGATGCTGCGAATGCGAGAACAATGTTTCGCTTCTTCACTGAGTGAAATGGTATCAGTGACCACCAATTCATCTAGCAAAGAATTTTCAATATTTTCAATCGCCTTTCCTGATAAAACAGGATGGGTGACATAAGCAGCCACTTTTGCTGCGCCATGGTTTTTTAGCGCTTCAACAGCACGGCATAAGTGTGCTCGCGGTATCAACAATATCATCGACAATAATGCAATCCCGGTTTTTTACATCACCAATAATATGCATGACTTGTGCTTCATTCGCGCTGCGGTCGGCGTTTATCAATAATGGCCAGGTCAGTGCCACTTGCAAAATGTTTCGCAATAGCGCGTGCACGAACTACGCCACCCACATCGGGTGAAACAACCATGACATTGTCATTGTTATATCGTTGATGCATGTCTTCAATCATGATCGGTGTGCTATAGAGATTATCGACAGGCATGTAAAAAAACCCTTGGATTTGATCCGCATGTAAATCCACTGTCACTAAACGACTAATGCCGACTGCCGCCATCATGTCTGCCACGATTTTTGCGGTAATGGGAACACGCGCTGAACGAACGCGGCGGTCTTGGCGGGCATAACCAAAATAAGGAACCACAGCGGTGACTTTTGCGGCAGAAGCACGACGCAAGGCGTCTGCCATCATAATCAGTTCCATTAAATTATCATTAGACGGAGCACAAGTAGATTGAATAATAAAAACATCTCGACCTCGACATTTTCCTGGATTTCAACCATGGTTTCACCATCGCTAAAAGCGACCAACATAGGCTTTGCCTATCGTGAGATTAAGATGTTCTGCGACTTTTTCAGCTAAGTTCTAAGCTGGCATTACCACTAAAAATCATTATTTCTGGCACGATGGTATCCTTCAGATATCAGTTTGTAACGCGACGAGTTTTGACACGGTTGATTTGGCTGGGGTGCTAGGATTCGAACCTAGGAATGCCGGGATCAAAACCCGGTGCCTTACCGCTTGGCTACACCCCAACAGTGTTACGTCTTTACAGGAAGCGCTATTCTGCTGAGAGTCAGTATGAGTGTCAAATGTTTATTAAGCGATTTGCGAGTGTTCTCTCTCCACGTCATCCTCGTGCCTGCTGACATTAGGCCCGAGGATGACGCAAGTAGAAAAAAGCTACCCAATATTCCATTGATAGATGACAATCTTGACGGTGAGAGAAGGGGAAGTAATAGACATTTTTTCTGGTAAGTCCACGTTGCCCATCTTAGTGTAGCTTAAATACTGAATATTCCATCCTTGCTGTACGAGTTGGCTTAAGCGTCCATCGCTATCGAATCGTGTATTGGCAGCCATGCCTGGTACGGGGAGGCCACGTATCCAATAATGCATGTTTGAAACAGGGAGATGAAAGCCCCATCGCTCTTTAAGTAGTTGTTCAGCACTGTTAGCGCTATAGGTTTTTCCATCGGATGTTTGCAGGGTCACATTTCCGGGTTGTCCCTGTAGTTTGAGCCCATTGGACCCGAGTGGACCCATTAAGGCAATGGAATAAGAGCTATGTCTTTGGACCCAATTCACCGTAGCGCTACCGGAATCGCGAGGGGTACGAACCGCAATTTTGCCGTCTACGCGGAAGCTTTGAATACTGGTTAATTTAGCTTGGCGGTCTTTCCATGAAACCGCTTGAGCAGAGGTGGTGGGGGTTTCCGTGGTAGTTGTGGTGGCCGGTGGATGGGACACTGAGGCGCAGCCTGCAAGTGCAGTGAAGCAAACCAATGTTCCTAGGACGCGATTCAATTTGTATCCAGTTATCATGAGTGATCTCCCTATGTTGTAGCATCATCCTTCTGCACTATTGAGTATACTTACCTATGAAAACACAGGCTGAGTTAATATCCTTTGTTTTTCGCTATAGATTAAGCATAAAATATGCCCAAAATTATAACTTGGCAACCTCTCATGTCGATTTACGTAATTGGAATTAATCATAAAACGGCTCCTCTCGCTCTGCGTGAAAAAGTCTATTTTGCTCTAGAAAAGCTTTCTCTTTATTTACAGGATTTATTAAATAGCGGATGGACTCAAGAAGCCGTGTTGCTTTCCACCTGTAATCGTTCGGAATTATATTGTGTGACCCATAATACGGATGCGATTCGTGATTGGTTTTGTGCGCAAACCTCTCTCCCGCTCCCCCGTTAGAAGGCGCGTTATATATTTATCGCGATGAGGAGGCTGTAGCTCATATTATGCAAGTCGCATGCGGATTAGATTCTATGGTGTTGGGTGAGCCGCAGATTTTAGGACAGATAAAAGAGGCGTTTTCTGAAAGTTGTACGGCAGGAGCGGCAGGCGCGTTTTTCCATCCTCTTTTTCAACATGTCTTTTCCATCGCAAAAGAAATACGGACAACAACGGCGATTGGTGCTTGCCCCGTTTCGGTGGCTTCAACGGCCGTGCATTTTGCAAAACAAGAAATCCCTATTTTTTCAGACGCAAATGTTGTTTTGATTGGAGCAGGTGATACCACGGAATTACTAGTCCGTTATCTCAAGTCGCATTTAAACAAATCGATCACTCTAGTGAATCGCAGTCTGGAAAAAGCGATTTCTCTGATGGGTGATGGAGTGGGCTCTGTTTACAACTTGGAGCATCTGCAGACAGCACTCGTAAATGCAGATGTTGTCTTTTCAGCGACAGGGAGTGTGACACCTATTGTTAGTCGAGACATTGTGGCGCGGGCCATGCGAGAACGACAGAATAAACCACTTTTATTAATTGATATTGCCGTGCCTCGAGATATCGAGGCCACTGTCGCTGAGTTGCCAGGCGTTAAACTTTATTGTATTGATGATTTGAAAACAGACATCGAAAAAAACCAGCAAGGACGTGAACATGCTGCAGATAAAGCACGCGAAATGATCGCTATAAAAAGCGTTGAATTTATGACAGAGATTCATTCACTGGATAAGGTCACTCATACCATTCGCGCTTATCGCACACAAATGGAGGAAATTTGCCAGGCTGAATTGCTCAAAGCCAAACATCAATTGCAACAAGGCGCAGATCCTGCAACTGTATTAGATGTTTTCGCTTATGCGTTTACACAAAAATTATTACATGTGCCGAGTGTACAATTGCGTCAAGCAGGAGTAGAGGGACGCGTTGAATTATTAAGGTTAGCCAAACAATTATTTGCAATTCCTGACATTGAGCGATTATGAAACCATCAATTGAAATCAAATTAAAAAATGTAGCAACTCGATATGAAGAGTTGAAGAACTTGTTGTCTGATCCTAAAGTAACAAGTGATCTCAATCGCTATCGTGATTTATCAAAAGAATATGCGCAGATAGAACCTCATGCACGAGCTTTTTTCCAATATCAAGAATATCTCAAGCAATTAGAAGAGGCGAAAGCGCTGCTGGAAGAAGACGATCCTGAATTGCAACAATTAGCCAAAGTGGAAGTAAAACAAATTGAAGAGAACATAGCCAAGCTTGAGGAAGAGTTGTTGATTGCGTTGATTCCTAAAGATCCGCATGATGATAATAATATTTTCTTGGAAATTCGCGCAGGCACGGGCGGTGATGAAGCAGCTATTTTTGCTGGTGATCTTTGCAGAATGTATACACGTTATGCTGAAGAGCAACAGTGGAAGGTGGAAGTGATGAGTGAAAGTCATGGTGAGCATGGCGGCTATAAAGAAGTGATTTTACGTATCATTGGTCAAGGAGCTTATTCACGGTTTAAATTTGAATCTGGTGTTCATCGCGTGCAGCGTGTACCTGAAACGGAAGCGCAAGGCCGTATTCATACGTCGACTTGTACAATCGCCGTGTTACCTGAGTTAGAGGAAATTGAAAGTATAGATATTAATCCTGGCGATTTACGCATAGATACATTCCGTGCTTCGGGGGCAGGTGGGCAGCATGTACAAAAAACCGATTCAGCTATTCGTATTACCCATCTGCCAACAGGAACGGTGGTGGAATGTCAGGATGAGCGATCGCAGCATAAAAATCGCGCACGCGCGATGTCATTATTGAAAGCAAGAATTTTATCTGCAGAACGTGACAAACAACAAAAGCAGCAAGCAGCAGCACGACGCAGTCTAGTGGGGACAGGTGATCGTTCTGAACGGATACGCACATACAACTTTCCACAGGGTCGTCTTACCGATCATCGTATCAATTTAACGCTTTACCAATTACCTCAAATTATGGAAGGCAATTTGGGGCCTGTGATTGATGCATTAAGTCAGGAATATAATGCGGACTTGATTGCATCACTTTCGGAGTGATTCTTTTACTTTGACGACTATCCAACAATTATTGCAGGAAGCAAAGCGTACTCTCGCTCTCATGACGGATCAGCCTGCACTTGAGGCGGAGCTGTTGCTTGCTGAAATCCTCAAGACATCCCGTTTGTTTTTACATACCTGGCCTGAAAAGGAAGTGAGTGAAGAAGAAGTCAGACGATTTGATAATTATATTAAAAGGCGGTGCCAAAAAGAGCCTATTGCCTATATCATCGGGAAGCGGGAATTTTGGTCATTAGAGTTTCTCGTGTCACCCGCCACCCTCATTCCTCGTCCAGAAACGGAGCTATTAGTGGAAACAGTGTTGACGCTTTGCGAAGAAACGCCCGCCGTGAGAAAAATAGCTGATCTTGGTACCGGGTGCGGAGCGATAGCCTTATCCCTCGCTCATGAGCGACCAGCATGGCAAGTACATGCTGTGGATATCAGTGAAGCTGCATTGCAAATTGCTAGAAAAAACGCACAACAATTAGCGATTAATCATGTTTCATTTCATCAAGGTAACTGGTGCACTGGGCTTTCTGATTCTGATTTTGATGTGATTGTCAGTAATCCCCCTTATCTTTCAGAAGCAGAATGGCCGTCTTATGTGGACGGCTTACAGTTTGAACCAAAAAGTGCATTGGTGTCAGGTCAGGATGGCTTAGATGCCATCAGGGCGATTAGCCAGTCAGCAAAATACTTTTTAAAATCAAATGGTTATATTGTAATTGAACATGGATTTTTACAAGGACAAGCCGTACGTGAGCTTTTTGTTAGTGATGGGTACAGTCAGGTTCATTCTATTCGTGATTTGGCTTCTCATGAAAGAGTCACCGTTGGCCAATATCATCGCTAAAATAAATTATTTGCTGAACTAGGTATTTTTTTGGTATAGCTGTCCAACTTGGACTACAATTAATCTCAGGGTAGGAGAAATCATTATGGCAACTAAAGAAAAAGATATTTTAGAGCCGAGCTTAGAAGTCCTAGGTATTACGCCTTATAAGCAAAAAAAGACTGAAGAGTATATGAGCTCTAAAATGCAAGATCACTTTAAAAAAATTCTAATGGCTTTACGTCAACGGATTTTGGAGGGTGGTGATAAGATTGTGACTCACATGAAAGAGGAAGCAATTAATTACCCAGATCCTAATGACCGGGCAAGCCAGGAAGAAGATTTTCGCCTTGAACTTCGTACTCGAGACCGTGAAAGAAAGTTATTGAAAAAAATCGAAGAATCAATAGAGCTGCTTCGAGAAAAGGATTATGGATATTGTGAAGTTTGTGGCGTGGAAATTGGTCTACGTCGATTAGAAGCACGACCCACAGCAACTCTCTGTATTGATTGTAAAACCTTAGATGAAATTAAGGAAAAACAACAAAAGCAGGAAGAAGAATATTAATTGGTTTTCATAGGGTGGCTGAGTGTTTTTTGTCGTGTTACCAACATCTTGCGTGTGCTTGTTGAATGTTGACAAGAAACACTCATTTACCCTTGCAAAGACCAACACTGATTGCCCACGATAAATCATCTATAATAAAAGATAGACGCCTACTGATTACAACTAAACTATTCAGATTGGGTAGGAGATAGAGCTAGAGAGGTATGAACATGCCTGCAGCACCACAGGGTAATCAAAGTGATAATTCAGCCAGTATGTTGTGGGGTATCGCGGGTATGTTTGCCGCGCTGGGTGTGGTTTGGTACGTCTTCAAAAATCAAATCGTTGATTTTTATCTAGTCATTAAATTATATGAAGTGGATTTTCTCAATTACGTCGCAAGTGTTGTCACGCAAAATCCTGATTATTTTGATCAATTAAAATCTGCCATTATTTATGAACGCAGCAATCCTGCAGGAGTCAAATTTAATGACTTAATGTTAATAGGAAATTCTGTTGGGGATTGGCTTCGTTATCCATTCATCATTTTGTTATTGATATTAGCCGTGGTTGTCTATTTGGGAAATACTGCTCGGGTTTATAGACGAACTTATAACATGCGCGAATTCGCAAAATTAGAAAGTGCGAATTGGCCGCAAATTACGCCTATTATTAATCTTGATTTGCTTAAAACTGATATTGATACCGGTCCATGGGCCATGGCCATGACACCTTTGCAATTTTGCAAAAAAAATAAATTGCTGGAAGAAGTCAGACCGCAACGTCGCGAAGGAATGAGTCGTAAAGATAGGGATAGGATTGATGTCGTGTTGAAACGAGGGGAAACCAATAAATTATTTGCCTTGCAACTAGGTCCATTGTGGAGAGGAACCGCAAATCTTCCTCCGCACGCGCGAGCTTTGTTTGCTGCATTTGCTTCACGTATTAATGCTGATACAGCGCCAGCAGCAAAACTATTAGCGCAACTGAGTGCTTCTAGTCTTAATAAAGAATTGAATTTAAGCGGTGTTGATGAGTTATTAAAAAAACATGAAAAATCAAAACTGGTCCAAAAAATTATTCAATCACACGCTTATGTTTCTACCGTTATGGCTTCCATGTTGGAGGCGGCACGTGAAGACGGTGTGCAAGCCTCATCAGATTTCTTATGGTTAAAACCGAGGGATCGTCGCCTTTGGTATACGTTGAATACAGTAGGCAGGCAAACACCCTTTATTGAAGTAGGTGGTATCTTTGCGCATTGGGTTGCTGAGAAAGGGGCAGCTAGAAAACTAGTGGTGCCTATGATCGATGAAGCAACCAATGCAGTGGAAATAGCATTGAAGGAAGTGGTGTATCGTCCGGATGAGACAACAAGTACATAGAGTACCTTCAGAGGTAACGTGATATGGGACTACGAGGCTTAGAAGAACAGCACGAACTTTCACCCCAGCTATTGCTGCGTGATACACGTACGCTGGGAATGAAGGTCATTGATTTTTTTAAAGACCCGATAAATAGCGCTGTCTTAATGTTTGCATTTGCTGCAGCTGCTTTTATGTTTCCTGGGATTTGTGAATTCATTGCCTTGATTGGGGTTTGTACCTTCCTTTATGCCTATACGCGACGCGCCTCACTTCCATTTCGTATGCCGCTTCGTTCGAAAGCAAATGATTATAACGATCCACTCCCTGGAGGTAACAAACCACGCAAAGCGCGTGGTATTAGCTTTTTTGGTAATCGTAAATCGAATAATGATGAGCTTTGGTTTAACAATGATGATATGCGTACCCACGTTTTAATCTTTGGATCAACCGGTAGCGGTAAAACAGTTGCATTGGTCTCGCTCTCATTTAATGCCTTAGTCCAAGGAAGTGGATTTTTATATGTAGATGGTAAAGGCGATAACTCACTCTTTGCTAATGTGTTTTCCATGTGCCGCACGATGGGTCGTGAAGATGATCTCTTGCTGATTAACTTCATGACTGGCGCACGTGACATCATTGGCGCACAGGAAAAACGCCTGTCTAATACGATGAACCCATTTCTGTAATGGTTCATCCAGCATGTTGTCACAACTAGTGGTCAGTTTGATGGACTCAGGTTCGCAAAGTTCTGATGGTGATATGTGGAAAGGCCGCGCCATGGTGTTCGTTGAAGCATTGATGAAAGTGCTGGTGTATATGCGTGATAAAGGCAAAATTTTACTGGATGCAAACACTATCCGTAATTATTTTGAATTGACCCGTCTTGAAGCGATCGCGATGGATAAAATGTTTCCTCGCGATAATCAAGAGCCAGTCAGCCTTGCTGATTCGCCTGAAGTAGTATTGGAACCTATTAAAAACTACGTTAAAAACTTGCCGGGATATGATGTGTCCAAAAAAGGTAAACAGGGATCGCAAGTACTCGAGCAACATGGATTTATCACCATGCAATTGACCCGAGCATTCGGATCTTTAGCAGATACCTATGGTCATATCATCCGATCAATCTAGCGGAAGTCGATTTGAAAGATGTTGTGTTAAATCGACGAATACTCGTGGTGTTGTTACCTGCGTTGGAAAAATCTCCTGATGAATTATCTAACTTAGGAAAGGTTATTATTGCTTCACTCAAAGCCATGATGGCAGCTGGTTTAGGCGAATACAGTTGAAGGTACTTATCGTGAGATGATTACTCGCAAGCCGACAAATGCTGCGACGCCTTACATGTGTATTCTTGATGAGTATGGTTATTATGCCGTGAAAGGGTTTGCTGTTGTTCCTGCGCAAGCTCGTTCTCTTGGGTTCTCTGTTATTTTTGCAGGACAAGATTTGCCTGCATTCCAAAAAGCATCAAAAGAAGAAGCCGCATCCATTGGCGCAAACACCAACATTAAAATTTGTATGAAGTTGGAAGATCCGACTGAAACGTGGGAATTCTTCCATAAAACGGCGGGTGAATCGTATGTTACTAAGGTAGATTCCTTCCAGACCAATGCGGGTAGTTTATTAAATAATTACATGGATAGCCGCAGTGCATCTTCTGAGAAACGTCAACGTGTTGACTTGTTAGATTTGAAAGAGCAACGGGAAGGTGAAGCACATATCTTCTTTAAATCAAAAATCGTTCGTGCACGCATGTTTTATGCAAATCCGCAGCCTGCTCCGAAGATGCGATTGAATCAATTTTTAAAAGTGGAGCCGCCGCTTGATCGCACTTTGCTGGATTTAGAGGAGCGTATTGACCGTTTCAATGAACTGATGCAAAACGAAATTACTTTCTCAATGCCTTCAGATGAAGGTGAGGAAATTCAAATTATTTCTGATGTCATTGCATCGCAACCTCAAGCTAATTCCATTGAGCGTGCCTTGTCAGCGCTATTAGCATTTCATAACCGTCATGGTTCGACTGAGCAATCCATTGAGCCCGAGGAAGAATTGGAAGAAGGAAAACTCAACATCTTCACTAAAGTGGGCTTGGATGAAGCCGTTAAAGCCATTGTTGGTTCAACAGACATTACGCGATTCAGTGAACCCTTAATTAATAAAAACTCAGCTAAAGATAAGATTGAATTGTTAGAAAGATTAATGGGTCGATCAGCTTCTCAAGCTAACCCCATGATATCCGAAATTATTAAAGATATGTCCATTGCAACAGAATATCCTCCTCCGATTGAAGGAGTTCTTTTGCCTAGCGAGGAAGTAGTGGCTATTGCAAATGAGTTGTGTGATTATGTAACCTCTCTTAAGACAAAACCTCAAGAAGAGGATGTATAGCGCAGTGGAGAATCCCGTCATTGCCAAGGTTGGCAGTCTCTTTGGAAGAGAGAAATTTCGTCTTTTATCATTTTTAGTCGCATCTTCTTTTATACTCTGTAGTTGTGCTTCTTCAACGGTATCACGTGATGCTGCATCTAATGTGGATATGGGCGTACAGAACGCTAGAAATCTAGTAGATGGCGCGACGTCTGGGGATATTGCTGATTCCTATCAAAACGCGAGTCAACAAACAAAAGGAGCAATGTTAGGAGGTGTAGCCGGAGCGGGGCTAGGTGCATTGGCTTATGGGGTTGGTACGATTCCTGGCGCGGCTATAGGAGCTGTTTTTGGCGCTTCTTATGGTTCTTACATTGATACACATACTAGTGTTGAAGATCAGCTGACAAACCGTGGCGCAACGATTGTTGTGCTAGGTGATCAAATACTCATGGTTTTACCTTCTGCACGCATTTTTAATGCGATGACACCAGTCATTAAACCAGATGCTTATTCCACACTTAGATTAGTTGCAGCTTATATTAATCGATACACTAAAATGCTTGTGAAAATTGCTGGTTATACGAATGCAGTTGGACCTCCTGAAATAGATCTTTCCTTATCTCAACTACAAGCAGAGAGCATCTCTAAGTTTTTGTGGGCTTGCGGTCTAGATGCACGTTTAACCTATGCCGTAGGATATGGTGGTACACATTTGGTTCAAAGAAATTCTGGTGCTTGGGATGACGGTGATAATTATCGTATCGAAATTACATTAGAGAAATTATACGTGTAATGGTAGCCGACCGCTTTAAAAGAATAGTCTCTTTTTATCGCCCAATTGATGAACTGATTGAGAAAAAATTTGAGCATAGTTATTCTTAACCTTTTCCTATGCGCTTTTATCAGGAATATTGAAGGTGTTTTGTTAAGTGAAGTTCGTTCATAGGTATGTATTGAAAATGGAATAATGAAAAAGGAAGTGATTCTTTTTTACAAGGCCTAAGACATGTTGGGAAAAAGAGAGGAAATCGCAAGTCTACAAAGTGACTTTTACCGAGATAAATTTCGCAAGGTGTTGCGTTGGTTAATCTATGCATTGGGTATTATATTTTTATTGATAGGCCTAATCATCTATTTGATATTGTCTAAGCCAACACCTTCTTATTATGCTAATACCACTGACGGCAAGATTTTACCTATGCCTTCACCCAAGTGATGGATTAAGCAACGAGGATCCAAGTCAACATGGCACTTGAGATAGAAGAACAATATGTACCGCAGGAGAATAGTTTTTTCCGTAATCATTTCCATCATATGATTATCGCCATGATGGTGTTGATTGTGCTTTTAATCATTGTGGTGTGTGTTGTGCTTTATCAGATTACTCATAGGCCATTACCCCAATTTAGCGCGGTAGGGCCTGATGGAAGGAGAATGATATTAACTGCGTTTGATGAACCCAATTTACTTCCGGATACCATCATACAATGGGCAAGCAAAGCAGCTACAGTGGCATATACATTTGATTTTGTTGCAGCCGATCAAGAAGTTCAGGCTGCTCGTCCATTTTTTACAACAGATGGTTGGCAAGATTATCTAAATTCGGTGCGTGGTGTGATTTCCAGAATTGTGCAAAATCAGCTTTTTGTTAATAGCGTGGTCTCTGGTACACCTGTGATTTCAAATCAAGGACCTCTACCCGGAAGAGGATACGTTTGGCGGGTGCAAATACCCTTTTTGGTGACGTATCAAAGTGGAAATACCGTCTACACGCAAAATTATTTGGTGGTACTTTCAATTATACGTGTGCCAACGAGCATGAATCCACAGGGAATTGGTATTGATCAATTTGTAATGAGATAACAATGGCAGTCAATGATGCATTAGTTTTAATTTTTTCACGCAATGCTTTTTATAAGCGCCTACATTATTTGGTGTTAGCGGCGTTTATATTGAGTTTATTGGCGATTGCCTTTCTATTTGTTGTATTGTTGTATCTTTTAAGAAATCCAACCCACCCTCTTTATTTTGCCACGGATAAGGTGGGTCGTCTTATTCAAATTGTTCCGGTTGATAAACCCAACATGTCCAATCCAGATGTCATAGCATGGACAATTCATGCAGTTCAGGCTGCAAATTCATACGATTTTATTAACTTCCGTTCTCAGTTACAGGGAGCACAAAGATATTTTACGAATTATGGATGGTCTAATTATATGACTGCTCTCACCGCATCTAATAATTTACTGGCTCTTATCAATCGAAAACAAATTATTATTGCTGAAGTAATAGATCAACCGAAAATTTTAGTGGAAGGAATATTAAGCGGCTCATATGCTTGGAAATTCCAAATGCCTCTGCTGGTGACTTACTCAGAGCCTCCTTATAATGACCAATCAAAGTTTTCTAATGCCTTGGCAGTCACAGTGATCGTTGCGAGACAACCTGTTTTACAGGGAGATAGAGGATTGGGCATTGTGCAGCTCACTGAAGAGTTTTCAGCAACTCCAAATAACCAACCGCAACAAATGTCAGCGCCAGCAATGTCAATGGGATGAAAATATTTTTATGGTGGTATATAGTGCAAACATCTGATTCAGCGAAATGATGGCGATTTTTTTATGGGCGAGGGAGCATGGCTGAAGAAGAAATACGTACTGTTGCATTACGAGATGGCTTTTATCGAGATAGCTTCGGTAAGGTCACGTTCGTCATTGCTAGCTTTTGTGTAGCAATCATTGGATTGGTTGTTTTGTCTCTTTATTTATTTTTAGTAAAACCACCGCCGGTTACGTTTCCAGTTGGGAGCGAAATGCGCGTTTTATCACCGGTACCACTAGATCAACCCTATCTCACGACACCTTCATTACTGCAATGGGTAGCAAATGTATTACAGAGATCATTTGTTTTTGATTTTAATCATTACAATGATCAATTAAAAAATGCGCAACAATTTTTTACAGCAAATGGGTGGAAAGCATTTGTAAATCAATTGAATATCTATGCAAACTATAATAATGTTCAGGCATATAAGTTATTTGTTACAGGAACCCCAACAGCTGCACCGCTCATTTTAAGAGAAGGTGTTCTCCAGGAATCAGGAAAATATGCTTGGTGGGTGCAAATGCCTATGAGAATCAATTATGCAGGGTATAAACCCCCTGCTAACAGTGCAGTGACGCTGCAAGTGTTGGTTGTTCGAGTGTCTACGTTGAATAATCTGACGGGTGTGGGAATTGATGATGTGATTCAGGCACCGCCAACAGGGAATCAAGGCGGCACAGGGAATGGGTAACGCATGGTTAAATTGGCTTTTAAAGTAGGATTGTTATATCTCATTGTAGTGAGTGCATTCTCGATTGCTGTAGCACAGCAAATGAGCGCGCCTCCTGCATCAGTGAACTCGCCACCCATACCAGTAAACTCAACTCCTGCATCAGTGACCCCATCACAAATGCCAATGGGTGCGCCTCCTGAATCTGTAGGTTCATCACAAATAGTGAATCCTACATCAACGAATTCACCACTACCTTCTGTGGAGTCACCACAGCAAGTACCAGTAAACACATCTCCACCATCAGTGTACGCGCCACAAACACCAGTAAGCATCCCACCTGCGTCTGAAAATTTATCCTCCTCATCAAAAAAAATGACGCTTAGAGAATTTCATGAATGGGTGGAAAAAAATGGATACGCTCAAAATAAACCAGATCTCGCAACCAATGTGAATGCTCTTTCCCAACAGGCTAAAAATAAATCGCTTGCCTTGCTGCCTTCTCTTCCTGATGATCCGCCACCTCGGATAGTGCGCTTACGCCAGAGAGGTCATCGAGGAACGAAACCGATTAGCTTCGAGGAAAGCCAAGAGGTTATGTTACACTCAGTGCCATCGACTAGCACTCCTCCTAGTGATGACTCACAAGCGGCATTTAGTGCGTTATTGCAACAAAACATGCCATTAGTGCCAACACAAGTTGTTCGATTACGCCAACAAATAGATGTCGCGCAACGTGCTGCTGCAATTCCCGCTAATATTCCTCCTAAACCTGTTTCAACCACGTTGATGGTGAATTTAGCGCCTGGCGCAACACCACCTGCGATTCGTTTAGCGCAAGGATATGTCTCATCCTTGGTTTTTGTAGACTCCACAGGCGCTCCTTGGCCCATCGCAGCGTTTGATATAGGTAATCCAAGAGCAGTTAATATTCAATGGGACGGTAAAAGTAATATCATCTTGATCCAGGGGGTATCACCGTATGCGAATGGGAATATGGTGATTCGACTAGTTGGATTGCCCACGCCCATTACTTTGGAAATCGTGGCCGGACAGAGAGTAGTGGATTATCGTGTTGATATCCATGTTTCTGGTATTGGACCTAATGCAAAAGAGGTACCCATTGGATCCGTTTTGCCTAGTAGTGCAAATGAATTATTGCTGGGTGTATTAGATGGTGTGGGTCCAGACGGCAGTAGGCAGTTAACAGTGGCAGGTGCTGATGCTCAGGCTTGGTTGCTAAACGATAAGATTTATCTTCGTACCCGATTAACTGTGTTATCACCAGGATGGATAGGAAAAATGGTTAGCCCAGATGGTATGCAAGCCTATGAAATTCCAAAAACCTCCTCAGTTTTAATTTCACGTTATGGGGAGCCAGCTGAATTAAGGATAGAGGGATTCTGATGGCGTTGGATTTTTCTAAGTTAAATTTTTTTAGTCGCCTTGATGCTCGTTCAAGAGTATTTGTATTGTTAGCGGGAGTCATTGGATTTGTTTTGTTGATTTATTTAGGAACAAAATATTTAGCAGGCGGAAATAAGACATTAGGTCCCTCACAAGTTGCAAATGCACCAGCTGGTTTACAAACTATTCCGGGGGGAACAGGACAATCAGCTGAATATCAACGTGCGGTGTATCAAGCAAACCTCCAGAGAGCAAACGCGGCTAAAATGACAGGGGGAAGTGCCCTTCCAACTCAAATTAATACAGGTTCACCAGGAGTATCAACATCAGGATGCATCATTTGCGAAGCCCAAACTCCCAATGTAGGCAATCTGTTGGATGACTGGGAACGAAAAGGAACAGTCTCACCTGATGTGGTGAGTGAATTAAAAGCACTAGCAGACAAAAATGTGACACCCGAAGAGTATGCTGCTGAACTGGATAAATTAGTCAAGGAAGGAAAACTTACTCCTGAACAAGCGCGTGAGTTGCTTGATGAATACAAAAGACAACATGCAGCAGCACTCTTGAGAGATAGCGCTACTGCGATGGATGATTTAATTAAAACCGGCCAGTTGCCATTAGATGTGGCTAATCAACTTCTCGATGATCAGAAAAAAGGGTTAACACCTGCTGAATATGCAGCTGAGTTGCAAAAATTAGTTCAAGAAGGGAAGATTTCACCTGCCGTTGCCCAACAATTACTTGCCCAATACACCAAACAATGTTTACAACAAGCAGCTGCACAACATATCGCTTTATTAAATCAAATGGCTAGTAATGGTGCTATTACACCAACGGTAGCAAAGCAATTAGCTGATCTGACGACAAATAATGCTCCTACGGATCAATATAACACTACAGTGACTGGTTTGGTCAGTGCAGGGAAATTGACGCCGGATGCTTCGGGGAAATTACAAACGGCTTATCAACAAGGTAAATCAGCTTGTGGTGTATCAGGAACATTAGATGCATTAATTAAACAAGCGGAAAACGCTGCATATCAAGAAATCAGTGATTTAGAATCTGCAGGCAAAATCACGCCCGATGTGGCTGCCCAACTGACTACCATGATTCAAAATAATGTGTCACTGGATACCTATAAAGCAGCAGTGGGCCAACTTGTAGCGCAACAAAAATTAACACCGCAAATTGCTCAACTCAAAATTGGAGATTACGAAAAAGTGAAGGCCTTACGAGATGAGCAAGCTCGTTTAGCTGCATTGCAGGCTAATAATGCATCGCAGGCTGATTATGCAGATGAATTAAGGCGCGCGGTACAAGCCGGTATTCTTACACCAGAACAAGCAGCGCAGTTAATGCAAGAATATCAATCAGCGCAAGCAGCGCCTGCTATTCCCATCACTGCTACAACTGGGCCATTTGCTGCATTGCAACAGAAAGTAGCAGCAGGAGCAGCGGCAGGTGCAGGTGTGCCAACGACTGTGGCGGCTTCTCAGTTTGCAGCGGCGCAAACCCAAGCTTTGCAAGTGTCAGAACAAGAACGACAAGCCCAACTTCAAGCTATAGAACAATCCATGTCTTCCCAAGCCCAACAGTTGATTGCTTCTTGGCAACCGCCTGTTATGGAGCACAAGGGAGGCGCAGGGGAGAATGAATTTATTAAAGGTAAGGGGAAAGAATCCGCAACGGGAGTAACCACTACAACCACTACTTCTGGTCCTGGAGGACCAGTGCTTATTAAAGGCGGCACCATTATATTTGCTGTGTTAGATACGGCAGTGAATAGTGATTATCCAGATAGTCCTGTTTTAGCTACCGTCGTCATGGGTCCTCTGAAAGGTGCTAAATTACTGGGTAAGTTGATGACTGTAAAAGGGGTATCGGGACAATTGGATAGAATAAGCTTGAACTTCACTACCATGAATTTTGATCCTTGGCCAAGGTCCAGGAGTGTTACTGCCTATGCTATTGATCCTGATACAGCACGAACTGTGCTAGCTAGTTCGGTAAATTACCATTATTTACTTAGATTTGGTGCCATTATGGCCACCTCTTTCTTGCAGGGATATGCAAGTGGAATCACTAATGCCGGAACCTCTACGACTGGTATTTTTGGAACCAGTACCACACATCCACAGCTAAGCCCCGCTAATAAGCTGATGGTGGGCTTAGGCCAGGTGGGCCAAACCTTAGGTAGCGTGACTCAAAATTATGTAAATATTCCACCTACGGTAAGGGTGGATTCAGGTGTGAGTCTGGGTATATTATTTATGTCTGATGTATCCTAAGGATTTATTTAAGTATATAGCGTCGAGGAAGCTCTATAGATGCACTATACTTAACATAAGAGAAAGTTAAACCTAGCTAATTTTTAGGGATTAGAGAGAGGCAGATAAAGCATGGGAAACGATCGCGACGATAAATTCGAAGGACATGAAGAAAGTGAATATCACTTTTCTGATGAAGAGGTTAGCTACGAGGTAGAGCCTGAGACCCCGAAGCAGCCCACTTCTACGGGAGGGGGTGGCGAGGCTAAAGAAAGTCTATTAACTCGCATCACTCGATCAAAACGAATGTTAATTAGCCTTGTTGTTTTTTTAGTACTGGTATTTGTAGTTTATAAAATGGTTGTACCTTCATCGTCGGTTCCATCTACCAACATAGCGACGCCCCCAGTAGTCGCTCAGCAAGCGGCTGCGCCTAATGTACCAGCGACAACTCAGATGGCTGCTCCTGCTGCGCCCACAGCAGGAGCTGTGTCTACTGTTCCTTCTGTTCCTGGCGCTATGGCTACCCCTCAACCAACAGCGGGGACAACGGCTACAGCATCTGCTGCCACTACACAAGCGGCTGCAGTACAACAACCAGCAGCAGGACCCGCGTTGCCTACTCAGGCAACGGCAACCGCCGTGATACCGCCAAGCGGCGGCGCTGTCTTGACTGGTACGCAAGCTATGGTCATGCAGCCAGGCGCTGTGCAACAACCTAGTGCAGTTGCACAACCAGTTTCTGCGATCACTCAACCTCAGCAGGTAGCCACTCTCCCCACAGTGATCCCAGTGCAGTCACCTGTGTCAACCTATAATGCCAATCAGCCTACTGGTGCAACAACAGTAACATCAGCAGTTGCTGCTCTTCCTGCTAATGCACCTCTTGAAGCAAAAACGGCAGCCTTATCAGCTGATGCTGAAAACTTGATGAACCAACAGCAAATGAACTATATCCAAAAACTAAATGAATACAGCAGCCAAAATAAATTATTACAAGATCAAGTTCAGACATTGAATGCTAGAGTTGCAAATATGGAAAACCAGCTTAATCAGTTAGTTCAAGTACTGTCTCGTCAGCAGGGGGTAACCAGTAATGTAATAGCGCCCACGCCGGTTGAAGTAGTTGAACAACCCAAAGTGGCTTTTAATGTACAAGCGATTATTCCAGGTCGAGCATGGCTTAAGTCAGATAATGGTGAAACACTGACGGTGGCTGAAGGCGACGTTATAAAAGGTTTAGGACGTGTCACCAAAATTGATCCTTATGATGGTCTTGTTGAAATCAATACCGGAAGTAAGGCTATCTCATTGTCGTATGGTAATGGAGGCTAAAGAACGCAGCGGAAGCGAACAGCATGATAAGAGGTGAGCATATGTGGTTTAACTATTTGCGAGAGAAATTTATATCAAATGCTTGTCGTTTCGGGGTGTTGATATTGATAGCATTAGTTGCATTACCAGCCTTTTCACAAGGCAATCAAGGCAGCAGCCTTCCTAGTATATCAACACAAGTCACCAGCTTGAATGCAGAGAGTGTGCTTACCAATATCGCACAGCAAATGCCTAATTTGATGCGTATGGTGACTGCCTTCGCTTATGTTATGGGAATGTATTTTATTTTTGCAG
Organism: uncultured Gammaproteobacteria bacterium; assembly: GCA_963711205.1. Lineage (GTDB taxonomy): Bacteria > Pseudomonadota > Gammaproteobacteria > DSM-16500 > DSM-16500 > Aquicella. Next base: position 482,580 of record CAVQDE010000001.1, read on the forward strand.
GTGTTATGAAGTTAAAACATTTCGGTGAATCACGCACCATGATGTCTCAGGAACACAGTCTGGCTGGTCCAATCGCCTATATTGCAGTAGGCGCAATGCTTCTTTATTTACCAACATCGGTAAACGTTGGTATGAGTACATTTTGGACTAACCCAAATCCTTATGGATATGCGCAGCAGGCAGATCAATGGACACAAGTCATTAATGATTGTTTCTTAGTTATACAGTTTATAGGTACGATTGCTTTTATTAGAGGGTTAGTGCTCTTGAGTCATATGGGAGGCAGCGGTCAGCAACAAAGTTTTGCTAAGGGCATAACACACATCATTGGAGGTATTCTCTGCATAAACATTTATCAATTCGTTCAAGTTATTCTAATGACAATTGGAATTCAAACATAATAGACTACAAGATTGAGGGGAAAAGTGCGGTTAAATTTCAATAAGGTAATAAGGAGACAAAGATGAAGAAAGTGATATTAGGTGTATTGGCTTTGGCGTGCTTAACGGTCGGCACAGTTGCATTAGCAGCTCTATCAGGTATTGGCTCAGTGGCTACAAATGTTACAGCTAACGTTGGTGCTATTGCAAAATTAGTGACCGCTGCTTCTTATGTTGCAGGTATGGCATTTGCCGTAGGTGCTATTGTAAAGTTTAAAGCTCATAAAGATAACCCAACACAAATTCCAATTGGTACGCCGATCGCATTATTGTTTGTGGGTGCTGCACTCATTTTTATCCCAACAGTGTTCAAAGTGTCAGGCGCGACATTATTTGGTGCAAGCGGTGCGGTCGCAGGCGTGTCAGGTATTACCTCATTTGGTGCAACACCGGCGAAATGATGATGAGCTATAATTAATATATCTATATGCGTGAAATGAAATATGCATGAACTTCTACTGGCAGTGAATTTAGCGGGCTGGCGAATTTTCGTTAGACGCAAAGAAGATAAGGCGTTCCTGCCAGTCCAGAAGCGTATATTTGAACGCGATGAATACACTTGTCAGTATTGTGGTTTTCAGGCAAAAGAATATCAAGAAGTGGTGAATGCTGACGGGAATTATACCAATAATAAGTTTAGCAATATGATCACTGCCTGTTGTTTCTGCACGCAGTGTTTATTTTTGCAATCGGTTGGTGTAGATGAAATGGGAGGCGGGCAATTGATTTACATGCCTGAGATGAATCAAGGCGACTTGAATAGTTTTTGTCATGTGCTTTTTTGCGCAATGGAAAACAATACGGGATATCAAGATAGCGCCCAATCGATTTATCGTAGCTTCAAATTTCGCAGTCAAGTGGTGGAGAATAAATTTGGTTCTGGAACCAGTAATCCTTCGGTAATGGGGCAATTGATTCTAGAACATGAGCAATCTCAAGATAAGAAAATGGATATTTTAAAAGATTTACGTTTGCTTCCGTCGCAAGCTAAATTTAGAGTTCAATTAGAAGCTTGGGCGCAAGCTGCCTTACAAGAATTAGAGGCAGAACAAAAAGCGGCTCAAGATAAATAAAAGGTAAGAGAAATGGCTCGCGCCTTTGTAGATCCACTATTAGATAGTATAGATTCTATTTTAGCTTGGTTTAGCACCGAGCTGAAACAGAGTGTGGAATCTTATTGTGATTTAGAAACAGCAGATGATACTTATACTTTAGTTGCACGCGATGGTTCTCTGATTTCTGTTGTTCGCGTGTTTGGCGTGACTAGACTTATTGGAACTGAAGAGTTCGAAATGATTCACGCCGGATTAACGCAAAGTTTACAGGCGACGCTTAAGCGCCCTGGCCACGTGGTGCAAATTTATTTTGGCTACGATAGAGATGCGGTTAAGCCAGAAATTGAAGATATTCTTTCACCCGCAAAAGCAACCGCTAAGCGATTGCATCTAGAATTAGATGATTTGTTTTCTGAGCGGGTTAATTACATTTCAAAATATTGTGCGCATGAAGAATTGTATTTTGTGTTATGGACTCGTCCTTATTCACTAACGGGTGAACAATTAAAACGCGCCACAAAAGATAAGCTTAATTTTATTCGTGAAAATAAAATTCCTCCTTTTAAGAACGGTCAAAATCTGATTGCTGCTATTCCTGATCTGCGTGAAGCACACGCTTCTTTTGTTAGGTCTGTTGTCACAGATCTTAACGCATTAAATGTCTATTGTGCATTGCTTGAAGTACACGATGCAGTGTATGCAATGCGCTATTGTGCTGATCCTGATTATACATCGAAAGATTGGAAGGCTATTTTACCAGGTGATAAGGTCCCTGCCCGAGAAATTAGTCCAGCTGGAGGAGAAATGTCTGGGTTAATGTATCCTCCTCTTGCCAGACAAATATTTCCCAGGGATGCAGTTACTCTTGATTTACGTACAGTTCGTGTGGGAGATAGAATTTACACACCTATCTTTATTGAGTTGTTTCCACAAGATTTAAAATCGTTCATCAATTTGTTTTCTCGCACCTTGCCTACGCGGGTGCCTTGGCGCATGTCATTTCTCATTGAGAGTGGTGGTCTTGCTGCATTAAGTTTTAAATCCGCAATGGCGGCTATTTTAAGCTTTACGTCTGCTCAAAATGGATTGATACATGATTCGGTAAAACTTTTGCGCGGTATTGATATAAACACAGATGATGCCGTCGTTAAATTACAAGTCAGTCTTGCCACCTGGGCTCCCGAAGGCAATATCCGCTTATTACGTACGCGCACTGCGGAGCTTGCAAAAGCAGTTGAAGGCTGGGGAACAGTTGAAGTATCGGAAGTCTCGGGTGATGTGTTTGCTGGTGTTGCCTCTAGCTTATTGGGGTTTACTGCAAATAGTGTGGCTACTCCATCCGTCGCGCCGCTTTCTGATGTGGTTTATATGCTGCCTTTTACACGCCCTGCATCTGCTTGGTCATATGGTGCGTTGCTATTACGATCACCTGATGGTAAGCCCTGGCCATATCAACCCGGATCAGCTCAGCAAACCACTTGGATTGATCTCATGTATGCGCGTCCTGGTTCAGGTAAATCCGTGTTATCAAACGCAATCAATCTTGCTTTATGTTTATCTGGTGGTATTACTCGCTTACCGCGTATTGCTATTATTGATATTGGTCCATCCAGCAGTGGATTGATTTCATTAATTAAGGAAGCTTTACCGCCTGATCAAAGACATTATGCAGCTTATCATCGTTTGCGTATGACACCTGATTATTCCATCAATCCATTTGATACGCAGCTAGGTTGTCGTCGACCGTCGCCTCAAGAACGTGGATTTTTAGTTAATTTCGTCACTCTCTTAGCAACACCATTAGGTGCTGAACGACCTTATGATGGTGTATCGGATATGGCAGGTTTAATTGTCGATGAAATGTATAAATATCTTGCCGATGAAGGCAAAGCCCATCCTTATACCCATGGTATCGAGCACATAGTCGATGATATTTTGAGTGAAATTGGTTTCGTTTTTGATGATAAGACAACATGGTGGGAAGTAACAGATGCGTTGTTTTTAGCGGGCTTTCACCATGAAGCCATGTTAGCGCAGCGTTATGCTATGCCGCTATTGGCAGATGCGGCTGCTATTTGCCGCACTCAAGTAATAGAAGATTTATATGGACAAGTTCGAGCTCCAACGGGTGAACCACTCATTCAGGCATTTGGCCGAATGATTTCCAGTGCGGTACGTGAATATCCCATCTTATCAAATATCACCAAGTTTGATATCGGTGATGCGCGCATTGTTTCGCTTGATTTAGATGAAGTAGCAAAAAGTGGTGGCGATGCATCAGATCGCCAAACCGCTGTCATGTACATGTTTGCTCGTTATGCACTGGCACGTCATTATTACCTCACAGAAGATGCACTCGTTGACATACCTGATGCTTATCGTGATTATCATCGCCAACGTATTTCAGAAATTCGTGAAGATTCTAAACGTATTGTCTATGATGAATTCCATCGCACATCGAAAGCCAGAGCCGTTCGTGATCAAGTGATTTTAGATATGCGTGAAGGAAGAAAATGGAATGTGCAAATTGCATTAATTTCTCAATCACTCGATGATTTTGATCCCGTCATGGTTGAGTTTGGTACCTCTATTTTCATTATGGATGCGGGCCCTGAGCAAGCCATCAAACGCTCTACTGAGATTTTTGGTTTGTCAGAGACAGCAAGAGTGGCTTTAAAAACTCGTGTACATGGACCACGTGAGGGCGGCGCAACTTTCTTGGCCCAGTTTGCGACAAAAAGTGGTATGAATACCCAATTGCTAACTAACACCTTAGGCCCTATCGAACTATGGGCATTTAGTACGACAGCGGAAGACGCACGTTTGCGCAATAGGCTTTATACAAAGCTGGGTCCAAAAGAAGCACGCAGAGTGCTTGCAAACTTGTTCCCTGCAGGATCAGTAAAAGGTCTCATAGAAGCTCGATTATCTGTTTTAAAAGAGCAGCAAGGAATGATTGAAGAGGGTTCCAACCTCAGCATCGCGGATCAGTTAATGGAAGAAATTCTCGATGCTTACTCCAAAAATCCAGATGTAAAAAGCCTACCGAAATAAATTAATCCAAATCTTAATCTTTCGTTTAACAAAAAGTATAATTGGAACATTTACTGATTTTTATAGACCATAAAAATATTAATTAGATGAGAGGGTGATATGGATACTTTCCAAATTAAATCTGCTACGCGTCATGATATTCCTCTCATTCTTTCCTTTATCCGAGAATTAGCGGAATACGAAAAATTGTCACACGAAGTAGTCGCTACAGAAGAAATTCTGCTAAACAATTTATTCGGTTCCACACCTTATGCTGAAGTGATCATTGGCTATTTGGAAGAAAAGCCAGTGAGTTTTGCGATTTATTTTCATAATTTCTCTAGCTTTTTAGGAAAACCAGGGCTTTATTTGGAGGATTTGTTTGTACGACCCATTGCAAGAGGAAAAGGGATTGGTCAAAAGATGTTGGTATATCTTGCTCATCTTGCTAAGACGAGACAATGTGGACGATTCGAATGGTGGGTTCTGGATTGGAATGAGTCGGCTATTGGTTTTTATAAACGATTAGGTGCTAAGCCTATGGATGAATGGACTGTCTATCGAGTGACAGGAAAAGCGTTGGATGAGTTGGCTGATAAATGGAATCCCTGAAGCCTGCCGCCTCTCTTCACAAAAAACATGGAAGAGAGGCAGCCCTACAATTATTTTTTAAACACTTCTTTAAAAAAATCTTTCATTGAAATCCAAGAACGTTCATCTGCATTTTTGTTATAAACCGTGCCAAAACCAGGATCGTTGACTTGTGGGTTGGTAAAAGCATGCATCGCATTTCCATACATATGAAGCTGCCAATCAGCTTTGGCATCGGTCATTTCTTCTCCAAAAGCCATCACGTGATCAGGCGTGACCATAGGATCATCATAGCCATGTAATGCTAACACTTTAGCAGTGAGGGTCTTTTTTTCGCCCTGCTCAGGAGCCTGTAATAAACCATGAAAGCTGACAACTCCTTTCACATCAGCGCCACTGCGAGCAAGATCTAATACACACAATCCGCCAAAGCAAAATCCAATGGCACCAACTTGATTGGCATCAACGACATCTAATTTTTTAACAGTGTCAAACGCCGCTAATATTCGTTTTTGTAATTGATTTCTATTTTGGATTAAAGGCTGAATTAAAGCGGTTTTTTCTTCTTTAGTCTTGCCTAATTTGCCTTTTCCAAACATGTCCAGCGCAAATCCGACATAACCTAGCTCAGCTAATTGATCTGCTTTTTTGCATGTAAACTCATTCTTACCCGACCAATCATGAGAGACTAATACAGAGGGTCTTTTTCCTTTGATGCTATCATCATATGCATAATAGCCTTCTAAAATAACATCACCATCTTTGTATTCGATTTTTTGCGTTTTTAACATGAGAAGCTCCTACATCATTCTATTTGTTATCGGTCAATTGCTGAGAAAAATGGAAATGGCGTAAATTTAGCGATGTGAATGGATTATATTGTCCTTCAGTGAATAATAAATATTTTGCTGGATATTCATTCAATGAGAGATTGAGCACCATTTCTTTTTTTGAAATCATATTTTCAAAAGATTGATTCACTAATCTAAACCATCCCCAATCACCAGAGAAACGACGAGTTAGAATTTGTTCATCGACTAAGGTGAGTTGTATGGCGGTCATTTTCTGATTGAAATTACTTGGCCACGCCATGACGTGAGAACTTTTGCTGTCGTTGGGTTCATCAATGAATTGCTTATCATTCATTCTGAGCGATATTTTTTTTATTTTCTTGGCGATCTTATATTGTTGTAAAGCAAATTGGACATAAAGTTTATTATCGCCATTGGGAAAAAAAGAATGATGAATGCGCACAGCGTGTTGAATTTGACGTAATGTATCATCAGAAAAAATCAAGGGTTGATTATCTACATTTTTCCAATGCCATTCGGATGTAGAGGTATCCACTAATTGACGCAAATAATGATTATAAAAATTTAATATGACGCCTGGATTACCGAAGAATTGAACAAATTTTTTAATATCAACTTCTTGATCAGTATTTGTGGCAAAAGGATAACGATTTGCAATGTCTGTTTGATAATAAGGTAAAACTTGGGTTTGCCATGACGTATCAATATAACGTCCGGAATCTTGCATGAGGAAAAACCAGGAGTCATTTGCAATCTTATCTAACCAATTTTTTATAGGTTCAGGACTTTTTTCTGCAACCAAACGAAGTTGCGTTAATGGATCTGGCTTTCCATTATTCACCAGACGACCTGAAACAGTTTCAAAGGCAGCTTTTCTTTCATTCTCTGCTGTTAAAACAGGTTGCAAATATTGATGAAGGGCTTGCAGGCTGGCAAAGATAGCATACAGTTGATTTTGTGATTGCGCATTTTTCTCAAGCAATAATCCTAAATTTTGTAATTTCTGACTTGATGTCGCGATAGGTTCGAAATACGTATTCTCATGAAGTATTTGTAATAATTGTAGCAAAGGAGAATCTGTACTCGTCAAACCGATGATCATATTATCTGTTTGCGCAAGGTCATGTGGTTGTAATAACTGAATGTTGGTTAATAAACGTTCCCAGGCATCAATATAATTATTTATATAAGTTGTTCTTAATTCCTCAATCAATGTAGAAGAAATCTCAGGATTTTTAATCATGGTGGTATCATTGCCCAATACCCAATTTCCTGCGGACGCTTCAGAGGCGGCAGTGGTTGCCTCTTGTGAAATAATCGAAGCGAATGCTTTTGCTGTGAACATAACGGGAATGGGATTTACCATTTGTTGATTAACAAAAATAGATGGGTTACCGAGAGTTATCTCTTGGGTAATGGTACTGCCAATGTTATTGCTATCAATATTTTTTAATATGATGTAACTCAGTTTTAAACCAGGCAGAGCAAGTAAGAATTGGCGTGTTTCTTGTATTACGTGAGTATCGAGCGCTAATGGAATCCAACCCGAATCAAGCCCTAACGTAATATGATTCATGAGATCGAGATTGCTTTCGCGTACTATTTTAGGTTGAATTTGTTTCATGATTTTAGCGACATAAATGGGATCAAAATGTGATGCATCTCCCATCATGAGATAAGATTTTAAAACCGCGTATATATCATCAGCATTTTTGTTAATCGGATTTTGTAGAAAGAATTCGAAATATTTTTTTATCTCGGGTATCAAGATAGCGCGTAAAGCTTGATGATACACTTCATTGGTTTTTAGCTGTGTTTTATGCGAATAAAATGACATGAGGTAAGACAAATCCAGTTTGAATCCTGCTTCTTTGACAGATTGTTGTAAGGAATCAAGTAATTTTAATGTTCCAAGAAGATGCTCATCAGGATCTTGTATTTGGGCAATTGTTAGTTGGTAATCAGAAATATTGTGTTGTATGGAATACGCTTGCTGTATGCCTTGTTGGAAATCACGCCCAAGCATAATGGCTACTATAGCACTTATGCCGATGGCGGTAGCATAAGCCGTGTAATGTTTCCAATGCGAAACCTGTGTAGCAACAGGTATCTGTTCAGTAGATTGGGAAGAGAGACCATGCGTAAGTAGTTGCTTAATGAAATAAGCGCGTGTCGCGAGAGACGGTTCTTTAAATAATTGGACAGCGCGGCTATTACTGCTAGGTTGATCTAAGATAGTGGGTTCAGCTTCGGGTGTGGGTTGGAGAGCACTCGTTAAATAAATACCTTGTAAGGACAAATTGATATTCGCCGAAGAAAACTTCTTCATAAAATCAATGATGAATTCTTTAAGGCGTTCTACTTGTAGAGGAAAATCTTTGATGTAAGGACGCATCATGGGGTTGCGTTCTTGATGTAAGCGCCAGATAAGTTGTTGATTGAGTTTTTTAATAAGAGCATTGAAACGCGGCGTGAATAAATCATAAATTTTTTGCCCGCTTTTAGGAGCAGGCAATGTGATACCCCACGCTTGACTGATCTCTTCATTGCTTGATTCAGAAAAAAATTCAGTGAATCCGGAAAGTAAATCGCATTTAGTGATGACTAGTTGACAGGGAACAGTCTGCGGAAACAGGTTTTGAAATTCACGAACACGCTGAAATAGATCGCGAAGTAAAGCTTGATAAGCTTTGGTATCGCCTTGTTTCATAATTTCGGGTAGAGGCAGCACAATAATGATACCATTTACCCCATTTTTTCCACGTTGTTTTTTTATTAAGCCTAGAAAAAATGACCAAATGAGTGTATAGACTTGGGTACGTCCTGAGGTTTCATTAGCAGAAAAATATTTTCCTGGCACATCAATCAAGCTTGCATCGCGTGTGACCCACCAATCGCAATGTTCTGATGATTCTAAATCTAGCTTATCTTGATTTTGAAATTGACGTTGTAAAATAAAATTGACGCCTGAATTGACAAGCAAGGTGGTTTTACCGGAATTTGCTGGCCCAATGATCAAATGCCATGGAAGGACATTTAAGTTAATAGATTTGTTCTGCCTTGAAACAACTGTCTTATTTAAAAATTGTAGTGCCCCAGAAAAACGATTTTGTAATTGTTGCAACTTTGCTTTTATTTTAGGGTCTTCGTGATGTGAGGAAGCGGGGGCACCAAGATCGATGAGAAGAAATTTGAGTAGCCACGCTAAAAATATCACTGCAATGACATAAAAGCGCTTATCTGACTGGGCAAGCGGGGTGTAATTAGCCCAGGCTATGTAAGGCCCAACTAACCAAACTATTTCCGCCAATAGAACTAAGACACCAAGAGGAAAGAGTGATTTGGCGAAAATTTCATTGCTGAGCAGTTTTGTGAGGAACTGCACTGTCAAATGCTGAAATGTTTTTATATGCTTCATTCGAGACGACATCCATTAGATAGCCCAAGCTTACGAAGATAGCCATAATAACGCAGGCAGTCACAACGAAAATAAATCCTAATGAAAATTTTCGTTGAGATGCTGTTTTTGCAGGATTTTTTGTTGCTTTGAGAGGTGTAGGGGAGAGTATCTTGCTGAAACTACCGCGATAAGCTCGGATGTGTTTGTAAAGACTATTGGTAATTTGTTCCAACTGATATTGGCTATGTTCAGTCGCGCGATATTGACCTTTATATCCCATGCTCAGACAGAGATACATCAGTTCCATGAGGTCGATATAAAGAGCAGGCTCTTTCATCGCGCGTTCCATAATTGTAAAAAACTTATCTTGATGTTGTGTATCTTGATTAAAAGCACCCAATAATGAGTAGGTATCCCATTGACCTTGGCCACCCCATACGGTGTTTGATATGGTCTCATCTAGTGTGGCGCAGAGAATGTATCGACAAACAATAGTGTATTCAGAATTAGATCCGAGATTTTTGATGGTTTCTTGAAATGAATTAATTTCTTGTATCAATTCAGACTGAAGTTTATTTAGCTGGCGATATGATTTGATGCTTTTAAGCTTGCCAATCACTGAGAATAGATAACCCGCTGCATCAACGATAGGATTGAGCCCAGCTTGGGAATTGTGAGTTACCAAACAACTTGGTAGTAGCAATTGTGACCCACTCGAGAGATTAGTGGCTTTATCGATAGCTGTATCATGTTTGTATGAGGCCATCTCAGGCGCAAGACTTAGAGACAAATTTTCATTTGATGATTGTTGGTTAAATGTCGCATTCATTCTGCGCGTCCTTTTCTTGATCCGTGATCATTATCTCTAACCTGGCCCATAGTTTCAGAATGAATATGTATTTCGTGACATTATATACTTGAAGTCAATGAAATTTAAGTGGTTGTGGAAATGATGAGAGGAAAAAGTTAAAGGAGGCAAGAATGGTAGATAAAACGCGCCTTCTCTCGCCAGCTCACTCCACCACAAAAAACGTGGAGGAGTGATAGCAATAATGATACTTGTCCCCTCTCCTCTACGTTGAGGAGAGGATTAGGGAGAGTAGGCGTATTTTTTTTCGAACCCAACTATAAAAGTTACGATGACTTAGTCCAGCAAGCCATACATTTTGAGTTTCTTTCTCAAGGTACCACGGCTCAAGCCAAGGACAATAGCCGCACGAGACTGGTTACCCTTGGTATATTCCATTACTGCTTCCATTAAAGGAGCTTCAACTTCTGCAAGGACTAGCTCGTATAAGTTATTTGGTAATTGACCTTTACGATGAGAAATATAATTCTCAAGTGCTTGGCGAACACTGTCATGCAGCGGTTGATTTTTTTGAGTCAGCTCAAAGGATGACTGAGATTTTTCTAATGCTTCGGTTGTCATAAAATTCCCTCACCCGGGATAATGTTCATAATACAGCAAGTATTTTAGCCATTGTGCTTTGTTAGAGCAATCATTTTTTGCACATCCAGACATAAAGCTTTCTTAAAGGGCTACTCATCTATTCATCCATTTTTCTAAATAATGAATATTAACAAGTCCTTTTTGGAAAGGATTGCCGCGTAAAATGTCTTGATGTAAAGGAACATTGGTCCGAATACCTTCTATGACTGTTTCATCTAAGGCATTACGCATACGGATCAGTGCAATCTCACGATTTTCCCCATAGGCAATAATTTTTGCGATTAATGAGTCATAGTTAGGTGGAACCTTATAGCTTCCATAGATATGGGAATCGACCCGAACACCTGGGCCGCCTGGGGCATGAAAATAAGTAATCGTACCTGGAGAAGGGACGAAAGTACGGGGGTCTTCAGCATTGATTCGACATTCGATAGCGTGACCTGTGAGTTTAATATCGCTTTGAGAATATTGAAGTTTTTCACCTGCAGCAATGCGTAGTTGTTCTTTAACTAGATCAATACCAGTAATCATTTCGGTGATGGGATGTTCGACTTGGATACGTGTATTCATTTCGATAAAATAAAACTTTTCATCCTCATAAAGAAATTCCATTGTTCCGGCACCACGATATTTCATATCGCGACAGGCTTGCGCGCATAATTCGCCAATTTCTTCTCGTTGTTTTTGCGAGATGCCAAGCGCAGGTGCTTCTTCAATGATTTTCTGATGACGACGCTGTATTGAGCAGTCGCGTTCACCTAAATAAATAGCCTTACCTCGGCCATCTCCCAATACTTGGATTTCAATGTGTCTAGGATTTTGGAGGTATTTTTCAAGATATACTTTGTCGTTATTAAAAGCTGCTTTTGCCTCACTGCGGGTCAGGGCAATGGCGTTGATGAGATGAGATTCTGTATGAACAACGCGCATGCCACGGCCACCTCCACCGCCAGCCGCTTTAATAATAACAGGGTAACCAATTTGCCGGGCTAATTTGATTGTTTCAGGATCATCGTCGCCTATGGGGTCATTGGAGCCGGGGACACAAGGAATACCGATTTTTTTCATGAATTTAATAGCAGCGACTTTGTCCCCCATTTGACGAATTGTGTCTGGGTGCGGTCCAATAAAAATAAAACCGCTTTTTTCTACTTGCTCAGCAAAATCAGCATTTTCAGAGAGAAAACCATAACCTGGATGAATAGCAACGGCATCTGTAATTTCTGCTGCGCTAATAATCGCGGGTATATTGAGATAGCTTTGAGCTGCTTGCGCCGGACCGATACAGACGGATTCATCTGCTAAACGTACGTGTAATAAATCCTGGTCTACCGTTGAATGTGCTGCTACTGTTTTAATCCCTAGCTCTTTGCAGGCACGTAAGATGCGTAATGCGATTTCTCCGCGATTTGCAATCAGAACCTTATCTAGCATTATTCTTTATCCTTTGTTGGCACATTAGAGAAGTTTATTCAATGACAAATAATGGCTGGTTGAATTCGACGGGGGTGCCATTATCCACAAGTCTTGCTGTCACAACACCTGCTTTGTCAGCTTCAATTTGATTAAACATTTTCATTGCTTCAATTAAGCAAATGACTTCGCCGGCTTTGACAGTTTGGCCGATTTCAACAAATTGCTTAGAACCCGGGTTAGCGGATAGATAAACTGTTCCTACCATGGGGGCTTTGACAACATGCTTATCAGCACCAATGGCTGTTGCTTCTGAGGGTTTGGTGGAAGAGGTGTCTGCTTTTGCTATATCGGGTGCAGTCGGTTGAGCCTGGGCGGGAGCTACTGGCATAAAGGCTTGGGGTGCCATCATGATAGGAGTAGATTTTTGTTCTCTCGTAATACGAACTGATTCTTCCCCTTCCCGTATTTCTATTTCAGCAACGCCAGTGCTTTGAATGAGCTCAATTAGCTTTTTAATTTTGCGCATGTCCATAGTTAACAGTAAGCTCCTCTGTTTAATGCGTAAATGGAGTGAAGCATTCTGCATGAACCCATCAAATTTGTCCAGATGCAAGCAAATTATGGAATTTTAATGGAAGTTCTATGTTAGATGATGACAAGTCCGGGCTTTTTTGTAAACAAAGGCGATGATAGGGGGAAGAAGGGAAATGGCGATAATTCCATAAATAACAATAGAAAAGTTGTCTTTTACTAAGGGAAGCGCGCCAAAGAAGTAACCGGCACTTAATAAACTGCCTATCCACAGCACCCCGCTAATAATGTTATAGAAGGAAAATTCGCGTAGGCTCATATATCCTACCCCTGCAACGAAAGGAGCAAAGGTACGAATAATAGGGAGGTAACGGGCGAATATAATAGTCTTCCCACCATGTTTTTCATAAAATTGATGAGCTTCTTGAAGATGTTTTTTATTCAGCAGCCAGGATGTCTTGGCAGAAAATATGCGGGGTCCTATGGATCTTCCGACTAAGTAGTTGACTTTATTGCCTAAAATAGAGGCTAAGGTCAAAATGAGAAAAAGGAGTTGAATGTTTAAAACATGAGATGCATTGGCTGCGATGCTGCCCGCAGCAAACAATAGAGAATCACCAGGAAGAAATGGAACTACGATTAGACCGGTTTCACAAAAAATAATAGCGAATAGAACAATATAAGTGAGGATGCCGTAACTAGAAACGAAAGCGATTAAGTAGGAATCAATATGTAAAATATATTGCAATAACTGTTGTAAGGTATCCATAGAAGAACTCCGCCTAACGTTTCTGAACAAGGTAAACATCAAACCGACTGTTTTTACCAACAATAGAATAGTTCGGCGTATTGTCTGTTATAGTAGCTGCCAAACGAGGTCTTTTTACCACAACCCGCTGCTTCGTACAAGCAAGTGCCAGGTTAAATAATGTTGCAGAATCCTCATCATTTCCCAGAAGATCTTGCAAAATTACCATCTCTTTCTTGACGGATGCTGATTTTTTGCGTTTTGGAAACATAGGATCGAGGTAGATGACATCAGGGTGTAAGTGAGTGGCAGATAGCCAGGTGAGTGCGTCAGCATGAATTAAATTCATTCTATTTATCACAGGGACGAGGAGGCTATGTTGTTGTGCTCTTGTTAATGCGTCCTTTAACAGAGTGTATACGATGAGTGATCGTTCAAGCAGAATGACATGAAATCCTAATGTGGCGAGAATGAAACTGTCACGACCTAATCCAGCAGTCGCATCAACAATAACAGGATCATCTCGCGGACTAAGGCCGATTGCTTTTGCTAGAGATTCTTTACGTAATCCTGCCAGGTTTGCGCGATAGCGTAATTTTCCCGACAGAAAATCAATATAAAAAGGCTTTGGGTGGTGTTTGTCTTTTAGTCCTAGATAATCTGGTGTGACTAAAAGTAGGTAGTCATAATGAGAGCTTAATTCACTAGACGGATCAGCAATGAAGGCAATATGTAATTGGTCAGCTAATTGTTCCGCTTCTAATTTTTTCTCCGCCGAGGTATAGGTCACCGCTATCTGTGTCGGGATCATTTAAGTATGCAAAACCTGTTCAAAGCCGGAGAGGAACATTTGTACAGCCATGGTCGTGAGTATCATGCCCATCAGCCGCTCAATGGCGATAAGGCCGGGCTCACCCAGGATTTTTCTTAAGAAATCGGCGAAAACAAGAATGACTGTGGTGACACACCAAGCGACTGTCAAAGCAATAAACCAGCGCAACATATCATAGGGTGCTTGGTTGGCAAGTAACATGACCATGGTCATCGTAGAGGGGCCAGCGATGAGGGGGACGGCCAAAGGAACGATGAAGGGTTCCCCAATTTGCTTGGATTTATCGTCGTTATTGTCTTGTGGAAAAATCATTCGTATTGCAATCAGAAAGAGAATAATGCCTCCTGCAATCTCTAAAGCCGGTTCAGAGATATGCATGCCCTCTAAAATATATTGGCCAAAAAAAAGAAAAAAAATGAGGATGAGAAAGGCAATAAAGGTTTCGCGTAAAATAATGCGCTGCCGTCTTTTGGGTTCGACCTTATTTAAGACTGATAGGAAAAGTGGAATATTTCCTAGAGGATCCATAATAAGAATTAATGTAATCGTAGCGGAGTATAAGGTCATTATTGGTTTAGCTTAAATTAATGATGAAGTAAAAGTTTATCGAGTTCTAACAATTTTTGTCATCTTTTTTCTATGAGAAATGCCTAAACAAGTAAGGTAAGTTTCTACTTCTCTTGCTGCTTAAGTTATACTCACTCGATGAAAATAACAGAACGATTATTACGATATGCTTATTTGATTCGGTTAAATAAACCGATAGGAATTCTTCTTTTACTTTGGCCCACTCTCTGGGCTTTGTGGCTGGCAACCGCTGGAAGTCCGGATACCACCATTCTCGTTGTTTTTATTGCGGGCGTGATATTGATGCGCTCTGCTGGCTGTATACTGAATGATTTAGCTGATCGCCAGTTCGATGGCCATGTGCGGCGAACACGAGAACGACCACTAGCAAGCGGTAAAGTGACACCAAAAGAAGCATGGTTATTAGCCGGTATTTTGTCATGCTGCGCTTTTTTATTAGTTCTTATATTTTGTAATCGGCTGACAATCGTTCTTGCGATAGTGGGGGCGGGTTTAGCCTTAATTTATCCTCTCCTAAAGCGCGTGACTTACTTGCCTCAAGTGGGTTTAGGGGTGGCTTTCAGTTGGGGTGTGCCCATGGCGTTTGCAGCGGAGGTGGGTGAGATAGACATATCAGGTTGGTTTGTATTTTTGACGGCAGTTATATGGCCTATCATTTATGACACGATGTATGCCATGGTGGATAAAGAGGATGATGTCCAAATCGGTGTGAAATCAACCGCTATTTTGTTTGCGGATATGGATAGATTAATTATCGGGTTATTACAAACCTTGTTCGTAGTGATGTTAATCATTATAGGGCTTATGTTTATGCTAACTCAGATTTATTTCGCGGCAATCATGATTACAGGAATCCTATTTATCTATCAACAATGGCTTATCAAAGATCGTGTGAGTGACAAATGTTTTCGAGCTTTTTTAAATAATAATTGGGTAGGGTTAGTTATTTTTGCGGGTATCCTCTTGAGTTATTAAATTATGAAAATTATTGCTGACTCTCATATCCCCTTTATTAAAGAATATTTTGGTGCTTATGGTGAGCTGATTTTAAAATCCGGTCGTGCTATTTCTTCTGAAGATGTAAAAGAAGCGGATGTATTGCTAGTCCGTTCTATCACTCGTGTCGATAAAGATTTATTAGCTAATTCCAAAGTAAAATTTGTAGGAAGTGTCACAGCAGGTGCTGATCATTTAGATACAAAATGGTTAGATGAAGCAGGAATCATGTGGAGTGTAGCAACAGGATTTAATGCACCTCCGGTAGCGGATTATGTCGTCAGTATGATTGCTGCATTGCAACGAAATCAAGGGCTAGCAAAACAAGGAGTAAAGGCAGCTATTATTGGTGTGGGCAATGTAGGCCGATTAGTAGTAGAAAAACTGCAATTACTTAATTTTGATACGATGTTATGTGATCCCATCCGTGCAAAAAACGAAAAAGGATTTCATTCCGCATCCTTAGAAGAATTATCCAATGTAGATTTAATTTCATTGCATGTTCCTTTATCAATGATTGGCGAATATCCCACTTATCATTTTATTGATAAGCATTTTTTACAGAGACAAAAACCAGGTTGTATTTTATTAAATGCAAGTCGAGGTGCTGTGATACACACCAAGGAATTGATTCAATCTGGTACGCATTTGACTTGGTGTTTTGATGTCTGGGAGCATGAGCCAAAAATTGATAAAGAAATATTAAAGCAAGCGTTGATCGCAACTCCTCACATTGCAGGTTATTCTTTACAAAGTAAAATTCGAGGCATTGATATGATTTATCGAATTGCCTGTGATAAAAACATCATTGAACCACAACCAATCGCGCCAATTATTGTGCCGCATCAACAATTCAGTTTTTCAGGAAAGAATTATTGTTGGCAAGATGTTGTGTTAGGTGTGTTTAATCCCTTGGTGATCACAGACATGATGCGAACCATACTTTTGCCCACGGAAGATGCTGGCCATTCGTTTGACGAAATGCGTAATCAATTCAATTATCGTCACGAATTTGAATATACGAGAATTGTTAATACAGACATTATTTCTGACGACAATGAGTTGTTAAAACGTTTGGGACTGAAGATTAGCAGCTCACGTTAGCGTGGTTTTAACATTTTTGATTAGTGCCAGTGTCAACACGCCCTAATACGCCGTTGAATCATTTTCGTTTTGTTCTGGGTCATCGTTGTTATTATCACCACTATTGTTAGCGTCAAGATTATTGTTGGGAACCGGAGTAGTGTTCGCATCTGGGTTATTGGGAGCAGGATTGTTACTCGCGTCAGAGTTATTGTTGGGGACAGGATTATTTCTCAGATAAGGAGGAACCGAGTCAATGTTCGCATCTGGGTTATTGGGAGCAGGATTGTTACTCGCGTCAGAGTTATTGTTGGGGACAGGATTATTTCTCAGATAAGGAGGAACCGAGTCAGTGTTCCCATCTGGGTTATTGGGAGCGGGATTGTTACTTGCATTAGAGTTGTTAGTGACAGAATTTTCGTTACTGTTGGAGTGAGTGTTATTGTTCGCATCAGGCTTTGTATTGTTATCAGGATATTCAAGGCCAGGATTCGGGTTATTGTTAGTAACAGAGTTATCGGCATTGTTAGCAGCATTATTATCCCCATTAGTTGGGTTGCCATTACCATTATTAGTAGCAGTATTACTCTCATTAATATCAAGAGGTGCATCACCTTGAGATGAGCCGTCGGGTGTATAGGGGAGCATGAAATATTCATTCAATGCATTCACACGTTCAGGTGAAACTCGATTACCAGTGAGGGGATCGATACGTATACTGATAATGCCAGTTGGGGCAGGCAGACTATGTTCAGGTTTTCCTTGCAATGCGAATTGAATGAATTGCATCCACATGGGCAGTGCTGCTTGGTTGCCATATTCATGCAGGGATTGCGGCTGGTCAAACCCCATCCAAGTGACTGCCACTAGGTCAGGATTGTAACCCGCAAACCACGCATCGTGTTGATCCTGAGTGGTTCCTGTTTTGCCAGCGAGATCATTGCGCCCCAGATTTTTAGCGAGCTTTGCCGTTCCGCGTTGAACCACATCATGTAAGGCAGAGGTAATGAGGAAGGCGTTTTGAGGTGAAATTGCTCGTTGAGCGACGGCCATATCTTTCATGCAATGATCATTGCACGCGACTAATGGTCTGGCTTTATAAATAATTTCATCTTGCGAATTGCGAATAGTATCGATGGCATAGGGCACGACTTTCAATCCACCATTAGCAAATACAGCGTAGGCTTGTGCCATTTGTAAGGGTGTTACCATCGCAGTGCCCAAGGCTAATGACAAACCGGGTGGTAATTGCGAAGGAACAAAGCCAAAGCGTTTGAGGTATTCCGTGGAATAAGACATGCCTACCATGGCCAGGAGGCGAATGGAAACAAGATTGCGTGATTCAATGATGGCTGTACGCAATCGGGTAGGGCCATAGAATTTATGGGAATCATTCTGTGGTCGCCACAAACTGTTATCAGCGGTATTTTCAATCACAAGAGGCGCGTCATTAATTACTGTGGCCAACGTATAGCCTTTTTCTAGCGCAGCAGAATAGACAAAAGGTTTAAAGCTAGATCCTGGTTGGAGTTGAGCATTAGTGATGCGGTTGAACTTACTGGTCTGATAATCAAAACCACCTGTCATAGCGAGAATAGCGCCATTTTGTGGATCGAGGGCGACGATACCTGCTTCAGCTTTGGGTAGTTGGGCCAGTTGATACCCTCCTTGCATAGGGCTAATAAGAATAACATCGCCTAGTTTAACAATTTGATCAGCTCGTCTTGGTTTAGGACCAAAATAATCAGCATTGATTTGTTTACGTGCCCAAGATAAGCCCGACCAGGGAATGATGGCTAGATTGCCATTCGCACGTAATACGGTGATGCTTTGTGTTTGCATTTCCACAACAGCGGCAGGCTCTAGGTTATTAATCACTGGCATTTTACGGAGCATTTGCTCCCATTTTTCCATGCTATCAAAGGAAGGGTCACCAAAATTATCTATCGGTCCACGATAGCCATGCCGTTGGTCATAAGCGAGTAGGTTGTCGCGGAGTGCAAGATTAGCTATGCCTTGTAAATTGCCATCGAGGGTGGTGTATACCTTAAAGCCATCCGTATAAATGCTATCTCCATACATTTGTTCGAGTTGCTGACGTACAAGTTCAGCTAAATAAGGAGCTTTGACTTCAGTTTGCAAATCATGATAGCTAGCATTGAGCGCCGCTGCGAGAGCGTCTTTATAAGTGGCATCATCAATATAGCCTTGGTCATGCATACGGAAGAGAACATGGTCACGGCGTTTTAGAGCGGCTTGTGGATTAGCGATGGGATTTAAAATGGATGGTGCTTTGGGAATGCCTGCCAGCATGGCGTACTGATCAAGAGTGAGTTCATTTAAATGCTTGCCGTAATAAACTTCCGCTGCGGCAGCGACGCCATAAGCACGGTTGCCAAAGAAATCTTTATTTAAATAAAGCTCGAGTATTTTTTCTTTCTTTAATTTTTGTTCGATTTTAATTGCCAATAAGATTTCACGTAATTTACGCGCAAATGTTTTATGACGCGTCAGGTAAAAACTGCGTGCGACCTGCATGGTGATGGTGCTGCCACCCTGTAACTTTTTGCCGGTTAGTAATAATTGAACGGCGGCTCTACCTAATCCCGGGAGGTCAACGCCAGAATGCTGAAAATAGCGTTGATCTTCTGTAGCGAGAACGGCTTCAATGAGTGGTTTGGGTATTTGATCATACGGAATGGGGATGCGACGCTTTTCGCCAAACGTAGCAAGCAGTTTTCCGTCACGGGTAAAGATTTGGAGTGGGGTTTGCAGCTGCACGGTGTTGAGAGCATCGATATCAGGCAGTTCGTATTCCATGTAATAGTACAGAGCTGCGGCTACGATCGTGCACAGAAATAAGGTAAATATAATAAATCTTCGAATGAGACGGAGAAAACGGTTCATCATAATTATAAAAAGTCTTGCATTTCATGGGGTGTAAAGTATATTAACATCATCTTGCTCAATGCAACCTGTCTTTTTGAAGTCCTCATTGTATCAGTTTTAGTTTTTGATTTGAACTCATTCCATTTCTCTTCATAGCCCCACTTCTTCTTGCACCTCATCCTTTGGCATGAAGCATGTTCGCCGTGCGTCAAGCGCAATCAAGTTAAACCCAACCAACTCAACTATAAAAAAGGAGTATTTTCTTGAAATTCCCGTTTTTCAGATCCCCTTCATGGGTAGGTCTCGATGTTCAACCTGACTCTGTTCGATTAATACAGTTAAGAAAAATTAAAAAAGGATTTCTTATTGAGCGCCTTGGCTTTCAACCCTTACCAACAGGCGTGTTTGTGGAGGGTAAAATTAAGGTATGGGATCGTCTTTGTTCGGTTTTATCAGAATGGGTCCACACATGGGATATCAAAAACCAAGCAACAGCCATTACACTGTCCGCTCAATTGGTAAGAATGCAACATATTCAATTACCTTCGGGGATGCCATCAAAAGACATCGAAGCGGAAATTCATGCTCAAATTGCAAGGGATTTTCCCGGAATGACAGAGGCCCTTTGTCTGGATTTCACCGAATTAAGGCACGAACAGACGGGTTATTCAGATATCTTTTTTGTGGTAACGCGGCAAGAATATTTATCGCGTTATGTGAGTTGCGTGAATGCGGCAGGATTGAAAGTAAAAATGGTTGATGTTGATATTTATACGTTAAAACGGGCAGTTAACTTGGCTTTACCTTTTCAAATCTTGGCAAGCCAGGCAGCGGTCTTACTCTATCTTACCAATCGCTTGGTGACGCTCATTATCTTCAATGAGCGCGAGATTCTTTTACATCAACAATGGGACATGGTGGATATAAGTGATTTTCATGTTCAATTCAAAACACGAATGCAAATTTTTTTTGCCACGCTAGGAAATATCAGCTTACATCGATTAATTGTTTGCGCATCTACAAGTGATTTAACTTGGTTAACGCAAGCACTTCCTTTGTTATGGGAGGGAGAAATTTTTTATCCCGATTTATTCAGACATATTTCGTGTGCACCTACCGTCAATGAAACTTTTCTTACTGAACACGCCAATGATTTTTTAATTGCCTGTGGGTCGGCCATGCGCGGGGTGCCGCGATGATAGAAATTAATTTGTTGCCATGGCGAGAATACACGCGGGAATATCAAAACAACATGATAAAAAAGCTGTTGCTAATGTCGTTATTTGTTATCTTGCTGATATGGGCGGTTCTGCATATCATATTGTCAATCCGTGAAAATCATCTCAAGCTTAGTATTGATACATTACAAAATAAAATAAGACAGCTAGACGCGGCGGTATCAAGAACTAAAACCAAGAAATTCAAACAATCAACGCAACATTTTTTTTCTTTCGCTGCGCTGCTGAGTGAATTAGGAAAGAAAGAAATAAACAATGTCTGTTTCACCGATATAGTGTATACAAACACCTTGATCACTTTTATCGGTAAGACGCGTTCAACAGCGGATTTGACGGATTATTTGCGGAATTGGAGCGCAACTCCTTTCTTTTCTCAGATTAACATTAACGATATTGAACAAAAAAATCTTGGGTTGACTCAATTCCAATTTCAAGCAGTGGCAGGATCATACTGATGTACTACCGATATCGTTGGCTATGGGTCATAACAATGAGCCTGATTGTAATGGGGGCAGGTTATTTTTTTGATCTGCAGAAAAAAATCATACACATCGATGAGTTGCAACAGACGAAAAAAGAATGGGTAGAGAAAGGGATGGTAAAACCATCTTCGCGAGTAATCCATCCTCACGATTTACCTTTACGAATGACTGAGAAAAATGAAGTAATAGACATTTCTAATTGGGTACAGCTTGCGCATGTCTGCGGCGTAGACATTCATTCAGTCAAGTCAATGCAAGGAAAAATCATTCATTTTGTTGTGCAAGGAACGATTGATCAACTCTATGCATTTATCTCAATGCTAGAAAAGCAAAATAGGATTCAGATGCGGCAATTAAGTTGTAAAATACTCAATGAGGATCAGTTACTGATTGAAACAGATATTTTATTGCCGGTGCGCACAATCTCTTTTCTTTCATTTGCTACTCCATTCCCTGAGTTGTCTCTCAGGCATAATCCTTTTTGTACGACAAGAATAATAAAAAAAGTGCCGCACGATTTATCTTCTCAATTACAAGACATACCACTGCGCTCATTAACTATGGTGGGCTATTTACGCCAAGGCCAGCATGTGCAAGCACTTCTTTTATTACCGAATCACACTCTGATTGCTATCTCACCAGGAGTTATGTTGGGGAAAGAGCGAGGTGTTGCTTCAGCTATTCAATCAGATGGAGTCGACGTTCAATGGCAACATCGGCATCGATTTAAGATTAAAAGTCTGCGTTAAGTTGCGCCTCATCCTCGAGCTGTACACCAGTGCTTCGAGACGGCGCTTGCGCGCCTCCTCAGCACGAACGGAAAGGGATAAGTTCTCCGTTCGTGCTGAGGAGGCGCGCAAGCGCCGTCTCGAAGCACTGGTGTACAGCTCGAGGATGAAATTTATCACCATCCATGTTCATTTTAATTCAAGGATTCTTTCTATGGTAAGGCAAGTTTTTGCTTATATTTTTTTTTCAATCATGAGTTGCATGCCATCTTTCACACAAGCTAATCCAGCTCCTTTCTCGTTGGAACTACACAACGCTTATCTTCCTGATGCAATTGCAATCATTGCAAAATTTCTTCGTCTTAATGTGATTATCAGCCCCTCCATACAGGGAACAATAACGCTAACGTTGTCTAATGCAACACCCACCGATGCGCTTGATCTTTTACTGGTATCGCAAGGTTTGGCTAAATGGCAGAAAGGACATGTTTTATTGATTGCGCCGCAAGAGGAGTTGATCAAACGCAAGCAAGAAGAGCAGTCTTGGCAAACGCTGAAAGATGATACTGCTCCATTGCTCACGCAGCTATGGGAGATTAAATATGCTAAAGCAGAAGAGATTGTACGATTGCTTCAAGACGAACATGTTTCTCTGCTATCAAAAAGAGGATATGTCCGCGCAGATGGACGCACCAATACAATTGCCATTCAAGATAGCGTAGAACGGATACAAATGATTCGTAAATGGATGGACCGTCTTGATGTGCCCGTACAACAAATTTTAATTGAAGCGCGATTAGCGAGTGTGGATTATGATTTTGAGCAGGAATTAGGGATTCAATTTGGTGTCAGGCAAGACAGTGTTGAAAACCATGAGAAGACGCTTTCTTCCATGCTGCCACAAGCGAAAGTGTATAGTTTGGCTGTCGCGACCTTGGCTGATGGTTCATTGTTGGATGTAAAACTATCCGCTTTAGAAAGCAGTGGTCATGCTGAACTTATTTCTAGTCCTAGTTTGTATACAGCAAATCAACAGTCCGCCTCGATAGAAGCAGGTGAAGAAGTCCCTTATCAGCAAGTGACCGAAAGTGGGGGAACTGCAGTGACATTCAAAAAAGCTGTGTTAGGGTTAAAAGTGACTCCCCAAGTATTGCCAGGTGATCAAATATTGTTGCAACTGCAAATTAATCAAGACCGGCCCAGTAATAAAATGGTGTTAGGCATGCCAACCATTAGTACGCGTCAGATAATAACAAATGTGTTAGTCCAAAATGGAGAGACAATTGTCTTGGGAGGCATCTATGAGACAAATAAAGAAAATGGCGAGCAAGGGCTCCCGTTTATTCATCGTATCCCTTTGATTGGATTACTGTTTACACAACAAAGTCAGCGACAAAGTAAGAGAGAATTATTAATCTTTGTCACCCCAAAGATTGATCTGCCAGCCGGCGAGCGCTAAAATTGCAGGTTAGATTATTTTTAAACATAATTCTTTAATTTTGTATGACAATATACACATGAAAACCGCACACAATATTTTTTTGGTTGGGCCGATGGGCGCTGGAAAAACTAGCGTTGGCCGGTCTTTGGCTAAACATCTCAATAAACAATTTTATGATTCAGATCAAGAAATCGAAAAAAAAATGGGTGTGGGTTTAACCTGGATTTTTGATTTGGAAGGGATGGTTGGTTTCCGTTCACGTGAAATGAAAGTCATTGATGAGTTGAGTAGCTTAAACAATATTGTCTTGTCTACAGGCGGAGGTTGTGTTGAAACACCTGAGGTGCGTGAATTTTTGAAAGAACGCGGCACGGTGATTTATATGGAAGTATCTTTAGAAACCCAGTTGAATCGTCTAAAGCGTGATAAAAAACGCCCTTTATTACAAGGCGAGAATCCGCAAGAAGTATTAATACGCTTGTGGGAAGAGAGAGAGCCGATTTATGAAGATATCGCTGATTTTACCATTATTACTGACAATCGATCGGTTCAAGATGTTGGCGAAGAAATCTTAGCTTGGTTGAAGGCAAGTTCGTAGCAGATTCTTATACGGAAGACACATTCTTAGAAACATACAGCGACTCAATGACATTGTCTGCATGATGCGCAATAAAGCCGGTAAAATAATCACTCCATAACAGCGGTTTTTGTTTATGCACTATGTCGGCGGTATCTCGTTCATAGCGCCAAACAAATTCGACAAATCCAGTCGGAATCTCAATGGTTCCATCATGCAAAGAGACGATTTGCTTGATGCCTACCGTTGAGCCTTGGGCAATGCCAGTCATTTTCCCGCCTTTGATGATGCCCCCTTCTAGGTTTAACTTTAACTGAACTTCATCGGTGATAAAGCGGTGGAAATCATCTAGACTTTTAAAATGATCAAGCAAATGAATTGATAAGGTAAAGTGATTAGGACGTCGGCCAAAAATAAGCACCCAGCTTAATAATTCATTAAATTCTTGAACTGTGCGAAATTCACTGAGGGTGGGGAGTGGCCAATCTCGTCCCGATAAATAGCCCATTAGCCTGTCATGTAATGAATGGGCGATAGCGGCATCACCTGAGATGAGTTGTGGTAAGAAGTGTTTTAACTCATTGAGAGGCGATGCTTTGGCTAGACGCGAATATTTTTCAATGATTCTTTTGATTTCATGAGGGAGCTCTTCTAAGCGGAAGTCAGCTACCACCACTTGAGGTAATACATTTTTTGCGGGACGATGAGCGCTATCGATTTCTGCCATCCAGAGAAAGTCATTTTGTTTTTCTGGCAAATAATCCTTGCCTTGTTCTACATAACCGATAGTAGAAAATAATTCTTTCAAATGCGGAATGCCGGTGTTAGGTCCAGGTAAGTCAATAATTGCAAAATGATCAAGAATAAGGGGCGAGATTCCCTTTTGGGTTAATTGGTTTTCGATTTGTTTGACCTGTGCAGTGGATTCTCTGTAATGATCCCAGAGATGGTGAATTATCTTGCGACGAAACTGCTTGAGCATAATCTGTCCTGAGGATTTTCTAAATTTTTAGGCCCCATGTTATAGCATATTTTATGCAGCCTCTAAACAACTTCAACCCGTTCTGAATACACACCAGCGTCATCCTCGGCCCGCTCGGCTCGTCGTCCCGCGGGACGACGCAGTAGAGGGGCGTGGGACGACGAGTTTTTGCCCTAAAAATCTAAGACTTCAACAGTTTCCGTAATTCCTGCAATGTGCTCGTATTAAGCACATCTTTTTTTTCCAACCAACCGCGTCTTGCTTGAAATACACCAAATTTCATGTAATCCAATTGAGAGAGGCTATGCGCATCGGTTGAAATCGCTAGTTTGACACCTATGTCTTTCGCCATTTTGCAATGGATGTCATTGAGATCTAAGCGTTCTGGTTGTGCGTTGACTTCAAGTATGCAGCCGCGTTCTTTGGCGGCATGCATAATGCGTTCAAGATCGAGCGGATAAGGATCTCGTTGATTGATCAGACGACCAGTGGGATGTGCAAGAATGGTAAAAAAAGGATTATCGATGGCGCGTAAAATACGCTCGGTTTGTTTTACTGAAGATAAATGAAATTTAGAATGCACAGCGCAAACAATCAAATCTAATTCTTTTAAAATCTCGTTTGGTAAATCTAATGTGCCATCTTCGAGAATGTCTACTTCAATCGATTTTAAGACAACTAATTTTTTTAATTTTGCATTTAACTTATCGATAGCTTTGATTTGCTTAAACAAGGCTTTTTTATCAAAACCATGAGTCATTGCCAAATGTTTTGAATGATCAGTGATGGCAATATAGTCATAGCCGCGATTTTCTGCTGATTTTGCCATCTCTTCTAAGCTCGCATTTCCATCGGTTGCATGAGTATGACAATGTAAATCACCGCGAATATCTTCCAGCGTGATTAATTTAGGCAAACAATTTTTTAATGCAGCTTCAATTTCGCCTCTGTCTTCGCGTAATTCAGGCGGAATGTAGGGTAGACCGACTTGTTGATACATTTCTTTTTCTGATTTTCCAGCAAGTTGTTTTTTTCCTTTAAACGCACCATATTCGTTTATTTTCAATTTCTTTTTCACTGCTATCTTGCGTATGGCAATGTTATGTTCCTTTGATCCGGTAAAATAGAGAAGCGCCGCTCCATAACTGATTTTAGGAACAACACGTAAATCGACTTGAATACCGGAACGCAAATACACAGTAGAGCGAGTGGTACCTTGCGAAACGATTTTGGTAACCTCATCGAATTTAACAAAATGATCGATGACTTTTTCTCCGTCATTCGCGATGACAAGCATATCGAGATCAGCCACTGTTTCTTTGCGTCGGCGAAAGCTTCCCGCACATTCAATGTGTGCAATGTTTTTTATTTTGTTGAGATAATCGATTAAAGAAGTCACGATAGAAAAAACATCAGCTAATTTAATCCGTTTTACGTCGATACCAAGCTGTTGTATGCCTTGTAAAATTTTTTGTTCGGTTTTTTCTCCAAAACCAATTAATTTGCGTAAGCGGCCTTTTTCGATGGCAGCTTTGAGGTCTTTCATATTTTTGATGTGAAGATTTTTGTAAATGATTTGGATACGTTTAGGGCCTAATCCTTCTATCTCCATTAATTGATTTAAAATAGGCGGGGTACGTGATTCAATCTCTGCTAAGATGGGGAGTTTGCCGGTTTCCACTACATGCTTAATTTTGGCTGCTAAATCATTGCCTATGCTGGGCAATTGACTTAAATCTTCACCTTGTTTAAGCAAATCCTCCACATTCATACTCAAGCTGCTAATGACACGTGCGGCGTTACGATATGCACGTACACGGAAAGGGTTGGCTCCTTCGATTTCCAATAAATTAGCTAACTTATCAAACTTTTCCGCAATTTCCTTATTGTGGATGGTCATGGATACTCCCTCAACTATTTCAGCCTGTTGTTCCAAGGTTTCGCTTCACTCCCGTCAACCTGAGGAGTGCTGTCATCCCGGACATTCAGCACTGCTAAGGCTCGCAAGCTCGCCCAGCAGTGCTAAATTCCGGGATGACAGTGGAACAACATGCTAGGTACATAAAAGCTTTACTTTCCCATAGTCGAAGTTTACATTAATTAAATGTCTCTCCACTATGCTCATTCAAATTCTAAAGCCTCTCATACACTTCACCATCGTCATGTCCTAGACTTTCGACGTTTGGATTCTCTCTTTCTAGATAATCGAAACGCCTGTGTGTTCCGTTTTAAATAATTTTAAGGAGAAAATTATTATGGATCGACATCAGCGAAGATTAATATTATCAAGAGTGCTTCTATTAGGATTACCATTTGCATTAGGATCGTCTGCGTATGCTGCAAAACCAGTGGACCTACTACATCAAAACGTTTTTCGAATTTTTTCCAGTGCCAATCTCAATAGCAATGGATTGACTATTAAAGAACTAAACCGTTCTTTCGATGTAAAGCAAAATTTACATATTCGTGTGCAACAAACTTATAACGGCTATCTAATTTGGGGTGCAGATGCAGTGGTTCACATTCCACACGATGGAAAATCATTGTCACGCGCCAGCTTATCTGCATTAGCTGCTAATAATGGTGCCAGCATGAATGGGATATTTTACGAGGGTTTGAATGCAGATTTAGCTAACACACCAGCCGCTGTTTTTACAGAAGCACAAGCACAAAGTGCATTGCAACACGCCATTGAAGCTTATCAACAAAAAGTATCCGCTAAACCAGAAATCAAAAATCAACAAAGTCAATTAATGGTTTATGTGGATGATAAAAATAAAGCGCACTGGGCATTTAAAGTGAGCTTTGAAGCATCTCCAGTGAAAGTGGGTGAAATACCTGCCCAACCTATTTACATCATGGATGCGGTTACATTCAAAGTGTTTGAAGATTGGAATGATATGAAAACCATTGATCGTGATCCCACGTCCGGGGGTGGTTACGGCGGTAACCAAAAAATGGGGAAACTTGTTTATGATGGGTTAACGGGCCATTTAGATAAGTTAAGTATCAAACGTGATGGTGCAACTGCTACATGCTATTTGCAAAACAAAGATGTCACTGTTAAACGATGCGTTGAATCTGACTTTTGGGGACAATGTAGAAAGAGTGTAGAATTTACTACAGTATGCGGTGCAACAGATCCAGAGCACAATGATGTTTATTGGAATGGTGAAACAGATACTGTGAATGGTGGTTATTCACCGAGTAATGATGCTTTATTCAATGGTGCAATCATCAAAGATTTGTATCAAAAATGGTATAACGTCCCTGTGTTAAAAAATCCAGATAAGTCACCCATGATGTTAACTATGATTGTACATCTTCCAATGGATAATGCTTATTGGGATGGATCAACCATGAACTTTGGTGACGGTATCTCTATGTTTTATCCGCTGACTTCATTAGGTGTTTCCGCACATGAAATTAGCCATGGATTTACAACACAACATTCAAATCTCACTTACAAAAAGCAATCGGGTGGCATGAATGAAGCGTTTTCAGATATGGCAGCACAAGCGGCTGAAGTTTTCGCTTATGGCAAAAATAGCTGGCAAATTGGTCCTGAAATCTTTAAACAAGAGGGAAAGGCATTGCGCTATATGGATAAGCCAAGCAAAGACGGACGTTCTATCGATGATGCCAGTCAATACAAAGACTCTATCGATGTTCACTACACCAGTGGTGTTTATAATCGATTCTTTTATACACTCGGCAAAACCGATGGATGGGATGTGAGAAAAGCATTTAATGTCATGATTCAAGCGCAGTACCACTGGACAGCAAATGAAACATTTTCATCGGGTGCTTGTGGTGTTATCACTGGAGCAAAAGATTTAGACTATGATGTTAACGCAGTCAAAGCCGCCTTTGATGTCGTCAAAGTAGATTACAGCAAGTGCTAAACTGAGCTTTTGTATTATCATTTAAAAAAAGCCTGGGATTTATCCCGGGCTTTTTATTTGCTATTTCAACGAAATTCCATAGAATACCTAATCCGAGCAGCGGGTGTAGTTCAATGGTAGAACGGGAGCTTCCCAAGCTCTTAGCGTGGGTTCGATTCCCATCACCCGCTTTTTTCTGCGGAGGTTCAACTATGACAAGAATTAATGTGAGAGCTTATTCATGGCATGTGGTCGTGTTGAGCTTATGTCTGTTTAGCTTCAGTGCTTTTGCGCAGGTAAATGATAGTTCAGTGAAGGTGAGCTGGAGTTATAAAGGCAATACGGGGCCAGATCGATGGGGTCAATTAAACCCAGCTTTCGCAATCTGCGCACGCGGCAAGTCTCAATCACCCATTGATTTTATGACAACCAACCTGAAAACGCCTTATGCGTTGACTATTCATTATCAAACTGCCCCATTAGAGATAGTCGAAGATGGGTTCACAAGCTTGATGATAGGCAATACCAAAACCATTGTTAATGATGGTCATACTGTTCAAGTTAATTTCAAAACCACACCCAGCGAATTTATTTCCTATCAGGGAAATAATTATCCCCTTGTTCAATTCCATGTTCATTCCCCTAGTGAGCATGAACTGCATAACGCTACCTTCCCATTGGAAATTCACTTTGTTCATCAAGGAGTGAATGGTCAATTAGTTGTATTAGGTGTCTTTGTCGAAAGTGGTAAGGCGAATCCGGAATTACAAAAAATACTTGACCACTTACCAAAAGAGAAGGGTAAAGAACAAGACATAGTGGGTGAAACTATTAATCCTGGCAATTTAATACCGGCGAATAAAGATTATTTTAGTTATATGGGCTCTCTGACGACACCACCATGTACAGAGGGTGTGCAGTGGATAGTGATGTCTGGTACGATCACTGCCTCACCCGCGCAAATTTTATTATTAAGAAAAGAAACGGGTGGAGGTAATGCTCGTTCTGTGCAGCCGTTGTTTAAACGGAAAGTATTTTATAGTAAGTGAGCTCGTTATCACAATATTGGGTAAAAAATTATGAAATGGATAAAAATTTTATTTTCAATTGTCGGATTGCTGATTTTAGTGTGTGTGTTTGTCATAGGAAGTTTGATCATTTTCCTTGATCCAAACAAGTTGAAGTCAGTGCTGATTGAAGAAACCATGAAACAAACGGGTTATCAATTAACCATAAAAGGATCACTTTCTTGGGCTTTTTATTATCCAAACATTGCGATCAAGGCGGAAGAAATGATACTGAGTGCGCCTGGTCAATCAACGCCTTTTATTGAAGTGAAGGGGGTGAAAATAGCAACGGAATTGAATCAATTCTTGCGTGGTAATGAAAAATTGCAGGGCAAATTGTTTATTTCTCACCTGCAGTTAATGAGTGTGAAAGCAGAAAATGTGAGTACAGATTTAAGTTGGAAAGATAATGTGTTAACACTGGAGTCCGTGTCAGCTTTATTATATGGCGGCTCAATGACAGGAAAAGCAATTGGACGTGATTTGTCTGGTACACCGGATTGGCGATGGGATATGCAATTCAGTCATATTCAGTTACAACCTTTATTACAAGATTTAAATGGTCCTAATAGCAAGATCAAACTATCTGGCGTGGGACAAATAAAACTACAAGCAGAAGCGAAAGGAAAAACCCAAAATGAAATGCTGGATAGCATAAATGGAAATGGAGAATTTAGTTTGAATGATGGCATTGTTCAAGGCATCGATCTTAATTATCTTGTGCAAACAGCAGATGCACTCGTGAATAAACAATCCATTACGCCGCCCGTTAATATCAATCAAACTGCATTCACGAGCTTGACAGGCACATTCAATATAAAAAATGGGATTGCTGAAACCCATAATTTATTGTTGACCTCATCTGCATTTACGACGCAAGGTGACGGTTCCTTGGCATTGGCATCACAAGCGTTGAACTTACATTTGCGCGTGAAACCGCAGCAGAATGCGAAATTTCAATGGGACATTCCCGTGCTAGTGGCTGGAAATATAAATCATCCGGACGTGCGATTAGATATGACGGACGTAGAAAAATTGATTGCCAAGCAAGAATTAGAAACATTGAAAACAAAAGCGGTAGAGCAAATCAAAGAGCATTTACATGGAAAAGCGGCCGAATTTTTACAAAATTTATTGGGTAGCTAAGGGCCCTCGCATAATAACTCATACATCTTGCATCCCATTATGGCATCATCTTTAAACGCTCCTCAGTCGAAAAATCTCAAAATACGTCAAGTATTCCTGCGATTTTTCTCCTTCCGGTGCGTTTAAATCTGATACCATACTGGGCGCAATCTGTACGAGTTATTTATGCGAGGGCCCTAATGCTTAAAATCATAACAATCAATGTCAATGGTATTCGCTCGGCTGCGCGTAAAGGTTTTTTTGAGTGGTTGAAAAATCAAGATGCAGATGTGATTTGTCTTCAAGAATTAAAAGCGCAGGAAATAGATTTACAACATCCGTCATTTTGTCCTGAAGGTTATGACGGCTTTTTTCATTACGCGGAAAAAAAAGGCTATAGCGGCGTGGGTATTTTTTCGCGCCATCAACCGCAGCGTATTGCGACAGGATTAGGTTGGGAGACGGCAGATCAGGAAGGGCGTTATGTTGCAATTCAATTAGGGAATCTTTGGATTGCATCGCTTTACATGCCATCTGGAACATCGGGAGAGCATAGACAAATAATTAAATTTGATTTCTTAGATCGATATGCCAATCACCTTAAATACTTACGAGAAGAGAAAAACGAATTTATTATTTGTGGGGATTGGAACATTGCGCATCAGGCCATTGATCTTAAAAATTGGAAAGCTAACCAGAAAAATTCGGGTTTTCTACCCGAAGAACGCGCTTGGATGGATAAGTTATTCAATGAAATAGGGTTTGTGGATGCCTTTCGAATAGTAAATCAAGCACCGGAACAATATACCTGGTGGTCAAACCGGGGCCGTGCATGGGAGAAAAATGTCGGGTGGAGAATTGACTACCAAGTCATTAGCCCAGGACTAAAACCTACAATAAAATCAGCTAACATCTTTAAAGAACAACGCTTTTCAGATCACGCTCCCCTCACATTAGAGTATGATATTATTCTGTAAATTTTCTTATCTATCTCAAGTAAATCGTGGTTAAGAATATGTTAAGCAGAGTCCTCTAAAATAAAGGATAAGAGCTTAAAAAAGGCGAATTCTATGCATAGTAGTAATGATAGCGAATTACTAAAAAAATATATTCCTGCACAAGGTCCTCAAGGATTGAGACACGTGCTGGATGATCTCCTGGAAAAGTCTAAACTTGATCCAGCATTTGCAGCGAAAGAGCATTTTATTAGTTACCAATTAGGTGACCAAAAATCACTTATTAAAGTCGATATGAGTGAAGACCCGGTTTTATTTTGGTACTTTGATTTATTGGGTCGGCCAGCGACAAGGATTGTGAAAAAAACACTCTTTGATTTTTTGTGGGAAAAATGCGGTGTGAGAGAGCATTACCTGCGAGAATTAACGGCAAAGGAATAATTTATGGCTGAAATTAAAAAGATAAATATAAATCCTGAGCTCTTAGAGCTAATGGTAGCTCCTGAAGAGCTTTATCCAGAATTAGAACAAAAACATCTTGCTGATGGCAGCAAAAAGGCCTCTCATCTTGCGAATGATGAATTTCTACGTCAACGAGGTGGTTTTCAACAGACACTGAGAGGGCATCGCGTCAGCGAAGTGGATGATTATTTCAAGGAAAACACAAGATCCTCATTGATTACGGAGCAAGCTCTTGCTGAGCCGGTGACAATGATTTCAGAGCCAACCCCCAGCGTTGCGAAAAGCGTATTTGGATTCTGGCGGTCAGCGAAACCCAGCACAATCTCTCCTGTAGAGCCTAAAATCGGTCAATCCCGAGAAAATGGCCCTTCTCAATCTGGCAGTGATACAGATAAACCCACTCCTCCTAGCAATAGGTTTGGGTCTCGCTAGATTACCTGTTGAAATTCTCGTCGTCCCGCGGCTTGTCCGCGGGATCCAAATGATACTCCTGGATCCCGCGGACAAGCCGCGGGACAACGGAGAACTCGCCAGCGTGGTTTCGAAGGGTGACTGAATAAAAGAGATAAATTTAAGGCAATCTTAAGCGAATTAGTCTATTATATACACAATATATCTAAATATTTTTCAAAAAGGTGGATATGCGTAGTAGCTCTCGTGGACCTCATAAAGTAGATGATTTAGAAAAAGAAGGCGCAATGCCCGATGGCAATTGTGCTTTCAATTCATATGTCCTTGGATTTTGCCGGGAAAGTGTCTTTGACCAGCTCGAAGAACAATTAGGAAAAATGGGCCTTAATCCTGATGTGGCATTTGCTGGGTTTATTCGACAGGCTGCAGTTAATCTTAGAGTCAAAGAAGCAACATGGGCGGATGTCAAAAAGGAAATTCTAAGACTAAGAAACTCACAAAAGAGGAAGATAAAGAATTCTTGCAACGCCAGCTTGCTCCAGTGATGCGCCATATCGCTATTGAGCAGGCAGAAAATGATCGCGATCATATAGAGCGAACAAAGCAACCACTGTTGACCGCATTTCGGGATAAAGTCCGCGAAGGATTCGATATGCCTGTGCAACGAGGTGATGTACCTGATGATATTTATCAGTCCCATCGCTTTATTCAAGACAAATTCACAGCTATCAGGAATCAGATTTGGGGCAGTTTTGGTGATTCTCAAATAGATATTGAAAAGGACATTGAGAATGCGCAACCACAACTTCTCTTTTGGTGGACACAACCACCCATCGTGAGTCAATTTCGCGATTATGTACAAGCTGTTTTAGATGGCCACCTGTTAATAGACAAACTTCCTGAAAAAATTCAAAATAAATTTGAAGAATTGGGAAGAATAGTACTTGGCAAATTTGCTGAGCATGGGCGCTATCGGGAGTTAAGAAATAAGAATTTAAAAGACAGAACGCCAGAGGAAATCAAAGCGCTTGCTGCGCTGAATGGGAGACTCGATGTCGCAGTGAGTGAATTCCGAAATGAGTTATTAGCATTAGCTCCAACTCCGAAAGAGCGTGCAAATGGTTATCAACAGTTTATGCAGGAAATGAGAGAAGAGAGGAAATGGGCGGGCGATTTAGAATTATCAGTTTTGGCTCGCTATTTTCATGTCAACTTAGATGTGCAGCGAGGAGAGATTCTTCATAATATGTACTTTGAATATGGAAGAATACCAATCCAACCATTAGAACTAGAACCGGATCAGATTAATCAATTAGTCACGCGTGGTGTCGTTGATCCTCCTCATGCGGGAGAGGAAAGCTTAGCATTATTTCCATTAGATCGTGAGACAGTAGTTAAGCGTGTGAGTGCTGTACCCAAATATTGCGATATGGTTCAGCCATTCTTAAACCAAGATCAGACGCAAGACATATTCGGGGTTGAAATACCTGAAGGTTGGTTGCAATCAAAAGAACTTATCAGTGAATTACTAAAGCGCGATGTGATTGGGCACGCCACCTTTGTTAAGTCTGTATATACCCCTGAGCCGATGGAATATACAATAGATAGTTATAAATTTATTGTTGATTACCCGAAAGTGGAAGCTCGCACCAAAGAATTAGCAAATGCAAATAAAATCCTTGCTGCTTATGACCAGCATCATCGTGAATTACCTACAGTGACTCTCTCCAATCTATCAGCTGTCCACTGGGATAACATGCTTCCTGCTTCTGGAGCTAAGAAAAAAGTTTCTTCTTCAGAGCCAAAAAAAGAATCAGGCAAACCAGGTGAAATTCCAAACAGTTTTACTTTGTTTTACAATGACACGATGCAAAAACTGAAGAAAAATGAAATTAAACCGTCAGCAATAGAATGGAAAATCTTAGCGCAGGAACATGAGGGTAAAGCGAAGGGTGAAGCTGATGATCAAATACTCGAAAAGAAAGTAACCTATACTATTCCCTTTGAAGAAATTAAAAAAATTATACCTCACGCTCAAGAAGGACAAGCTATCTCTATAGATGAAATTCAAAAAGTTATACCCAATGCAATAGAGGATAAAGAAGGTCGTCCTACCATTGAAGTGACAGAAATCACTCAAATAAAATTAGATGAAGATTTAGCTAACAAACTTCAGCAACAGGAATATGAGGAGTTTACTGGACAAGATGAAGCTAGCCTAAAGCTTGCCAAACAACTGCAAGGTGATGAAAATGCTATTCGGTATAGAAGAAAATAATTTTTATTGATTCGTCTCATGCCAGGAAATCTTCCCTGGCATGACAAATTCCTTACCCCATCTTTTGCACTTCAATCAATTTACTAATCCCTTCTTTTGCCAACACCAACATGTTATCTAAATCTTGTTGCGTGAAGGTGCCTTTTTCTGCGGTCCCTTGTATTTCAATGAATCCACCCTGTTCAGTCATGACCACATTCATATCTGTCTCTGCGCGTGAGTCTTCTGCGTAATCTAAATCGAGAATGGGTTGGCCTTGATACATGCCAACAGAAATGGATGCGACAAATTGAATAAAGGGTTGCGTTAAGATTTTATTTTCACGTTGTAGATATTGGATGGCGTCAAACAAAGCAACACAGCCGCCGGTGATAGAAGCAGTGCGTGTTCCGCCATCGGCTTGAATCACATCGCAATCGACGACAATCGTATTTTCTCCTAGCGCTTTCAAATCTATCGCCGCGCGTAGCGAGCGTGCGATTAAACGCTGGATTTCTTGCGTGCGCCCCGTTTGTTTCCCTTTGGCTGCTTCTCGTTGCATGCGCTCGTGGGTGGATCGTGGAAGCATGCCATATTCTGCTGTCACCCAGCCTTGGCCTTTATCTTTGAGAAAAGGCGGGACGCCGGAGGTGACGCTGGCTGTACAGAGTACTTTCGTATCGCCAAATTCGACAAGCACTGAGCCTTCTGCATGTTTGGTATAGTCGCGCGTGAGGCGAATGGAGCGAAGTTCATTATTTGCGCGTTGACTAGGCCTGGTAGTAGTGGATTGCATGTCGTTGACACCTGTATGAAAAAGGGCTTTATTATATGCCCACTTGGGTTAAGGTTCTAGGGTTGTCCTCCTAAGAAACGCTTGAACCTCGTTGTCATCCCGGAATTTAGTGTCCCTTAACGAGCTTGCGAGTTTAGGAACACTTAATGTCCGGGACCTATCCAGATTGTTGCACAAGATTACGGATGGGTCCCGGACAAGCGCTCAGTAAAAAACACTTCGCGCTTTCCGGGATGACAACAGCTACAGGGTGACAAGGCCGAAGATGGGTTCTTGTAAAACCGGCTCACCGCCCTTATATAAACGATTAAGTAATATAGGAGACACGTATTTTGGCTGATATGCATGGTACAACGATAGTTTCAGTGCGACGTAACGGCACCGTTGTGGTTGGGGGTGACGGGCAAGTGACGTTAGGTAATACGGTGATGAAATCAAATGCGCGTAAAGTTCGCCGTCTCTATAACAATAAAATTCTCGCTGGATTTGCCGGCGGAACAGCGGATGCATTTACTCTGTTTGAGCGCTTTGAATCCAAATTAGAAACGCATCAAGGCAATTTAGTTCGAGCAGCGGTTGAGCTAGCAAAAGATTGGCGTACTGATCGTATGTTGCGTCGGTTGGAAGCGATGTTGGTGGTGGCAGATACAAAAGCGTCATTGATTATTTCGGGTAATGGTGATGTGATTGAACCAGAAAATAGTTTGATTGCGATCGGTTCGGGCGGCCCATTATGCAAAAGCGGCAGCACAAGCATTGCTTGAAAATACAGATCTTGATGCACGTACTATCACTGAAAAATCACTTTCTATTGCAGCGTCAATTTGTATTTATACTAACAATCAACTTTACGATTGAGACATTGAGTTAAAAAATCACAATCATAACAACTATATATTATCGAGCGAATAAACACATGCCAATGACAATCCCAACTACTCCTACACCAAAAGAAATTGTGAGTGAATTAGATAAACATATTATTGGTCAGGCGGAAGCAAAACGCGCTGTGGCGGTTGCATTACGCAATCGTTGGCGGCGCATGCAATTACCTTCTCCATTGCGTGATGAAATTATGCCAAAAAATATTTTCATGATTGGGCCGACAGGGGTGGGAAAGACAGAAATCGCGCGACGTTTAGCTAAATTAGCTGATGCGCCTTTCATTAAAGTAGAAGCGACCAAATTCACAGAAGTAGGTTATGTCGGCCGTGATGTGGAATCCATTATTCGTGATCTTGTTGACATGGCTATCAAAATGATGCGTGAAAAAGAAATGGCCAAAGTACGTTCGACAGCAGAAGAAGCAGCGGAAGAACGTATTTTAAATGCATTATTGCCACCGCCGCGCTCGAGTTTTGCGGGTGAGCCGCATGAGCCAGTGAAAGAAGATTCAATTCAACACGGCAATTATTTCGTAAAAAATTACGTGAAGGAGCATTGGATGAAAAAGAAATTGAAATCGAAGTGTCCATGTCTCCGCATGGGTGTTGAAATTATGTCGCCACCTGGCATGGAAGAAATGACGAATCAATTGCAAAATATGTTTCAAAATTTAGGATACTGATCGTAAAAAAATGCGTAAATTGAAAGTAGTGGATGCCAAAAAAATTTTGCGTGAAGAAGAAGCGAGCTAAATTAATTGATGATGAAGAAATTAAAGCGCGCGCCATTGAAAGTGTTGAGCAAAGCGGCATCGTATTTATCGATGAAATTGATAAAATTGCCAAACGATCTGAATATGCTGGTGCGGATGTTTCCCGTGAAGGTGTGCAGCGAGATTTATTGCCATTGATTGAAGGATCGACAGTTTCCACCAAGTATGGAGTGGTGCGTACCGATCATATTTTATTTATTGCATCAGGTGCGTTTCATTTCGCGAAACCATCTGATCTCATTCCTGAATTGCAAGGTCGATTACCCATACGTGTAGAATTAAAATCGTTATCTACGGATGATTTTGTGCGTATTTTAACTGAACCAGAAGCGGCATTGACAGAGCAATACATTGCATTATTAGGGACTGAGGGTGTTAAGATTAATTTTTTGCCGGATGGTGTGCGGCGCATTGCTGAAATTGCCTGGCATGTGAATGAGCGTGTTGAAAATATTGGTGCGCGACGTTTGCATACAGTCTTAGAACGATTATTAGAAGATGTTTCTTATGCTGCTTCTGAAATGGAGAAAAGAAATCGATATTGATGCTGATTATGTGAATGAGCGATTGCAGCAGCTTGTGAAAGATGAAGATTTATCCAGTTATATTTTGTAATTAGAAAAGGAATGAACCATGGTTGCAATGGATAAAGAAACAGGAAAAAAGTATGCCGCTGAAGCAGCGCTGGAATATATTGAAGATGATATGATTATTGGCGTTGGATCAGGTATCGACCGTCGATCTTTTTATTCATGCACTTAAATCAGTGAAGCAAAAAATTGAGGGTGCGGTGGCAAGTTCTATCGCAACCGCAAATAAATTAAAAGCACTTTCTATTCCTTTAATTGATTTCAATTCTGTTAATGCATTACCACTCTATGTTGATGGCGCAGATGAAATCAATTCTGCAAAACAAATGATTAAAGGGGGTGGCGGTGCTTTAACGCGCGAAAAAATTATTGCCACCGTCGCAAAAAAATTTGTTTGTATCGCAGATATGAGTAAGCTGGTTGATTTACTGGGAGAGTTTCCTGTTGCAGTGGAAGTGATTCCGATGGCGCGCAGTTATGTAGCGCGGCAAATCGTGCAATTAGGAGGTGATCCAGTTTATCGTGAAGGTTTTGTGACGGATAATGGAAATGTCATTCTTGATGTATATAATTTGAAGCTACTTCAGCCTAAGGCTATAGAAGAGAAATTAAAAAATATCGTTGGTGTTGTTGAAAATGGTATTTTTGCCTATCGAACAGCAGATGTTTTATTACTAGGGACAGACAATGGTGTCAGGAAGATGTAGGTTTAACATGACATTGGGGTTAAAAAATGAAAAAAGGAAAATGGTTATTGGTTACCGCAGCAGTTTCTGTGTTATCGATGGCTTCTGTTACACAAGCAGCTATCTTAGGACAAGCAGGAGATATCGTAGTTGGAAAGCCATATGAATTAAATGCAACATCAGGCATTGCGTCTTATTATAAAGATGGAAATTCCGGAAACGTCACTTTTTCCTGTATGTTGACAGGAGATAATGCAAAAGCGCTTCTTTATCCTGGAAAAAATTTTAATGGCAATCCTATCGCCATGTTAGAAGCCGACACAATAAATGGTCCATATGAATGGACATTGACTGATCAAGGTGAAAGCAGTGGTAACATCAAAATCCAACTGGTACAAGGCAAAACAGCTACCGTACAGTGCAAAGAAGAAGTGTGATACATCGTCGTCCACTTCGAGTGTGCTTCTTTGACGTGCTTCGAGACGGCGCAAAAAACGCGCCTCCTCAGCACGAACGGAGAAATTTCCGTTCGTGCTGAGGAGGCGCGTTTTTTGCGCCGTCTCGAAGCAGAATCATTCTAGCGGAAAATAAATCACTTGTACGAGAGTTCCTTCTGGATCAGCGCAATAAAAACTGCGGGTCCCATCGCGATGATCTTTAGGCGCCGCTTTGATTGCAACTTGGTTAGCGCGCAAATAATCGTGCCATCGATCGACTTCATCACGTTCCGTTAAGAAAAATCCAATATGATCCAGACGTTGTTGCGTTGCGGGTGTGAAATCGGCAGGAGCGCGATGTAGGGCAAGATTATCGTTGCCCGAAGATAAGTAAACATTGTCATTATCAGGTTGCCAGACAATTTTCATTCCGAGTAAATCAACATAAAAATGTACGCACTCAGGAAGATGTTTGACATAAAGTGCAACATGATGAAGTCCTGCATGGGGTTTAGGCTTTTGCATGATATTTCCTTTTTA
Source organism: uncultured Gammaproteobacteria bacterium (assembly GCA_963711205.1). Lineage (GTDB taxonomy): Bacteria > Pseudomonadota > Gammaproteobacteria > DSM-16500 > DSM-16500 > Aquicella. Next base: position 522,760 of record CAVQDE010000001.1, read on the forward strand.
TTTAGGGCTAGTCATTGCTAAGGGCTGTTGACATTTCTACTATGCCAGTCATAAATCGTCGATTTTCTGCGATCCGCTGCTCACATACCAACAACGTATGCTGCGCTGCAGTTCTCAAAAATCAACGATTTCTGTCTCGGCCTAGCGAAATGTCAATAGCCCTTAATTGTTTGCGCATGGTTGCAATGACGTCTGCATAATCAGGCTGATTAAAAATCGCAGAGCCGGCGATAAACATGTCTGCTCCTGCTTGCGCAATGTGACCAATATTTTCCACCTTTACGCCTCCGTCTACTGCTAAATGAATAGGTGAATGGCGAGCATCAATCAGACTTCTTATTCCAGCAATTTTATCCAGTGCTGAAGGAATGAAAGTTTGACCACCAAAACCAGGGTTAACAGACATCACTAGAATGAGATCGAGTTTATCCCATACATATTCTAAACAATGTAACGTTGTGGCGGGATTTAGCGCGAGTCCTGCTTTGCAACCATGATGATGGATCAGAGCCAGACTGCGGTCGACGTGTTCGGATGCTTCAGGATGGAAGGTAATGTTGGTTGCACCTGCTTTGGCAAAATCCACAATGAGCCTATCCACTGGTTTTACCATCAAGTGGACATCGATAGGCGCTTTTATCCCATAACCGCGCAATGCTTCACAAATGAGCGGCCCTACCGTGAGATTGGGGACATAATGATTATCCATGACATCCAAGTGCAACATGTCTGCACCCGCCTCTATGGCGGCTTTTGCTTCTTCACCTAATCGAGCAAAATCCGCTGAAAGTAGGGAGGGTAATATGAGATAGTCCTGCATGTGTACCTTTTGTGTGCTTCATTTTTCAATGATCGTATCATATTGATTATCCTAGTGAGGAGTGTTTTTAGGCGTGTGCTTAAAAAATACTCCTCACTATGACATCTGTCGTGATAACATACACAGCTTTTAAGAAAGTCAACCACTATAAATACATATGCTAGACACACGCTGCGATCTTTTAACTATCACTCTTTTATTTTTTGGTAGTTTGATTCTTTTTACTTGGGGATTAAATTCTCAGGAAGTGATTAGCTTTGATTCAAGGTTTTACTTATTTGCGCAAGAAATGTGGCGTGATGGCGCAAGCTTTTTCCCCACTACTTACCATAAACCCTACCCAGATTACCCCGGTACATCGACATGGCTGATTTATCTTCTGGCTAAGTTGTTTGGCCACATGAATAAATTCATTGCTATTTTACCTAGTGCCTTATTAGGTTCTATGACGGTCGTCCTTACCTATATGATTGGCGCACTGCACAATAAGCGCTGGGGTTTATATGGCGTCATTTTTTTATTCTTAACCGCGACCTACCTAAGAACAGCACGGTCTATTTCTTTAGACATGTATTCTACTTTTATTACCACTTATTGTTTTTATTTGATTTATTCCGCAGATAAAGAAAATCGTCCAAGACGGACACTCTGGATATATTTATTATTTGTGTTGGGTTTTACATTACGTGGCCCTATTGGATTAGTCATGCCAGCTGGAGTTGTGTGTGGTTATTACCTCTTTGAGGGACAAACTAGGCGGTTTTTTACAGTCGGATTCCTTGCTTTCCTTTTATTACTGATCTGCAGTGTCTTGTTATTGAAATTTGCTTTCAGTGTAGGTGGATTCATGTTTTTGACTCGTGTCTTACGCATGGAAGTATTTGGCAGAATCGAAAATCACTTTTTGCCATGGCATTTTTATTTTACCGATAGTCTCGGGAGTTATGCGTTTGCGTTTTCTATCGCTGTCTTCGTGTTAGTGGGCATCTTTTTTTATGCCTATAAGAAATACGATACTATTCCTGAAATGCGATTGTTATTGAAGCTAACGGGTTGGATGAGTGTAATACTCATTGGTATGAGTATCCCTGACGATAAAAAAGTACGCTACATTTTACCTATGTTGCCAGCAGTCGCATTGATTGCAGCTTATCCATGGGTTGCACCCGAGTCGCTCACTTATTTAAGAAAATTGCGTGATGGCGTTACGCGATTTTTTTCTCTGTTGCCACTACTTTTTCTCATTGGGACAATAGTGATTTATTTTTATGCGCGTAAAAAAGCGCTGCATTTTGATGTTTCTTATGCTTACATCATTGTCCTTTTTATTCTTCTTCAAGCGATCAATATATTTGTTTCCTATTTACATGCGATGAATACCGCATGGCGTAAAATGGTAATACTTAGCACCGCTGCAGTGTGTATCATTCTCGCAAACTTCATGGTAGTAGAGCCTATCGATTTATATCTTGATCGAGCGCGTGATTTTGTTAATGCAATCGAAACAAAACGTCTGCAACAGCAAGCTCGATTAATATTTTACAAAGAAAGATCAGATGGATTACCGATTAAATATCTCATCAACATGCCAGAACTAATTGAACCTGAATTTATTAATCAGCCAGAAGATCTTATGAACGTAAAGGGGCCTGCCTTTATTATCACAAGCCTATCCTATTTTGATAGATTGCCTAAAGAAGTGGCTGCTAATTTTAGTGTTATTAGAAAGGATACATTAGGACATGTACCCGTCATTGTCTTTACCAAAAAAGGAATGTTATGACTAAGCAAATTACTATTCATTGTTATATTTCAGGCAAAGTTCAAGGGGTTTGGTTTCGTGCATCGACTAAAGAACAAGCCGATCAATTGGGTATTACAGGCTTCGTACGTAATTTATCGGATGGTCGTGTAGAAGTGGTAGCGAGTGGAGAAAAAGAAAAAATTTCCCAACTTTTCGAATGGCTTAAACAGGGACCTGAGCTTGCTCAGGTCACTGATGTTACTTACGAAGAAGTGGCTATGCAAACGTTTCACCGGTTTGAAACACAATAAGCTAGGGCGTGTTGACACTGGCAGCCACTCCTTGTTTTTATTAATGGCTCGTCGGGCTCCGCCCTCCTGCGTTTTACTTAATAAAAACAAGGAGTGGCTGCCAGTGTCAACACGCCCTATCACTTTTATTGAACTTCTATCATTTCGAATTCATCTTTCGACGCGCCACACTCAGGGCATTGCCATGCTGGTGGGACATCTTCCCAGCGAGTACCGGGTGGAATGCCATCATGTGGCCATCCTTTTTCTTCGTCATAAATGTAACCACAGAGTAAGCACATATATCGTTTATACTGGGTAGACACGAGCATTTTTCCTCACCGTTTGTGTAAAAAATAGACAAAAAGAACGCCGGCAGTTTAACTGGAAAGAGGTGTTTAGTCTAGATGTTCATTCACTGCGCGTCATCTCGTCCTGAGGGCTCTACGCTACTGGGAACTAAGCTGTTAGAATCTTGCATCATTTATTCTCATTACTAACTTGGAACCTCAAATGAATCAATCGCAAACATTGTTTAATCGCGCACAACACTACATCCCAGGCGGCGTGAATTCGCCGGTACGTGCTTTTTATGGTGTGGGTGGTACGCCTGTTTTTATTCAGAGTGGGCATGATGCTTATGTGGTTGATGCAGATGGCAAAGAGTATGTGGATTATGTTTGTTCTTGGGGCCCACTCATTGGTGGGCATGCCCATCCTCATGTGATTGAAAAAGTGACAGACTGTCTCAAGCGGGGTGTAAGCTTTGGTGCCCCTACTGAGCTTGAGGTGCAACTCGCACAAACAGTGTGTCAATTGATACCCTCGATTGAAATGGTGCGCTTTGTTAATTCTGGGACGGAAGCGACAATGAGCGCGATTCGCTTAGCTCGGGGCTATACGAAGCGCGATAAAATTATCAAATTTGCCGGATGTTATCATGGCCATGCGGATAGCTTATTAGTGTCGGCTGGATCTGGTGCGTTGACCCTGGGTGTGCCTAGTTCTGCGGGTGTGCCGGAAAGCATTGCTCAACATACGCTAGTCGCTGAGTTTAATCACTTGGAGGAAGTGGCGGCTCTATTTACTAAGTATGGCAATGAGATAGCTTGTGTGATTGTGGAGCCAGTGGCGGGAAATATGAATTGTGTATTACCTCAACCTGGTTTTTTACCAGGCTTACGTGACTTGTGTAATAGGTATAGCAGCGTGTTGATTTTTGATGAAGTCATGACGGGTTTTCGTGTGAGTTTAGGGGGTGCACAAGCTCATTTTGGTGTGACGCCAGATTTGACGACACTCGGTAAAGTCATCGGTGGTGGATTTCCCGTGGGTGCATTTGGTGGACGAGCTGACATCATGCGATCGATTGCGCCATTGGGTCCTGTCTATCAAGCAGGCACCTTGTCAGGTAACCCTATCGCGATGGCGGGCGGCCTTGCTACATTAGATTTAATTGTTCAAGATGATTTTTATCCTGCCCTTGCTGAGCAAACACGCAAACTAACAGATGGGTTAAGTGAATGTGCGCGCAAAGCTTCTATTCCATTTCAAGCACACGCTATCGGTAGCATGTTTGGTATTTTCTTTACTGATGCAAATGAAATAAAATCCTTAAATGATGTGAAACGTTGTGATGTCGCCTTATTCAATCGGTTTTTCCATGCTATGTTAAATGAAGGTATCTATTTCGCGCCTTCCGCTTTTGAAGCAGGGTTTGTTTCTTCAGCACACGGAGAGGTTGAGATCAATAAAACGTTACGAGCAGCTGAAAAAGTTTTTGGAATATTTAAGGATGAATTTTCATGCACCGAATCATTGCAGGTGGGACTGGGTTAATAGGACAACGCTTAACTGAGCATTGGCTAAAGCAAAATTACACGATTTCTATCATCGGCCGATCCAAATCGCACATAGAGAAAGTTTTTGGAAATAGCGTGACAGCGCTCTCATGGGAAAATTTGACAGAGGAAGATTTAAAATCAGCCGAATTGATAGTCAATCTCACTGGTGAAAATGTAGGTGCAGCCAGATGGACGGAGGCGCGGAAAAAAGAAATTTTAATTAGTCGCGTTGGAACAACAAAAAAACTCGCGTCCTTGTTGAGCAAATTTGATAATACTATTCCTCTCTTTAATGCAAGTGCAATTGGCATTTATGGTGTGCAAAACCATCTTAGTGATCAATTGCCTCCTAAGCTAGATGAAGAAACGCCCATTAATTGGGATCAATCAACGGATTTCATAGCATTAGTAGGATGTCGTTGGGAAAAGGCGGCGGAAGCAGCCGTATTACACGGAAACAGAGTGGTCTTTTTACGCTTTGGGGTAGTCTTAGCCAGTGAGAATGGCGCGTTACCGCAGTTAATGAAAGCTTACCAGTTTTACATGGGAGGACCCATAGGGAGTGGTCAGCAGCCATTTAGCTGGGTCGCGATTAATGATGTCATTGGCGCAATTGATTTTTTGGTTGCGCAGCCAACTATTTCAGGACCCGTAAACATTGTTGCTCCTGATTGTGTAAAACAAGATACTTTTTCAAAAACCTTAGCAAACGTTATGAATAAGCCAAATTTGATGAGAAAGCCGGCTTTTTTGTTAAAGCTTTTGTTAGGCCATGAGATGGCGCATTATCTTTTGCTGGAAGGACAGAACGTCTACCCCACGCGTTTGTTAGATAGGGGGTTTAATTTTTCCTACCCTGATTTGGAGACAGCTTTAAATCACTTACTTCATCAATCTGTCAAAAAAAAGAAATGATGGCGATACTCAGGGTTTCACCACCACTAAAATCACAATCGCTGCTAAAAATACGACCGGAATTTCATTGAGGATGCGATAAAAAACATGTCCGTAGGGATTGCGATTATGGCGAAATTTAAACAGCAAATTACCTAAATAAATATGATATATCACCAGTAATAAAACTAAACCAAGCTTTACATGCAGCCATGGCATGTGCATATAGCCGATAGGATTATATGAAAGCAACCAGATTCCAAATAGAATTGTGAATATTGCGCCAGGTGTGGCGATGCCGAAATATAATTTTCTTTCCATGATTTTAAAGCGTTCGATACTGATATTGTCGGTAGCCATGGCGTGATAAACAAATAAACGTGGTAAATAAAACAAACCACTAAACCAAGTCACCATAAAAATAATATGCAGCGCTTTTACCCAAAGCATGTTTGTTTTTCCTTATGAATTATTATAAAAAGCGAAATCCGCGGGACTAGAAACTTGGCGCAGGACAAAAAAATGCATGTTAGCCATTCACCCTTCGAGACGGCGCAAAAAACGCGCCTCCTCAGGGCGAACGGCCAGTTGATAAGCCTCTTTAGAACCCGTTCGTGCTGAGGAGGCGCGTTTTTTGCGCCGTCTCGAAGCATTATATAGCAATTAATTTATGATCTCACGCACAGTCGCAGCAGCATTAATGACGCTGGCTATCCGCACGGTGGATTGTATGGCTTGTTTGCTAATACCGGCTTTTTCAAGCTGTGTAGCATGGGCATTCATACATTTGCCACAACCATTAATGGCAGAGACTGCAAGACTACTCAGTTCAAACATAACTTTGTCCATCTCAGGATTAGCCATCACATTCATGCGCAACTTGGGCGGCATGGTGCTATAGGCTTGATCTGTCATGGTATGTGTAAAGCGATAATAAATATTATTCATTGCCATGATGGTGGCTGCCGCTTTTGCAGCGATGATCTCATCATTCGATAATTGCTGAGCCGCCTCGTGTGTGATTGATTTGATGATATCTTGATTGCGTGTGATATAGGCAGAAGCCAGTGCCACACTGATGATTTGTTTTTGAGTGAGTTCTGGTGATCCTTCTGTTGTTAGTACAGTACTTAAATTAAGTTTGATATCTTTCGCAAAATCTGGCATTTCATTTTTCAATTGTTCAATATTCATAATTTTCTCCTCTTAAGCGACTACTAATGTTTCTTCGCCTTTCTGCCAATTGCAGGGGCATAACTCATCGGTTTGTAATGCATCTAGCACACGCAATACTTCACGAGGATTTCTTCCTACTTTTAAATCTGTCACCATGGCGAATCGGATGATGCCTTGTGGATCGACAATAAACACAGCACGCTTCGCTACGCCTTCATTCTTATCTAGTATGCCCAGTGAATGGGATAGCTCACGTTTGATGTCTGATAACATGGGAAAGGGCAAATTTCGTAATTCGTCTTTTTGTTGTTTCCAGGCAAGATGCACAAATTCTGAATCGGTGCTCGCACCCAGTAGCTGTGTGTCACGATCACTGAATTCAGAATGCAGCTGACCAAATTCAGCAATTTCAGTTGGACAGACAAAAGTAAAATCTTTAGGCCAAAAGAAAATGACTTGCCATTTATTTTTGTAGGTATTTTCAGTGACATCAATAAAGGCTTTATTCATATCTGCTGATACAACACCTTTTAACGCAAAGGATGGAAATAAATCGCCAATGTTTAACATAAGTTTGTTCTCCTATTGTTGGTAGAGACAAGCATAAAGAAAAGTTAATTATTAATATAATCAATAGATTTTATTGTATTGATAGATTTTATTTATCGCACATCGCTCCCCGCTGTCATCCCGGAATTTAGCACTGCTTGGCGAGCTTGCGAGCCTTAGCAGTGCTTAATGTCCGGGATGACAATGGGGCAGCGCTGCAATGGATCTCATCCTCATCTAATGCGAGCCGCTCTCAGGAGTTGGGAGAGGGTGGGTGGGCTGGTGCAATAACACGGGAAAAATTCTGGTATACTTTCTCAAATTACAAGAGGTGGCCCCCTATGACAGATCCATTAATTTTTACCAAAAGCGCAGCTGCAAAGGTCTGGGAACTCATTCAAGAAGAAGGAAATTTCAATTTAAAATTACGTGTTTATGTCACCGGTGGTGGTTGTTCTGGCTTCCAATACGGATTTACTTTTGATGAAGCCGTTCAAGCAGATGACACGGTGATTACTAAGCAGGTTGATTTGCAAGTAGATGGAGAAGAGGAAGAAGAGGATGAAGAAGGCGGCGAGGGCAATGCAACGGTACAACTCCTCGTTGATCCACTGAGCTTCCAATATTTAGTCGGTGCTGAAATTGACTACAAAGAAGACATCGAAGGCGAACAGTTTATTATTCGTAATCCCAATGCAAAAACGACTTGTGGTTGTGGTTCTTCATTTGCGGCTGAATAATCATCAGCCGATAAGCCATTTCTTCACCACATCATGATGTGCTATTCTCATTTCTATTCATGATTTTTAAATTCGAAAGGATTCGATGATAGGAAATCACACCGCTTCTTCAAATGATATCTCTTTAACTTATCTGTGGGTGTTATTCGTTTTATTTTTTTTCTCTGGATGTGCGGCCTTAATTTACCAAATCATGTGGCAACGCATGTTGTTTACTGTTTTTGGTGTGGATCTTCAATCTATTACCATCATTGTCTCCGTCTTTATGTTTGGATTAGGGATGGGTGGAGTGGGTGGTGGTTATCTTGCTGATAAACTAAACTCATCTTTACTCACACTCTATATCCTGATTGAACTTTGCATTGCGCTTTTTGGAATAGTCAGTCCATGGGTGATTGATGGATTGGGAGATAGCTTCTTTAGCAATAATGAATGGATCACCGCAATGATGAGTTTTGTCATCTTATCTATTCCAACGATTTTAATGGGCGCAACATTCCCTATCTTGGTAACGTACGTGAATAAATTGCATCACAACATTGGCCGTTCAGTAGGCGGATTATATTTTGTTAATACGTTAGGCGGTGCGGTAGGTGCTTATTTATCAGGATTTGTATTGTTATATTTTTTGACGATTGCGCAATCCGTGAATGTGGCGGCGATGATAAATTTTGCTATCGCCATTGTCGCGTTTTTTGTTTTTCGGAAGCAATAATATGTTCGCAGCCTGTTTACTTTCTTTTGGTGCGGGATTTTTGTCACTCAGTTTGGAGATATTGTGGATACGGTTATTTAGTTTTGCGAATTATTCCTTACCTCAATCGTTTGCTTTTGTGTTGTTTTTTTATCTTATCGGAATTGCATTTGGTGCTGGAATAGGCAAGCGTTTTTGTGAAGAGAGTTATGATTTATGGAAAGTGAGTGGCACTGTTCTTTTGTTCTCAAGTATATCGGACATGCTGAGCCCTTGGATTTATGCGTTTAACACATTTATGGTTTTACAATTTATGTGTGCTGCGGCTCTCATTTTATTAACAGCCGCATTAAAAGCGGTGGTTTTTCCTCTCGCGCACCATCTTGGAACGCCTTCCTCTGGCACACATATTGGTCGCAGTTTATCACGTGTGTATGTATCAAATATCTTGGGCGCGACGTTAGGGCCTCTGCTCACCGGAATAGTGTTGTTAAGCCAATTTAGTACACAACAATGTTTTATCATTTGCGCATCATTAACTTTTTTATTATCACTTTACTGCTTAAGCGGCCTCGTGCGGCCTATTTGGTTAGGAATGTGCAGTATTGTTTTGCTCGCACTCATTACGATGATGATGTCACTGAATCCCAATCAATTAATCGCAAATATTGCCGGCCAAGAAGGCTATTTGCGCCGCGTCATTGAAAATCAATATGGCATTATCACTACTTATTATGGAGGTAATGGAGGTGATCTGATTGTAGGTGGGAACGTCTATGATGGTCGAACGAATTTAAATCCTATCATTAATTCCAATCACATTAATCGTCTCCTTATTTTGCCAGCCTTAAAAGAAAAACCTGAACGCGTGCTTATGATAGGCATGTCCATTGGAACTTGGTTGAAACTCGTCACGAGTTTTCCAGGAGTAAAGACCATTGATGTGGTGGAAATTAATCTGGGTTATGTGCGCGCCATGCAAGATTATCTACGACAACAGAGTGCATTAACGGATGCTCGTGTTCATCTTTACATTGATGACGGTCGGCGTTGGTTGAAAGCACATCCAAAAAATCAATATGATTTAGTCATCATGAATACGACTTATTACTGGCGTGCGTATACGTCTAATTTGTTGTCTCGCGAATTTTTGCAGTTAGTCAAACAGCATATGGCTAGAGAAGCCATACTTACCTACAATACGACAGGATCACCCGATGCGTTTAACACAACCGCTCACGTTTTTCCCTATGCTTATTTATATGAAAATTTTGCTATTGCTTCTAATATAGATGTGCGTAAAAAACTAAAAGATCCAAAAGCAGTGACAACTTTATCCTCACTCCATCTCGATGGAAAACCTTTATTTCCGCCGCATAGTGAAAAGGTGATTAAGGCATTTCTGGCAGTGCCAATGATCTCTTTGCCGGAGCTTAAAGCTTCTCTTGCACCGATGGGACGTGAGTTGGAAATAATTACTGATCAGAATCTTATTACTGAATATAAATATGGAAAAGAATTGAGTACGGCTAATCCGATGTTGAATTGAGAGAGGAAGGAGTTAAGTCTGGACATGCTCTCGTCGTCCCGCGGACAAGCCGCGGGACGACGAGAGCATGTCCAGACTTAACTCCTTTCCCTTTTTATGTATCTTTGATTAATGGCACATTATATATTAATTATCGCCTTAATTGAATAATTTATGATCATTATTTCGGGCTGACAGTGGGGGAAACCCAGAAAAACTGGACCGAGAATGAGCGATTCACATATAGCCATCTCTCTCTTTGCATGTTAACGTATGCGTCCCCGCCGGATAGGGCGACAGGAATGGGAAAATGACTATAAAAATTGGCATTATCGGAGCTGGTTTTTCGGGCACTGCCCTTGCGGCTAATTTGCATCGATTTAGCTCTGCGCCTATCGAAATTTTTTTATTTGAGAAAAGAGGCTACTTTGGTACAGGAGAAGCCTATAGCACCCCTTATCCTTTCCATCTATTGAATGTGCTCGCAAGAGACATGAGTGTGTTTGAAGATGATGCATCTCATTTCGTGAATTGGCTTAAGGCCAACCAAAATGTCCAGGCTTATCTCAATCACGCTCCGCCAGAGGAACAATTTGTACCACGATTACTTTATGGCTGCTATTTACAAGATTTATTAAACACCATTCAAGCTGATCGATCCGGTAAAACAACATTAACCATGGTTCCCACAGAAGTCATAGATGTTGTTCCCGAAGAGGGGCGCGCGAAACTTATTTTACGTGATCAAACTGAAATGAGAATGGATAAAGTAGCATTTGCTTTGGGCAACCCTCCTCCTTCTCCCTTTCCTTTTCCTGTTTCATCTGACGTGAATTGTATTCATAAACCCTGGGAATATACCGCGCCTCAACAAATCGATAAAAATGCTCCCGTATTAATCGTAGGCACCGGACTTAGCATGATAGACGTTGTGTTGACGCTCCATCATCAAGGCCACCAAGGCGCGATCTATGCCTTATCACGCCATGGATTATTACCCTTAGCACACGCTAATCAATCTGTCCCACCATTGTCATTAGAAAATTTACCCATTCAATTACGTTCCCTGACAAGAAAAGTACGAGAGACCAGTCAAGCTCAGTTAGAAAAAGGGGGTGATTGGCGTTCTATTTTGAATGGGCTACGTCTGCATGTTCCCATGATATGGTCAGCTGCCAGCGTTCAAGATAAAAAACGATTTTTAAGACATGTATTGCCATACTGGAATATTCATCGTCATCGTGTTCATCGAAAGTTGGCTGATTTACTAGAACAACTTTCTAAACAGCAACAACTTCATATTCTCGCTGGGCGTATTTTGAAAGTAGAGCAAGGTGAAGCAACCATTGCATTACGACATACGCATCAGACAAAACAAATAAAACTGCAGTGGCTTATCAATTGCATGGGCCCTTCATTAAGCCTTGCTATTACGCAACAACCGTTGATTGACGCAATGTTGCAACGTGATGTTGCGATGTTTGATCCGTTGCGTCTAGGCTTTGACATCACATCAGTGGGATCGTTAAAGAATAAAGCAGGCGTATCTTCACCGATATTTTATACGTTGGGTCCCATAGCGAAGAGTCTATATTGGGAATCCGGAGCGGTTCCAGAAATACGCAAACAAAGTTTCAATTTAGCTAGACATTTGCTAGAAATTCGTTAAAGTTTTCAGAAAGAATTTTATTACAAGGAAAGAATATTATGAAACGGATATCTCTCGTGGGATCTTCTACGCAATCCAAATCTGTTTTAACTAATCACTCCGCTGTTTCCCTAGATGATTATAAATTTATCGCGCATGAATTATCTTCTCTCACGCTTTCGCAACGACAGCTTTGTGATATCGAACTTATTTTGAACGGAGGTTTTGCTCCACTGACAGGCTTTATGAATAAAGCGGATTATGAAAGTGTGTTACACACCATGCGACTTTGTGATGGCACACTATGGCCTATGCCTATTACGTTAGATGTCGATAGAGAATGGGCCGCGGCACTCCAGTTAGGACAAGAGATTGCATTACGCGACAAGGAAGGATTATTAATTGCCATTCTGCAAGTGGAAGAGAGTTGGGAAATTAATAAACCGCGCGAAGCTCAAGCTATTTTTAATACGACAGATGAGAGTCATCCCGGCGTTTCATATCTTTATCATCATATGAAAGAACATTACCTCAGCGGCAAATTATTAGGAATATCTTTACCTCATCACTATGATTTTAATCATTTGCGATATACACCTAATGAGTTACGCGAACTATTTCATCAACGTGGTTGGGATAAGGTTGTAGGATTTCAAACACGCAATCCCATTCACAGAGCACACCGAGAACTCATGGTGCGCGCAGCACAAGAGACAGGTGCTAACATACTCATTCATCCGGTGGTGGGTATGACTAAGCCCGGCGATATTGAATATTATCTTAGAGTGCGATGTTACGAACATATATTAAAAACCTATCCTTCCCAATCTGCCATTCTCAGCTTACTTCCTCTTGCGATGCGTATGGGAGGTCCTAGAGAAGCATTGTGGCATGCTATCATTCGTAAAAATTATGGCTGTACGCATTTTATTATTGGGCGTGATCACGCGGGCCCAGGCAAGAATCGTCAAGGACATAATTTTTATGATCCTTATGCAGCACAAGCTTTAGCTTTAGAACATCAGCATGAAATCGGTATTCAGATTGTGCCGTTTCAAGAAATGATGTACAGCCATCGAGAAGCTCAATATTTTCCTGTTGATCAATTTCCAAAGGATGAATCACCTGCCATCATTTCTGGAACTGAATTGCGTGATCGATTACAAAAAAATTTAGATATTCCCGAATGGTTTTCTTATCCTGATGTGATTACAGAATTACGTAAGGTCTATCCACCCAAGCACAAACAAGGGTTTACTGTTTTCTTTACGGGCTTACCCAGTGCAGGAAAATCTACTTTAGCAAATGCACTTTTGATTAAAATAAGAGAAATCACAGGTAGACAAATCACCTTGTTAGATGGTGATGAAATTCGTACACACTTATCTTATGGCTTAGGATTTAGTCGTAAAGATAGAGAAGCAAATATTACTCGTGTCGGTTATGTTGCAAGAGAAATCATTAAGCATGATGGTATTGCGATCTGTGCATTAGTCGCGCCCTACGCAGAAGCTAGAAATCAAGTGAAACAAATGATTACCGAGGTAGGTGGTTTCATCGAAATTTATGTTTCTACACCTTTATCAGTTTGTGAAGCACGAGACCGCAAAGGTTTATACAGAAAAGCGCGGGAAGGTGTCATCAAGAAATTCACAGGTATCAGCGATCCTTATGAAGCGCCTCTTTCTCCTGACATTGAAATTGATACTGTCGCGATGGAACCACAATCAATCATTGAAATGGTGATCAAACAAATTCAATTACTCGGATATATACAATGAAAATAGGTGAGACAATACAGCCGAATGTGTTTGTCGTATTGGGGATGCCGCGTGGTGGTACAAGTGTTGCCTGTCGAGGATTAAAAGCGCTAGGGATTGATTTGGGAGACAACTTATCACCTGTCAATCATGAATGGAATCCCAAAGGATTTTGGGAAGATAATGAGATTGTGTATAAAGTAAATGCGCGTGTTATCACTGCATTAAAGATTTCCTGGGAAAGTTTGCAATGGTTTTATTCAATTGACATGAATGATGACAAGCTTATTCCTATCAAAAAATTTGCGGCTGATTTATTAAAGCAACGTTTTTCTAACACGCAGTATTGGGGATTTAAAGATCCTAATACAGTAAAAATACTGCCTTTTTGGGCGGATATGTTTAATCAATTACAAATCAAAGATCATTATCTGATTGCGTTGCGTAATCCATTATCTTGCGCTCAGTCTTACCATAAATTAACAGGCATTGATGTTGAACATGGGTTACTACTTTGGTTCACGCATATGATGGCGGCAGTAGAAGGGACGAAAGGAAAACACAGAATCATCGTAAGTTATGAGTTATTGATTAAACATCCGCGAGAACAATTAGAACGAATTAAACAAATCTTATCGATTTCCTTGCAAACGAATGAAAATGAAGTCGATGCATATATCAATGGGTTTTTAGATAATGGGTTGCGTCATTATCAAGATAGCTATGAAGAGTTATTGTCGCATCCGGCGGTAGCAATCATCCCTGTTTGTATTAAGATGTACGATGTTTTGTTAAGAGTGGCTCATGATGAAATTGCATTCGAAGATGAGGCGTTTACATCTACTTGGCTAGATATAAAAAATGATTTTGAAAAAATGTTTCCGATCTATTCATACATTAATAAATTGCTACAACATACTACTGATTTGAAAAGAACAATCCGCCAGGTATACAAATCTCGATTGTGGAAAATCACTGCTCCTTTACGAATGATCGATGAGGTATTTCGTGCGCGCCGAAAACGATTAAAACAAAAGAGTATTGAAACCTATGAGAGATGAAGTTCCTATTCTCTTACAAACATTGCGTGAAGCTGGCGCAGCAATTTTATCGTTGCAAAAAGATGAGAAAAAAGTTTTCATCAAATCCAATCACGACGTGGTCACGCAAGCTGATTTAACTGTCAATACAATTTTAAAATCCCGTTTGATTGGGCGATTTCCCAATGATGGATGGTTATCGGAGGAAACAGCCGATGATTTTAAACGTTTGCAGCATGCGCGGGTTTGGATAGTGGATCCCATTGATGGGACGCGGGAGTTTATCAAAGACATACCTGAATATGCTATTTCTGTAGCGCTGGTTGAACAAGGCGTACCGGTAGTTGCAGGCGTGTTTAATCCCGCAACAAATGAATTGTTTTACGCCATTAAAAATCAGGGAAGTTGGCAAGGTGAAAAAAAATTACACTGTCTTTCATCCTCATCGAATGAAACATTAGTATTGCTGGCAAGTCGATCTGAATTTGATCGCGGTGAGTGGGATCGCTTTCAATCTCAACAGGTGCGACCCATGGGTTCAATTGCTTATAAGCTGGCTCTTGTTGCGGCTGGCCGTGCCCATGCAACTTTTAGTTTGGGCCCCAAAAACGAATGGGATGTGGCAGCAGGTGTATTGCTCGTGATGGAAGCGGGGGGCATAGTATCTGATCAATGTCGGAAGCAAATGATATTTAATCAGAAAAAAACTAAAGTGAATGGGATAGTTGCGACTGCAGCCGATGTGAATGAGAAGGTGTTTGATTTGATTGGAAGAAAAAATTAAGGCGCACTGTCATCCCGGAATTTAGTGCCCCTATGCTCGCAAGCTCGCTAAGGGGCACTAAATTCCGGGATGACAGGCATATATACATTTTTTTTAAACATTTTCCCCGACACGCTTTCCAGGATGACAGGGTATAATAATAAAAAGAGAGTGTTTTTCGGAGGTATCCCTATGAAATTCACCCTATTTTTAGCAGTTCTGGCCCTTGTTCTTTCTAGTTGTGCTGAAACGCGTTCAACCTATGCGCCTCCCACTGATGACTATGATATTAGTTATGTGGCATCAGGTCCTTCATCCTTAATTAATTATTCAGAGCGTGGTCCACTTTTTCCTACGACGAAGGCTGAGCGTTCGAAGTAGATTCATTCGTATCCTGATTACTCAGTTTGCTGAATGCCTTCACTGTGACTCTGTCATTTAAGAATTGAATATCAATTTCAGCCTCTTTATTTTTCCATACGGCAGAGGTGCCAGAAATGCCCGCAATATTAATACTTTCAGAATTTGTTGGTTCACCGAGAATGGCAATGACATCTTTCATGGCCATATTATTTTTGATTTTGTCGAAATTTGTTTGAGTGATTTTCGAGCAGGCGACGAGAAAAACACAAAAACAAGCGGTGATTAAAAAAGCTGAAATCAGTTTGCAGAATCTTTGCATAAAATCAATCCTCAAGAATGAATGGCTATCAAGGAGAGATTATATCGCCTTAATCTATATCATCTATACTTAAATCGCACAGGGTTGGTTTTTAATGAGGCGAGGAGGGTGGCTATGAGTGTCTTTAAAAAACGTAATCAAAAAGAAGAGGTTACGGGGTTAAAGGTGTTTGATACGAAAAGCAAGCCCCAGCAGTTAGTAAAAACATATAAAACGATGAAAGCGACATCGGGTTCTCATGTATCTGCTCTGAGAAAGCAATGGGAAGAATTGATTGGTAATAAAAATGAAAAACCGAAGAATGATGTTCCGTTTGCCACCGTCAAGCCATTAAAACATCCTCGCAAAAAATGACACCTCACACTACATGCCGCATACTTTTAAATCTTGTTGATTTTGTGGAAGTGATAGAAATACCACAAGTAAATCTTGTGTTGGAGTGAAATTATTTAGGACATAGGTTGAACTATTATCTGTCATACTCGTTTGCGGTTGGTTGTTGCCATAAAATTGATTTACAGCAAAGGGAGCGTTGTTATCATCCTTAATGATAAGTTTAAACGTACCAATTCCTCCATTCCAATAAGCGCCTGTAGTAAGACGATAGCGAATCCAAGAAGGAGCTAAACAAAGACGTGTTTGATTATCGCCATAGAGATCATTGTTTTTGTTTACGATGAGAGGATTGGATTGTGCCAGCGTCGCTGGATTACGGTTCCATTGCGCTATAAGCGGTGGTGTATTTTCTGTGAACCAGCCATTCAATTCAGGAACACTATAAGGGCTGGGAACTTGTTCTCCGCTGACCGGCGTGTAATGGTGATGAATATTAATCACCTTGCCAGCTGGAAAGGTTTGTTGCCATTCGAAATAAATATTTTCTTGCCAAACAGGCTCATTATTACTGGTGAGCAAATGATATTTTATTAAGTTGGTACTGTATCTGGGATCAGGTTTATTATCCTGTGTATTTTGAATGGCACAAGGATTCAGCGGTATATTTAATTGCGTCAATAAATTAGTGATATTATTTGCACCCTGCATGGCTTCGCGCCGAATAGTGAAATTCACAGGATTGCCATCGACCGTTGCGGAAAAATCTTTGAGTCCATTGTCATTCTGTTGATTGGGACCTGTATTTTCAAGTCCTCTCCACGTCGTATTGACATCCATTTGACAGGTGACAGGAGGTAAAGCAAAAGCAATTTTTCGAGCGATGTCTTGACTGGATGTATTTTTAAAATGAAAATCAACATCAATACTGAAATGTGGATCAATAAATTGTGAGCTTGCCATTTTGTTAATGGTCAGCGTTTCATCTTGCATGATGATAAAAGGGGTTTTTTCAAAACTGATACCACTTGGTGCAACTGCTTCTACCGCATCATCGGCGAAAGCTGGGGATAATGACATGATCAGCAAGAAACATCCGAATTGTTTATAAGTCATGTGCAATCATCCTTTGAACACATAGATTACCTATATTATAAATCCATTCGCGCATAACTCCCAACACTACAATACAATCAATGTATTATAAAAAAATACTACTTTCACACTTCTTTTTCTTCGAAAAAATGGATGATTAAACATAAGATATCAAAGAATAAAGAGGTTAAGAAATTTTACTCAATTCATGATTTTTTATTTTTTCCTACGCGTCATATTTATCAGTTATAATTTAATGAAACCTTCCATACTTTACATGATGATAAGGAGAGTTGTTATGTCTCTAACGGCTAAAAAAATTTATATTAATGCTTTCTTTTTTATAATGAGTTTAATAGCAACACCGCTGTCTTATTCCGCTGATGCCGCACAAAATTCTGCTCCTATCCTAATAAAGGCAGACGATGTGACTTTTCATCCTGCTCCCGGATTCCCTAAAGGAGCGCAAATTGTTATTTTAAGAGGTGATCTTTCCAAGGCTGAACCTTATACCCTGCGATTTAAATTTCCAGATGGCTTTGTTATTCCTGCACATTGGCACTCTACTGATGAAGAAGTGACTGTTCTCTCAGGTACATTGAATGTGGGCATGGGAGATAAGGTAGATAAATCAAAATCGACCGCATTGACTGCGGGTGGATTTCAAGTGGTTCCTGCGCTAGCGCATCACTATGTTTGGTCAAGTGGGGAAACAGTCATTCAACTTGATGGGATGGGACCGAGAACGACCACCTTCGTCAATCCAGATGAATGGAAAGAATTAATTCTAAAAAGTAATCAATAAAGTCAGCCATCATGCACATTAAAAATACTGAAAGTGGTTATGGAATGATTGCTATTTTTTTGCATTGGCTGATGGCAATTCTCCTCATCGGTTTGCTGGTATTCGGTTTATATATGGTGAATATGCCTATTAGCCTTGCGAAGTTAAAATTGTACGGATGGCATAAAGAGTATGGGATATTGGCGTTGATGTTAGTCCTAATACGCATTGTATGGCGTTTAGCAAATCTAACGCCTTATCTGGCTCTACCATTATGGGAAAAAATCGCAGCGCGCACCGTACACTGGGCCTTTTATGTATTTATGTTTGCTATGCCCATTACTGGATGGTTGATCACATCGGCAGCTGGATTGCCGGTTTCATTTTTTGGATTGTTTGTGTTACCCGACCTTGTTTCACCTAATCCAGATTTAATGAAATTATGTCAAGAAATCCATGCATGGTTAGGCTATGGCTTGATCGCGACCATTGTGTTGCACACAGCTGCCGCGCTTAAGCATCATTTTATTAATCGAGATGATATTTTAAAGAGGATGTTGTCATGAAAATAATTGTTCGCACAATGAATTATTTTTTCATCTTTTGTTTTTTGTGGTGGCCAATGGTATCGATTGCTGCCGCACCAGTTTGGCAAATCATTCCCAATGAAAGCCAGTTGTCATTTACGGCGACGCAAAATGGTGCGCCAGTAACCGGTGAATTTAAAAAATTTGCGGCCGAGATTCAGTTCGATCCAAATCAGTTAAATGCCAATAGCGTCAAGATTACAGTGGATACTAGTTCTATTGCTGATCCTTATAATCAATTATCTGACACACTGAAAGGTGCAGATTGGTTTAATGTTAAAAATTTTCCACAAGCTGTTTTTACCTCTAATCAATTCACTAAAACGGGAGATAAAACCTATCAATCACAGGGAAGTCTCACTATTCGTGATAAAACATTACCCGTCACACTGATCTTTACGCAAGAAGAATATACTGGAAACAAAGCTCGCATCAAAGGTAGCACCACTATCAAGAGAACGGCTTATGGAGTAGGACAAGGTGAGTGGGCTGATACAAATGCGGTTAAAGATGATGTGCGTATCGATTTCGTGATCACGGCAATTAAGCAATAACCTTCAATGAGATATGCTTCGACAAGCTCAGCACTCGCCTCCTCAGCACGAACGGGTTCTAAATTTTGTCCTGTGCAAAGTATTTTTTCACATACGCATGAATTCTTAATATTATTTTAATCAATCCTATGCATACTGTTTAACTAATTTTCATTAAAATATAAGCACTAATAATAATAAGCACACACACGAGATTTTATAGAGGAGTGGTAAATGCCTAAGCATCCTGAGTCATCAAAGAAAACAACTGTGTTTATTACAGAAGACAAAAGTATTGTGTCAATGAAAGCTAAGATGCAGCCTTTGTCGAAAAATGAAAAAATAATGCTAAATAAAATTTATAACGAATCAATTCTTCGATTGGAAAGAGCAATCACACTTTTAAATCAACTTGAAAATTATCTCTCTGCAAAAGATGACAAAAATAGCGTAAAGGATATCAAACAACTTCTAATAGATGAAAATGCTGATCCAACTATTTTACATGCATTAAAAATGATAAAGCGGCATTTTTATATTGATATACAAAATAACACAATTGATGGGATGCTTCGTAATATTGATGCGCTTAGAAATAATATATTAAAAACGTTGAAAGGCTTAGAAGGTCAATTAGATATCACGTTAGAAATATTACAAAACGAACCAACGCAACAAGATATCAAGCAATTTAAAAATAAAACTTACGCGTTATATAGAAAAGACAATACGTGGCAACTTTCATATTATGAAAATAAAATTAAAAAAAATGATATTCCAATAGATAGTATTGATTCTAATATAAATGATATCGGCAATGTCAGTCAGGCTCAGTTAAATGCATTTTTGCTAACGCGAATGGTGATGTTATATCATGCCAAACATGTGCATTCTCAAACAAATAAAGTTTACATCAGCAATATTTCTCTCAAACAGCAATACGATAAAAACAATAGAACGATAGGATATGTGCATGCTTTATCAATGGGCAGTAACTTTTATTATGGCGCTATTCATCTGGATTACCGATTACTGGAAACGAATCCTTATGAGGCAATGAATACATTATTACACGAAGCATCGCATCGATATGGATGGGTAAATGATAGAGGATACTATCACGACGTAAAGCAAACAAAAGATGGAACGACTAGACCTTTTCCTAATGAGGTCCAAAGTAATACTTCACGGGCAATGAATAATGCCGACTCCTATGCTTATTTTGTTTGTGATATGACTGGTTCGGGTAGTCTCTATACGAAAGAAAATACACCGGCATGGTGCAATGAAGAAAGTTATAGAAATAAACATAAAGCACTTCCTCAAGAAAACACTTGGAAAAGTCAGTTATTAAAATTTTCTCTTTTTGCGGTAGGAGCAGCTGCCATCCTAGGTGGTGCATATTGTTATTCAAAGTCAACAAGGGGTCGTGGAAATTAGTTCATGGTTTATCATTCTTGTGTGTCAATGGTCCTGTTTGGGATAAATCACTCGACAAGGCTAGAAACAGAAGATGTAAGCTGCATGGAGGTCTTTCCACTGGTCCCAAGACTGAGGCAGGTAGGGAATCTGTTCGAGCTAGAAATGGACGCGAAGAAAATTGCCGCTATGGTATTACCTATTGAATTATAGGTATCCGAATTTTAATAGGTTATATTTTATGACAACTTGTCATGTGGTATTGACAAATATGACAAGTTGTCATACACTTAAAACATGATAATGGTAGGAAAAAAATTAATTGTAGCATTTGGAAGCTCTCATCCGCAGAGCAGAAAGCCTTTGGCTGTATGGGAAGGGATTGTTAAGCAAACCAATTATAGTAACTTTAATGAGCTTAAGCTAACCTTTCCAAGTGCAGATTACGTATATGGCCAATATACTATTTTTAATATTGGTGGAAACAAATATCGATTAATTTCTGAAATTGATTATTCTGCTGGCGTTGTTAGTGTAAAACGAATGAGGACGCACTTCGGAGGAGTAAGATATGAATAGAGCACTAAAAAAAACAATTGAACATTGGGGTTACCTTCTTCCCTACGCGCATATTCCTCGTAATGAATCTGAATATGGAAAATTATTAGATTTTGTCGAGAAGCTTATGCAAGTTTCGCGTCAAACGAAAGATGAACGTGTAACAAGTCTTCTAAGATTAGTTGCAAAAAATTTAGAGGAATATGAAACCCGTCGTTTTCCAACAAAACAAGTTTCTCCTCTGGAAATGCTTGAGTTTCTCATGGAGGAGCATAGCCTTGAACAGGGTGATTTACCAGAAATTGGCAGTCAATCGCTTGTATCCAAAATTTTGAGCGGTGAACGGCAATTAACTGTTGAACATATTCAACAATTATCAAAACGTTTTGGTGTCTCACCATCGGTTTTTATAAATAGCAACGAAGACCATAAAACTACTGCAATGGGGTAATTTCGAAGATTGTCGATTATCTACTATGGCAAGCAAAATATTTCAATGCAGAGTTGAATTCAGATTGTTCTTACTTTGGAAGTTGAGATGGTGAATTGTTTCCTCCTCTGCCAGAATTAAAAACGCCTTATAGAAAAAGAATCAATAAGTAAATTCAGTTCTTCGCGCTCAATAAAATCGGTTCACTAGTTATTCCACGTTATGCTATTGTTCGATGTGTTTATTTAAGCTGAGTGGTATATGAAAATTTAAGAATGGCTATAGTCGCTGGAGTTATCTCGAGAAAATACCAAAAGATATTAAGGTTAAAAGGGTTACGCACGAGTGTTATTAGATATTTTTATCGTTAATATAAGTTAGATTCATTTTTTAAGAATAAAGATTTTTTTCTTGCATTTTCTATGTGCAGTTCTTTAGTTGCAGAATCAATCTGTGTATAAGGATAAAGCTTGTTATAAATATCATTTATTTCAGTTTCTGTATAAATGTCTGCTTTTATCTGATTGCATATTTGAGCAACAATAGATGCAATTTTATAATGATTTATGACGCTAACGTTATTGCTTTTTATTCTAATATCTTTAAGAACGCATCTATCCGAGAAAACAATGATAGACCGCATAGGTACGTTTTTACCAATAAGACTTTTTAAATGTTTTATATGCGATGCATTTTGCATTATCGGATTATAGAAATATTCTTTATGATAGCGACCTCGTCCTTGTGGTAGTGTTTGTGTCCAATTGTTTTGTGCTTCGTGGCTGAAAATCCAACCACTATAATTTTTACATTCAAATACAAATAGACCTTTTGAGCATATCAAAAGCACGTCAATTTCGGTTGTTCCATTATTTTTTGTTGGAATGAAAACATTAAATAAAAATTTGCTGCCATTATTTTCAAGATGGCGTAAAGATTTCCAAGTTAAGTATTCGGTATGTTTACCTTTATCGTATTTGACAGAGAAGTAGGAATTCTTTGTTATTTGATAATACGTCCCTTCTTTGTATTGCTTATTCTTATGCAATTGAACACAAAGGACTAATACGGCAAATAAAATAATTATAAATACTTCCATTCGGAACCCTATTTAAATTTAAATTAATACCCTCCTTTATTTATGCTTCCTTGATGGCGACTATAATGACGAGCGTCTTTTTAGCGCAGTTGTATAATACGGTATTAGTATTTATAGCTTCAATATTGCAGCCTATTTTTGATACAAGCTTAATGCCTATTTCAGCATTGTTAAAAATAACAAAATAATGCCGATTGAATATATAATTCTGAACGACCATTTGTTCATTATTTCTAAAAGAGTGTTGCCGCCCCATGTTAACCTCCAACGGGGCATATTATCGACCCTCGTAAAGCAATGTTGAAAGTGGCTGAGTTGGCGGAAGTCAATTTTACCGTACATGATTTGCGAAGAACCTTTATCACTACGGTTGAAAGTCTTGATATTCCTGCCTATGCTTTAAAAAGATTGCTGAATCACAAGATGAACCATGATGTTACAGCGGGTTATATCATCATGGATGTGGAATTTTGAGAAAGCCAATGCAGCAGATTACGGATTATCTCTTGAAATGTATGAATGTGAAACAAACCGCAGAAGTATTTATGCTTCAACAAAACAATAAAGGATTGATCAATGAGCAAGCAGGATAACCTGAGATGACATGAGTTTTAAGGGGGGTACAAATTGTACCACTCTTTATTAATCAATTGATTGAAAAGGAAGCATTGAATAAGTTGTACAGTTGTACGAAAAAATCGTACAACTGTAAAGTCTAGTGGTGCAGTTGAATAAAAGTAAAAATACATTATAATCTTACTAGTAAGATTAAATGGGGCTCACTATGAAAACATTATTCACAACCAAATTATCGTCAAAAGGGCAAGTCGTTATACCCGAAGAGATTCGCAAGCAGTTAGGCCTAGAAACAGGTACTCAATTTATAGTCATGGGTGAAGATGATGTGGTGATATTAAAAGCTATTTCCCCGCCATCTCGTAAGGATTTTAGTAATTTAATCTTAAAAGCTAGAAGTGAAGCACGTGAAGCTGGTCTCACAAAAAAAGATGTAAAACGAGCTATAAAAAAGGCGCGGGCTAAGTGATGTTTGTAGTTGTCGATACCAATGTTTTAGTTTCAGGGATATTTTGGTCAGGGCCACCTTCCGGGATAGTAAATGCATGGCAACGCAATCGTTTTGAACTTGCGTTATCATCAGAGATATTTGATGAATATAAGCGAGTAGCGGATATTTTGGCGAAAAAGTATCCTGCTGTTCATTTAAACCAGATAATAGATTTAATTGTCCGAAATGCATCTGTCTTTACACCGGTGATACTCCCGGATCAGATTAGTTCCGATCCGGATGATGATAAGTTTATTGCCTGTGCATTAGCATCGAATGCGAAATATATTGTCAGTGGCGATGATGATTTGCTCAGTTTAAAAAAATATATGGGAGTTGATATTGTTAAACCGAAGTGGTTTATCGATCAAGTTATAAAAAAATAATCTGATGGTAGTGATAACGAATTAGTTTGCAATATTTCCCAATCGCAATACCCGACAAAACTGACAAAAGTGATTATGTCAGTTGTCGGGTGCTGGTCAGGGATAGATGCCAATATTTATATCTAACTTTCCTGAAGTTTGTGCATGGAGATAGATGGAGTTGTATTGGGGCATACTGGGGTGGATGGTTTTTCATCTACTATTAAAAATACATAATCACATAAGAAATAAAAATAATGACAGATACAATACTTAAAAAACCCGATTATGAAAAAAACGCATGCAAAGACGTGTGGAGCATAAAAGATTTTGCCATGCTGCTGCACGATGTTTGTCCTGATACGTATAAATCACTCAGACTTGAAAATGATGCAACGACACCGTCTGGGTTTGAGGAAATCAGAAGCACGTATGTCATGCTGAAGGCGATTAAATGGAAAGATAAATATAAAATATTTCACACACGTAATGGCGGTAATCACCCACTGGCATTCATTCATGAGGCTAAAATCAAAGGTATTCCGCTTTCTGCTGCTTTATGGAGTTCGATCGAAAAACGGCATCAACAGGAAATGGGAGAAATATTAAAAGCTGTTGAAGGGAAAGATTCCAAGCTGATTACGCGTGAAAGAAATAATTTATTAAAAGGCATAGGGATTTTAATATCTGTGCTAAGAGATGAAAAAGCAAAAGCATCACGTAATCTGGAATTAAAATTAAGCGCATTACAAATTACTAGATTGATGATGGATAAGGCAGAGAATTTGGGTGTTGATGTAGAAGGCATTAAAAGCTTTGATCGAAAAATTGCTGAAGCCATAGATTTAATCAATCAGGAAGCGGACAAAAAAATCATTCTCTAATTGCAAACAACTTTTTGTAATTACAAAACCTCATTTTAATCTTCTGTCAAGATTAGCTTGTTCTTAACCAACAGGAGCAAGCTATATGAAATCACAACTATCTCGTATTGATCTCATCCAGGAATATGAACTTGCCCCGGACTGGGCTTTATTTTCTCAAGAAACTGTTGCTGCTATTCGTGATTGTTCATTGGCAACACTAGGGCGTGATTGATCACAATGGCATGTTTTGGTTTCTGAACTCTATCAGTTATTAGTCGTCCCAGTATTTCATGGATATCTACAGAATCTGTTCTGCCAGCCCCCTGAATAGCAGAAATAAGTGACATCTGCACGTCAGCTTAAGAGAATTTTTCTAATTCTTCTGGGGATAATTTCTCGAATTTAGTATTTAATATGGATAAGAACTCATGTGTGTTTAAACCAATCTTATTAAAGGCTCTTTCGGTGTGAGGATACATTGCCATACTAATAGCTGTTGCCATTGATTTAACTGCATTTAAATCGACATTGTTAACTTGATTGTTATTTCCAGCAATTTGAATGCCAGATTGACTCGTTTGGTTGGTGGTTTTGAGCGAATCGCTAATATTTGCATCTTTTTCAGTAATTATCTGAATGTTATTATTTCCTGTAGCTTGATTTTTTAGCATTTTTCTTATTTTGAATATACCTAGTATTGCAATGATTATGGGAACTGCAATCCCAGTAATCAATGCGTAATGTAGCTCAATCCATTCAATCATTAAGTAATCCTATATGGGAATTTATTTTAATATAAATTCCCTATTGATGCATCGTTTACGCCACCATCCGCCAAACATCCGACACTTCTTCTAATTCAATTTTTTCCGCACATTTTGACTCAACCGTATCTGCATCAAGATCAGCAATTTCATTAATTTTATCGTAAATAGCTCTGCTACTCTCAACATCAAGATAGGCAAAGAAAAATGCTCTTAAAAGATGATCGGCAGTTTTTGAAATCGCGCCTTTATCTTTTTCCCATAATAAAACTGTTTGATATGAGCATCCCAATATTTTGGCGAGTGTAGTTTGTGATAAATCTAGCATAGATCGGATAAATTTAATTTCTTTGCCAGATAATAAGCCATGCTTAGATATTAATATCATGCCAATAGCTTTATGCAGACCATGGATGTCATGAATAAATATTTCTTCATCACCCGAATTTGTTTTGGTGATTTTAAATCCATTAACTAGATAAATATTATCTAATCCAGATTCTGTGTAGTGATACTTTTTCATCATATACTCCTGTGATTATTTAATTGCCGTCACAATTAACAATCGTTGGTCGAACCTCATACAAACAACAACTCGTAACCATTCGCCTGCTGTTCCCTTTTCCACTCTAGTCTCATAGCCGCCACCGTTTTCATTTACCAAAAAAGGTGGTTCTGTGACTCTCCCTTTTAGTAAACAATTAAGAATCTGAGGCGTTGTGATGCCTCGTTGCCGCATTCTTTCAATACAATGTTTTGACCAACTAATCTTACCCCTTTGAGCCAAGAGCCTTATAATTTTTTCAGCTTCTTCGGGAGTGGGTATTTTGTGAATACTAACAATCTCTTCCATACCTAAAAACTCCACTCCTTAAATTAGAATATATAGTCATTATATATATAACCATTATATATTTCAAGTTTATGCTTTTATCGCACCGATAGTGCCTGACCACCGTGTTACTTTTATCGGGACGATGTAACAGGGTGGTCAGGCACTATCGGTGCGATCTTAAAGTATAGATTCGGATAACCCATTGATAACACAAGACTCGGTGTCGTCCCGCACGGAGGCCGCCCTGTGTCATCGAAAGAATCACTGAACTATCGCGGTCGGAGATGCGGGATCTACCGTCTTAAAAGTCAAACATTTTTAGCGTAATTCCAAAATACATTGTCCCTTATCATAGCGTTTAGGGTCACGAGCATTTTACGCATGACAGCTACAAGAGCGACTTTAGCTGGCTTCCCTTTTCCGATTAAACGCTCATAAAATTCTTTAAAAACAGGGTTAAATCTAGAAGCTACTAGCGCTGCCATATAAAGCACATGACGGATACAGCCACGGCCTTGTTGTATTTTTGCATGCCCTTGCTTCTTGCCACTCTGTTTGGTCATCGGTGCAACCCCAACTAAAGATGCTATTTGCTTTCGGGATAATTGACCTAACTCCGGCAAATGAATAAGCATGGTCTGTGCTGTCTTTACTCCAACACCCTTCATAGAGCGCAATATTTTTTGATGGTGATTAAGTAATTTATCTTGCTCTATTAATTGCTGTATTTCTGCTTCAAGCATCTCCAATTCTTTTTTTAAAAAAATATAAATTTTTTTAATATTATTTTTTACTTGTTTAACCACACAATTTCCTAGTCGACAAGATTCAGCATGTAGCATTTCTTTTACTTGTGTATAACGAGCCTGTAAATCACGTAATTTTTGCTGTTCGACACTCAGTGGTTTCGTAACTGCTTCTGCTCCAACAAATTGACCATAAGCAGATAAAACATAAGCATCTAACTTATCTGTTTTTGCCAATAAACCTTTTGCTTGAGCAAAGGTTCTAACACGCAAAGGATGAGCAACATGCACATTTAATTTAGCAGCCTGCAAACGTTCAACCGCTAAACGTTCATAGCCACCCGTACTCTCAACAATACATAGCGATGCACCGTAAGGCTTTATTTTTTGTTTAATAGCGGCATCTATCGCTTCTTGAGTTTGTACAACACGAAAGCACTCTTGGTCAATTGCTATATCTAACCATTCTTTTGATACATCAATTCCTACAAATCCAGCATGACAAATAGCTTTCATCATATTATCCTTTTAGGTTGTGGGCACAGCTGCAGGATTGTCATTCGGTCTTTATGACCATACTACCGTTCGCAGTTGATCCCGTTAAACAAAGAAGGTGGCTAAGATCCCGACGGTCTTTATGACCTATCCAGTCAGCGGCCTACCTTCTTTGTTTATTTCACTCTTCTTAACACAGAAAATGCAAGATACAATCCAGTAGCGGCCTTGATAAAAACACTGCTGGATCTTATCCAGTATCCTCATGCTTAGGTGGTTCCGAGAATAATTGCTTTTGTTTTTCTGTCATGTTCCATGGTAAATATTTCTGAACATCTTCTGGCGACTTCCCACCTAATAACGCGCATTCATAAAAATAACCCAATAACCAAGTATGAACATTCAAGCCCCATAACTTTAGTGTGCCAAAAATCGTAAATAATGCTGCTGCTAATTCAGCAGACCAAACAGAACCCGAACCGTAATAATTTTTTCTTCCAATTACACTGCTGCGCAATCCTCTTTCGGCAGCGTTGTTATCCATGGGGATTTCTGGGTGATAAATAAATACAGTTAATCCAGGCCAATGTTTATTTAAACTAATTAATAATTTTTTTGCTGAAGGCAATAGATCATTTCCTTTAAGCGTTTGTTCTACGGTTTCTTTCATCGCTGAGATGGCAGCCTTTAGGTCTTGATGATGAATATCAAATTCTTTTGAATCCGTCTCATATTGTATGCGCTGATTATTTAAGTGATAAAGATGATTGATTTTATCAACCCAAAACAATCCAAATGCTTCGTTGTTGGGATAACTTTGCTGTAGTTCAAAAAATCACGACGAACATGCGCCCAACAAAACGCTAAAATAAATAATCCTGATTTCGCGATGACTTTATAGGCTGAATAGCGATCAACGTTTAGTGTGCCACCTTCATGATCAGAACCAAAATGATCAATTAAAACTTTTGAAGAACGTGTTTTTTCAATTTTATACACTACCGTTTCTTTATTGTGAAATATCCACAAAAACCAGCGGTGGTTCTTTTTTCCTTCAACCGCTTCGAATACTTTCCAGCCAGTCTCATCTGCATGCCAGTGCGAAGCAAGAATACTTTTTTCTATGATCGCATCGTAAACAGGGATAAATAATGGTAGCAACCTTTGAAATCCATCGGTCGCTGTTCCTTTTGCAAGTGATAATTCATTTCCATTCAATTCAGCTAATGTGCGATGCATGGGTTGTTGATATTCGAATTTTTTGACCAATAAATATGCCCAAATCGACGTGCCAAATTTACATTTTGGTATTAATCGTTCGCTGGGTGGTGGAGTAATAATTTGGGGATCCGGATTCTTTTCGCAAACACATTGGCGCTTGTACTGCTTTCTTCTTATCAGCCTTCGATACGGCTTTACATTAATGACTTCTAATATTTCTGAATCTTCCGTTCCTGCTAACTCTTCGTAGGGTAAACTGCAACATGGACAAAGAGCATCGCTTTCAAATAAACCTACTGTTTCCTCGACAGCTGGCAAATGATCGTAATTCCTTTTGCCATGTCCTTTGCTACCAGGTTGCTGGCCTTTCTTCTTTTTATTGATCGATTTTGTTTGTTTATGATTGATTGTGTGATCTTGACTGCTTGTTCCTTGCTCTGATTTTTTTCCAAATAACTGTTGCTCTCGCTTACGTAGTTTCGCTTTAAGTTCATCTATCTCTTCTTTAAGCTTATCTTCCCGAGATTTAAATTTATTAAACTGTGCTTCCCAGTAATTTGCTCTCGTTTTGTAATCAAGCATTTCTTTGTGTAACGCCTCATATTGCATTTGCAATTTAGCATAACGTATCGCAAGTTCGTCTTTCAGCACAGTGACTTGCTGGTGACGATCAACATGGTTAGACAGAAATTCCATTTGCATTACATCCAGTATTTTAATGATGCGAAAAGTACTTGGGTTGGATTGCATTTTCAAGAAAATTTGATGCAGTTCTTATCAAGGCCGCTACTGGATTGTATCTTGCATTTTCTGTGTTAAGAAGAGTGAAATAAACAAAGAAGGTAGGCCGCTGACTGGATAGGTCATAAAGACCGAATGACAATCCTGCAGCTGTGCCCACAACCTAAAAGGATAATATGATGAAAGCTATTTGTCATGCTGGATTTGTAGGAATTGATGTATCAAAAGAATGGTTAGATATAGCAATTGACCAAGAGTGCTTTCGTGTTGTACAAACTCAAGAAGCGATAGATGCCGCTATTAAACAAAAAATAAAGCCTTACGGTGCATCGCTATGTATTGTTGAGAGTACGGGTGGCTATGAACGTTTAGCGGTTGAACGTTTGCAGGCTGCTAAATTAAATGTGCATGTTGCTCATCCTTTGCGTGTTAGAACCTTTGCTCAAGCAAAAGGTTTATTGGCAAAAACAGATAAGTTAGATGCTTATGTTTTATCTGCTTATGGTCAATTTGTTGGAGCAGAAGCAGTTACGAAACCACTGAGTGTCGAACAGCAAAAATTACGTGATTTACAGGCTCGTTATACACAAGTAAAAGAAATGCTACATGCTGAATCTTGTCGACTAGGAAATTGTGTGGTTAAACAAGTAAAAAATAATATTAAAAAAATTTATATTTTTTTAAAAAAAGAATTGGAGATGCTTGAAGCAGAAATACAGCAATTAATAGAGCAAGATAAATTACTTAATCACCATCAAAAAATATTGCGCTCTATGAAGGGTGTTGGAGTAAAGACAGCACAGACCATGCTTATTCATTTGCCGGAGTTAGGTCAATTATCCCGAAAGCAAATAGCATCTTTAGTTGGGGTTGCACCGATGACCAAACAGAGTGGCAAGAAGCAAGGGCATGCAAAAATACAACAAGGCCGTGGCTGTATCCGTCATGTGCTTTATATGGCAGCGCTAGTAGCTTCTAGATTTAACCCTGTTTTTAAAGAATTTTATGAGCGTTTAATCGGAAAAGGGAAGCCAGCTAAAGTCGCTCTTGTAGCTGTCATGCGTAAAATGCTCGTGACCCTAAACGCTATGATAAGGGACAATGTATTTTGGAATTACGCTAAAAATGTTTGACTTTTAAGACGGTAGATCCCGCATCTCCGACCGCGATAGTTCAGTGATTCTTTCGATGACACAGGGCGGCCTCCGTGCGGGACGACACCGAGTCTTGTGTTATTAATGGTTTATCCGAACATTTACGTTTTGGCAATTTCAATTGCTGCAATTAACGACGATGATTGTATTGAAACGAAGATACGGTGCTACAATTTTGCTACATTAGATAAAGAACAAGGATGCCACAAATGTGGAAATATATATTTTCAGGAGTGATTCTCCCTGAGCGAGCATTGTTAGACATGCAAAGCCCTTTTCCTCTTGATATCGATCATCAAAATGCTGGTATAAAAGGACAAGCAGTTGTATCAATTTTTAAAAACCAAATTATGGTTGATTTTTCTTCAAATGAAGCAGTTTCAGATTGGTATACCCTTAAGAATAGTATTACAGATCTCGTATCTACCATTGTTAACTGTGTTGGCCTTGAAGCGGTAGTTAGCTACAATGTGGATATAAAATCGATGATTAGTATTCAAGATCAACAAACGATAGTCTTTGGAGTTGATATTCCAGGATTGTCAATTAAAAATGATGAGCACAGAAAAGTAGACATACTACAAATTTTTAAAGTGGTTGGACAAGAACCGTTATTTCGATCAGCTCTTAGTGATTTTAAAGATGCTATCATTTATCCAAATAATACTAATTTATTTTGTTATCGAGCAGTCGAACCCATTATAAATCTAATCAAGACTGAAAAAAATTTAACTGATAAAAATGAAGCCATAGCAGAACTTGAAAGGTTGTTAAACATAGATAAAGCTTGTATAAGTTTTCTACGTTCATTAAATATAAATGTTAGGCATGGAAAGGTGGAATGGATCAGCGGTCAAGATCGACTAACAGCAATTAAAATCACTAAAGAAATAATTACTCGATTTATTGCTTACAGAAATAAAACAGATTTAACGTTTGATACATTGAAACTATAACATCCTATCAGATTAAATGATTTGGGCTGCTTATAAATGAAATAAATTCATTACCAAGTTCAGTTAAATACGTCGATGGCATTTGCAGACCAAAAGGGTGTTCATTAAGTCTCTTTGAATCGATAGTAATTAACCCATAATTATTCAAATCATCAATGATTATCTTTATGAGAAAGGAATTTACTCCACCAGCGTGCTTTTTAATTAGCTCCATTGGGGATTCTTGAACTTGTAAAGCATCGTGTTTTTCACGAAATTTTCCAGGGTCAGCAAAAATAGTAAAAATATTAATATGTGCATTAGAAAATCTGTCTATCAAATTTAAAAAAATAGAGCATTTATCAGTATCAGTTATTTTTTCTAGAGCGACATTTTGCAGCGCATTTAATAGTTTTTCCTTTTTAATTTCACTCCTATTAGATAGCATAGTCTTAGTGGTTGTAACAATCGTATCTATGAATAATTCATTGGTTTTTAAGTTTTCTTTTTTAAATTCATCATAGTTTGATTCGAGATTGTTAATTTTTTCCGTGACGGATTCCATCCATTCCGCTTTACGCTTTTCAATGGGAGGGCCAATAAAATTCGCAAAAAATTCTGCAGCGGGACCGCCAATAGTTGGTATCGCTGAAATCGCAGCTTTAACCACAGTATGAATATCATCATCCGTCGATTTTTTTGGTGGTTCTAATGGATTATCCATAATGCAATCTCAATACGTTAAATATTAATTTTAGTGTATCATTTTTTAGTCAGGTTAGATTTTATATTCCTCACATCGCCTTTAAAATTAATCAGGTAATAAATATTTCCCTCATGAAATTACGCGGTATATAGTTTGTACCCGGGAATTTCCCGAGTATATTGAAGTATTTTCTGGAAATTATTCAACAAATATTACTAAATATCACCTATATACTTTTAACCAAAATTCATTGAGGAGAAATAAATGAAAATATTATGTATATCGCACGCCAGTTTTGAAAAGCTGGGATACATTGAGACATGGGTGAGTAAAAATAATCATATCATCAGAAAAGTGAACCCCTATCGCGGCGAAACACTGCCAAAAATAGATGATTTTGATTTCATAATAATAATGGGAGGACCACAATCACCCATGCAAATAGAAAATGCTCCCTATTTGCTAGATGAGATTGAACTGATAAAAGAGGCAATACAAAAGGAAAAACGCATATTGGGTATCTGCTTGGGTGCGCAGTTAGTTGCCGAAGCTTTAGGGGCTAAAACTGAACCTAGCCCTCATCAAGAAGTGGGCATGTATTTAGTTGAATTACTTGATGCGGCAAAAGATGATCCAGTTTTTCGTCATTTTCCTAATAAATTCGAAGCGATGCATTGGCATTATGATATGCCAGGATTGCCAGAGGGAGCAGCTTTATTAGCAAAAAGTGAGGGGTGTCCGCGTCAAGCATTTCGATATGGTGACAGAATATATGGATTTCAATTTCATTTTGAAATGACGGAAAGTTTGTTAAAAGGCATGGTTGAAAATTGTCTTAGTGATCTTGTAGAGAAAAGGAGATATGTGAGACCAGTAAAGGAGATTCTTGAAACTGATTGTTCAGAAATAAACTTAAAACTAGAAAGTGTTTTAGAATATTTGGCAAATTTACCGCAAAAAAGCAATTCTATGTCCCTGGTGGGAGCTCAAATTCGTTGATTTGATTTGGCTCAGTAATCATGCAAGGACGATCTAATGATTAATCAAATAATGAAACATTTAAATATCTATATTTGGGCGAAAGATAAAAATTATAAATATATTTATTGCAATGAGCATTTTGCTGAAGCCGCTGGATTGGATTCACCTGAACAAATCGTTGGTAAATCTGATATCCAGTTACCATGGAGAAAGTTTGCTGAACATTATCAGGTGGGCGATTATGGAGTGCTGCAAGGAAATGCGCGAATTAACGTGCCTGAAGTAACTGATACTGTAACTAATATAAAAGAAGTTTTAGTGACAGAATCTCAATTACTTAATAAAAGTAATCAGTGTATTGGAGTCGTTGGATCATGTGTTGATATTACGGGTAAGCAATTAGTTAAAAAAATAGGGTATTACGATCCGATTAAAAAAAGATATTATTTTGATGATGAAGGTCTGGGGAATATGTATCTGTCAGCAAGAGAGATCACAGTGTTTAAACATATTTTGCTTGGTTATACGGCTGGGCAGATTGGTGAAAAAATCAAAATATCTCCGAAAACTGTGGAATCCTATATTGAAGCTATTAGACTGAAATTGCAGGCTAAAAATAAAGGTGAAATTATTGCTACCGCCATTCAATTTGGATTGACACATATTTTGTATTTGCGAACGCAGGATGTGATAAATACTAATACATAAATCAACCACTGCATTCACAGCAGAACTCACTTGGCGCTCTGCTGCGTTAAATGTTGCCGCTGTCGCGTCAACATTTAACCGCGCTCGCGCCAAGTGAGTTCTGCTGTGAATGCAGTGGTTGGTTGTCTCCTGTTAAGCCTCGGATTAAATATCTGGAGTAACTGAAGCTCCGCATTACTTATTCTGTCTTGACTAATACACTATATAGTACTATAATTTATTATACTAAATGGAGTGGTTCCATGAGCAAAGAACAATCAAAATGGACAATTAAATACTGGTGTGACGACAATGGCGAAAGCTCTGTTGAGGAATGGCTTGATTCATTGACAGATGAGCAGTTTAAATCGGTTGCCAAGGAAATGAAATTGCTAGAGTTGTGTGGCAACTTACTTAAATTGCCCCATAGTCGAAGTCTTAAAAAGGGGTTGTTTGAGCTCCGAGAAAGAAATTATGGTTTGCGAATTTATTATGCATTTTTACCAAATAAGATTATTTTAATGTTGCATGCCGGAAATAAGAAAACACAAGATAAGAATATCGAAATTGCACGTGATCGACTCGATGAGTTGATTCGTTAAGAGGAGGATAGTATGAAAGCGAAAAGTTTCCAACAATATCTTGAGAAACGTTTAGATAAAGAAGAAATTACTGAAATTGAAAAATTGGCAGAATTAGAGATGGATTTCTTAAAATCTTTACAAGAAGACGTTTCTAAAGCAGTAGCAAAGTATATGGCGGATGAGCAGATCGGTTTTAATGAGCTGGTTAGGCGCTTGAACATCAGTCCAACACAAGCCTCTAAAATTCAAAGTGGTGAGGCGAACTTAACTCTTGCTACCATTGCGCATGTATTTGCTTTGTTAAAAATGAGGCCGCATTTGGTGATAAATAAAAATATGTGAGCGAAGAACCGTGAATTGCAAGATACCTAGAAGAATGACATGAGAGAAAAACCACTAACAAATAAATCTGGGCATGTAAGAGAATTAAAACGCGAGGATATTCGTGCCATGCAGCCAGCAAGTGAAGTGTTGCCAAAGAAGCTTCTGGATGTGTTGCCGAAACGTTATGCAGGAAGTTATGAAGAATGACTAAATACACGCATGACCAATTAAACAAGATTGCTTTAAGTAGACCAGGTGTGAAAAAAGAATACGATTCTTTGAAAGAAGAATTTGATTATCTGATTGCTAAAGCAAGAAATGAAACCAAAAAAGCTGGTTTATGTAAATCAGATATTCAAAAAACCATTAAGAAAGTGAGAAAGGAAAACTAATCACGTACGGAGATTAAGAACGGTTCTCTAACTACCTATGTAATCCAGGTTTTCTCGTCTGCATGGGTTATATCATCATGGATGTGGAGCGGCTGAGGAAGCCGATGCAGCAGATTACAGATTATCTCTTGAAATGTATGGGAGTTAAAAAGACTGGAGAGGTGGTTGATATGCTGAAGTCTCAACTGCCTGCTAAGGCTTCTATTTGATTGTGCAAGGTCTAGCTCTGAAGAGCAACTCTGAAGTGCTCTGAAGTATTTTGCTTCAGAGTTGATCTTCAGAGTGAGCCTTGGTACTTGCTTTGATGACTTATAACTGAAAATTGATGCCTCAGATCTGGTCGGTTAATAGTGGATGTATTGATACTAGAGCGAGCGCTTGCATTAAATTGAACTCTGAAGTTATACTCTGAAGCATAGATTTGACCATTACTTCAGAGTATAACTTCATAGCTATGGATATTACGACTTTACTTCAATCTCAGGAGGGTAAATCCCTCGAATTTAAACAAGACCTTTCATCTCATGAGGGGGTCTTACGGACGTTAGTGGCCTTTGCTAATACCTCTGGCGGCACTTTAGTTATTGGGGTAGAAGATAAAACAAAGAAGATACTTGGCATAGATGAACCGTTGGATATGGAAGAACGTCTAGCAAATATTATCAGTGATGGCATTTCACCTAGATTAGTGCCCAATATTGAAATTTCTCCATGGCGTAAAACATATCTTATTTTAATCGAGGTTTATCCTAGCAATAACAGGCCACATTATTTAAAAAGTAAGGGCTTAGAAAAAGGCACATATATTCGCATAGGGTCAACAAATCGTCTCGCAGATTCTATCATGATTAATGAACTGCAACGTATTACCAGATCAGAATCTTATGATGAACAGCCGATGCCTGAATTAAACTCTGAAGCAATTGACTTCAGAGTTACTTCAGAGTTGTTTTCAGAGTATAGGAAATTGAAAAAATCTGATCTTGAGACGCTGAAGCTAATCATCAAATATCAAGGGCGAGATGTTCCAACGATAGGAGGTATTATTTTATTCGGAAAGGATAGAGAGAAATATTTTCCGGACGCATGGATACAAGCTGGTCGTTTTAAAGGCAAAGATAAGCGAGACATTATAGATTCTCAGGAAATCCATTCATATCCAGTCATTGCTGTTAATGAGGCAGTTAATTTTGTACAGAAGCATATTATGCAAGCTGTTGAAATTCGTGGGGTGCAAAGAAGTGAAAAGTGGAGTGTTCCAATGGTTGCTATTCGTGAAGCAATTATTAATGCCGTCGCTCATGCGGATTATGCGCAGCGAGGATCTCCTATTCGAATAGCAATTTTTAATGACAGGATAGAAATTGAAAATCCAGGATTAATACCCTTTAATCTCACGTTAGAGGATTTATATAGAGGAATATCAAAGTTACGAAATCCAGTTATTGGACGCGTTTTTCACGAGCTAAAGCTAATTGAGCGTTGGGGTAGCGGTATTAGAAGAATGATTGAGGCGTGTTTAAATGCAGGATTAGAAAAACCCGTGTTGGAAGAGATTGGAACTCACTTTCGAGTGATAATATTTACTGAGCAAAAACATGCCCGTATTTCAGGATTAGATGAAATAGATCAATCTATCTTGGGATTATTAAAAAAAGATAAAGAACAAGGACTATCAACTAAGCAGATTGCAGACAAAATTTCTCTTTCAGCAAGGGCAACTCGGTCGCGTCTCATTGAATTGGTTAAGCATGGATTAGTTGTTGAGGTAGGTAGTGGTCCGAGAGACCCAAAGAAAAAATATTTTTTGGCTAAATGAGATCTAATATTTTGAGTATTTACGCGCGATATGCTGCGTAAATTAGCAATACATGCAGTTTTGTAATAAAATGCACTAAATTTTACCATGTTGAAATGCGATGAACCAAAAATCCAACGATAAGCTGATGGCTGAATGTGCCCACTTACGCCGAGAAAATGAATATTTGCGAAAGCTTCTTAAATTGGATTTACATGAGCCACTTGCGATTTCTCAGGAGGAACAGCCAAAGAGCATTGTTGATGATCCACAGCCAATACCCGTAGAAGATAATATTAGCAATGTTTCTATATTATCAACCTCTGACAAAATTTCTCTCTATCGATCATTGTTCCGTGGTCGTGATGATGTTTATGCCGTACGTTGGGAAGGAAAAAATGGGCGCTCAGGATATTCGCCTGCATGTGCGAATGAATGGGACAGGCGTGTTTGCCGTAAACCACAAATAAAGTGTAGTGAGTGTCCTCATAGTCATTGGCATACCGCCACCGATCAAGTCATTTACGATCATTTAGCTGGTAAGCATATGATAGGGGTTTATCCATTATTGCAAGATGAGACATGTTATTTTCTTGCGATTGATTTTGATAAATCAGCTTGGCAAGAAGATGCACTTGCCTTCGTTAATATCTGTCGTCGATATTCTATTTCTGTTGCTCTTGAGCGATCTCAATCAGGAAATGGT
This sequence comes from uncultured Gammaproteobacteria bacterium, assembly GCA_963711205.1. Lineage (GTDB taxonomy): Bacteria > Pseudomonadota > Gammaproteobacteria > DSM-16500 > DSM-16500 > Aquicella. The sequence goes on from CAVQDE010000001.1 coordinate 561,136, forward strand.
GCGCATGTTTGGATATTCTTTGAAGAGCCCATTCCAGCGCGTTTAGCTCGCTTGCTAGGAACAGGGCTACTTACACAAACAATGCAAGAACGTCACAGCGTTAGTTTGGATTCTTATGACAGGCTATTTCCAAATCAAGATACTATGCCAAAAGGTGGTTTTGGAAATTTAATTGCCCTGCCGTTACAGGGAGCCAGAAGAAAAATAGGCAACAGCCTGTTTGTAGATGACACAATAAAACCTTATGCGGATCAATGGTCATTTTTAACCACAATCCGGCCATTATCTTATAACAAGGTTTCATCTTTAATTGATGCCATTGGTCAGCAAGGTAATCTTTTGGATGTGCGTTCAAGTCAAACAGACGAGGATTATTCTGATCCCTGGGTAACGCCCAAACCAAATCTACCTTACCCAGAGATTAATGCTAATTTGCCAGAACAAATAGAGCTAGTGATGGCTAATTTATTATATATTCCATTTCGTAATTTACCTTCTATTCTCGTCAATCAGATTAAGAAAATTGCTGCGTTTCAAAATCCTGAATTTTATCGGGCGCAAGCAATGCGAATTTCAATTTATGGAAAGCCACGTATCATTTCGTGCGCGGAGGAATTTCCAGATTATTTAGGATTACCACGAGGATGTGAGAATGATCTAATCCATTTGCTCAATCATTACAAAATTAAATTCAGCTTACGTGACGAAACGCAAAAAGGTAAAGATATAGACGTTATTTTTTCAGGTAAATTGTGTGCAGAACAAGAAAAAGCATTTGATGCACTATTGGCCCATCGATATGGAATATTAGCTGCGACAACCGCATTTGGTAAAACGGTGATTGCAGCAAAAATGATTGCTGAACGAAGAACAAACACTCTTGTTCTGGTGCACAGACAACAATTACTAGAGCAATGGCGCGAGCGTTTATCCGTATTTCTGGATATACCGCTTAAAAGTATTGGTGTAATGGGAGGTGGTCGTAACAAGCTGACTGGAAATATTGATATTGGTATGTTGCAAAGTATTTCAAAGCAAGGCGTGGTGCAAGAAGGAATAGGGCGTAACCGGTCTCCCACGCCTATCATGCAGCCAACGGCCAATCAATTTTTTTAATAAGATCACGATTTAGATACAACCTCTCTATTTCTTTTTTCATACGATATTGTATAAAATCGTCCCAATCATCATTTAAATAAGTGCTTCGCATATTCAGCATAGATTGCGCGCCGTCAATTGACCAACGCATTCCTGCGCGCTCCATACGATCTTTTACAAAGTGCCGGCAAGCCCCTTCAATAACACCAGAAGCAATTTGATATCCATTTTTAAGATATTCGTCATATCTCATGCGAGATAAATGGGTATTTCACTCCAATCTGAACGCCGATTTCACTTTTATCTGAACACTCGTTTCACTTTCACCTGAACACCTACTTCACTACTACTTGAACACCGATTTCACTCAACTTGAACGCGGATTTCACTGTATTTGAACAATTAAATTCTGGCTCATAAATCTTGCTAAACTGCTCCTTTGTTGCACAACAGAGGAGCCTAAAAATGAGAAGAATATCTATGCGTAAAATCAGTGAAATGTTAAGACAGAGACATGAACTCAAGCGAAGCTATCGTGATATTAGTAAAAGCTTAAATATGAGTGTTGGCACGATATCGGATTATTTATCCCGTGCCAAATCAGCAGGCATAAGTTGGCCGTTGCCTGACTTATCGGAAGATGCCTTACATGAAAAATTATTTTTGCCTGCCCCCAAAATTCTTTCAAAGAAGAAAACGGCTCCTGATTGGGAGTGGGTACATCGTGAGTTAAGAAAAAAAGGGGTGACGCTGCTTTTGTTATGGCGAGAATACCGTGAAATTCATCCCAATGGCTATGGTTACACCAATTTTTGTAATCAATATCGCGCCTATGCCAAGCAAATTTCACCCGTCATGCGGCAAACTCATAAAGCGGGTGAAAAAATTTTTGTCGATTATGCTGGCATGAAAATGCCATGGATTAATCCTTCTACTGGCGAAATCCATGAAGCAGAAATTTTTGTTGGAGCACTTGGCGCTTCACAACTGACTTTTGTTGAAGCAACAGCAACACAAACATTGCCTGATTGGATTCAATCTCATATTCACATGTTTGAAGCATTTGGTGGAACTAGCGAGATAGTGGTACCTGATAATTTAAAATCAGGTGTCACAAAAGCTCATCTTTATGATCCTGACATTAACGCCAATTACCAGCATTTCAGCGAACATTATGGGTTTGCGATTGTTCCCGCAAGAGCAGCGGAACCTAAAGATAAAGCCATTGCAGAAAGTGCAGTGGGTTGCATTACAAGACAAATTCTCGCCCCATTACGGCACGTGACATTCACCAGCATTGGTGAAATTAATGCTGCGATTAAACCCAGGCTGGTTGCTTTTAACAATCAATCTTTTCAAAAAATGAAAACTTCACGGCTAACATTATTTGAAGAACTTGATAAAACAGTATTAAAACCTTTGCCAAAAGATAGATATCAATATGCTGAATGGCGCAAAGCAAAAATTAATATTGATTATCATTTTGTTTTTGATGACCACTATTACAGCGTTCCTCATCGTTATATTCATCATGCTGTTGAAATTTGCGCATCTTCAAAAATAGTAGAGTGTTTTTATCAAGAAAAACGTATTGCAGCACATGCACGCAGTTACCTTCGCTATAAATTTACAACACTAACAGAACATATGCCGCCATCTCACCGCGCACAAGCGGAGTGGACTCCAGAGCGTATCAAAAGATGGGCGAACAAAATTGGGCCTAAGACAGCCCAATTTATTGAGCATATGATTGCCGCGCGTGCTTTCCCTCAACAAGCTTTTCGTTCTTGCCTAGGTTTATTACGCCTTGGAAAAAGGTATGGTGAAGATCGTCTTGAGAATGCTTGTACAAAAGCAATCATTGCTGGGTTAACACGCTACCAACAAGTTGAGTCTATTTTAAAAAATAAATTGGATTCAGTACCCGTTTCTCCTGTAAAGCCAGCACCTATTTTGTCTGCACATGACAATATCCGTGGTTCCATCTATTACAAATAATTTTAGGAAAATATAATATGCTTAATCATCCAACTTTAGAAAAACTTAGAAGCTTACGATTAACAGGCATGGCTGATGCTTTTCAGGAACAACTTGAAAAACCTTTGCCTGATTTGGATTTTGAATCACGACTAGGTTTATTAATTGAGAAAGAGTGGTACCTGCGAGAAAACAGAAAATTGAAAAGACGATTAACCCAAGCAAAATTACAGCAAATTGCCTGTGTTGAAGACATCGATTTTAAGCATCCTCGTGGGCTAAATAAATCAACTATATCAGAATTGGCACGAGGGCAATGGATTCAGCAGCATTTAAATTTGTTAATAACAGGGCCAACCGGATGTGGAAAAACATATCTTGCTTGCGCTCTTGCACATAAGGCTTGTTTGACTGGATTCACTTCCCGGTATTATCGCCTTCCCAGGCTTTGGCATGAATTAAAAACTGCTAAAGCAGATGGTACTTATACCCAATGGCTTTCCCAACTTGCTAAAATTGATATTTTGGTGCTGGATGATTGGGGTCTTGTATCACCCGATGATGAGCAGCGCCGTGATTTATTAGAAATGCTGGACGATCGCTATCAAAATCGATCAACTATCATTACTAGTCAATTGCCAACGACACATTGGCATGAACATTTAAATGACGCCACTCTTGCAGATGCCATCTTAGACAGACTTTTACACAATGCTATCAGGCTTGAATTAAAAGGAGATTCTTTGCGGAAAAATAAAAAAACTTTACAGGAAGAAATTTCTTAATAGATAATGCAACCGAGACCTGATTTAATTGTTCAGAAAATGTGAAATCGCTGTTCAAATAAAGTGAAATTAGTGTTCACTTTCAAAATGAAATCAGTGTTCAAGTTTAGTGAAATACCCAAGATAAATTTTTTTCTAAATAATGACAAGCTCTTTCTAATTTTTTCAGTTTAGTTTTGACCATATTTTGTTTGGTGGCCATTTGACGAAAGCCACTAATCACTAATTTTGCCTCGCCTTTTAGTACTCGCAGGACACGCTCTTTCATAAAAATTATTTGTGAACTTTTATCATTTGGATAAAAAATATTAGCTGCATCCCACAGACGAGGAGTCACATGCAATATATCAAGAATTTCTATCATAGGGTCAGCACTAAACTGGCGATGCAGTTCTTCCCATAAGGAAGGCTGGCCATCCATCAGCGCAATACAAGATTTTAGGCGCTTTGGATTACGTTCTGTCACTTGTGCTTTTATCCACGAAAATGTAGTGACCGTTGCATTAAATGTCGTAGCATTGATATCACGGGTTAGGTTCGCAACAACTTGCTTGTTTTTTAGTTTTGGCCTTTTCGGCACGGCGTCTCGTGATGTTTTTTCAGGATCTAAAAATAATGCTTCAACTATTTGTTCTGGTGTCCGTATGAATGGTGCAACAGAATAGACGGCACCGACCACTGCCATACGTTTGCGATCTGGTTTGGGGCCTTTTTTGCGTTTATGTTCTTCAATTCGAGCTTGATCTTTTTTATGTCGAATAGGGACGCCTTTTCCATCTGCACTAATCACCAAAATAGATTCCTCTTGTTCTATGTCAATCTTTTTACTCGAGCGAAAAGCCTCTACATGCGCTGCCTGAGTTTGATTAATTTTCTCCAAGCTATCAACAGGCACCTTAATTGGGAAAATTTTTTCTAACAACATAGCAGTCGTTTGAAATGGAACTTCAACTGCAATTAGCTGGCTCCATTCCTGCAATAAAAAACCATAATCACTTTCAGGCAATGCCAGCCGTTCATCCAAAGGAACAGATGTGATTCTCTGTCCTTCACGTGATCCATAACGGTAACGTTCTAACGTAAATTCTCCAAATATTGACTGATAATAGCGCGTACCTTTACCAAGACGTTTTACTTCTTTCTGGCTATTTTCTAATATTATTTTCTCACCCACATCACCGTCACCTTGCGACGCGAAAAAATAACCCAACGCACGTTTACCTATTTCCAGTACGGTTGAAAAAATACTCTTTTCAACTTCATGGACTGGTATTCCATGTATCGCAGCCTGCTGTATATAATCTTTCAGGTTGTTTTGTAACTTATCTAACTCAATAATATTGCGTTGAGCTAATTTATTTGACATTATTCTCATGCAAACCCTCTCCTTTGACCATGTCATTAACTTCATCGTGAAACGACAGTCATTTTTAGAGGGTTTTGCACTATTTGTAAAATGAAATTTCTATATAAATCAATTAGTAGTTTGGAGAGGAAGGCCGGTTACGCCCGAAGGAATAACGGAATATGGTCAAATCATTGTCGATGAGTGTCATCATTTATCGGCTTTTAGTTTTGAGCAAGTGCTTAAAAAAGCGAAGGCTCATTATGTTCTTGGTCTTACGGCTACACCAATTAGGAAAGACGGTCACCATCCAATTATCTTGATGCAATGTGGTCAAATTCGCCATCGTGTTAGCAGTAAGAGCCAAATTGTTGCAAGCCAGATGCAGCATTGCGTTCGAGTTCGGCATACTGCTTTCAATTTGACACAAAACAATGCTAGCTTGCCAATGAGCGATATCTACAACGCATTAACAAATAATGAAGATAGGAATGAGCAAATTTTTAATGATGTTTTATCTGCATTGGAAGAAAAGCGTACGCCGCTTTTATTAACTGAGCGTACACAGCACCTTAATTGGTTCTCTAATCGTTTCAGGAAGCTTGTTAAGCATTTATTTGTTTTACAAGGAGGTATGAAACGTTCAGAAAGAGAGAAAATATTTAAAGCATTAGCTGAATTGCCTGAGGATGAAGAGCGCTTAATTTTAGCTACCGGAAAATATATTGGGGAAGGGTTCGATGATTCGCGATTAGATACTTTGTTCTTGGCATTACCCATTTCGTGGCAGGGCACGCTACAGCAGTATGTTGGCAGATTGCATCGGCGTCATGAGGGAAAGCGCGATGTCATTGTTTATGACTACGTAGATCATCAAGTGCCATTGTTATCAAAAATGTATCAGAAGCGTTTGAAGAAATATCGTGCTATGGGTTATCTGGTAGATGGCTGATAAGACATCGAAGCCCCATAAGTGCCGACCAAATACTTGCAAGATGAAATTATTTTAAAAATTTATCTTCACAAGAAAAAGAGAAAAAAGAGAAAGAAGTGAATCACAAGTTTCTCTTTTTTCTCTTTTTCTGGTCTAGATGAAATCTATTTTTTAGGGATCCATTTGCTACGACACAATTGAGAGTAGGGTAATGAACCGTATAATAGATGGGCGAATTCATTTAAACGGGGTTATTCTCATTTAAGCCAAGAAACACCGAAGTTTCAGGGTGTGGCGCCAACCACCCATTTACATCGTGCCGATAAGAGTAACTGGGTGGTCAGGCGCTAGTGCGTAGAAACACTATCTATGATCCTAACAAGAGTAGATAGCTGAATATATTTTGTTAGTAATAAAAATTGTAGAATTATGATACCTAATGGAGATAATTTTAATGGATAAAAAGTTTGAAACCCCTCAAAAATCTAAAGGCGATAATTTTCATTTGCTAATCAAGGCTGCGATTGCATCAATCCCAACCGTTGGCGGTGCTGCTACCGAATTTTTCGCAAGCATCATAGCTCCGCCAATTGAAAAACGAAAAGTAGAATGGATGGAATCTGTTACCGATAAGATTAATGGTCTTGAAACAGGGTTCAAAGGTTTTAAAAAGCAAGAATTAAATACAAATAATTTGTTCATTGATACTGTTATTTCTACAACTAAAACCATGATGGCGACAAGTAGTGAAGTTAAAAAAGAAAAATTATTAAATGCACTACAAAATGTAGCCTTGAAAAAAAACAAACAATGAAGATGAATGCGCTATTTTTCTGAATTTTATGGAGAGATTTACTGAAGGACATATCAATATCTTTTGTGTACTTGCCAATCCGGGTATTTATCGTGAAAAACGTGGAGAACTAGAAACCCAAGAGTCACCCAACGATTTAATCAGGAAGCATGCTGGCGACATAGATGCTGATATTGTTGCTATCATCATTGATGAATTGAGGAGTTATGGATTGATTTCGATTGGGTCTGATAGGATTTCTGAAAATCATTCCTCTCTACAAATGCCATCTACATATTTAACTGAACTCGGAAAAAAATTTATTACATTTATCACACAACCAACAGCCGAACAACACTCTTCTCGATAAAAGATGTCTCTTTAGCGTTTTAACAAATCAAACGTTGGAGCGATATTTGGTTTTGAATTTTGATATGCGATATATCGAGTAATTATTTCTCTCGTGATCTTTATGGCGGTTAGTCGATCTTGACCACTGATCCATTCTACTTGACCATGTCTTACATTGACATTCAATGAACGAAGAAATTTTATACAGGCTTCATCTATTGTAAGCAACTTTTCAAGTTCCTGAATGGCAACTTTTTTGTCAGTGATATTTTTTTCTTTTTTAACTAGATTGATTATTGATTCGGTAGCGCGGTAGCAAAATAATCCCGTATTGTTTGGATAAATAATAGCGTCTTTAAAATCACTTAGTGCTAATCGTAGTAATGGTTCTTGACCAACAACTTTGAAAGTTTGCAAAATGTCTATTTTGCGCTGTTCGTCATTTTGAATAGACAGTCCTGGGATATCAACTCCAAAAACTATAGTTTCCTGATCATGAACACTGACCATAGATCTAATGTCGATGTTGTAGCCAACTACTCCATCAAGGCCAGCGCAATTTACTATCGCAGCTACTAGGTCTGTTATGATGTTCTTTAATGTAAGCCATTCTGAGACTGCTTGAGCTGATGTGAAATCGACAGTAATCTGGCTTTTAAAAATGCATACAATTGCGCGACCTGCAATATCCACATCTTTATGTTTGATATCTAGAGGAAATGAGCCGGGCATGTCTATGAGTGCACGTTCAGGTTGCACAATTCCTGAAAATATATATTTCCACATGATTGATATCCTATATTCTTTCTACATGGCTTCTACATGGAATTTCAAACTTCAGGCGGGACTCTCGAAACCTCGACATGACTATGGCCAGAGGCGGAATCGAACCGTCGACACGAGGATTTTCAGTCCTCTGCTCTACCAACTGAGCTATCTGGCCATCTCAAAAAAGAGATGCCTATTAAACCGATTGAGGGGTGATCAGTCAAGCAGATTTTCCTTGCGAAAGGCTAGTACAACGATTCACAGATTCTGCCCTGCTGGCATCTCATCTTGCGTCGATCTTGAAACGTTTCTCAATCAAAAAAGCTCGATGTACAATAAAGTACACCTGCGCTTTTTTTCAATCGAAACGCTTCAATATCTCGCAATCTGAACGCCAGCAAGGCAGAATCTGTGAATCGTTGTACTAGTATCTAAGGTAATTGTTCAGGAATATTTTGTTGCTACAATCATGGCGTCGCTGGAATGGATAGGCTGAATAGGAGTTTCGATGAAAATAGGTCATGTCATATTTTTAACTTTCGTTTCGCTTGGGTTTTTGGCTGGCTGCTCTACTTTCTATAATATGCTAGGCAGTAGTGGTCAGAATCCAGACATGTCTTTCGACGATCAAATGTCTGCATTTGCAAATCCAGCACCACCTCCTGATGATCAAATGCCTCCTGCTTATAACCCAGCAGTCAGTGATTCCTACAGGCCGCAACCTCAATATGACGATCCTATGTATCAAGGGTATCAAAACTCTCCTTCATCTTATGATTTCTCTGGCGGCGGTGATATGCCAAGAGCTTCTTCCCCACGTTCTTCTGGCGGCGGTGCGGCGGAAGTTCCTTTTTCTGCAACCCGTAGTAAAGCGAACGCTGCATCTAACGTAGGTTCGTTGTAAACAAGATAAACAGCGGATGGCACAGTTATTTCGGCACGTAGCCTGCTGGTTTTTCACTTCCGGCGCCAAAAAGAAATTTTTCCATCTCTTCCATAAGAAATGCACGAGATTTCGGGTCAATCATGCTCAAGCGGTATTCATTAATCAACATGGTTTGATGCGCAAGCCACAATTGCCAGGCTTCTTTTGATATTTGCTCGTAAATTCGTTGGCCTTTCTCACCAGGCAGCGGTGGCAGATCTAATCCTTCCGCTTCTTTTTGCAACTTTACACAATAGATTAAACGCGTCATACCAACTTCCTCATAATAGATTGAACTGGCTTAGGTAAGCCCACTGAGTCTGGCTGGAGAGGGTTATACCAAATTTGCTGCATGGCTTCTAGGCCTCTCTTTTCTACTTTTTTAACCGAGATGATGATGGGATGGATATCAAGATGATAGTGGCTAAAGGTATGACGAAAGGCATCCAGTGATCGATAATCCGAGACAGTCACTTGAAAATGGTGTTGGCAGAATTGACTAACTTTGTTTATCTCGGGTGCGCCGGTCATTTCTGGAAAACTCCAAAGCCCACCCCAGATTCCTGTTGAAGGACGTTTTTGCAACAAGATAGTCTTGCCTTTTTTTAAGATGAAAAAAGTAGCAATACGGGTGGGTAATTGACGAGCTTTCTTGCTGACAGGAATCGATTCAGCCATCTCATGCTGATAAGCCCAGCAATGTTTGATGAGAGGACAGGATTCGCATTGAGGTTTTCCTCTAGTGCAAAGCGTGGCACCCAAATCCATCAGCGCTTGAGTGTAATCTGCGACTCGTTTGGTGGGGACATACTGTTTTGCTAATTCCCACAGTAAATTTTCGGCATTCTTTTCATTGATGGGATGAGTAATGCCATGAAGCCTCGCAAGGACACGTTTAACATTGCCATCTAAAATAGCGGCAGGTTGTTCAAAGGCGATGGACAAGATTGCACCGGCTGTAGATTGGCCAATGCCAGGAAGTTCTTGCAATTGATCCAAATTACCTGGTAATTGGCCGCCAAATTCTTTCATCACCATGTTAGCCGCACGATATAAATTACGTGCTCGACTGTAATAACCCAAACCTGCCCATAAATGCAAAACGTCATCTTCTCTTGCATGGGCGAGAGCGGGCAAATCTGGATACTGTTGTATGAAACGTTCAAAGTAAGGGATAACTGTATTCACTTGCGTTTGTTGCAACATAATTTCTGATATCCACACACGATAAGGTGTTTTATTGTGTTGCCAAGGAAGGTGTTTTCGTCCGTGGTTATCAAACCAACGAAAAATTAATGTTTGAAATTGTTGCGGACGTAGGCCCATTTGTTACCTGGGTCGTGTAGGTTCGTTATGATGATGAATGATCTCATAGATGAGTGTGGCCGCCAACTTGGCCGTACGATGATCAATATCATAACGTGGAACATGTTCAGCAATGTCATAGCAAATCACTTTGGTCGACGCGGCAGCTTGTCGTAATAAAGGAATAACATGCCAGGGACTTAATCCTAAGGGTTGTATCGAACCGACACCTGGTGCAAACGCAGGCGAAAATACATCTAAGGACAAGCTGAGATAAATCAAATCATTTTCATCAACAACCCGGTCTACAAAATCGAAACATTTTTCTTGCAAGCCTTGATGCAAGTCATCAGCCAAAATAGTTTTTACTTTGTATTTTTTGGCGATATCAAAGGATTGGCGAATATCACCCGCATGTTGTATGCCTATGCAGTTATAATCAAAATGTCGTTTTTGCGCGATATGTGCTTCAGCAATCTGGTAGAACGTGGTTGTTGCGCTGCCGCGATTGCTGGGATGAAGAGGATGCATGTCAAAATGAGCATCAAAATTAATAATGCCTAACCTCTTTTGTCGCGGATAAACTTGGATGATGCCTTGAAAATCACCCCATGCAACCTCATGTCCTCCTCCCATAATAATGGGCCGGATATCTTGCTTAAGTAACAAGGCAACAACATGAGCTAAAGCTTGTTGGCTAGATTCTAAATCGTGATCAGTACAAATAATGTTGCCGGCATCATAACAATGAATGCTAGGTTTTTGGATAGGAAGTTTCGCTAGACGTTGACGAATAGCCGTCGGTCCTTCAAAAGCACCGGTACGGCCTAAGTCACGCTGTACGCCTTCATCGCATTTAAAGCCCAAGAGGGCGAATGTCACGGGAGCGATTTTTTGGGGCTTTTGTGTCAGCAAGTTTAATAACTGAATGTGTTGGTAAAAGCATGAATCCGCTGGCATATCGACGCGACCCTGCCATGTGACTGGGTCAGGTGGCATGTAGCGTGATTCCCAATTTATCATGGAGACAGAACCTAAGTTAGGCTACAGCCGGGATGCGTGCCCCCGATTTCTGCAGAAAATCTTCAGAACTCATGATGGTTGCATAAGTCGGTTGTAATGCAGCAAGGAATGCATAATGAACCTGCTGAGCAGAGATGACATTATGATTAAATTCCAACTGACGAGCTGCGCAAGCATCAGATAAGACGGTACAGCTAAAGCCCAGATCATACGCGGCGCGCACTGTAGCATCGACAGACATTTGTGTCATCATGCCGCAAACTACCAAGTGATTGATTTGGTTTTTAATCAGATGATTTAAAAGACCTGTATCTTTAAAACTATTTGGGTAATGTTTTTTAATAACTGTTTCATTTTTGAGGGGTTGTACAGCGGAATAAAATTCAGCTCCTTTTGTACAAGGTAATAAATAGGTGGCATCGGGATGGGTTGAAATATGTTGGACATGAATAATAGAAATTTTCTTTTCGCGAGAGGCATGCAATATCGTTTCTGCTTTAGTGCATGCTTCGAGACTCTTTTCTAGTGAGATCCTTCCGTTTGGGAAATAATCATTCTGAAATTCTAGCAGAAGTAATGCAGTATTCATGCCCAGGTCCCTTTTGTTGTTAAATAATTTTCATAGTTAATCATTTTTGACAGATTTTGCAATAATATCAAGCTGAAAGTAAAAAGGAAAACATTGTTCGGGACTTTATGATTTTGAGCTTCCTCAGTCTCATTCGCCACCTCTATCCCTGACACAGTTCGAAACATTCTCGGCATTGAAAGTGTCTGAGCATCTTAAGGACGATGGTTGACATCCTCATTGCGACAGGCTACGCTTCGCCCGGTTTTTTATATTCCACAACCAGGGAGGATTAGTAATGAAGTTAAGAGCTATTGCTGTTGGTGCTGTTGTTTTGATGGGATTGAGTGGGGTTGTTTTTGCTTCTGAGTTTATGCCTGCCGAACGCATTCATTGCATGGTAAATGAGGTTGGCAAATTAAGTTGTGAAATAAATCATGAGGTTCTTGTTGAGCATACTTATACAGCAGACATGCCCGTGGGAAAAGAAGTGGTATTTAACTTTGCAGGCGCTGTTGCTTATTTTGCTAATCAAAAAGATGGCGCTCTTGATTGGAGTATTTTGTACACTTACGTAGATACAAAATTTAAAAATGTAACATTAAGAACAGTAAATACGACAATTAAACCTAATTTGCAGTCTGGAACTTGGAAACGGTTTAAGAATGAGTATTATTATTGCAACCAAGGATATATGAGTTGCACCTCGATCATCTAATCACCTTCTAGGGTGGATTAGGTATTCTCATCACTGCCTCAATCCACTCTATTATTTTTATTTGTATCGCTTTTCCTTCCTTCACTTTCTGTCTCAATAGGGTGGTTTGATTTGTTTGGGCGATGCGCTAGGTGTAGTTGAGGATGGCATTATTTTGGGTTGACTAAAGAACTCATGTGTTCTTCTCGTTGACGTTTCTTGTAAGGAAAGTCTATCTGTGGTGTTAGTTAATCGAATAGAGACATATTTCACATTCAAAGAATCTTTTCCTTCCACTTGCAAAAACATTTCTTGAGCTTTTTTATACAAGGAAATAGCGTGTCTCAATTCCACAATCTCACGACTTTTTGCGAGTGAATCAGCATAAGTAATATAAAATAACGCTGCGTAAATAGGATGGGGATCCTGAATGCCTTCCCATTCAATTTCTAATTCCTCAAATATTTTTCGCGCATCTCCCCTTGCATGGGCCCCTTCAAAAAGACGATCTTGTTTGCCCAGTAAGATCGCATATTCATCTAATATTACCGCCAATTGAAGTTTTGCATTCGCAAATTGATTATTTCGACTCCGCATTTTTTCGTACAAACTTAACGCAAAATTACAATCCTCGATGGCGTATTGATAACCTGATAGTGCTTTATCAGGTTGTGTGGCTGCACAATATCTTGCAATTTCATAATGTATGAGTGCGGCAGTAGATTTGGCAAAAGCAATCTGTGGAGTGCACTTAGCGTCATCTTTGTTAGGCGTAATGACTTGATAGACATATTCAATCGCAGTGTCGGCGAGTTGATATGACGTTTCCTCATCCTGTCCTTTTTTGATGGCATTGGCTAATCTCTGCTGATAACTGAATGCGAAATGGCTTTCAGCCCAGACGCGCATATCTCCTTCCAGCATTTTTACTGCGATAGATAATGCATTGATTGCTTGCTCGGGATCTTGCATGCAATTGTAAAAAGTTCCTAACTTATAACACAGTTGACCTAATTCCTGTTTTGCTTTCGAAGAAAGTAAAGCGGAACAAGTCTCATCAATAAATTGAATAAATAATTTTACTTTTTCTGCTTTTTCCATGCTTTCTTTTAAATGACGAACATCATTCCAATCAAATCTAAAGTCAGTATTAAAAGAATGAACAAGATTGTCTAAGTCGTGTGATAGCTGGAAAAGACTTTGATTAACAGTGCTCTGTGATGATTTAAAAGCAGGATGATCTTTTTTATAGAATTGTTGGTTAATGAGATAAGCTTCTAAATGACAATGCAGTGCTTTCTCATATTCCTGCTTGTATGCATAGACTTCCCCCATGGCATGTAATGTCTCAGCAATATCCACATGAGCGGTCGTATTGTAATAAGTCACTTGCTCTGGATAAGTTTTCTGTAATAGCGTCATGGCATCGTCGTTTTGATGTAGACGCAGCCGCGCCATGGCAAGCGATCGTGTTCGGCTAAAAGTCATGCAAGGAGTGCTGTCTGCATGTTTTTCTGCAAGCAGAAATTTTTCTTCGGCTAATTTGAAATTGGTATTAGCTTTATGCAGCGAGTGTGAGGATTTTGTTTGTTGCTCAGCTAAATAATGCAGAATCATTCCGTGAATATGCAGGGATTTAGCCAGTTCCATCTTGATTAAAGAGTTGCTCGCAATGAGAGAATTTTCCAATGAAATCGCTTTTTGAATTGTGTCTAGTGCTTGTGGAATGAAACTCTGACGCAGATGCATGAGTGCAAGGTATCGATAAGCAATGGCTTCTCCTATCTTATCTCCTTTTCGTACATAAATGCTTAGCGCAGTTTCAAAAGTAGTCAAGGCTTTATAGTGAGGATCCATGGCATAGGCAATCCCCAATAAATAACAAGCATCGGCATGATCAAGCGAATTTCTTTTCGTCAGGCTTTTGTAGATAAAAGCATAATGAGGGGCTTGAATTTTATCTGGTACGCAAAATAAATAATAAAGAGCAACTTGTTTGCTAAGAAGAGTGAATGCTGCTGGGATGGGTGAAGAAGACTTTATTAATTCTTTAGCACGCTTCACTGCTCTTGCGACGTTGTCATTGTTCCTGACGGTATGAGCAGTAAATTGATTATATGTTAGAACCGCTTCAAGCTGTTTAATCTCTTTCTGATCGATGCGAGCTACTTTATCTGATTCCATTTATTGATCTCCTGATGCTCCAAAAGGCACATTTCGTTGAGATAATATACTTTTCATATAATGCCAAAATGTCAAGATAAAGCTACAAATTTAAATTTTGTATAGGGAAAGGAAGAAGCTTTTGAATTTCATGCAAAGCTTTCATTCGTCCTGGTCCTGTTTGATTTGAAAGAATAACGATAGTATAACCATTGCCTGGTGACATACCAAAGTAATCATCAATCCCTGATGTTCCGCCCGTGTGGCTCTTGAGCAGCGAGATATTGGCTAATGGTTTTTTTTTATTTCTAAATCAGTTTTTTTTTACGGAATAAGCATTTTTGAGAAATAAACTTGTAAAGAAAGCGAGTATTGCAATTTTTAAAACTGTAAGCAATCTATTCAAAATAAATTCTCCTTTCAGTAACTACACCATCCTGAAAAATAGGAATCACAGCCTTTTTTTGTTTATAGAAAAACAAAATAAAAGCATGAACATTTTTGAAAGTTGTCCGTTTGTTTTTCATAGAGTTTTCCTTGTACTACCTACACCATCCCGAAAAATACGAGTCGCAACCTTTTTTGGTTTTTAAATTTTCGAAAATCCATCCATGTTCTGTAATTTCTTGTCTGTCTTTGATTTTTTTATGGGTGCTTACATACGTTCCGCCAATACAAGCATACTGCTGATTTTTTAAAAGGTGCTTCCAGGTGAATACCTTTTCTTTGGCGTAATCAGAAGAGAAGCTTCTTCTGGGCACATAGTCATATGTTATTGTCGGAGTAATGCTTACTGTAATGTGCGCATCACCTCTTGCTCTTTTTTCATATGGATCGGCATTTTGTTTTTCATACCAAACGGTTACATTTTTTGTTGGATAACATTGCCAATAATCAAGTCCATTAAATTTTCCCGTAAATGGTTCTACATTAACTTCTTCTGTGTATCTCTTTAAATTGGCTTCATTTAAGATACCGTAATCGTTGAGCTATGCTTGAAAGTTGTGTACGAGAGTAAATTGACGAATTAAATAGGCGGTGTATCCTCATTAACTGACTAAAGTTAATGGATAAATCCAAGAGGAACACCACCATGCAGAAAGATAATGTTATTGAGTTAAAAAAGCCAGAGACAGTTACAGATTTATTAACAGAAGTGCTGCGTAATGGGGCGCAACAGTTACTAGCAGCAGCGATTAAAGCGGAAGTTGACGAGTTTTTAAGCAAACATAATCAGGGCGAAGGTACAGCGCGCTTCGTCAGAAATGGCTACCTACCAGAGAGGGAAATTCAAACTGGCATTGGTGAGATTGCAGTGGCGGTGCCACGAGTACGTGATCGAGAGTCGGCGAGTGACGGTATACACTTTAATTCGTCAATCATTCCTAAATACCTACGCAGAAGCGGCAGCATGAACGACTTATTGCCACTGCTATATCTAAAAGGTATATCGACCAATGATTTTGTTGAAGCTCTAGCGCCCCTTGTTGGTAGTAAAGCCAAGAACCTCTCACCAGGCGTGATTAGCCGGCTAAAAGCAACATGGGAAGATGAATATAAGATGTGGCAAAAACGTTCATTGAAAGGCAAACGTTACGTTTATTTCTGGGCAGATGGTATTCATCTGCAAGCCAGGATGGAAGATTCAGCAGAGTGCGTGTTGGTGATTATCGGAGTAACAGAACAAGGCACTAAAGAATTAATTGCGCTTGAAGCAGGACATAGAGAAAGCAAAGAGTCCTGGTTGTGTTTATTGCGTGACATCAAACACCGCGGATTAAAAGAAGCGCCCAAACTTGCTGTGGGTGATGGCGCATTAGGATTTTGGGGCGCATTGACTGAAATATATGGCGAAACAAAACAGCAGCGATGCTGGTTTCACAAGATGGGTAATGTGTTGGATAAGCTGCCGAAATCATTGCAGCCTAAAGCAAAGAAGCAATTACAAGAGATTTGGATGGCACCCACACGCAAGCAAGCCTACGAGGCATTTGAATATTTTATACAATCGTATGAGGCTAAGTATCCCAAAGCGACAGAATGCTTGCAAAAAGATAAGGAAGAGCTGTTAGCGTTTTATGATTTTCCAGCTGAGCATTGGGTGCATATACGCACGACCAATCCAATTGAATCGACGTTTTCAATGGTTCGACACCGAACTTATAAATCGAAAGGAGCATTTTCAAGAACAACAATATTAACAATGGTTTTTAAATTGTGTGAGAATGCGCAGCAACATTGGTATCGAGTAAAAGGGTTTAATTATTTAGCGGATGTGATTCAAGGTGTTAAATTTGTGAATGGCACACGTGAAGTAATTAAAAATGATTCAGTGAATGAAGGAATTGCCGCCTAATGAATTGGTCGCGTACACAACATTTGACTGTAGCTCGTAATCGTTTGTGAGTAATTGATAGGGATATTTTTTTATGGTTTCTGGATTAATAGCCAAGAGTTTTAATGGCGTCGTTAACAAGAAAATTAAAATATATTTCTTCATGAATTTATCCTTTACATAAAACATGAGTAATGATGCAAAAATATTTCAACTTCTCGAGGAGGAGGTGTTATTCCAAGTTTTCCTTTATATTGAATTGCTGCGTCTACCCAGGTTGCAAAATCGCCCAATGTGGATTTTGCTATAACCATACACCTAAATAACCAACGAATTCCGGCGCAAATATTTGCAGTGGGATTGAGTAATTTGGGATGATCAAAGCAAACGAGATAATTGCTTAATTCACCATGATGATTTCCAAGAATACTCATTGTGTAGTCAGTGACTTGCATTAATCCACGTGCGTGTCCTTTTCCTTGTCCTGATGGAATATCAGTTTCTGGATGAAAACTTGATTCTGATGCAATTAATGCTTTAACTATATCGGCTGGGAGCGGGTCAGAGAAAGAAAAAATATCATTCCAGTATTGAGTCCAGCCACGAATTTCAATGTCAAATTTATCGGCATTGCCATAACCTTTCAATACACCAGTTTTTGGCGGCCCACTTAATTATGAAAATATTTTTCTGTCATCGCTTGAATTTCATCAAACGTTAAGATGTCTTTTTTTGAGGGATTGATAGCGCAATGTGCATGTCTTTCTATAGTTTCTCCATCAGGATGTTTTTTGCTAGGAGGAAAATGAACAACGTGTTTCTTGACGAAGTGTTTATCAATGGAGCAGATTCGCCATGGGTGAATTTTTTGGTCAGGTATATTTTGCAATGTATCTTTAATTGGTTCATCTAAATTATCGTGAGTAATTATCATTGATTATTTTCCTATTTAAATTAGGCAATAGTTGTTCTAATCTGAGCGAGAGAAGCCAGACTAACTAAAATAATACAAAATATTACATTTCAGATGAGATTAAATATTAGGATAATCTTTACCAGCATTATCCTAATATTTTTTTATTTTATTGAGTTACAAGACTATAACAATTTATAAATACTCTAGGAATTAGAAAGGTAGTTAGCAATAAATCCTTTCTTTTCTTCTAAATAAACTCGTAACTTATTTATTTAAAATGCTTTTTTACTAAGAAACCCACTGTAAAATCTATTTTTTGTAAAGTTAATGCCAATTTCATATTATTTTGCTCGTTAGTCTCACCAATTTCCAAGGAGATATCTGTAAAGGACCTACTTAACAGAAGCAAAATGATTTCTGCTAGTATGACGCTTTCTTTGCCACAATCCTAGTGGCTATTTTTTGATGTTGTTGGATTTTCTCAACTAGCTCTTTATGTTGGTTCTGAATGATTAGAAATAATTCTTCTCCATATTTTTGTTTGATAAGAGCTTGGTTGTTGGACAGTTTAGTCAATAATTCCTTGGCATAGTTGAGGAATAACTTACTGTCATCTCGAAAGCTAATTTCACTGAAGCCAGTATTGAGTAAAGCTTGTTCATAAGATTCTTTTGTTTCGCAAACTAAGGGTGCTAAGCTCTCAGTTGCTGCTATTGGGAAAATCCAGTCAGCAATCACAAATAAGCCATTAGGCTTCAGTGCTGTATTGATTTGTTTAAACAGGCTAACCTTATCAGCAACATGGTTTAAAACCCTTTGCTGTACACTAGGTTGAACATTTCAGGATCATAAGGGAAAAACTGCCATTGCTGTTGTAGGTATGAAATTCAAGAGAATTTAAGAGGCTTATAGGGGTATGGGTTCTAGCGTATTCCACCATCCAAGGGTGTATTTCTATTCCAGCCACCTTCATTTTGTATTTTTCTGCCAAGTAGAAAGCGACGCCGCCTATCCCGAATCCTATGTCTAATGCTTTTAGGCCCTGTATGTTTAAATCTGAGAACATATTATCAATGGATGCTAATCCGCCTAATGAGATTAAGTTTTTACCATAGATGGCTTCATATAGGGGAACACTGTCTGGTTGATAAGGGTCTGATTCACTGATTTTGTTGTGGTCGTGATTTTTCATGTGTTATTTCCAATTACAGTTTAAATTTTATTAACGGTGTGTAAAAATAATTCTTTGTAAATCAGCCCTAGGTAACAATATTGCCTGTGCATGTTTCTGCCCAATTCCTCGGCATCGCCTTCATTTTTATCGCCATGGAAGAGAGCTATGATCGAAAGTTGTGTATGACAGTAAATTGACGAATTAAAAAGGCGGTGTATCCTCATTAACTGATCAAGGTTAATGGATAAATCCATAGAGGGGAACACCACCATGCAGAAAGATAATGTTATTGAGTTAAAAAAGCCAGAGACTGTTACAGATTTATTAACAGAAGTGCTGCGCAACGGAGCGCAACAGTTACTGGCAGCAGCAGTTAAAGCGGAAGTTGAAGAGTTTTTAAACAAGCATAATAAGGGCGAAGGCGCGGCACGCTTCGTCAAAAATGGTTACCTACCAGAGAGAGAAATTCAAACTGGCATAGGTGGGATTGCAGTGGCGGTGCCACGAGTACGTGATCGAGACTTAGCTAGTGACGATATACAGTTTAGTTCATCAATCATTCCTAAATACCTACGCAGAAGCGGCAGCATGAACGATTTATTGCCGCTATTATATTTAAAAGGTATATCGACCAATGATTTTGTTGAGGCTCTAACACCCCTTGTTGGCAGCAAAGCCAAGAACCTATCACCTGGTGTGATTAGTCGATTAAAAGCCACATGGGAAGATGAATATAAGGTTTGGCAGAAACGTTCGTTGAAAGGCAAGCGTTACGTTTATTTCTGGGCAGATGGCATTCATTTGCAAGCGAGAATGGAAGATTCAGCAGAGTGTGTTTTAGTGATTATCGGAGTTACGGAACAAGGTAATAAAGAATTACTTGCGCTTGAAGCGGGCCATAGAGAAAGCAAAGAATCCTGGTTGTGTTTATTGCGTGATATCAAACACCGCGGATTAAAAGAAGCGCCGAAACTTGCTGTGGGTGATGGCGCATTGGGATTTTGGGGCGCATTGACTGAACTATTTGGCGAAACAAAACAGCAGCGATGTTGGTTTCATAAGATGGGTAATGTGTTAGATAAGCTGCCAAAATCGTTGCTGTCTAAAGCAAAGAAGCAATTACAAGAGATTTGGATGGCACCAACGCGGAAGCAAGCTTACGAAGCATTTGAATATTTTATACAATCATATGAGGCTAAGTATCCCAAAGCGACAGAGTGCCTGCAAAAAGATAAAGTAGAGCTGTTAGCATTTTATGATTTTCCTGCTGAGCATTGGGTGCATATACGCACGACTAATCCAATTGAATCAACCTTTTCTATGGTTAGACACAGAACTTATAAATCGAAAGGTGCATTTTCAAGAACGACGATATTAACGATGGTCTTTAAATTATGTGAGAATGCGCAGCAACACTGGTATCGAGTAAAAGGTTTTACTTATTTAGCGGATGTAATTCAAGGCGTTAAATTTGTGAATGGCACACGTGAAGTAAATAAAAATGATTCAGTGAATGAAGGAATTGCCGCCTAATGAATTGGTCCCGTACACAACATTTGACTGTAGCTCCCATGGAAGAGTTCATTTCTGAGGTCTATTATATTTTTAAGCTGTGCTTGTTTCTCTTTAAGATCATTTATGTCTTTTGCTAATAAAGCGGAAATCGTGTATTTAACTTTATCTTGAGAGGATTTGTCTTTTTTATTTGATTTTGTCCATATACCAGATAACACTTCAAATCCAATGTATCTGCAGATAAAAATTGTTTTAATATCGCCAAGGTTGAGTGACTTACAATACCATGTTAATGAGTACATGATAGCTGGTGCATTTGATGCGGCATTTAAAATTTTGTTTAATGCAGTAAAATACTTTTCCGCATTATCATTAGCGTCTGGATGAATAGATATATCTTCAGCAAGACTCTCAGTTTCTGTTGAAAATAGGTTATTAATGGATATATAGTCTTCAGGTTTTTCAAAAGTAGTTTCTTTGATATTGAGTGCTGAATCTTGTAGAGGGCTGGTATTGAAAAAATCAAACAGTATGCCAGTAGTTAAAACGGTCTGAAGACAATTATTAAGGGCGATCATTTCAGCATTATGGCTTCCATAAACGAGCGGCCCATTAACTGCTAAATTTATGTGAATATGGCCGTTTTGCGCAGTAAACTTTACATTGGGTAATGTTTTGTTGTTTAAATAATTTCTGGCTTTCTCAGGCAACCCCTTGATTGGTAGAACAACTGTGTTGTTATGCTGATTTGAGATGTAACTGGCAGTCTGAAGGCTTAATTTATTAGCAAATTCCTCAATATGAGCATCAGTTGCATTTTTGATTGGATATGCAACCTCATTGTTTTTTTGTATGCTATTTGCTGTCTCATTTATAACTGAGAGCGCTTCCCATTCAGTTAATTTGATATCTTTTCTGCTCATTATTTGTTCCAGGAGTTTTTTTCGTTTCTTTTCATCATAAAAAATAAATAAATTGCATAGACAGGATTTTCGATTTTTCAGATCATCTACTATTGTGTCATAAATCATGTTTTTAATTTGTTGTTCATGGTTTCCGTGATTCATCAAGCTTGATCCCCAATTGGCTAATTTTTCAATAAATCCTTTCATGTGTGTATTCCCTTAAACTCTTCCAGATGAAGGAACTTCCTTGTCAAACGGTCTCAAAATATTACTTACTTCACGATCACCTAATGAGCCGTCTGCAGGTTGATCTACCTCATGAATCTGTAACCCTTTTTGACGAATATGGAAAGCAATTCGTTGCCAACGCTCACGCCATAAATTTTCTCTGCGTTTATACTCAGCAACCTCGAGTTTTAAGCGTTGCACCTCATGCAAAAGCTCTTCATTTTCTTGGTTAGCTTGTTCGCGGCTTTTGACTAAGCCGCCAGCTAGTGATTTTTTTGCATAATCATAAGCTGCTTTTATTTCTGCTTTAGCTTGCAATGACTGACGGCTAAATTCAAAACGGTCTTCCAAAATAGACCATGTCAATTTAGATCCGAGTTGGCCTGATGCCCAGCGATCAAGATCAGCAATGATTGATTTAACATCAGTATCAGTCATTCTGCGGAAACGTTTATTCATGTGCGAATTCCTCTAATATTGATGGGGATCAAATTCGTTGATGTTGTTATCAGCAAGTTGTTTTGAAAGAGTTGTTAATTTCTTATCGCTATGAGTAAGCCAATCGATACTTTTTTTGGCATTTTTCTCTTTTGATTTTTTTTCTGCAGTCTCGCGTGCTACTAAGGTCATTGAATATTGGCGTTTTAAATCATCAACGCGGCCTTTATCATCTTTGACCCAGACATAGTCTTTACAGTCAGCGCTACATTGTAGGTGACGTTCGCAGGGAGTTTGAACAAAATTATGTACACAAATACCAGCGCCTACATCGTGCACAGCATTAATTCGGGCTTTAAGAAAAGCATCTTGAACAGTGATGGGAATTGATTTTAATTTATCTACAATTTTCCCGCCAATGTGTCCTTTTTTGATGTCTTCACGCAGCATTAACGCTCGTTTTTCTCGGCTGGTGTGCTGATAAGCTTTGGTATCGCATGGATTTTTTCGACCAAACCATTCAGTTTGGAGTAAATCTGTTAAACCTCCTTCATCTAAAAGGGTATTTAAGGTATGGCGGAAGTGATGACTGGTAAAGTTTATGTTTACTAATGACGAAGCATATTTTTCTACCAAGTCATCAAGATATCTTAAAAAAGTTGTCATCATAGAGGAAGTACATGTAGTTGCTATCCAATGACTATATGCACCTGAAGATAGCCCTCTATGTCGAACTAATAGCAAATCTTTGAGGTAATATTCTTTTCCGTTTTGATCAACATGAATTGGCTTAATAAAATTGGGAAAGAAATCTCTTTGACAATATTTGCTTATTCCTTCTTTTGTCGTGTAAATGAAAGGATGGTTTGGTTTCCTATTTTGCAGGGTTATCTTATTAGGATCAGCGACTGTGTAGCCATTTTTTCTTAGCCAGCCTGTTGTAGCAAGTATCGTATCACTTAATCCAAGTTTTATTAAATCCTCTCCATAAAAACGCTTATCTTCAGGAATATTTGCTAGAAACGATAAATCGGGACCATTGACCTTTTGCATTTCTGTAGCAGTTATACGTGCTGCCATGCAGCTATTATCTAATTCAAGTAAGACTTCTGTGATTATTGATATTGTTGCTGTAGGGAGATACAAATGGCGAAGTGGAGTAAACGCGTCACCGTAAGATTGTTTACGTGGGAAGTACTCGATGTAAGCTCGACCTTCAGTATCATAATTAACTTTTTGATGGGGTAGCAAAGCGACTTCACTAAATCGTCGTCCTAAACATGCTAAAAGAGTTAAAACCAATATGTAAAATCGATATTTATGATTTTTAGGAACTTTCTGATATAGTTCACCAAGAACACGAAATACTTCTGGTGAAATTACTTTATCGCTTGTGGCGTCAGCTACATTTGGATCGTCTAAGCGTCTATAGCCAATGCCAGACGTATTTTCAGGTCTCTTCATGCCTGAAAATTTGTAATTAAGATATGTTTTGCAAAGACCATTTGCATCACAATGTGCCGCAAATTCACCGATGGCTTTTTGCATATTGTAAGCTGCGCCTTTACTATAATGTGAGTCAATTAATTGGCAAGCAGAATCGAGTAGTGCTGGATTTAATTGGCTAATTCGCTGTTCTTGTTTAAAAGATTCATCTGCAACATAGCTAACAGAGGCAATAAACATTCTTTGATTTTCTATTGATTGATGCTTGCGATGAAACCGGAGTACAACTAATGCTTTTATCAGATTTGCCCAATCGTTGGGTAACGGTATGTTGCCTATTTTTAGAGAAAAGTGAAATATTAAAGAAGCAGTAAAGGTGTTTTTTCCTGATTGTTTAATCAAACGTCCGGATTTAATTTTCCAAGTATGATCATCCCAGTTCTCCAAGTTAAGGCCATCTATTTTTAATTTTTTTGCTTTATCAATTAATGTGGCTAAATTCGTTTCGCGATCTTTTTCCAGCGAGCTTAGGAATGGGACTATACGAATTTTTCGATTCGAGCGACCATCAGCCATTGGATACCTCGCTTTTACATTGTTCAGCTACTTGGGCAACAGCAAATATAACGTCATCTAGTTGGATGCCTAAGCGAGCATTTTCATATTTTTCTATTCTCTCGGTACGAGATTT
Source organism: uncultured Gammaproteobacteria bacterium (assembly GCA_963711205.1). Taxonomy (GTDB): domain Bacteria; phylum Pseudomonadota; class Gammaproteobacteria; order DSM-16500; family DSM-16500; genus Aquicella. Next base: position 585,516 of record CAVQDE010000001.1, read on the forward strand.
AAGTAGGCATTCTAAAACGTGTTCATGATCTGCATGGCGATATGGCTGAAATTTGGGGCAAAGATAACAAGAAAAAGGTGGATCAAGATGGCATATATTATTTTCACCACAAACACCAATCTCTGTTTGATCATTAGGATTAATTTCATTGATGAACGATAAATGTTTGTCGTCTCGTTCGCCGTTGATTGCTTCACTAGCATTATCTATGATGCGACCCTTAAAATAATCTAAGTATTTTGCAAACCCTTTCGCGCTAGCTTTATCTAGGTGTTCAACGATATTCCCGGCTACTTCAAAGTACACTTGAACATGCTGAGTATCAGTATGATCGAGGATGCGAGCTAATTCGCGTCTGCTTATGCCTTCTGATGCAAGACTTGTTGCCAGTGTATATCTGAGTCGACGAGTAGATAGATATAAAACTTCACCAGTTAAAGGTGAAATAATGTTATGGCGTCTGGCGAATTTTTTTATTAGCTCGCTAATCTCTGCGCTAGGCATGTTAAAGCTTTCATTGATAAGTCCGGCTGATAAAGCAGCCTTATTTTGATCTACTTTTATAAAAAGCGGTCTATCGATTTCAATATCGTCATTTTTGGTTTTTATAATAGTTTTAATTTGTTGACTTGCTGCAATTAGTTCTTGAACATAGGCAGCAAATTCAGGATCAAGATATTCTTCCATGAAATCATCGCGTGGGTTCAATTGCCGTTTTTTAATTCTTGGCATTTTGAGGATATAGCATGGTTCATCTGATTCAGATGTTAGATTGATGAAATCTGCTTCTCGCAAATAGGTTAAATTAGCGGGATTTCTTCCAAGAGCTATTGAAAGCGCAACAGCAACTTTTTGTTGTATATGTTCGAGCGCGGGACTTTTATCTTCTCGTAACGCCTTGATAATGAGTGGCAACTCTAAAGAACGGTGAAGAGGTCCGCTATCAGGATCTTCCATACGCACAGCCTCACCCTTGGGATTGCCAGGAAGAATCATGCTGTCTAGTTCCATTGCATAGGCGGAACAGAAGCCAAGCTCAGGATAATTCTCAGCGCACCAGATGTACCATTGTATCGGTCGATATAAAGCCCACAAGCGATGCTTTGCTCCTGCTTGCGAGATTCTATGTTCAACTATCGAGATAAGTTTATTTTCCAGTTCGGTTTTACTAAGATTTTCAATTAGGCCATAATCATTTTGAAATCTTAAAAATTCACGCTTTATGTCTTGAAAGTTACTGTATCCGGCGTGCGTGGAGGTTGTTTGAATTTTTTCTTGAATATATCTTTTTGTAGCCCAGCGTAATGAAGAATTGATAATTTTATTAAAATCCAATGTTGAATGAGCTCTCATTGAATAAGGCAAATGCCACTGATTGCTGGAAGTATCAACTGTATGGCCTTCACGAGTAATAATTTTTGATGAGATGTCAATCCATTCATTTTCTTCAATCAACTTGGTTAAAGCTGAGTTCATGTTTGTTCCTTAGCTTAACAAGTCACGTTGAAAGTTTTTTAATGCTCGATTTGCTTGCTCTTCAATTTCTTGAGCAATATAAACTGATTGTGATTCTAAACTGCTGTCGCCTCGCAATATGGCTAATGCTTGCTTGCGTCGTTCTTCATTTAAGCCAGCATTCCGTAGTGCGCGCTTCCATCATGCTAGAAAACGTATGGCGTAGCGCTTTAGCGCTTAAATGTGCAGGCAATTGTTCTGGAAATCTATTTCTTAAACCTTGGAAAAACTGTGTTAAAGCTGACTGGGTAAGCGGATTGCCCTCATCACTTAAAATCAAATATTCTGAATTAACTGTAGCATTTTTTTACTAATACATCGCGCCAGTTCATAATATATTCATCCAGACGTTGTGCAAATATAGGATCATCGATTGCCATTACACGGCCATTGCGTTTGATTTTGGGGCGGGGTTTGCGAGGATCATTTTTGTCGGGGGGTCTACGAACGACGCGAATACTGGAAATCGCACCAATCTCAATATCCTTCACTTGAAGGCATAGTAATTCTCCTGGTCGTAAACCGTAATACAGCATGATCATAATTGAAATGTAATTTCTAAATCTTACTGCCGGATTTCGCCCTATGGCTTCTGAATTGTCTGGATTTAGGCAGTTAACTAAAAATGATATTTCTTTATCTGTTAATCCTTTGTTTTTTCCTTTGTTGCTTGGTGGTGCATTAATAAACGAGCTGTCTAATAATTTTAAAAGTCTTTTTTGTTGTTCTCTTATTCGATCATAGCTGTGGTCTGATAATGAAAGTGAGCTAAGCCTCATATCAAAGCACCAGCTTAGAAACTGACGCACACTAGTTAAGCGTTGATTGAATGTATAAGGTGAAATCGTGATACGAGTTATTTTGCGATCTGTAGCTTGGTCACGGCGCAAAGTTTCAATCATTCCCCCTTTAATCTCAGCTTCAGAAAAAAATTGTCCTGTTTTTATTCTTTTCCATAAATCAATTTTTTCATGTTCTAACCAGCTATAAAAAACACTAAGTTCACGTAAATTTCGGATTAGAGTATTAGTGCTTAAATTTCTTCTTCCCATGATAAATTCATTTGGTGTTGGCAACGGTAACCCATTGTTATCTACTAACATGGGCAGCTGATCACCTGATTGATGTGTAATTACTTCAATTTTCATCTGCTAGTCCATTTTTTTATATAACTTGATTTGTTTTCCTGTCGGTGTGAATAGCCAATCCCAATTATAGCTACCTAATGGAGTATCACCCTTGAAACGGTAACGGTGTTGATTAACAATGATGTCATCTTTATATGGTCCAGATTGCACAACACGCAATTCACTGCCATCGGTTACAAATCTTAAATGGTTACCATCTACATCCACCGCATGAATAGCACCTGATGTCACCCATGCAGATGTTTCAAAATAAAGAGTTTTACCATTAGGTGAAAATTGCAGGTTATGTGGATCAATAATAACCTTTGATACATCTCCACAACTAAAATGGGGAGCTACTAGTAATTTTTTAGTCATTTCTTTGGCATTAACAATCCATATCTCGTCAGCCCGTTCGCCTTTTTGAGAAAAATAAAAGCAATTACTAGGGATGGTATAATTACTTTTTTTAACAAACACAATCCATTTGCCATCCGGCGATTCAGTCAAATCGGTTAATTTTGCACCCTTGGTTAATTGCAAAATCCTCATATCTTTTTCTTTTCTATGTTGTGTATCTTGAGCATAAACTGTTGTGAAAGTAGTGTATAAAAAGATAAATACTATTAATATTTTTTGCATATTAAATCCTCAAGCCTTTTTTGAAAAAGGCTGTTTGGCGGTGTCCTTAAAAACTTATTATTTAATTTTGATAGGCAAATTTCTAACTCCACTTTTCCTTTTGCAGCCAAATTGATACATTCTGGTTCGCTAATCCATTCGCCCTCGTTGAGACAATATTGATGGCGATTTTTTCCCAGTATTTGAACGCCAGAAATGCGATATACTTCTACAATTTTTCCAGCTTTATAACCTTCCATTTGTTGTATTGTTTTCCAGAATTTTTCAAATTGAATTCGAGTGAACTTCTTTATTGGTGTAGCATCATAAATGCCAGTTTTTTCTCGAAGTAATTTTTCATATTTTTTAGTTGGATTATCTTTGGGTGGCGCGTAGTTGTAAATCATTTCATGGATTGAAGAGTCACCATAAGTTGTTATCAGGGTATCCAGTAATGATTCATGTCCAGATTCATCATCTGGAAAAATAGCAAAACTCTGCGTTTTGCCAATTTGATTATGTTTTTTACTAATTAATCCAGACCAAACATTTCCTGGATTATGATTGCGCCATGCCCATGTTCCTCCAGAAAAACGAAAATGTCGTTCATCAGTATCCGTGTAAATTACAGAATTTTTCATTCCTCCAACAGCTCGAATAAATTGTTTCATATTAAATCTTTTTCTAATCCGTTAACTTAAATTGACAAGAAATTTATATGCTAATTTCTATTTTGTCAAAATAAATTTATAGATATTTTTTATCTTCTCTTTTTCATGAGGCAATAAAAAAGCCGTCATTTCTTTACATTCTAATGATAGCTTAATTCTATAATTGCTTGATATTGCTTATGATATTAAATATATTCTCTGTATATCTTTACAAAATATACTTTTATGTCATTCAGAAAGGAATATCATCATCGAAATTATCTAATGGAGGCGCTGAGTCTGCAGGGCCTGCATCAGCAGTGGCTGGTTTTTCAAAAGACGTAGCGCCACCACTACTGCCTTTGCCATCTAACATTTGCATGCTTTCTGCGATAATTTCAGTGGTATAACGATCTTGGCCTGAATTTTTATCTTGCCATTTACGAGTTTGCAGACGACCTTCTACATAGACTTTGGCGCCTTTACGTAAATACTCTCCTACAATTTCTGCAAGGCGCTGATAGAACACAATGCGATGCCATTCTGTACGCTCTACATTTTCGCCTGATTGCTTATCTTTCCACGATTCACTTGTGGCGAGGGTGATATTAGCGACAGCTAAACCATTGGGGGTGTAGCGTATTTCAGGATCTTTGCCTAAATTTCCAATCAATATTACTTTGTTAACACCACGTGCCATAACTATTCTCCTAAACTGTGTCCGATTAATTGCTCTTTAAGACGAATGAAATCGGGATGTCTGAGTGTTTCTCGTTCCATTTTTAAATATGCCATGCCTTCTTCCGCAATAAAAGTCACTTCGACTATACCAGGAATCATTTGCACCTTTGCCGCAATGGCATCCCAATCCTTTATTTTAGAAGGGAAGACATGCCACATTTGATTGACAAGATAACGAGGAGGTTGCATCAGTAAGGCGAGGATAAACCAAAAAAGTGCGAGGACGATACAAAAGAAATAGACACCCGAAAAACTAAACTTGCCATATAGCCATCCGCCAAGAACACCGCCTACAAAGATACCTAAAAATTGCGAGCATGAATAGATGCCCATTGCGCTTCCTTTGCGTGCTGCGGGTGCAGAACGTGAAATAAGAGAGGGTAAAAAAGCTTCGAGTAAGGAAAATCCAGCAAAAAAGAAACATAAACCAATGATGGCGAACGTAATACTATGGGGTGTCATCCAAAGTAAAAATAAGGCGACTGCCAATAATCCAATCCCTCCTAAGAAGTAAGGTTTAAGTTGTTGTTTGCGCTCAGCAAGACCTATGCAAACCAGCGCAATCACTAAAGCAGCCAATAAGGTAGGTAAATAAACTAGCCATTGTCTGCTAGTGGCTAGGTCACAAATTGTAAAAGACTAATGGGAATGACGACAAAACTGGCAGTGAAAATCGCATGCAGAATCAAAATACCGATATTTAATTTAGCCAGTTGAGGGTCAACGAGTAATTTTAAAAAGGAGGAGAATTCAGGCTCGGTATCACGATGCCAGCTCATTGTTAGTGGGGTAGGAACCAAAGTATACAAGACAAGGATGCCCACTAAGCCTAAACTCGTTGCCACGAGGAATAAATAATTCACTGGCATCCATTTAGATAAAATGGGACCCAACAGCATGGCAATGGAAAAAGAAAACCCTATGGTAATACCTGATATCGCCATGGCTTTTGTACGTTGTTCTTCACGCGTTAAATCTGCCATCAGGGCTAAGAGTGTACTCCCGACAGCGCCAATGCCCTGCAAGGCGCGTCCTAGGATCATGAGCATGATGGAGTGTGCGAATCCCGCCATCAGACTGCCAAGGGCAAAAATGCATAAACCCATTGCAATGATAGGTTTTCGGCCTATGCGATCTGATAAGGCTCCAAAGGGAATTTGAAAAAGAGCCTGAGCCAAACCATAAATTCCTATCGCAATGCCAATGAGTGTGGGAGTGGATCCAGTTAATTGATGTGCATACAAACTGAAGACAGGCAACACCATAAAGAGGCCTATCATGCGTAGGCTCATGATAGAAGATAAACTAATAACCGCCTGGCGCTCCACTCTCGTCATTTTTTTTGAATACATAATTGGTTCTTCACTTAAAAAAGATGCATAACTTGGCCCGCATTATAGTGCGATTTGCGCTCCCCGTGGAAAAAGAATTTGATGCGCCTGGATTCTTCCTCCCTTATCCGCAAAACTCAGAGGAAGGTAATCGATTTATCTTTGATTTATGAGACTATTTCGAACTGTGTCAGGGCACGCTACACCAGCGTCATCCTCGGGATTAGCCTCTCTCTCGGGGTTAAAAGCTAGACTTGATTAGAGAAAAAATAGTCACCATATACTAATTATGCTTATAATGTAGCCCTTTTTCCTACGCAGCTGAACCTATGAAACACATTCGTATCCGTGGTGCTCGCACCCATAATTTAAAAAATCTGAATGTTGATTTGCCTCGCGATAAACTGATAGTCATTACAGGATTATCGGGATCAGGTAAATCATCATTGGCCTTTGATACTTTATATGCAGAAGGCCAGCGCCGCTATGTGGAATCGCTATCTTCCTATGCCCGACAATTTTTATCGATGATGGAAAAGCCGGATGTGGATCATATCGAAGGATTATCCCCCGCTATTTCGATTGAACAAAAATCGACTTCGCATAACCCACGTTCAACAGTGGGTACGATCACAGAAATTCATGATTATCTGCGTTTACTATTTGCCAAAGTGGGTCAGCCGCGCTGTCCCGAACATGGCAATGTGTTGGAAGCGCAAACCATCAGTCAAATGGTGGATACCGTTTTGGCATTGCCTGTCGATACTAAAGTGATGATACTTGCGCCAGTGGTGCGTGAGCGCAAAGGTGAGCATGTAGAGTTATTGCAAGAATTACGCGGCCAAGGTTTTGTGCGCGCACGAATTGATGGCAATATGGTGGAGTTGGATCAGCCGCCTAAACTAGATTTACGCAAAAAGCATACGATTGAAGTCGTGATTGACCGCATTAAAGTGCGCGAAGATTTGCGCATACGTTTAGCAGAATCATTTGAAACTGCATTGCGCTTAGCTGATGGTATTGCAGCGCTAGGATTAATGGATGAACCCAAACGGACGCCACGCGTATTTTCCTCTAAATTTGCTTGTCCTGATTGTGGTTATAGTTTGCCGGAATTATCTCCGCGTTTATTTTCATTTAATAGTCCTGTTGGTGCGTGCGCTGCGTGTGATGGCTTGGGCGTGAAGGAAGTTTTTGATCCAGAATTGGTGGTGAATGAAGAATTAAGTTTGGCTGATGGCGCTATTCGTGGTTGGGATAGACGTAATGTGTATTATTATCAATTGCTCACTTCGTTGGCGAAACATTATAAATTTGATTTGGAAATGCCTTTCGAGACGTTTGCCAAAAAAAATTCAGCAAATGTTATTACATGGTGGCAATGAAGTCAATTCGATTTCAATATAAAGATGAAGATGGCCATTCATTATTCAAAAACACATGTTTGAAGGGATTATTCCTAATCTCGAACGCCGTTATCGTGATACGGAATCTGAATTTGTTCGCGAAGAATTACGCAAATATATTGCTGCGCGTGTCTGTGAAAGTTGCCATGGTGCACGTTTAAATAAATCTGCGCGAAATGTGTTTATTGCGGATAAAAATCTTGCCTGAAATTTCTTCCTGGGCGGTCGATAAAACCAAAGCGTTTTTTGAAAAATTACATTTGCCTGGTTATCGCGGTGAAATTGCAGTAAAAATTGTTAAAGAATTAATAAGTCGATTAAGTTTTTTAGTGGATGTGGGTTTGGATTACATCAGTTTAGATCGCAGCGCTGAAACTTTGTCCGGGGGTGAAGCGCAACGTATTCGACTAGCCAGTCAGATTGGTTCGGGTTTAGTGGGTGTCATGTATATTTTGGATGAACCCTCAATTGGTTTGCATCAACGTGATAATGCAAGATTATTGCGTACGCTGCATCATTTGCGTGATTTAGGTAATACGGTCATTGTGGTTGAGCATGATGAAGATGCCATCATGAGTGCGGATCATGTGCTTGATTTGGGCCCGGGCGCAGGAGTGCATGGCGGTCATATTGTCGCGCAAGGTAAGCCGGCAGACATTATGCGTAATCCAAATCATTAACCGGCCAATATTTGTCGGGAAAACGTAAAATTGCCGTTCCGCGTAGACCGCCTGGTACCTAATCCAGAGAAACAAATTATTTTACGTGGTGCGAAAGGAAATAATTTAAAATATGATGTGAATTCCCATTGGCTTGATGACTTGTATCACAGGCGTATCGGGTTCGGGTAAATCAACTTTGATTAATGACACGCTTAGCACCTGTTGCCAGTCGAGCACTGAATGAAGCGGGAGGCCAAGAACCAGCACCGCATGAACATATCGAGGCCTTGAATATTTGGATAAAGTAGTGATTGTTGATCAAAGTCCCATTGGTCGTACACCGCGTTCTAATCCTGCTACTTATACCGGTTTATTTACTGCCATCCGCGATATTATTTGCCGGCACTCAAGAATCACGTTCGCGTGGCTATCAACCTGGTCGTTTTAGTTTCAATGTGAAAGGTGGTCGTTGTGAGGCATGCCAAGGTGAAGGGGTAATTAAAGTAGAGATGCATTTTCTTGCAGATGTCTATGTGACTTGCGATGTCTGTCAGGGTAAACGTTATAATCGAGAAACCCTAGAAATTCTCTATAAAGGAAAAAATATTCATCAAATCCTTGAGATGACGGTTGAAGAAGCGCGTGGCTTTTTTGATGCGATTCCTGTTGTTGCAAGAAAATTGCAAACCTTGCTGGATGTGGGTCTTTCCTATATCTCATTAGGTCAAAGTGCAACTACTTTATCGGGCGGTGAAGCGCAGCGCATTAAGTTGGCAAAGGAGATTTCGCGAAGAGATACAGGGCGCGTGCTATACTTGCTAGATGAGCCAACTACTGGGTTGCATTTTTATGATATAGAGCAACTCCTGCGAGTGCTCCACAGACTGCGTGATAAAGGTAATACCATCGTTATCATTGAACACAACTTGGATGTGATCAAAACAGCCGATTGGATTATTGATCTTGGTCCCGAAGGGGGTGAGAAAGGTGGTCGCGTTGTGGCTGTGGGCACGCCTGAAGTGGTGGCTAAGCATCCAGAGTCATATACTGGAGCATTTTTAAGAAAATTATTGCAGGGCCGCGAGAAAAACTTAAAAACTTAACATATTGTTTTATTTTTTAAAAAATTTTAAAATTTGATGTAATTAGTATTGACAGGGAAGAGAGAACGGGTAGAATGCGCGGTCTCTAGTGTAAATGATCTTTAACAAGTTGAAAGAGTGAAGTATGTGCGCGCTTACCTGAGAGGGTAGTGAGGATCTGATCACTTGATTATTTGATAGTCGAGTGATTAAAAAGTTTCAAAGAAGTGGAGAGTTTGATCCTGGCTCAGATTGAACGCTGGCGGCATGCCTAACACATGCAAGTCGAACGGCAGCATGTTGTGTAGCAATACTAGATTGATGGCGAGTGGCGGACGGGTGAGTAACAC